>NZ_JBIAZD010000014.1:0-215209 GCF_042898795.1 Streptomyces sp. NPDC000348
ACTTCTCCCGCTTCGCCCAGCCCACCGAGCTCGACCTCAGCGCCTTCGGGGGACGGCACCCGGTCGAGCTCTTCGGCGGGGTGCGCTTCCCGGCCGTCGGCGAACTGCCGTACCTGCTGACCCTCGGGGGCCACGGCTTCTACTGGTTCCGGCTCACCCGAGTCGCATCCCGCATCGGCCGACGCCTGTGAGCGTGTGCCGGGGAGAGGAGGCGTCACCATGACGAAGACCGCTTTCCTGCGGCCGCGAAGCGCGCCCGCCGAGCCCATGGAGTCGCTCACCGGGCTGCTGCGCGAGTGGCTGCCGCTGCAACGCTGGTTCGCCGGCAAGGACCGGCCCGTCACCGACCTCGGCGTGCTGTCGATGACGGAGCTGTTCCCGGGCTGTCTGCACGTACTGGTGCACGCCGGTCACGGAGGCGTGCCCTCACCCGGCGGCGCGGTCCCGGCCGGCGACTGCTACCAGCTCCTCCTCGGCGTACGGGAGCACCCCTCGCCGCGGCTCGGCAAGGCGCTCATCGGCAGGGTGCCGGCCGGCCGGCTGGCCGGACTGACGGTCTACGACGCCCTCCACGACCCGCGCGCCGCCCAGCTGCTCCTGGAGCGGCTGCGCCACCCCGGCGCGGCGGGCCCGCTGCGCTTCGAGTGCGACGGCTCCCAGCAGGTGCCCGCCGGACTGGTGCCGCGCCTGATGACCGCCGAGCAGTCCAACTCCTCGCTGGTGTACGGCGACGAGTACATCCTGAAGGTGTTCCGGCGCATCCAGCCCGGTGTCAATCCGGATCTGGAGGTGCCCGGGGCGCTGGCCCGGCAGGGCTGCCACCGGGTGCCCGCCCCGGTGGCCTGGATGTGCACCACGCATCCGTTCAAGGCGACGCTCGGCGTGCTCCAGCCGTATCTGCGCAACGCCTCCGACGGCTGGACGCTGGCCCTCGACGCGCTCGCCTCCGGTGACGACTTCACCGCGCAGTCGCACGCCCTCGGCCGGGCCACGGCGGACGTCCATCTGGCGCTGTCCTCGGCCTTCCCCATCGGCGCGCCGGGCGAGAACGGGCGGACGGCGGCGGCGATGACCGAGCGGCTGACCGCCGCGGCGCACGCCGTCCCCGCGCTCCAGCCGTTCGTGCCGGGGCTGCGGACCGCCTTCGCCGCCCTGGCCACCTGCGACGCCGGGCCGCCCGCCCAGCGCATCCACGGCGACCTGCACCTGGGGCAGGTACTGCGGGCGGGGCGCGAGTGGTTCGTCATCGACTTCGAGGGCGAGCCGTCCCGGCCGCTCTCCGAACGGCGCAGCGCCCACTCCCCGGTGCGGGACATCGCCGGGATGCTGCGCTCCTTCGACTACGCCGCCCGCCAGCGCCGCCCCTGGCGCCCGGAGTGGGCGCGCCGCTGCCGTGAGGCCTACTGCGCGGGCTACGCCGCCCGTGCCGGCTGGGACCCGCGCAAGAAGCACGGCCTGCTCCGCGCCTACGAGACGGACCGGGCCGTGTACGAGGTGCTGTACGAGGCCCGGCACCGACCCGACTGGCTGCCCGTACCCATGGCGGCGATCGAGCGCCTCGCCGTGAGAGGAGACTGAAGCCGTGGCCCTGCGTGACACCCCGCTTCCCGAGTCGGCCGGGCCCGTCCCGTCCGCCGCCGCGCCCCCCGGCGCCGCCCCCGCCCTCGACCCGGCCGACCGGGGGCGCCTGCTGGCGGGCGCCCACCACGATCCGCACGCGCTGCTCGGCGCCCATCCGGTGCCCGGCGGGATCGCCTTCAGGGCGCTGCGCCCCTTCGCGCGTGAGGTGAGCGTGATCGTCGGGGGCAAGCGCACCCCGCTCGTGTCGGAGGGCGACGGCCTCTTCTCCGCCGTACTGCCGCTGGCCGCGATCCCGGCGTACACCCTGGCGGTGGCCTACGAGGGCGACGAGCCGGTCGAGACGCACGACCCGTACCGGTTCCTGCCCGCGCTCGGCGAGCTCGACCTGCACCTGATCGGCGAGGGCCGGCACGAGGAGCTGTGGACGGCGCTCGGCGCGCACCCCATGACCCACCAGGGCGTCACCGGCACCCGTTTCACGGTGTGGGCGCCGAACGCGCGGGGCGTGCGGGTCGCCGCCGACTTCACCCACTGGGACGGCACGGCGTTCCCGATGCGCTCGCTCGGCTCGTCCGGGGTGTGGGAGCTGTTCCTGCCCGGTGTCGGCGAGGGCACCTGCTACAAGTTCGAGATCCACTCCCGCCACGGCCACCGGTTCCTCAAGGCCGACCCGATGGCGCGGCGCACGGAGGAGCCGCCGAACACGGCGTCCGTCGTGACGGCCTCGCACTACGAGTGGGGCGACGCCGAGTGGTTCGCGCGGCGGGCGGCGACGCCCGTGCACGAGGCGCCGTTCTCGGTGTACGAGGTGCACCTGCCGTCCTGGCGGCCCGGTCTGACCTACCGCGAACTCGCCGAGGCGCTCCCGGCGTACGTCAAGGACCTCGGCTTCACCCACGTGGAGCTGATGCCGGTCGCCGAGCACCCCTTCGGCGGCTCCTGGGGCTACCAGGTCACCGGCTTCTACGCGCCGACCGCGCGGCTGGGCACCCCGGACGACTTCCGGTACCTGGTCGACGCCCTGCACCGGGCCGGCATCGGTGTGATCATGGACTGGGTGCCGGCGCACTTCCCGAAGGACGACTGGGCGCTGGCCCGGTTCGACGGGGAGCCGCTGTACGAGCCCGGGGACTCCCGGCGCGCGGAGCACCCCGACTGGGGGACGTACACCTTCGACTTCGCCCGCACCGAGGTGCGCAACTTCCTGGTCGCGAACGCCGTGTACTGGTGCGAGGAGTTCCACATCGACGGGCTGCGGGTGGACGCGGTCGCCTCCATGCTCTACCTGGACTACTCGCGCGAGGACGGCGGGTGGGAGCCGAACGCGTACGGCGGCCGGGAGGACCTGGCGGCGATGGCGTTCCTGCAGGAGATGAACGCGACCGTGTACCGGCGCTGCCCCGGGGTGGTGACCATCGCGGAGGAGTCCACGGCGTGGGGCGGGGTGACCCGGCCCACCGACACCGGCGGCCTCGGGTTCGGCTTCAAGTGGAACATGGGCTGGATGCACGACTCGCTGGAGTACGTCTCCCACGAGCCGGTGCACCGCAGGTACCACCACCACGAGATGACGTTCGCGATGGTGTACGCCTACAGCGAGAACTACGTGCTGCCCATCTCGCACGACGAGGTGGTGCACGGCAAGCAGGCGCTGGTGTCGAAGATGCCGGGCGACTGGTGGCAGCGGCGCGCCACCGTGCGTGCCTACCTCGGTTTCATGTGGGCCCACCCCGGCAAGCAACTGCTTTTCATGGGCCAGGAGTTCGCGCAGGGCGCGGAGTGGTCCGAGAAGCAGGGCCCGGAGTGGTGGCTGCTCGACGACGGGTACCACTCGGCGGGTGACCACCGCGGGGTGCGGGACCTGGTGCGCGATCTCAACGCCCGCTACCGGGCGACCCCGGCGCTGTGGCAGCGCGACACCGACCCGTCCGGTTTCCGGTGGGTGTCGGTCGACGCGGCCGACGACAACGTCTTCGCGTTCCTGCGGTACGACGCCGGGGGCCGGCCGCTGCTCGCGGTGTCGAACTTCTCCCCCGTGGTCCGGCACGACTACCCGCTCGCCGTCGGCGACGAGGTGATCGCCTGGCAGGAGGTCCTCAACACCGACGCCGCGCGCTACGGCGGCGGGGACGTCACCGACCCGGACCCGGTCAAGCCCGAGGACGGCACCCTCCGGCTCACGCTGCCGCCGCTCGCGACGATGTGGCTGACGCCGGTCATCCCGTGAGAGTCCGCTGCCGCCACCAGGTGTCCGACGCCCCGACCGGGGCATCCGGGGTCGTACGGCCGAGGGCTTCTCGGCGTGACGACAGGACACAGAAGGGCGGCACCAGGTGCGCACCGTCGGAGTGGAGGAGGAGCTCCTCCTGGTCGATCCGGAGAGCGGGGAACCGCGGGCGATGTCCGCGGCGGTCCTCGCCCGCGCCGCCCGGGACGGCGCGGAGGAGGACGTCTTCGAGAAGGAACTGCACGAGCAGATGCTGGAGTTCGCCACGCATCCGCAGTCCTCGATGGAGAGCCTGCACGCGGAGATCGTCCGCTGCCGCGAGGAGGCCGCCGGGCACGCGGGGAAGATCGGCTGCGCCGTCGCCGCCCTCGCCACCTCGCCGCTGCCGGTGAGCCCGGCCATCGGCGTCAACCGGCGGTACCGGTGGATGGAGGAGCAGTACGGCATCGCCACCCGGGAACAGCTCGTCATGGGCTGCCACGTCCATGTGTCCGTCGAGTCCGACGAGGAGGGCGTCGGGGTCGTGGACCGGCTGCGGCCCTGGCTGTCGGTGCTGGCGGCGCTGAGCGCGAACTCGCCGTTCTGGCAGGGCAAGGAGACGGGGTACAGCAGCTACCGCAGCCGGGTCTGGCAGCGCTGGCCGTCGGCCGGTCCGACCGAGCCGTTCGGCTCGGCCGAGCGCTACCACCGGCGGGTCGCCGACATGGTGGCCACCGGCGTCGTCCTCGACGAGAAGATGGCCTACTTCGACGCCCGGCTGTCCCAGCAGTACCCGACGGTGGAGATCCGCGTCTCCGACGTCTGTCTGCACGCGGAGACGGCGGCGCTGATCGCCACCCTCGCCCGCGGGCTGGTGGAGACCGCGGCCCGTGAGTGGCGGGCCGGCCGGGAGCCGGCGGACCCCGGCGTCAGCCTGCTCCGGCTGGCCGCCTGGCAGGCGGCCCGCTCGGGACTGACGGGCGAGCTGCTGCACCCGGAGACCATGCGCCGCATGCCCGCCGAGACGGTCGTGCGGGCCCTGCTCGACCACGTCGCCGGGGCCCTGGAGGACACCGGCGACCTGGAGCGCGCCCGCGAGGGCTGCGCACGCCTGCTGCGCGACGGCAACGGGGCGCAGGTGCAGCACGCCCTGCTGGAACGCACGGGGAGTCTGCGGGACGTCGTCACGGAGTGCGTACGGCACACCCAGGGGGCGGGGCGTACGGAGGCCGCTCCTCGCGGGTAGGGGGCGTCAGAAGATGAGGATGAGGGCGTAGGCAAGGAAGAACGCCGCGATCAGCACCACGAGGACGAGGATCGCCGCAAGCGGGCCCTTGGCCCACCCCCTGGTCGGGTTGTGCGTCTCCCGGGGGCCCGCCTCGGGCATGCTGCTCTCCGCGGGCGGGGTCTCGCCCGGGGGGACGCCACCGCCCGGTTCGAGGCCGGTACTGCGTTCCGGTTCGGGATCTGGATTGACGTAACTCATGCCGTCCGGGTCCCCCGAAAGCGCCGAGATCATCAGTGCGGACACACTTGTCTCGATCCCGGCACGGGGGAGCCCCGGCTCGGCTAGATTCGGGCACCGCCGATGACGCCGCTCATCGGCCGCGTCACAGCCCGTACACGTCAGGAGCAGCGCATGCGCGACCTCGCTCTCGCTCCCCCATCCGCCTCGCCCCTGACCGGTGGCCTCGCCGACAGTCTCTTCGAGACGGCGGCCGAGAGCCCCACCCTGCCGCTGCTCGCCCACCGTCCCCACCCGGCCTCCGCCACCTGGGAGCAGATCACCGCCGTCGAGTTCCGCGACGAGGTCGTCGCCGTGGCCAAGGGCCTGGTGGCGTCCGGGATCTCGCCCGGCACGCGGGTGGCGATCATGGCGCGCACCCGCTACGAGTGGACCCTCCTGGGCCACGCCCTGTGGACGGTGGGCGCCGAGGTCGTCCCCGTCTACCCGACCTCCTCGCGCGAACAGGTGGAGTGGATCCTGCGGGACTCCGGCTGTGTGGCCGTGCTGGTGGAGGACGAGCAGGGCGTGATGACCGTGGGGTCCGTGTGCGCCGCGCTGCCGCGGCTGCGGCACGTCTGGCAGCTGGACGCGGGCGCGCTGGACCAGCTGGCGGCGCGCGGCGAGTTCATCCCGGTGGCCACGGTCGACTCGATGCGCCGCATCGTCCTGCCGGACTCCACGGCCGTCGTCGCCTACACCTCCGGCACGTCCGGCCGCGCCAGGGGCTGCGCGCTGAGCCACCGCGGCCTGGCCTTCATGAGCGACACCCTGCTGGCGGGCTGGGGCCACGTCACGGCGCCCCCGGGCGAGCAGGCCGCCGTCCTCGCCTTCCTGCCCTTCTCCCACGTCTACGGCCTGATGATCCAGGTGCTGTGCGTGCGCGGCGGGCTGCTGATGGGACACGAACCCGACATCGGCGGGGAGTCCCTCGCCTCGGCCCTGCGCACCTTCCGGCCCACCTATCTGTACGCCGTCCCGTCCCTGCTGGAGAAGATCTACAAGAACTTCCTGCGCGCGGCACAGCTGTCGGGCCGCGGCGCCCTGTTCGAGCGGGCGGCCGGCACCGCACGGGACTTCGCCGCCGCGCTGGAGCGGCAGCGGCTGGGCCGCGGCGCGGGGCCGGGCCTCGACCTGCGGCTGCAGCACGCCCTGTACGAGCGCACGGTCTACCGCAGGCTGCGGGAGTCACTGGGCGGCCGGGTGCTGCGGGCCACCTCCGGGGGGTCGACGCTCAACCGCGACCTGTCCCTCTTCTACGAAGGGATCGGCGTCTACGTCCACGACGGCTACGGGCTCACCGAGACCGGCGGCGGGGTGACGATGCAGCCGTTCGGGAGGGAGAAGTCCGGCACCGTCGGGCAGGCGCTGCCGGGCACCGGGATCCGGGTGGCCGACGACGGGGAGATCCTGGTGCGCGGGCCGTCGGTGTTCCAGGGGTACGTGGGGGACGAGGCCGCCACCCGGGCCGTGCTGCGCGACGGCTGGCTGGCCACGGGCGACCTGGGCCGGCTGGACGCCGAGGGCTACCTCACGATCACCGGCCGCAAGAAGGACGTCATCGTCACGAGCAGCGGCAAGAGCGTGGCGCCGACGGCCCTGGAGCAGCGGCTGCGGATGCACCCGCTGGTCCATCAGGCGGTCGTCGTGGGCGACAACCGGCCGTGTGTCGGCGCCCTGATCACGCTGGACCCGGAGTTCCTCAACGACTGGCGGGCGGCGCTGTCCCTGCCGGGCGACGCGCCGGCCCGGGAGGCACGGGAGGAGAACGCGCTGCGGGAGGAGATCGCGCGGGCGGTCGCCGCGGCCAACAGCAGCGTGTCGCGCTCGGAGTCGATCCGGGTGTTCCGGGTGCTGCCCGAGCCGTTCGACGTGGCCAACGGGCTGCTGACACCGTCGATGAAGCTGCGCCGGGACGAGATCGTGCGGCGCCACGCGCTGGAGATCGACGCGATGTACCAGTCGCGGACGCGTCCGGGGCGGACGCCGGCCGTGGACGAGTCGTCCGGCTGGGACGACTCGGACAACGTCTTCCGCTGACCGCCCGGGGAGGGCGGCCGGCCGCTGCCGCCGGTGACGGGTTTGTCACCGGCCGGGCACGGGCATGCGGGCGCTTAGGCTTCGCCCGCACGGGAACCCACAGTCCGAGGGGGCACAGAAGCGAGAGCGACTGCCCCGCGACGACGGGGCCTGGAAGGCGAGATGGCACGCGAGCCGCATAGGGACAGGACACTGGCTGCCGAGGACATCACGAGCCGCATCGCCAGCTTCCCGGGGGAGCTGCACGATGTGACGGACGCACGTCTGGTCGCGGAGGAGTTCCTCTTCGACCTGTCCCGTGTGTCGGCGCCGTCGGCTCCCGAGCACTGGGACGACATCCTCCTGGTGGTCACGGAGCTGGCCGCCAACGCGGTCCAGTACGCGCCGGGCCCGTTCCAGCTGCGGCTGCGCAGGACGTTCGACGGCGTGCACGTGGTGATGCACGACACCAGCACCACCGAGCCGGCCCCGCGGCCCTTCCATCCCCACCGCGGCGGCGGCGGCATCGGCTGGCATCTGATCCACACGCTGTGCGATCAGGTCAGCGTCGTCGGCAACGAGCACGGCAAGGACATCCACGTCTTCCTGCCCTGGTGAGGCTACGCCGGCGCGTCGCGCAGGAGGACCAGCACGCTGACGGTCTTGCCGCCGCCGGGGCGCCTGCGCACGTCGATGTCCCGTACCAGCCGGATCACCAGGGGCCAGCCGTAACCGCTGCCGCGGTGCACGGCCGGCAGGGCGCCGGTTCCGCCGGCGGCCTCGGGGACGACGTCGCTGTGGTCGTGGATGGCGATCCGTACGCCGTCCCCCGTCACCCGCGCGTCGAAGCCGGCCAGTCCGGCGCCGTGCCGGATGGCGTTGGTGACCAGCTCCGACACGACGAGCGAGAGGTCGATCATGTCCTGGTGGTGCGGGGTGCGGCCCTCGGAGTCCCAGTGGGCGCGCACCGTCGCCTCGGCGTGCGCCCGCGCGTCGGCGGCACTCTCCACTCCCGTGCCGCCGGCCGGACGGGCCTGCCGTGCGGTGGTCACCCCGTGGGACTCTCGCGCGGCGGCAGTCGGTGATAGTAATCACCGACCGCGGTGAGATAGGCGGGGTCCATGGTCTCGCTGTCGGTCCGGAACCGGGGCGCCGCCTTCACCTCGGCCCTGGTGCAGGCCAGTGTCACCTGGCGTTCCCCCGGGTGGACGTCCGCGACGACGCCGACCGGCACCAGGAGGCTGCGGCCGAACACCCACACCCCGGTGTCGACGACGAGGTGCCGCATGCCGTGATGGTCGGCCTGCCGGTCCACATGGCCGATGGTGCCGTCGCTCGCGACGACGGTGTAGTCCGTGAGGTCCTGCTCCTGGACGCGGTCCAGGTCCGGCGCGTATGACCAGATGCTGTCGATGGGCACTGCTCCTTGCCTCCCCGATGACGACGGATGCCCTGGGCGACACCCGGTTCCACAGCAGCAAATACCCGGTGGGCGGGCTCGCATTCGACAGGCACGGACCAAAACCGGGCGCCGGCGGCCCGGCGCTCCCCGCGTCGGCGAAATCTTTTCGACTACCCCCTTCGAGCCGGGACATGCACGCGCTCCGGAAGTTTTTTCTGTCCGGTTCCCCCGGTGGTGCCGCGCTTTGTTCCGCACCCGCGACCTGGGTTAGCCTTCGGCGTATTTTCTCATCGCGCACATCCGTGAACTGCGGAAACGCGCACTGACTCTGGTCGGAACGAGGGTGCGCATGACCAGCAAGAGCACCGAGGAAACCGAGGTGGCACCGGGGGACCAGGAGCTGATGCGGCTCCTGGCGGGGCTGACCGCGGTACGGGACGGGGACTTCGGCACCCGGCTGCCGGACGACGCGGGCGGCCTCATGGGTGACATCGCCAAGGTCTTCAACGGGATGGTGGACCAGCTGTCGGTGTTCACCTCCGAGGTGACGCGAGTGGCCCGTGAGGTCGGCACCGAGGGGGCGCTGGGCGGCCAGGCACAGGTGCCGGGGGTCTCGGGCACCTGGGCCGACCTGACGGACTCGGTGAACGCGATGGCGGGCAACCTCACCGCGCAGGTCCGCTCCATCGCCCAGGTGACGACGGCGGTCGCCAAGGGCGACCTGTCGCAGAAGATCACCGTGGACGCCCGCGGCGAGATCCTCGAACTCAAGAACACCATCAACACGATGGTCGACCAGCTCTCCGCCTTCGCCGACGAGGTCACCCGCGTCGCCCGCGAGGTCGGCACCGAGGGCCGCCTCGGCGGCCAGGCCGACGTGCAGGGCGTCAAGGGCACCTGGCGCGATCTCACCCACTCGGTGAACTTCATGGCCGGCAACCTCACCGGCCAGGTCCGCAACATCGCGCTGGTGGCGACGGCGGTCGCCAAGGGCGACCTGTCGCAGAAGATCACCGTGGACGCCCGCGGCGAGATCCTCGAACTCAAGAACACCATCAACACGATGGTCGACCAGCTCTCCGCCTTCGCCGACGAGGTCACCCGCGTCGCCCGCGAGGTCGGCACCGAGGGCCGCCTCGGCGGCCAGGCGCAGGTGCGCGGCGTCTCCGGCACCTGGAAGGACCTCACCGACAACGTCAACGTGATGGCGTCCAACCTGACCGGCCAGGTCCGCTCCATCGCCCAGGTCGCCTCCGCGGTGGGCCGGGGCGACCTGTCGCAGCGGATCAGGGTCGAGGCGGCCGGCGAGGTCGGGGCGCTGGCCGACGTCATCAACACCATGGTCGACACGCTGTCGGCCTTCGCCGACGAGGTCACCCGCGTCGCCCGCGAGGTCGGCACCGAGGGCCGCCTCGGCGGCCAGGCGCACGTGCCCCATGTCGCGGGCACCTGGAAGGACCTCACCGACAACGTCAACTCCATGGCCAACAACCTCACCGGCCAGGTGCGCAACATCGCGCTGGTGACGACCGCCGTGGCCCTGGGCGACCTGTCGAAGAAGATCGACGTCGACGCGCGCGGCGAGATCCTGGAGCTGAAGACGACCATCAACACGATGGTCGACCAGCTCTCCGCCTTCGCCCAGGAGGTCACCCGCGTCGCCCGCGAGGTCGGCACCGAGGGCCGCCTCGGCGGCCAGGCGGAGGTCGAGGGCGTCTCGGGCACGTGGAAGCGGCTCACGGAGAACGTCAACGAGCTGGCGGGCAACCTCACCCGGCAGGTCCGCGCGATCGCCGAGGTCACCAGTGCCGTCGCCGAGGGCGATCTGACCCGCTCCGTCAACGTGGAGGCCTCCGGTGAGGTCGCCGAGCTCAAGGACAACATCAACTCGATGGTGGAGTCCCTGCGCGAGACCACCCGGGCCAACCAGGAGCAGGACTGGCTCAAGACCAACCTCGCCCGGGTCTCCGGCCTGATGCAGGGCCACCGCGACCTGCCGGTGGTCGCCGAGCTGATCATGGACGAGCTGGTGCCGCTGGTGTCGGCCCAGTACGGCGCCTTCTACCTCGCGGAGGACGGCGACGGCGGCCCCGAGCTGCGGCTCGTCGGCTCCTACGGCTACCCCGACGACGAGGGCCGGCCCACCCGGATCGCCTTCGGCCGCACCCTGGTCGGCCAGGCGGCGCGCAGCCGCCGCACCATCATGGTGGACGAGCTGCCGCCGGACTACGTCACCATCTCCTCCGGGCTCGGCCAGGTGGTGCCGACCGCGCTGGTGCTGCTCCCCATCGTGGTCGAGGGCCAGGTCCTCGGGGTCATCGAGCTGGCGTCGGTGACCCCGTTCACCCAGATCCACCAGGACTTCCTGGCCCAGCTGATGGAGACCATCGGCGTCAACGTCAACACCATCGTGGCCAACGCCCGCACCGACGAGCTGCTCGTCGAGTCGCAGCGGCTCACCGCCGAACTGCAGGAACGCTCGGCGGAGTTGCAGAGCCAGCAGGAGGAACTCCAGCACTCCAACGCCGAGCTGGAGGACAAGGCGGCGCTGCTGGCCGCGCAGAACCGGGACATCGAGGCGAAGAACCTGCAGATCGAGCAGGCCCGGCAGGAGCTGGAGGCGCGCGCCCAGCAGCTGTCGCTGGCCTCGAAGTACAAGTCGGAGTTCCTGGCGAACATGAGCCACGAGCTGCGCACCCCGCTCAACAGCCTGCTGATCCTGGCCCAGTTGCTCGCGCAGAACCCCTCGCGCAACCTCAGCCCGAAGCAGGTCGAGTACGCGCAGATCATCCACTCGGCGGGCTCGGACCTGCTGCAGCTGATCAACGACATCCTCGACCTGTCCAAGGTCGAGGCCGGAAAGATGGACGTCAGCCCCGAGCGGGTGGAACTGCGCCGGCTCATCGAGTACGTCGAGGCCACCTTCCGGCCGATGACGACGCAGAAGAGCCTGGACTTCGCCGTGACGACGGCTCCGGGCGCGCCGGCCGACCTGCTCACCGACGACTCGCGGCTGCGGCAGGTGCTGCGCAATCTGCTGTCCAACGCGGTCAAGTTCACCGAGCGGGGCGGCGTGGAGCTGCGGATCGAGCCGGCGCCGGACGACGAGGTGCCCAGCGGGGTGCTGCGGGGCGGGTCCGTGGTGGCCTTCCGGGTGCAGGACACCGGTGTGGGCATTCCCGAGCAGCATCTGGAGGCGATCTTCGGCGCCTTCCAGCAGGCGGACGGCACGACGAGCCGCAAGTACGGGGGCACCGGGCTCGGTCTGTCCATCACCCGGGAGATCGCCCATCTGCTGGGCGGCGCGGTGACGGTGGACAGCGTCGCGGGCCAGGGCAGCACGTTCACCCTGTTCCTGCCCGTGGCCCGGCCGGACTTCGAGGAGCTGCTGCGGCCCTCCCCGGCCCCGGACGGGGAGCTGGGCGAGGTCCTGCCGGAGGTGCCGGCCCGGCACCTGCCGGCGATCGAGACGGGGCCGGGGTCCGGCCGGCGTCCGCGGCGGCTGCTCGTCGTGGAGGAGCGGCCCCGGGGCCTGCTGACCCTGGTCGCGGAGAGCGTCGTGCAGGACGTCGCGCACGGCGGCGGCGCCTCCCGGCCGTCGGTCGACATCCTCACCGCCGTCGGCGCCCAGGAGGCGGCCGGCGCGCTGGCCGCCGACCCGTGCCACTGCGTGGTGCTGGAGCTCGGCATGGCCCAGGAGGAGGTGACCCGGTTCCTGGAGGCGCTGCGCGGCGACTCCGCCCTGGCGAGCGTGCCGGTGCTGGTGCACAGCGGCCACCGTGCCGACGCGTCGGTGGAGGCGGAGCTGCGGTCCCGTGCCGAGGGCACCGCGCTGGAGTTCCTGTCCAGCCTCGACGAGCTGCGCGAACGCATCGCCCTGCACCTCTCCGCGGAGGAGCCCGGCGACGTGCTGTCGCTGGTGCGGCCCGACGAGCCGCAGCGGCCGGCGCCGCAGACCGTCGTGGACGGCTCGTTCTCCGGCCACACCCTCCTCGTCGTCGACGACGACGCGCGCAACCTCTTCGCGCTCAGCGGGATCCTGGAGCTGCACGGCTTCCGGGTGCTGCACGCGGAGAACGGCCGCAAGGGCATCGAGCAACTGGTGAACAACCCCGACGTGGCGCTCGTGCTGATGGACGTGATGATGCCCGAGCTGGACGGCTACGCCGCCACGGCCGAGATCCGCTCCATGCCGCAGTACGCCGATCTGCCCATCATCGCCGTCACCGCGAAGGCGATGCCCGGGGACCGGGAGAAGAGCATCGCCTCGGGAGCCAGCGACTACGTCACCAAACCGGTCGACACCCAGGACCTGATCGCCTGCGTCCGCCGCTGGCTGCCGGCATGAGCCCCGTCGCAGGGCCCCGCCTCCGAGGAGCGTGCGCACAGTGAGCATCAGTGAGCATCAGGGCGAGCCGCAGGCCGGCGGGTCCGGACTGGAACGGCCGTCGGCCGGACCCGCCGGGGTGTCCGCGGACTCGCCGGTGGGCAGGCTGGCGGCCACCGTGGACCGGCTCAGCCGGGAGGTGCGGGCCGCGCAGGCCGAGGCCGAGGGCCGGGCGCTGATCGAACTCGCCAAGGGCATCCTCGTCGAACGGCTGGGGTGCGGTCCCTCGCAGGCCGCCCGCCAGCTCGCCGAACTGACCGAGCAGGCCGGGACGACCCAGCTGGAGTTCGCGGTCGAGGTCATCAACCAGGCCGCCCGGGACCGGATGTCCGAGGTGACGGACGCCTTCCTGGCCGCCACCCGGGCCGCCGAGGAGGCCGGGCCGGACCCCGCGGCCGTGCGGCTGCGCGCGGCCGAGAGCGGGGTGCTGGCGGCGGGCGACACCCAGGCCGTGGCCGAGTCCCTGCTGGCGCAGGCGCTGCGTCCGCTGGGCGCGGTGGCGGTGGCGATCTGGGCGGCCGGCGCCGACGGATCGCTCACCCTGGCGGGCAGCGCCGGTTTCTCCCCCGCGGAGGCGGCGCGCTGGTACTACGTGCCGCCGGACGTGGCGACGGTCGCCCGGTGCGGTCTCGCGGAGCGCGACGGCCTGTGGATCACCTCGCTGGCCGACCGGGGCCTGCCCAGCGTCGGCCGGCACCACCACCCGGACGGCGGCCGGGCGGCCCTGCCCGCCGGTACGGGGGGCCGCGTGTACGGCGTGCTGGAGATCGTCTGGCCGGCTCCGCTGCCCGAGCAGCCGCCGCAGATCGTGCGCCAGGTGGAGGCCCTGGCGGAGCTGTGCGCGCACACCCTGGAGATGTACAAGGCGCCGAGCGGCCCGGCCCAGCAGCCCCGGGTGCTGCCGGACGCCGCGGAGCTGATGGACCTGGCCGACGGGCTGTACGACCCGGCTCTCGTCCTGGTGCCGCACCTGGACACGGACGGGAACCTGCTGGACTTCCGCATCCAGCACGTCAACAGCCGCTTCCTGGACCCGGCGGGCCGGCCGCGCGCCATGGTCAGCGGTGCGCTGCTCCTGGAGGCGTACCCGATGGCCGCCGGGGACAGCGAGCTGTTCCAGCGGATCGAACGGGTGTACGCCACGGGGGAGCCGTTCCGCGCCCGGCGCATGAACCTGACCGCCCTCGTCGACCAGGTGCCGCTGGCGTCGATCGCGGACATCAGCGTCAGCCGGCACGGCTCCGGCATCCTGTTCATCTGGCGGATCGAGGACGAGACGGCCCGCCTGGCGAGCCTGCTCCAGCACGCCCAGCGGCTCGGCCGGATCGGCGGTTTCGAGGAGAACCTGCTGACCGGGGAGATCACCTGGAACGGGCAGCTCTTCGACCTGTACGGACGTCCCGAGTCCAGCCTGCCGGTGCCGCTGCAGGAACTGCCGGCGCACGCCCACCCGGACGACGCCGTCACCATCGGCCGCTTCCTGCGCACGCTGCTGCACCACCGGCGCCCGGCGTCGGCGGCCTTCCGGCTGCAACGGCCGGACGGGGTGACCCGGCACATCCGGGTCGTCGCCGAACCGGTCCTGGACACCGACGGCAGGCTGCTCACCACCCGCGGCGCCTACCAGGACATCTCCGCCCAGCACTGGACCGAGGTGGCGCTGGCGGCCACCCGCGACCAGCTGGCGCACACCGAGCAGCAGGCCAGCGAGCGCGACCGGCTGGCGCTGCAGCTGCAGCGCGCCATCATGCCGCCCACCCAGGCTCCGCTTCAGGTGCCCGACCTCGACGTGGCCGTCCGCTACCGGCCCGCGGAGGCCGAGCAGCTGGTGGGCGGCGACTGGTACGACGCCGTGGTGCTGCCGTCCGGGCTGGTGCTGCTGTGCGTGGGCGACGTCGCCGGCCACGGCATAGAGGCGGCGACCAGCATGGTCGTCCTGCGCAACGCGCTGCGCGGCCTCGCGGTCACCGGGGCGGGCCCCGGGCAGCTGCTGTCCTGGCTGAACATCGTGACGCACCATCTGACCGGCGGCGTCACCGCCACCGCCGTGTGCGGCCTGTACGACCCCGACTCGCGCACGCTGCGGTGGGCCCGTGCGGGTCATCTGCCGCCGGTGCTGGTGCGGGACTCCGAGGCCGCTCCGCTGCCGCTGGTGCGCGGGCTGCTGCTCGGCGCCGTACCGGAGGCGGTGTACGAGGAGTCGGAGGTGCAGCTGGCCGCCGAGGACAACCTGCTGATGTACACGGACGGTCTGATCGAGCGCCGGGACCGCAGCGTGGAGGAGTCGCTGACCCATCTGCTGACCACCGCCGTCACGGCCCCGGACACGCTCGACCAGCGGCTGGACCGGCTGCTCACGTACAGCAGGTCGGACACGGACGACGACACCTGCATCGTGGGCATCCGGGTCGGCTGAGCCGGGAGCCTCGGCCGGGCGGGCGGGCCGAGGCATGACCGGGCGATTCGGGGGTACGCGCGGCTGCGCGACGAATGGCTTGATCACTTTTGCTGGAGGTACTCGTGCCCATTGCCCAGGACCCGTTGTCCGTCGAGGTGACCCTGCCGCGTGAGGACGTGGCGCTGCTCACGGTGGAGGGGTACTTGGACGTCGACACGGCGACCGAGTTCCAGCACCACCTGGCGAACCAGCTCCATCACGGCCGCCGGCACTTCCTGCTCGACCTGTCGGCGGTCCCCTTCATGGACTCGTCCGGCATGAACATCATCCTCCGGGTCTACCAGGAGGCCCGCGAACTGCCGGGGAGCGTGCACATCATCTCCCCCACCCCCGCGGTGCGCCGCATCCTGGACCTGACGGGCGTGAGCATCACCGTGCCCGTCTCGGAGAGCGTCGACGAGGCGCTGGAGCGGGTGGACGGGCTGCCGGGGGCCCCGGTCGAACCGGAGGCCTGAGCGCGGTCCGCGGGGTCCGGCGCCCACGGCGCCGGAGCCTGATGAGAGTGGCCACCCGGCCAAGGCCGCACCGTGGTCCCGGCGTTCGGGCACGGTCGCGGCGCGACGATCGACGAGGAGAAGAGGCAGGTGCCGGAGCACGAAGCGGGCGGTTCGCTCGGAACGCCGACGCACGAGGTCAGGGACTTCCTGCGGCGCCGGCGCGAGCAGATCGCCCAGCGGTGGGCGGACGAGCCCCTGTTCCGTACGGTGTTCACGGTCTCGCGGGACGAGGCGGTGGAGGCGGGGAAGGCGGTCGTCGACGCGCTGGCCCGGGTCGCCGACGCGCAGCGGGTCGAGGACCCGGACGCCGCGGGCTTCTCGACGGTGCGTGAGCAGCTGGCGCGGATGGGGGCGGCCCGCTCCCGCGCGGGGCTGTCGGCCACCCAGGTGGCGAGCGAGCTGGCCGCGCTGCGGCCGCCGGTGGAGAACCTCCTGGTCGCCGATCTGGGCCAGGCCCCGCCCGAGGCGCTGCGCGAGTGCTCGACCGCGCTGAACGTGCTCATGGGGACACTGCGCCTGGTGGCCATGCAGACGGCGCTGAGCGAGGGGCAGGCCCTCATCGACCGGCAGCGGCTCCAGCTGCTGGAGGTGGCGACGCCGGTGATCAGGCTCTGGGACGGCATCGTGGCGGTGCCGCTGATCGGGACGCTGGACAGCGCCCGCAGCCAGGTGGTGATGGAGGCCCTGCTGAACGCGGTCGTCGACCAGCACGCCCGGTTCGCGATCCTCGACATCACCGGTGTGCCGACGGTCGACTCCCTGGTCGCGCAGCACCTGATGAAGACGGTCGCCGCGGCCCGGCTGATGGGCGCGGAGTGCGTGGTGTCCGGCATCCGCCCGGCGATCGCGCAGACCATCGTGCACCTCGGTCTGGACCTCGGCACGGTGAAGACCCGGGCGAGCCTCGCCGACGCGCTCGGGTACTGCCTGCACGAGCTGGGGACGAACATCGTGGACGCGGCGCCCGACGGTGCGGGCCGCCGGTGAGCGAGGGGTTCTCCCGCCCGGTCGCGGGACATGTGCCGGTCCTCAGGCTCGGCGACGTTCTGCTGGTCACCCTCCAGGGGGACCTGTACGACAGCACGGCGCACCGGTTGCAGCAGGACCTCTCCGAGACGATCGCCCGCAGCGGGGTCACGGGGGTGGTCATCGACATCTCCGGTGTGGAGATCGTCGACTCCTTCCTCGGACGGGTGCTGGCCGATATCGCGGCGCAGAGCGAACTGCTGGCCGCGCGCACCGTGGTGGCCGGCATACGGCCCGCGGTCGCCGTCACCCTGGTGGAGCTGGGCCTGACGCTGCCCGGGATGCGGACCGCGCTCACCACCGAGCTGGCGATGGAGCTCCTCGCGCGGCCCGTCGTGACGTCGCGTTCCGGCGGCATGGGCGAGGAGAGCCCGTGATGCACACCGCAGCGGACGTCGAGGCCCGTCTGCCCATCCGGTCGGACATGGACCTGGTGTGGGTGCGTCAGCACGTGCGGCAGGCCGCCGCCCGGCTCGGCTTCGGTCTGGTGGACCAGACGAAACTGGTGACCGCCGCCAGCGAACTGGCCCGCAACACCCTGGTGCACGGCGGGGGCGGTCTGCTGGAGGCGTCGCACGTCACCACCGGCGGGGCCGACGGGCTGCGGCTGGTCTTCAGCGACTCGGGCCCCGGCATCCCCGATCTCGACCGGGCGCTCAGCGACGGCTACACCTCCGGCGACGGACTGGGGATGGGGCTGGGCGGCGCGCGGCGCCTGGTGCACGACTTCGAGGTCGAGAGCGCCCCGGGGGCGGGGACCACGGTGCGGGTGACGTCCTGGGTGGCCCGGCCGCCACGTCAGCGTGAGGACGTCTGATGCCCCGCGTCCGTTACCTGCCGGTGCAGGACTCCACCCGGGTGCGTGACGTCCGGGTCGCGGCGGAGGAGACCGCGGCGGCGGCCGGGCTCGACGAGCGGCGCACCGCCGCCGCGGCGCTGGTGGCGACCGAGCTCGCCACCAATCTCCTCAAGCACGCGCAGGCGGGAGAGATGCTGGTCGACCTCGTGGACCCGCCCGTCCTGAGGGAGGGCCGGCCGGGACGGGCCGTGCAGATCACCGCGCTCGACCACGGGCCGGGCATCTCCGACGTGGCCGGTGCGCTGCGGGACGGGTTCTCCACCGCCCGCTCGCTCGGCGCGGGCCTCGGCACCTGCCGTCGGCTGGCCGACGACTTCGGTCTGCACAGCGCGCCCGGCCGGGGCACCGTGGCGGTGGCCCGCATCGGCCCCGCCGCCGGCGAGGGCTGCGCCGAGGCCCCCGGCGTGCGCGCCGGCGGCGTGAACGTCCCGTTCGCCGGGGCGGACTTCTCGGGGGACGCCTGGACCTGGGTCGGGTCCGGTGACCGGCTGACCCTGATGCTGGCCGACGGGCTGGGCCACGGGAGCGAGGCGGCGCGTGCCTCGACCGCCGCCGTCGAGGAGCTGCGCCACTGGGCCCGGCTCCCGCCCGCCGAGTGTCTGCCGAAGCTCCACGCGGCGCTGGCCGGCACCCGGGGCGCGGCCGTCGCCGTGGCGCAGCTCGACACCCGGGCCGGCCGGCTGCGCTTCGCGGGAATCGGCAACGTGACGGCCCGGCTGCGGGAGGGCGAACGCTGGCGGACCCTGCTGTCCCGGCCCGGCATCGTCGGGGTGCACCGGCCGCTCACCGTGCGCGAGGACGAGGTCGCCTGGACCCCGGAGAGCCTGCTGATCCTGCACACCGACGGTCTGCCCAGCCGCTGGACGCCGCTTCCGGACACCGGGCTGCCGGCGGCCGACCCGGCCGTGACGGCCGCCGTGGCCGTCCGCGACGCCGGCAGCCCCGCGCGTCCGGTG
This sequence comes from Streptomyces sp. NPDC000348, assembly GCF_042898795.1. NCBI lineage: Bacteria > Bacillati > Actinomycetota > Actinomycetes > Kitasatosporales > Streptomycetaceae > Streptomyces > Streptomyces sp. NPDC000348. The sequence goes on from NZ_JBIAZD010000014.1 coordinate 18,896, forward strand.
CGGGACGACACCGCCGTGGCCGTGCTGGCCCCCGCACCCCCGGACCGCCCATGACGCACACCTGGCGGATCCGGAGCGTCACGGACGCGGCACGCGCCCGGATAGCCGTGGCCCGGCTGGCCGCGGCGCACGGGGTGCCCCCCGTCGAACGCGCCCGGCTGGCCGCGGCGCTCAGCGGCCAGTTGCGGCAGTGCCTCACCAAGGGCGGCGTCTGGGTGCTCACCCTGGACGTCCCCGGCCCCTTTGCCGGGGCGGGGGCGCTGCACGCGGCGGTGACGCCGGCACCGGGCGCGGGCGCCGCCGGCCGCGCCCCGTGGACGGTGACCGTCCCGTGCCCCGAGCCGGGCCGGGCGTTCGACGCCGGTCCGGTGACGAGGGACCCGGCCGTCCTGTCCGAGGCGCTGCTGGGCGCCGACGAGGACACGGCCGTGGTGCTGGACAAACTCGCCGAGCAGGAGGAACTGGTCGCCTTCCACCGGGAGGAGCTGCACCAGACCAACCAGGGCGTCCTGGCGCTGCACGCCGAGCTGGACGCGGCGGGTCGCGCGCAGCGGGAGGCGTTCGCCGCCGAGCGCCGGGCGCGCAACGAGGCGGAGGACGCGCGCCGCAGACTGACGTTCCTCGCGGACGCGAGCGCCGTGCTGAACGCCTCGCTCAACCACGACGAGATCGTGCGCCGGCTGCCGGAACTGCTGGTGCCGCGGTACGCCGACCACGTCGACGTGTGGCTGCTCGACCAGGAGGACGACCGGTACCGGCCCACGTCCCACCCGCGCGCGGCGGTCCGCGCGGCCCGCACCGGGCGGCCGCAGTACGCGGCCGCCCACCCCGGGGGTCTGCCCGGCGTGGACGACCAGCCCGCGTCGGCGCTGGACCCCGGCCGGCCGCTGCTGTGCATCCCGCTGCTGACCCGGCGTGCGCCGCTGGGGGTGCTGACGCTGTCGCCGCCCGGTGAGCGCTGGGACCCGGACGACGCCGTGATGCTGCTCGAGCTCGCCCGGCGGGCCGGCACCGCCATCGACAACGCCCGCCGCTTCGAGCACAACCGGGACATCGCCGAGACGCTGCAACGCGCCCTGCTCACCGACCTGCCGACGACGCCGGGCCTGAGCCTGGCCGCGCGCTACCTCCCCGCCACGCACGGGCTGAACATCGGCGGCGACTGGTACGACGCGTTCCGGCAGCGCGACGGCGGTCTGATCACCGTCATCGGCGACGTGACCGGGCACGGGCTGCACGCGGCGGTGATGATGAGCCAGCTGCGCACCGCGCTGCGCGCCTACGCCGTCGACGGCGACAGCCCCGGCCGGCTGCTGACCCGGCTGCACGGGTACCTGCGCCATCTCCAGCCCGATCTGTTCGCCACGGCGGTCATCGCGCGGTTCCATCCGGACGGGCACACCCTGACGTGGGCCGCCGCCGGTCATCCGCCTCCGGTGCTGCGGCTGCCCGACGGGCGGGTGCGCACCCTGGACGCCAAGCCCGGCGCGATGCTCGGCATCCCGCTGCAGCAGGACATCGGCGACCACACCGAGCGGCTGACGCCCGGTTCGACGCTCGCGCTCTACACGGACGGGCTGGTGGAACGGCGCGCCCGGGGCATCGACCCGGGCATCGAACGGCTCGCGGCGGCCCTGGGTTCGTTCGACTCCGCGGAGCTGGACGCGGATCTGGAGGACTCGGCGGACCGGCTCCTGCGCCCCCTGCTGAGCGACTCCGAGCGCGACGACGACGTCTGTCTGCTCCTGTGCCACCTGCGCGGCTGAACCGGCCGCGGGTCTCCTCCCGGTGCGTTCCGGTGAAGGTGCGGGCATCGTGGTGCCGAACAGGGGCACGCGTCAGTTGTCGATGTTCGAGGCAGACCGCCTGGAGCCGCAGGAAGGGATGGACACCGTGACACGACCCAGGATCCTGGTGGTGGGCGCAGGCTTCGCCGGCGTGGAGTGCGTGCGGCGGCTGGAGCGCAGGCTCGCCCCGAACGAGGCCGACCTCACGCTGGTGACGCCGTTCTCCTACCAGCTCTATCTGCCGCTGCTCCCCCAGGTGGCCTCCGGCGTGCTGACCCCGCAGTCGGTCGCGCTCTCCCTGCGCCGCAGCGAGAAGTACCGCACCCGGATCATCCCGGGCGGGGCCATCGGCGTGGACCTGAAGTCCAAGGTCTGCGTCGTACGGCTCGTCAACGGCGAGATCCTCGACGAGCCGTACGACTACATCGTGCTGGCCCCCGGCAGCGTCACCCGCACCTTCGACATCCCGGGGCTGACGGACCACGCCTTCGGACTCAAGTCGCTCGCCGAGGCCGCCTACCTCCGCGACCACGTCATCTCCCAGCTCGACCTGGCCGACGCGAGCCACGATCCGGCCGAGCGGGCCTCGCGGCTGCAGTTCGTGGTGGTCGGCGGCGGCTACGCGGGCACCGAGACCGCGGCCTGCCTCCAGCGGCTGACGCACGCCGCCGTCAAGCGCTACCCGCGGCTGGACCCGGGCCTGATCAAATGGCACCTCATCGACATCGCGCCGAAGCTGATGCCCGAACTGGGCGAGAAGCTCGGGCGCAGCGCGCAGGAGATCCTGGCCCGGCGTGGCATCGACGTCTCGCTGGGCGTCTCCATCGCTAAGGCGGGAGCCGAGGAGGTCACCTTCACCGACGGCCGGGTGGTGCCCACCCGCACCCTGATCTGGACCGCCGGCGTCGTCGCCAGCCCGCTCATCGCCACGCTCGACGCGGAGACCGTCCGGGGACGGCTCGCGGTCAACGCGGACATGTGCCTGCCGGGCCACGACGGGGTGTTCGCGCTCGGCGACTCGGCCGCGGTGCCCGACGTGGCCAAGGGCGACGACGCCGTGTGCCCGCCGACCGCGCAGCACGCCCTGCGGCAGGGCAGGCACGTCGCCGAGAACGTCATCGCGACGCTGCGGGGCCTGCCGACGCGCCCGTACGTCCACAAGGACCTCGGACTCGTGGTGGACCTCGGCGGCACCGACGCGGTGTCCAGGCCGCTCGGCGTCGAACTGCACGGCCTGCCCGCCCAGGCGGTGGCCCGCGGCTACCACTGGTCGGCGCTGCGCACCGGTGTCGCCAAGACGCGGGTGATGACCAACTGGCTGCTGAACGCGGTCGCCGGCGACGATTTCGTGCGCACCGGGTTCCAGGCGCACAAGCCGGGCAACCTGCGGGACTTCGAGTACCTGGACGCCTATCTGACGCCGGAGCAGGTGCGGGAGCACGTGGCGGAGGCGGGCCGGGCCGCACGGTGACCCGGAGGACGGGAGAGGGCTCGCGCCCGGCGCTGCCGGGGTCCGGGCGCGCGTGCGCGACGGGAGAGAGTACGACGGCGTGAAGGCGGCGGGACGCCCGGTACGGGCATGGCTGCGGGACCACCTGGCGGCGTCCGACCCCGGCCTGCTGCGGCTGACGGCCGGACTGCGGACGGTGGGCGCGATCGCGCTGACGCTGGCCGTGCTCGCCTCGGCGGGGTTCGACGTCACCCGTCTGGTGGCGGGGGCGATGGCGGCGATGGTCGCCACCTTCGCCATCCGCGAGAAGCAGCGCGGCGCCCAGGCGGTCACGCTGGCCCTCGGCCTTCCCGTCGCGCTGGTGTCCGTGTCGCTGGGCGCGGTGCTCAGCGAGCACGTCCTCGCCGGGGACGCCTTCTTCGTCGTCCTCATCTTCGCCGCGGTGTACGGCCGCCGGTTCGGGGACCGCGGGACCGCGCTCGGTCTGATCGGCTTCCAGGTCTACTTCCTGTCCCTGTTCGTCGGCGCCTCCCCCGGGCAGCTGCCGGGGCTGTGGGCGGCCCTGGCCGTCGCGTTCGCGTGCAGCGCCCTGGTGCGGTTCGCCGTCGTCCCCGTGACACCCGCCGGTCTGCTCCTGCGGCTGCGCCAGGCCTTCCGGGCCCGGCTGGCCCGGCTGGTCTCCGCGCAGCTGGCGCTGCTCGACGCCGGGCCGGACGAGGTGGACAAGGCCCTGGAGGACGTGCGGGAGGGCACCGCACGGCTGCACGAGACGGCCCTGATGATCCAGGGCCAGCTGGAGGAGGGCACGCCGGACGAGGCGACGGCGCGGCTGGTGCAGCGCCGGATCGCGGACGCGGAGATCGCCGCCGAGCGGCTCGGCCTGCAACTGCTGTCGGCGCGCAGTGCCGAGCGGGCGGACACCCTCACCCTGCACCTGCCCGGTGCGCCCGCCCCGGAGGTGGGCCGGCTGCCCGGCCCGGACGAGGCCACCGCCGCACTGCGGCGGGACCTGCTCGCGCTGCGGGCGCTGGTGGTGCGCACCGGGGCCGGCGGAGCGGGCGTGGCCCGGCTGCGCAACCGGCTGCTCGGCTACCGGGACGAGGAGAACCTGCCGGCCGCCACCCCGGCCGTGCGGGACGTGTTCCGGGCCGTCGGGGAGACCGCGCGCGCCGTCATGGGGCTGCGCGTCGCCCTGGAGGGGCCGCAGGACGAGTCGGACGACAGCCCGGCGACGGCACGCTCGCGGGAGGAGCTGGACGCCGAGGACGCCGCCATCGACGCCGGTGAGGAGACCGGGCCGGCCAATGCCCCGAAAGGGCTGCAACGGCCCACCACGCGCGCCGCGGTGCAGGTCTCCGTGGGTTCGACGCTGGCCATCGTCGGGGGCGAGCTGCTGTCCGCGCACCGCTGGTACTGGGCGGTGCTGACCTGCTGGATCGTCTTCATCAACACGGCCTCGACCGGCGAGATCCTGGTCAAGGGCTACCGGCGGCTGCTGGGCACGGTGTTCGGCGTGGTCGCCGGCATCCTGCTGGCCGCCCTGGTGGGCCGGCACACCTGGACGGCGTTCGCGCTGGTGCTGGTGCTGATCTTCGCCATGTTCTACACGGCACCGCTGTCCTACACGCTGATGTCGTTCTTCGTGACGGCGATGCTCGGGCTGCTCTACACCCTGCTGCACACCTACAGCTGGGAGGTGCTGGTGCTGCGGGTGGAGGAGACGGCGCTGGGCGCGGCCTGCGGGGTGGTCGCGGCGGCGCTGGTCCTGCCGGTGCACACCGACCGGCGCACCAACGAGCTGCTGGTCACCGTGCTGGAGCGGCTCGCCGAGGTGACCGAGGGCGCCGTCGGCCAGCTCAGCGGCGGGCCCGCCGGCGACCTGCTGGACCAGGCGCGGCGGCTGGACCAGGCGCTGGGCGACCTGCGCTCCGCCACCCAGCCGCTGACGCATCCGGTCACCCCGCTGCGGGCCAGGCGCACCAACGCGCGCTATGTGGTGGCGCTCCTGGAGACGTGCGCGTACCACGCGCGCTCGCTGGCGGCCACCGCGGAGCTGCTGCCGACCCATCCGTCGATCGCGGCGGACCCCCGGCTGCGCGGGGCGGCGGGGCGCACGGTGCGCAACATCGCGACGATCGCGGACCGCGTCGCCGACGAGGACGTCACCGCGCCGGTCGAGACCGGGCCGAGCATCGCGTCCCTCCTGGGCGGCGACGGCACCGCCCGCTACGGCCGCATCACCGACCGGGTGCTGCGCCACCTGGAGCGCCTGGACGAGGCCGTGGTCGGCCTCGCCCGTCCCCTGGACGTCCCGGTGAGGGCCCCCGAGCGATGAGGCCGCGCCGGCACGGACGGGGCCGGCGCGGTCCGGGGGCGCCGAGGGCCGGCGCGGTGCGGCCCGGGGCCCGGCGGCCGGTCGCCGCGTACGGCCCGGCGTCGACGGAGCCGCGGCGGCCGGCCCGCACCGTGACCGGCGTCGCGCGGCGGCCGTGCGTGCGGTCCGCCGGGGCGGCGGGCCCGGTGGCCGGGTCGTGCCCGCCCGCGCGTACGGCCCCGGCGGTTGCCGGGGCCGTACGCGCGGGCGGGGTTCAGAAGTCGGTGGGGAGGCCGCTGGCCTCGGCGATGCCTCGCAGTTCCTCGTTCTGGCGGTGGCGGTCCCTGATGTAGTCGGCGATCTCGCCCAGGCGGGAGGGGTCGGCGGCGGTCGCCGCGTCGGTGACCACCCGGACCGGTCCGGTCTCGTCGACCTCCAGCTCGACCACCTCGTTGTCCAGGCGGCCGGTGACGGCGGTCGCGATGACGAGGGCGGCCTCGTCGCGGACCTCCTGGGGAAGCTCCTCGTCCCCGCCGTCCAGCGCGAGGTCCAGGCCGGACAGCCGGTGTTCCTCGATCGCCTGGAGGACCGGCTCCACCACGTGGAGCAGAAGCCGGTAGTCCTCGGTGTCCATCCGGACCCGCAGGAGGTCGAGATAGACGTCCACGGGCCTGCCTTCCGGGGGAATCTCGGATTCGCTCATTCGCTTCGTGTTCCCCGCACACCGCGGGTCATACGGCGGCCGGGGCACCGGCCCCGGGCGCGTCCTGCCCGGCCGCCGCCAGCCAGTCCCGCGCGGTGGCGAGGGCGTGGCGTACGTCGCGGGTGCCGGTCGACACGCACAGGGTGTACGCCAGGTCGCCGCTCCGCGGGTCCTGGCCGGCCGGTCCGCTTCCGGCCGCCGTCAGGGCCTCGTACTCCTCGACGAGCCGGCGCAGCACGGTGGGGTGGGGCTTCAGCATGTGTCTCGCTCTCCGAGGGGGCGGGCGCCGCTCACGCCGTCGCCGAGTGTCCGCCGGTACCGCGGCGGCCGGTGCGCTGTCCCATCACGTCGGCGCGCACCCGGGCGCAGCTGCGGCTGATGAGACGGGAGACGTGCATCTGGGAGATGCCCAGCCGGTCCGCGATGCGGCTCTGGGTCATGTCCTCGAAGAACCGCATGTAGAGGATGGCGCGCTCGCGCTCCGGCAGCCTGCGCAGTCCCTCCTTGGCGGACTCGCGGTCGACCACGATGTCGTAGGAGGTGTCCGCGGCGCCGAGGGTGTCGGCGAGGCTGTAGCCGTCGTCGTCGGACGACAGTTCCGCGTCCAGGGAGAGGGTGCTGAAGCTCTCCAGGGCCTCCATCCCGGCACCGACCTCCTCCTCGGTCAGCCCGGTGTGGGCGGCGATGTCCGCCACGGACGGCTCGGGGCTGCCGGGGTTCTGGGTGAGTTCACGCCGGGCCACCCGCACCTTGTTGCGCAGTTCCTGCACCCGGCGGGGCACGCGCAGGGCCCACATCCGGTCGCGGAAGTGCCGCTTGACCTCGCCGGTGATGGTGGGGACGGCGTAGCTCTCGAAGGCCCCGCGGCTCGGGTCGAAGCGGTCGATGGCCTTCACCAGGCCCAGGGCGGCCACCTGGCGCAGGTCCTCGACGGCCTCGCCGCGGTCGCGGAAGCGGCCGGCGATGCGGTGGGCCATGGGCAGCCACGCGGTGACGAGCTCGTCACGGACGGCGTCCCGCTCGGGGCCGTCCTCCAGGGAGGCCAGCCGGGTGAAGAGGGCGGCGGTGTCGGGGGCGTCGTCATGCCGCCGGCGGGGCGCGGCGGTCGTCGTGTCGGAGGGGCCGGGACGGTGGGTGGGCGTGTCAATGAGCATGCGGTTCGCTCCCGAACGGTGGTTTCAGGGATCTACCGCGGGAGGGTCGCCACCGGACGCCCGGAGGGTCCACAGCAGCCACCACTCCCGCTGGCGCGCCTCCGGTCCGAAGCACGAACCTCCGATTGCCCCCTCGCCGGTGGAACAAACTCCGCTTCGTCGCGCGATGTGCCGGGGGGCATTTCCACCGGTCAGGGCAGGGGTACCACGGCGGTGATGCACTTGCCGCCGGCGGGCAGGTCGGACACCCGGATGTCACGGGACAGCCGGCACACGATGGGCCAGCCGTGGCCGCCCGGGCGGCGGCGTCCCTGCCGGTCGGCCGACGGCACGACGACGGGCAGCTCGCTGCTGCGGTCGCTCACCGACAGACGCACTCCGGGGCCGCTCACGTCGACCTGGAAGTCGGTGATCCCGCCGCCGTGCAGCATGGCGTTGGTGGTGAGTTCGGAGGCGACGAGCAGGGCGTCCGCCAGGGCCTCGGTGTCGCAGGGGGTTCGGGTGGCGCGGCAGCGTTCGGACACCGCCCGCGCGACGGCCTCGCGGACCTCGGCCGGACAGCAGGGGCAGGGGGATCCGGCCCGGCGCGCGCCGGCCGGTTCGAAGGTTTCGGTCGTGTGCTCCTGACACATCGCGCGGCTCCCTGAACGGTGACGTAATAGGTTGATAATGCATCGGGCGTCCCTTTTCGGCTCACCTGTCCCGGCACCGGCAAACCTCCCGGCCGTCCACTGAATACGTGTCATCCGATCGGCGCACGGGGGTACGCGGACGGTATGACCGATGTGGTGGACTCGGACGAACTGATGCGGCGCATCCAGCGGGCACGGGCCTGCGCGGCGCAGGAGGAGCGGACCTGGCGGGCCCGGGGCGGGGAACCGGGAGGGGCGGGCGCCGACGCTCCCGGCGCGGCGCGCGACGCCGAGGTGCGCGCGGTGGCCTACGGGGTGGTGCTGCGGGTGCTGGACGAGATCCTGACGCCGGGCAGGCGCCGGGCGGAGGGCTGAGGGGGCGGCCGGGCGTCGCGGATTGGTCCCGTTCGTTCCCGGGCACCCGGGGGCCATGACGATCGATCACGGCCGGGCGCCGGTTCTGGAAGCACTGGAGGAGTACCACCGCAGCGGACGGCTGGCCTTCACACCACCCGGGCACAAGCAGGCCCGCGGGGCGGATCCCGCGGTGCGCGAGGTGCTCGGGGACTCGGTGTTCCTGGGCGACGTGCTGGCGTCGGGCGGCCTGGACGACCGGCTCACCCGGGGCCGGGTGCTGCAGCGGGCCCAGGATCTGATGGCCGACGCGGTCCACGCCGACCACACGTTCTTCAGTACGTGCGGGAGTTCCCTGTCGGTCAAGGCGGCGATGCTGTCGGTCGCGGGGCCGCACGAGAAGCTGCTGATCGGGCGGGACGCCCACAAGTCGGTGGTGTCCGGGCTGATCCTGTCCGGGATCGAGCCGGTGTGGGTGGAACCGCGGTGGGACGCCGAGCGGCACCTCGCGCACCCGCCGTCGGCCGACGACTTCGACCGGGCCTTCGACGCCCATCCGGACGCGCGCGGCGCGCTGGTGACCAGTCCCACGCCGTACGGTGCCAGTGCGGCGCTGCGGGACCTCGCCGAGGTGTGCCACCGGCGCTCGCGCCCGCTGATCGTGGACGAGGCCTGGGGCGCGCACCTGCCCTTCCATCCGGATCTGCCGTCCTGGGCGATGGACGCGGGCGCCGACATCTGCGTGACCAGCATCCACAAGATGGGCAGCGGTCTGGAGCAGGGCTCGGTGTTCCACCTGCGGAACGATCTGGTGCCGCCGGCGCTGCTGGGCATGCGCGCCGATCTGCTGGGGACCACCAGCCCGTCGGTGCTGATCTTCGCGGGCCTCGACGGCTGGCGGCGCCAGATGGCCCTGCGCGGCAAGGAGCTGATGGGATCGGCGCTGGCGCTCGCCGACGAGGTCCGGGCCGCCATCGAGGAGATCGACGGCATGCACGTCAACGACCGGGACGACTTCTGCGGCCCGGAGCTGGCGGACGACTTCGACCCGCTGCCCGGTGTGATCGATCTCGACGGTCTCGGGATCACCGGCTTCCAGGCGGCGGACTGGCTGCGCGAGCACCGCGGCGTCGACGCGCACCTGGTGGACCACCGCCGCATCGGGATGCAGATCACCCACGCCGACGACCGGGAGACGACCGGGGAACTGCTGTCGGCGCTGCGGGACCTGGGGCGGGCGGCGCGGGACCTGCCCCGGGCGCCGAGGGTGGACGTGCCGCCGCCGGGCGAACTGCGGATGGAGCAGGCGCTGCTGCCGCGGGACGCGTTCTTCGGCCCGGCCGAGGCCGTGCCGGTGGCCCGGGCCGCCGGACGGGTCGCGGCCGAGATGATCACGCCGTACCCGCCCGGCATCCCGGCCGTCCTGCCGGGCGAGCGGCTCACCGAGCCCGTGCTCCGCTATCTGCGGACGGGGCTGGCCGCGGGCATGCACCTGCCGGACCCGTCGGATCCCGCCCTGGACACGGTCCGGGTCGTGGACGAGCGCGCCGGCTGAGGGCGGTGAAACGGGTCACGCGACCCGGTTGCCTGGACACCGCCGGGATGGTTTATCGTTCATTCATACGTGGTGGCGGAGTCGACCCCCCGTCCTCCGGACACCACCGCTTACGGCCCTGGCTGGCTTCCCCCGTCCAGCCAGGGCTTTTTCATGCCCGGGCGGGGCCGGGCACGGGAACCCGGCCCCGCGTGTCCGCCGAGGTGCCCCGAACGGCCGCAGCGGCTGAAATGAACGTAGGGAAAGCACCGGAACCGAACGCCCGGCGAGGAGCCCCGCGCCATGACCAAAGCGATCAAACTCCTGACCGCCCTGCCTCCGCCGCAGCGTGAACGCCTGATGGCACTGGCGCGGGAGGTGTCCTTCCCCGAGGACACCCGCATCTTCGAGACGGGAGGCACCGCCGACCGGTTCTGGGTGATCCGCTCCGGCGCGGTCTCGCTGGACCAGCGGGTGAACGACCTGCGCCGGGTGACCGTCGCAGGCCTCGGCGTGGGCGATCTGCTGGGCTGGTCCTGGCTGTTCCCGCCCCACCGGTGGGACTTCGGCGCCGTGGCCTTCAGCCCGGTGCGCGCCTACGAGTTCGACGCGGCGGCCGTGCTCCGGCTCTGCGAGGAGGACCCGCGGCTCGGGATGACCCTGGTGCGCACGGTCGCCGAGGTGCTCGCCCACCGGCTGGAGACGACGCGCGGCAAGCTGATGGAGCAGTACGCGATGCACCGGCGCGGCGGGGAGCTGTAGCGCGCGGCCCCGGCCCCCGGGGCGGGGCGGCACGGGCGGCGGTGTCAGGCTCCGGCGATCAGCGTCAGGCCGAGGACGATCATGGTGGCGGCGACCAGCCCGTCCAGGACCCGCCAGGCGGTGGGGCGGGCCAGGAAGCGGCTCAGCAGGCGGGCGCCGAACCCGAGCGCCGCGAACCAGCAGACGCTGGCCAGTACGGCGCCCAGACCGAAGGTCCAGCGCAGCGGACCGTGGTCGGCGGCGACCGAGCCCAGCAGGAACACCGTGTCGAGGTAGACGTGCGGGTTGAGCCAGGTCATCGCGAGGCAGGTGAGCACCGCCCGGCGCCGGGAGCTCGCGGCCTCCCCCTCCGTCACCAGTCCGGTGGCGGCCGGGCGCAGCACCCGGCGGGCGGCCAGGGCGCCGTAGCCGAGCAGGAACGCGCCGCCGACCCAGCCGACCGCCGTCAGCGCGCCGGGCCAGGCCACGACCACCGCGCCGACCCCGCCGACCCCGAGGGCGATGAGGGCCGCGTCGGACAGGGCGCAGATGCCGACGACGGCGAGTACGGCGTCGCGGCGGACGCCCTGGCGCAGGACGAAGGCGTTCTGCGCGCCGATGGCGACGATGAGGGAGAGGCCGGTGCCGAATCCGGCGGCGGCGGTGGTGAGGGCGCTGGTCATGCCGAGGACGCTACGGGCGGGGAGGCCCTTCAGTACAGCTAAGGATTCTTACGTACCCTTAGCTCTCGTGATGACGGATCTTCCGCTGGACCAGGTACGGACCCTGCTCGCCGTGGTGGACGAGGGGACGTTCGACGCGGCGGCCGCCGCGCTGCACGTCACGCCCTCGGCGGTGAGCCAGCGGGTGAAGGCGCTGGAGCAGCGCACGGGGCGGGTGCTGCTGCTGCGCACCAAGCCGGTCCGGCCGACCGGGTCGGGCGAGGTGCTGGTCAGGCTCGCCCGTCAGACGGTCCGGCTGGAACGGGACGCGTACGCCGAGCTGGGGCTGAGCGGGGCCGGCGAGCCGACCCGGGTGCCGGTGGCGGTGAACGCGGACTCGCTGGCGACCTGGTTCCTCGGAGCACTCACCCGCCTGCCGACCGATTCGCGGCTCCGTTTCGAACTGCGCCGGGAGGACGAGGCCCATACGGCGGCGCTGCTGCGGGAGGGGACGGTGATGGCCGCGGTGACCTCGTCGCCGGACGCGGTACCGGGCTGTTCCGTGCGGCATCTGGGACGGATGCGCTATCTCCCGGTGGCGGAGCCGGAGTTCGCCGTACGGCATCTCGCCGGACCGCTGCGGGAGGCGCTGCCCGGGGCGCCGGTGGTGGTGTTCGACCGCAAGGACGACTTCCAGGACGGCTTCGTGCGCCGGCTCACGCGCGGACGCTCCGAGGCGAGCGCGCTGCGCCACTACGTGCCGACCTCGGAGGGCTTCGCCGAGGCGGTCGCCGCGGGCCTGGGCTGGGGCATGGTCCCCGAGGCCCAGGCGGCCCCCCTGCTCCGGGCCGGCCGCCTGACGGTGTTCGCCCCGGACCGGGAGGTCGACATCTCCCTGTACTGGCAGCAGTGGAAGCTGGACTCCCCCGCGCTGGCGGCGGTGGCCGACGCGGTCACGGAAGCGGCGGCGCGGGCCCTGCGCCGCTAGGTCCTGTCGTCACCTTCCCGTCCGTCCCGCGGGCGACGGCGGGACGGTGCCGGCAGGACCCGGGCCAGGCTGTTCCCGGCGCTCTCCAGGAGCATGTCCAGCGCCGTCGGGTAGGCGCTGGTGACCATGCGGGTGGCCAGCAGCGGCGCCGCCTCGGCGATGCGCGGATGGGTGGCGGCGGGGAGGCGGGCGTAGGTGGAGCGCCACATCTCCTCGTCGGCGCGGCGCGCGGCGCCGGGCAGCGCCAGGGACGCGGCGTCGAGGGCGGCGAAGGCCAGCGTGGTGTCGATGAAGGCGTGGTAGACGCGGACCGTCTCCGGCAGCGGGAAGCCCGCCGTGCGCAGCACGTCCAGCACCGCCTCGTCGGCCGCCAGCTCGTTCGCCCGGCCGGAGACCCGGCTCGCCGTGAGGACGGCGGCCTGCGGGTGCGACACGTAGGCCGCGTGGATGCGCAGCCCGACGGCCCGCAGGTCGGCGCGCCACTGTCCGGTGGGGCGCCAGCCGTGCAGCGCACGGCCGATCAGCGCGTCCCCGATGGCGAGGGTCAGCTCGTCCATGCCGCGGAAGTAGCGGTAGAGGGTGCTCGGGTCGCAGTCCAGGGCGAGGCCGAGCCGGCGGGCGGTCAGGCCCGCACCGCCGTGTTCGCGCAGCAGGCGGAGCGCCGTCTCGACGATCAGCGTCTCGGACAGGATCCGGCCGCTGCGCGTCGGCCGGCGGCGCCGCCGGCGCTCCTCGGGGACCACGCGTTTCGGCATCGCCGCCTCCCGGTGCCCTTATGCCAACGCCATTGACCTTATGTCGTCGCGAGGCGTTGTATCTCCGGCCGGGGCCCCGCACACATCCCGGATCCGTGAAGGATCCACGAGGCAGAGAGGGAGTGCTCCGTCATGCGTGTACTGCTCGTGGGAGCCGGCGGGGTGGGCACCGCCGTCACCCGGATCGCGGCCCGGCGGCCGTTCTTCGACCGGATGGTGGTGGCCGACCGCGCCCCGGCCCGGGCCGGGGCGGCGGTCGCGGCCCTCGGCGCGGAGGGTGCCCGGTTCCGTGCCGAGCGCGTGGACGCCGGTGACGAGGACGGCGTGGCGGCGCTGCTCGCACGGTACGGCTGCGACGTCCTGCTCAACGCCACCGACCCCCGGTTCGTGATGCCGCTGTTCCGGGCCGCGCGCCGGGCCGGCGCCACCTATGTCGACATGGCGATGTCGCTGTCCCGGCCGCACGCCGAGCGGCCGTACGAGGAATGCGGGGTCAAGCTCGGCGACGAGCAGTTCGCGCGGGCCGGGGAGTGGGCCGAGGCCGGTGCGCTGGCCCTGGTCGGCATGGGGGTGGAGCCGGGCCTGTCGGACGTGTTCGCCCGGTACGCCGCCGACGAGCTCTTCGACCGGATCGAGGAGATCGGCGTCCGCGACGGCGCGAACCTCACGGTGGAGGGCCATGACTTCGCGCCGTCCTTCAGCATCTGGACCACCATCGAGGAGTGCCTCAACCCGCCCGTGGTCTACGAGGAGGGCCGCGGCTGGTTCACCACCGAGCCGTTCAGCGAGCCGGAGGTGTTCGACTTCCCCGAGGGCATCGGCCCGGTGGAGTGCGTGAACGTCGAGCACGAGGAGGTGCTGCTGGTCCCGCGCTGGGTCGACGCGCGGCGCGTCACCTTCAAGTACGGCCTGGGCCGCGAGTTCATCGACACGCTCAGGACGCTGCGCCGGCTGGGTCTGGACCGCACCGGACCGGTGACCGTGCCCGGCCCGGAGGGTCCGGTGCGGGTCTCCCCCAGGGACGTGGTGGCCGCCTGTCTGCCCGACCCGGCGACGCTGGGCGGGCGGATGCACGGCAAGACCTGTGCCGGCACCTGGGTGCGGGGCGTGAAGGACGGGGCGCCGCGCGAGGTGTACCTGTACCACGTGGTCGACAACCAGTGGTCCATGGCGGAGTACGGCTGCCAGGCCGTGGTGTGGCAGACCGCCGTCAACCCGGTCGTCGCCCTCGAACTGCTCGCCACCGGCGCCTGGTCGGGGACGGGCGTGCTCGGCCCGGAGGCGTTCCCGGCGGGGCCGTTCCTGGACCTGCTGACCGCGTACGGCTCGCCCTGGGGACTGCGCGAACAATGACCGCTCGCACGGCGTCACGTTGTTTCACCGCCCGTCGACAGGTCACCCGAAAGGAGCAAGGCACCCAAAAGGGTGCCTGTCGGTATTCACTCTTCACTCCGATCGCAGGTGACTCTCGATGGACAACTGGCGCAGCCGTGCGGCCTGCAGGACCGAGGACCCCGACCTCTTCTTCCCGATCGGCACCACCGGGCCCGCCCTGATGCAGGCGGAACAGGCCAAGGCCGTGTGCCGACGCTGCCCCGTGCAGGAGCAGTGCCTTCAGTGGGCGCTGGACACGGGGCAGTCCATCGGGGTGTGGGGCGGTACGGGCGAGACGGAACGCCGCGCCCTGAAACGCCGCATCGCCGCACGGCGTTCCTCCGGCTGACCGGGGCCGCGCCCGGCCGGCTCACGGGAGCGCGGCGCGGCGTTCAGCGGCCGGTGCGGCGCAGTGGCCCCCAGGGGTTCTCCTGGCGGGCCACTTCCGCCTGCGCCTCGCCGATCACACCGGCGTCGATCCAGCACAGCGGACGCACGTCCGTGACCAGCGGCTCGTTGTCGGGGCCGCGGGCGATCTCCCGGCCCTTGAGCGCCCAGGGCCGGATGTCGGACCCCTTCTCCCGCGGCAGGTGCTCGTAGTCGTACAGCCGGCGCGCCACCCACAGCTCCACCGGCCGGCCCTGCCACCACTTCTCCACGTCGAGCGGGTTGGCGGACAGTCCGGGCATGGCGACGCCCGTGAGGTCGTCGGTGCTGGACACGGCGCGCAGATCGGCCGCCGGACCGCGGGACCAGCGGACGTACAGGCCCCGGTCGCGCGTGACCAGTGCGGTGAGTTCGGCGAGTGTGCCGACGACCGGCAGATCGTCCGATGCCTCCATGATCGACCTCCCGCCACGCCAGGGGCTCGGGCGGTCGTAGTACCCGCCCCGCGCGAACGGAACCGGGACCGGCGCTCCCGCCGTGCCCGGCTCCCCGCACCGCAGTACGCTCGCGGGACACCGCCGGGAGGGGGCCGGTGACCCTGCTGACCGCGTCCAGGAGCCCGGGGACCGGTCACGCGGAGGTGCTGGCCCGCCTCCTGGAGGACTGAGGGGCGGGCCGCGGGCCCTACGCCGTCCGGTCGGCCGCCGCCCGTCCGGCCGCCCGGCCCGAGAAGAGACAGCCGCCGAGGAAGGTGCCCTCCAGGGCGTTGTAGCCGTGGACCCCGCCGCCGCCGAAGCCGGCCACCTCGCCGGCCGCGTACAGCCCCTCGACCGGCCGCCCGTCGGCGCCCAGCGCGCGGGAGTCCAGGTCCGTCTGGATGCCGCCGAGGGTCTTGCGGGTGAGGACGTGCAGCTTGACGCCGATCAGCGGGCCGGCCGCGGGGTCGAGGATGCGGTGCGGGGCGGCGACGCGGCCGAGGCGGTCGCCGATGTAGCGGCGGGCGTTGCGGATGCCCTGCACCTGGGCGTCCTTGCTGTACGCGTTGGCCATCTGCAGGTCGCGGGCCTCGATCTGGCGGCGTACGAGGGCCGCGTCGAGCAGCGGTTCGTCGGTGAGGGCGTTCATCTTCTCGACGAGCTGTTCGAGGGTCGGGGCGGTCACGAAGTCGGCGCCCCTGCGCAGGAACGCGTCCACCGGCCCGGGGGCGCCCTTGCCCAGCAGGCGGGTGCGCAGGAAGCCGGCCCGGTCCTTGGCGGTGATGTCGGGGTTCTGCTCGGAGCCCGACAGCGCGAACTCCTTCTCGATGATCCTCTGCGTGAGGACGAACCAGGAGTGGTCGTGGCCGGCGATGTCCCCGGTGGTGCGCAGGTGCTTCAGCGTGCCGAGGGTGTCGTAGCCGGGCAGGCAGGGTTCGGGCAGGCGGCGGCCGAGGGCGTCGAACCACATCGAGGACGGTCCGGGCAGGATGCGGATGCCGTGTCCGGGCCAGACCGGGTCCCAGTTCCGCAGGCCCTCGGTGTAGTGCCACATGCGGTCCCGGTTGACCAGGCGCGCGCCCGCGCGGGCGCTGATGTCGAGCATCCGCCCGTCCACGTAGGCCGGCACTCCGGTGACCATCTCGCGGGGCGGGGTGCCCAGCCGCTCGGGCCAGTACCGGCGGACCGTGTCGTGGTCGGCGCCGATGCCGCCGCTGGTGACGATCACGGCCTGGGCGGTGAGCTCGAACTCGCCGGTCGTCTCGCGGCTGGAGGCGACACCGCGCGGCGCGTTGTCCTCGGCCAGCAGGGTGCCGCGCACCCCGCGCGCGGTGCCGCCCTCGACGACGAGTTCGTCGACCCGGTGGCGGTGGTGGAAGGTGAGCAGTCCGTCGCGCGCGGCCTGCCGGGCGTACCGCACGAAGGGGGCGACGACGCCGGTCCCGGTGCCCCAGGCGATGTGGAAGCGGGGCACGGTGTTGCCGTGGCCGTCCGCGCGGAGGTCGCCGCGCTCGGCCCAGCCGACGGTGGGCAGGAAGGTGATGCCGTGGCCGTCCAGCCAGGACCGCTTCTCCCCCGCCGCCCACTCGACGTAGGCCCTCGCCCAGCGCACCGCCCAGGTGTCCTCGTCGTCGAGCCGGTCGAAGCCCGCGCTGCCCTGCCAGTCGTTCCAGGCGAGGTCGAAGGTGTCCTTGATGCCCAGGCGCCGCTGCTCCGGCGAGTCGACGAGGAACAGCCCGCCGAAGGACCAGAAGGCCTGGCCGCCGAGGTTGGCGGCGTTCTCCTGGTCCACCAGGGCGACCCTGCGGCCCCTGCTGGTCAGCTCGTGGGCCGCGACGAGGCCCGCGAGTCCCGCTCCGACGACGACGACGTCGGCATCCATGGCGACCGTCCCTTCCTGTTATCCGATGAGCAACGCGGTCAGAAGCTGCTTCAGCCAGGCCCGGGCGCCCGCGACGTCCCGGTCCAGCAGCAGTCGGGTGGTGACGCCGTCGTAGGCGGCGATCACGGCGTGCGCGGCGCCCTCGGTGTCGCCGAGGACGGCGGGCGGTCCGGTGTGGCCGCGGGCCCGGGCCAGCCGGTCCGCGACGGCCCGCCGCAGCCGCGCCCGGTGCTCCAGCAGGGTGCGCGCCACCTCCGGGTCGCGGGCGGCGTGCACCAGGAAGTCGGTCTTCACCAGCAGCCAGTCGCGGTCAAGGAGCAGGACCTCGGTGACGCGGTCCACGGCGGCGGGCACGTCGAGGCCGGGCCCGTCCTGGGCGAGGGCCCCGGCGACCTGCTCGGCGATCAGCTCGGCGCGCTCCGTGTACAGGGCGAAGAACAGTTCGTCCAGGCCGGTGAAGTTGGAGTAGAAGGCGCCCCTGGTGTAGCCGGCGGCCTCGCAGACCTCCTCGATCGAGACGTGTCCGAAGCCCTTGGCGGCGAAGACGGAGAACGCGGCCTCGAGCAGGTTCGCGCGCGTGCGCAGACGGCGCCCGGTGACGCGCCCCGCCGTGCCGTCCACCGCCATGCCGGCCCCGTTCCCTCGGTTCGATACGGGAACGTATCCGATACACCGGTGCATCGGAAGGTCCGGGAGGGGCGGGGGGCCGGGGTCCTGCCCCACCTGTCCCCCGCCGCCCTGCCGCTGTACGTGCTGCACCAGCCGGTCGTGGTCGCCTTCGCGTACGGCGTGGTCGGATGGTCCGCGCCGATGGCCGCCGAGTACGCGGTGATCGTGGCCGCCTCGCTGAGGGCGGTCCTCGTGCTGTACGAGTACGGGGTGCGCAGGTGGGCGGTGACCCGGTTCCTGTTCGGGATGCGGCCGGCCGCCCCGGCCGGGTCCGCCGCCCGCGCCGTGATCTGCTTTCCTTCTCCTGTCCGGCGGGAACGACCGGAACGACGGGACGACCGCGACGTCTGGAACGACCGGAACCGGGGACGATCATGCGAGCAACCGTGCGGCACGTCGCGCAGGGCATCCATCTGGTGCACGGCGCGAACACCAACTGGGTGATCCTGACGGAGGGGGACGCCGTCACGCTGATCGACACCGGCTACCCCGGTGACCGCGAGGGGCTGCTCGCCTCCCTGGCCGAGGTGGGGGGTTCACCGGAGGCGGTGGTGGCCGTACTGATCACCCACGCCCACAGCGACCACCTGGGATCCGCCGAGTACCTGAGCGCCGCGTACGGCACTCCCGTGTACGCCCACGAGGCGGAAGTCCCGCACGCCCGGCGGGACTTCCTGCACCAGGTGACCGTCGGGCAGGTGCTGCGGGGCGGCTGGCGGCCGGGCGTGCTGCCCTGGGCGGCGCACGCCCTGCGCTCCGGCGGGACGGCGGACGTGGCGGTCACCGCGCCCGAGCCGTTCCCGGGGCCGGGTCCGCTCGATCTGCCCGGCCGGCCCGTGCCCGTGCACACACCCGGCCACACCGACGGGCACTGCGCGTTCCACTTCCCGGACACCGGGGTGGTGGTGTCGGGCGACGCCCTGGTGAGCGGTCATCCCACCTCGCGGACCGAGGGACCGCAGATGCTGACGGACATGTTCCACCACTCCCGCGCCACCGCCGTGGCCTCGCTGGACGTCCTGGCCGGACTCGACGGCGACCTGCTGCTGCCCGGGCACGGCCCGCTGCACGAGGGGTCCGTACGGGACGCTGCCCGGCTGGCCCGGGAGCGCGCGCACTAGGGTGAGGTGACGGACGATCGCCCACGAGACGAGGACACCGCAGCCATGGCACTGCAGATCAACGCCACCAACCCGGAGCATCCCGCGCTCCTGTTGGAACTGCCGTGGCACCTGCCGCTGGAGGAGTGGCCCGAGGAGTACCTGGTGCCGCTGCCGCGCGGCATCTCCCGGCACGTGGTGCGCTACGCGCGCGCCGGCGACGAGGTGATCGCGGTCAAGGAGCTCGCCCGGCGGCCCGCGCTGCGCGAGTACGAGCTGCTGCGCGACCTGGACCGGATCGGCATCCCGGCGGTGGACCCGCTGGCCGTGGTCACCGGCCGCACGGACCCGGGCGGTGAGCCGCTGGAGAGCGTCCTGATCACCCGTCACCTCGGCGGCTCGATGCCGTACCGGTCGATGTTCGAGACGACGCTGCGCCCGGCGACCATGCACCGGCTGATGGACGCGCTCGCCGTGCTCCTGGTGCGGCTGCACCTGGCCGGGTTCGCGTGGGGCGACTGCTCGCTGTCCAACACGCTGTTCCGGCGCGACGCGGGCGCCTACGCCGCCTACCTGGTGGACGCCGAGACCGGGGACCTGCACCCGGAACTGAGCGTCGGCCAGCGCGAGTACGACCTCGACCTCGCACGCGTCAACATCAGCGGCGAGCTGCTCGACCTGGAGGCCTCCGGGGCGCTGCACCCCTCCGTCGACCCGATCGAGTTCGGCACCGAGATCTGCGCCCGGTACCAGGGCCTGTGGCAGGAGCTGACCCGCACCTCCGTCTACCCGGCGGGCAAGCACCACTACATCGAGCGCCGCATCCGCCGGCTGAACGACCTCGGTTTCGACGTGGCCGAGATGCAGATCGAGCACGCCTCCAACGGTGACACCGTCACCTTCGTGCCCAAGGTCGTCGACGCCGGCCACCACCAGCGGCAGTTGCTGCGCCTGACCGGTCTCGACGCCGAGGAGAACCAGGCCAGGCGGCTGCTGAACGACCTGGAGAGCTGGATGGCCACCCAGGACGACTACGCCCCCGGGGACCCTCTCGGCGCCCGCCCGGAGGTCCTCGCCCACCGCTGGGTGCGCGAGGTCTTCCGCCCCACCGTGCGGTCCGTGCCGCCGGAGCTGCGCGGCCCGATGGACGCCGCGGAGATCTACCACGAGCTGCTGGAGCACCGCTGGTACCTATCCGAGCGGGCCCAGCACGACATCGGCCTCGGCACGGCCGTCGAGGACTACATCAGGAACATCCTGCCGAGGGCGCGGGAGACGCTCCGGCCGACGGCCGGCTGACGGCGCGGGGTCAGGCCGGCGGCACCACGGCCACCGGGCAGTCCGCGTGGTGCAGGACGCCGTGGGCCACCGAACCGATCCGGCCGCCCACGGCCGTGCGGCGGGCGCGGCGGCCGACCACCATCAGCTGGGCGGTGCCCGCCACCGACAGCAGCACCTGTCCGGCGCTGCCCATCTCGACGTGCTCGATCACGTGCACGTCGGGGTGGCGCTCCCGCCACGGCGCGAGGGCCGCCGCCAGCGCCTTCCGCTCGTAGGGTTCCAGGCCGCCGGCCTCGTCGAGGAGCTGGAGCGAGGCGGGGCTGTAGGCGAACACCGGCGGCAGGGTCCAGGCCCGTACGGCGCGCACCGTGGCCCCGCGCCGGGCCGCGGTCTCGAAGGCGAGGCCGAGCGCGGCGGCGCTGTCCTCCGGGTCGCCCTGCTGACCGACCACGATCTCGTGCCCGGCGACCTCGTCCGACGCCTGGTCCCCGGCCCGCACGAACACCACCGGCCGCTCGGCGTCGACGACCACCTGCTGGCCGACCGAGCCGACCAGGAAGCCCATGATCCGCCCGTGTCCGCGCGAGCCGAGCACCAGCATCTCCGCCTCCGCGGCGGCACCGGTCAGCGTCCGGACGGCGTCGCCCTCCAGGACGTCCGTCGTCACGGCGAGACCGGGGTGGCGTTCGCCGACGGCGCGGACCGCCTCGTCCACCGACGCGCGGACCCACCGCTCCTGTGCCGCCCGGTCCCCCGTGTCCACCGCGTCGTGCGCCTCGAACCGCCAGGCGTGCACCGCCCTGAGCGGCAGTCCCCGGCGGACCGCCTCCCGCGCCGCCCAGGCCAGCGCGGCGAGGCTCTCCCCGGTTCCGTCGATCCCTGCCGTGATCGGGCGCGTCATGCGGTTCCTCCCGGTGTCGTGTCCGCTCTTCGCGTGATCCAGTCTTCCCTACGCCGCCGCGGCGGCCGCACGCGGTCGCGCCGTGCGCGGAGTCCATCCGTACCCGAGCGCACCGGCGCGAGCGCGCACAGGGGGCGGGGCCGGTCCGGGGCCAGGCGGGGCGGGTGCCGGCGGACCGGGCGCGGACGCTGCGCCGCCGAGGAACCGCGGCCGGGAACCCGCGGCCGCCGCTCGTCGTTGTCCGGTCACCCCCACCGGTCCGTGTACGGCGACAACAGGGCGGCGTGATGCAGGAGTTGGTCCCCGGCGGCAATCTGACCCTCCCGGGCGGCGCGGTGACCGTCCGGGTGCCCGGCCCGTTCGACGTGTCCGCGCTGATCACGGACGACGGCGGAAGGGTGGCCGGCGACGGCGACTTCGTGTTCTACAACCAGCCGTCCGCACCGGGGGCCCGGCTCGGCGGGGACGCGCTCACCCTCGACCCGGCGGCGCTGCGCCCCGGCGCCACCCGGGTCACGGTGGTGGTCGGCCCCGCCGACCCCGGCACCCCGCTGAGCGGGCTGCCCGTCCCCGTGCTCCGGGTCGCCGACGCCGGCGGACGCCCGCTCGCCCGGTTCTCCCCGCCCCGGGCGCGCCACGAGGCCGTGCTGCTCCTCGCGGAGATCTACCGGCGCGGCGGGGACTGGAGACTGCGCGCCCTGGGGCAGGGCTACGACGATGGACTGGCCGGTCTCGCACGGGACTTCGGGGTCGACGTGGCGGACGACGACGGGGCGGCCGCCACACGCACGGCGCCCGCCGCGCCGCACCGCCCGGCCGCCGGGGACGGCTTCCTCGACCTGGTGAACGCCGCCCGGGCCGCCGCCGGTTCGCCTCCGGTCGCCCATGACGCGCGGCTGGCCGGCGCGGCGCGGGAGCACGCCGCCGTGATGGCGCGGGGCGGACGCCTCGGCGTCGAGGGCGTGGACGGCGTCTCCGTCCACCAGCGGGTCGTCGCCGCCGGATACCCGTACCTCACCGTCGGCGAGCACCTGGTCTCCGGGCCGCTCGGCGTCGACCGGTTCGTCGACCACTGCCTGCGCCACGGCGCGGCCCGCCGCACCGTGTGCGACCCCTCCTTCACCCACGCCGCCCTGGGGTCCTGCGAGGGGGCCGGCGGCCTCTACTGGACGGCGCTGTGGGCCAGTCCGCTCACCCCGGACGGGCTGAACCGCGCGACCGGCGAGGTCATCGACCTCACCAACCGGGAGCGCGCCCGCGCCGGACTGCCGCCCCTGTCCCACGACCCCCTGCTGACCGCGGCCGCGCAGGCGCACAGCGCCGACATGGTGGCCCGCGACTTCTACTCCCACACGGCGCCCGACGGCGGCAGGCCCCGGGACCGGGCCGCCGCCGCGGGTTCGGCCCTGCGGACGGTCGGCGAGAACATCGCGTGCGGACAGCGCTCGGCCGCCGAGGCCGTCCAGGGCTGGATGAACAGCCCCGGCCACCGCGCCAACGTCCTCGAGGCCGGCTTCACCCGCATCGGCGTCGGATTCGCGGGCGGCGGCCGGGCGGGCACGTACTGGACCCAGCTCTTCGGGGGCTGACGGCACCGGTCCCGGTGCCGCCCGCACACGATCCTGGCGGAAGGAGAAAGTCCGGGTGAGGATGCCCCCATGAAGGGTGATCTGTTTTCCGGTCGGCACATGGTGCGGCCGGCCACGGCTGCGGGCATGTCCGTCGAGAACGCCAAGTGCGTCCGCTACACGGTCGACGGCGAGATGCACGCCCGGCAGGGCGCGATGATCGCCCACCGCGGCGACCTCCGGTTCGAGCGCAGGGGCCAGGGCGTGGGCGGCATGCTCAAGCGGGCGGTGACCGGCGAGGGGCTGCCGCTGATGACGGTCAGCGGACGGGGCGAGGCCTGGTTCGCGCACCAGGCGCAGAACTGCTT
Organism: Streptomyces sp. NPDC000348; assembly: GCF_042898795.1. Taxonomy (NCBI): domain Bacteria; kingdom Bacillati; phylum Actinomycetota; class Actinomycetes; order Kitasatosporales; family Streptomycetaceae; genus Streptomyces; species Streptomyces sp. NPDC000348. The sequence goes on from NZ_JBIAZD010000014.1 coordinate 41,976, forward strand.
CGTCGTCGAGGTCGAGCCCGGCGACGAGTTCACCGTCAACGGCCGCAACGTCCTGTGCTTCGACTCCTCGCTGTCGTACCGGATCGCGACCGTGAAGGGCGCCGGCATCAGCGGCGGCGGGCTGTTCAACAGCGTCTTCACCGGGCACGGCCGGCTGGGGCTGGTGTGCGAGGGGGATCCCCTGGTGATCCCGGTGTCGCCGGAGCACCCGGTGTACGTGGACACGGACGCGGTCGTCGGCTGGACCGCGGGACTGGCCACCTCGCTGCACCGTTCGCAGTCGCTGGGCTCGATGCTGCGCGGCGGGTCCGGCGAGGCCGTGCAGCTGATGCTGCGGGGTGAGGGGCACGTCGTCGTCCGGCCCAGTGAGGTGACGCCGCAGCGGGCCCAGCAGCACTGAACGCTGTTGACCCCGGCCGCCGCGCGGGTCAGGGTGGAGCACGGCGCGGATCACCAGCCCCGGGCCGGAAAGGTGACAGTCGTGATCGGGATCGCCGACATCGAGACCGCGGCCGAGCGGATCGCCGGGCACGTGGTGCGGACCCCGACCGTGCCGAGCCCCGGGCTGTCGGCGCTGCTGGGCGTTCCGGTCACGGCGAAGCTGGAACTGCTGCAGCGCACCGGTTCGTTCAAGGTGCGGGGCGCGGCGGCGAAGTTGCTGTCGCTGAGCGAGGCCGAGCGGGCCGCCGGGGTCGTGGCGGTGAGCGGCGGCAACCACGGGATCGCCCTCGCGGTCATGGCCGCCGCGCTCGATGTGAAGGCCACGGTGGTGATGCCGCGTTCGGCGCCCGTCCGGGCCGTGGAGATCGCGGAGTCCGCGGGCGCCTCGGTGCGGGTGACCGACGACATGGGCGGCGCGTTCGCGCTCATGACGCGGCTCCGGCAGGAGGGGCTGACGCCGGTGCACCCCTTCGACGACCCGGTGGTGATCGCCGGTCAGGGCACGGTGGGGGCGGAGTTGGCCGCGGACGCCGGTGACCTCACGGACGTCCTGGTGAGCATCGGGGGCGGCGGACTGATCGCCGGGGTCGCGGCGGCGCTGCGGGCGCTGCGGCCCGGGGTGCGGATCTGGGGCGTGGAGACCGAGGGCGCGCAGGCGATGTCCGAGGCGCTGGCGGCGGGCGGCCCGGTGCCGGTGGAGCTGTCGTCGATCGTGTCCACGCTCAGCGCCCCGGCCGTGTCCCGGCTGACCTACGCGCATGTGTCGGAGCTGGTCACCGAGGTGCTGGTGGTGCCGGACCGGGAGGCGGTGCGGGGCTCGCTGGAGCTCGCGGACCACGCCAAGGTGTGGGCCGAGCCCGCCGCCGGCTGTCTGCTGCCCGCCGCGCGGCGGGTGCTGGAGCGGGTCGGCGCGGGGGCCCGGCTCGGTCTCGTGGTGTGCGGCGGCAACGCCACCACCGGCGACATGATCGCCTGGGCGGAGCACTTCGGGCTTCGCTGAGCCTCCCGTTGAACGGACCCCGCCCGCTCCCCCGTACCACTGGGGGGCGGGATCCGGCGGCGCCCGGGTGCGCACCTTCGGCCGCGGCTTCCCGCCGGGCGGCGGGCGCGGCCTCCCGCTGCGCCGGACGACCCCGGCCGCCGCCCGGGAGGAACCCGCCGGCCGGGAGGTCTGCGGGCCTTCCTACGGACGTTTTGGCCCGCCGCGGACCGCACCGCGCGGGGCGCGCAGCTTGTGCAGGGGCCACTCGTGCAGCGGGCGGGTGAGCCAGCGGGCCCGGAAGGTCCGGCCGGGGAGGGAGCAGGTGACCCGCAGGCGGTGCGGCGTCTCCAGGAACACCAGGTCCACGGCGAGGGTGTCGCCGTCGGTCCAGCCGCCGCTCGCGGCGGTCGGGACGGGCTTCTCGGCGGTCGTCCACCCCTGCCCGCCGGAGAACCGCGCGTCGAACCGCCCGCCGTCCTCGGTGAGGCCCAGGGTCCAGCCGCCGTCGGCCTCCGCCGTGACCTCGGCCGCGGTCGGCTTCGGCCGGTCGCCGCGGTCCCCGTCCTCCGGGGCGAACACGGCGCCGGACCACTCCCCGGCCCGCTCCGGCGGTACGGGGCCGCCCCCGGCCGGGGGCAGGGCGAGCCGGCCGAGGCGCTCGCGCAGGGCGGTGTCCGCGGCCTCGCGGCCGGTCAGCGGCCCGGGGCGGAAGGCGGGCAGGAGGTGCCGCCAGACCAGCTCGAGGTACTCCTGCATCCGCTCGGTCGCCGTCGTCACGGCGACCACCGCGTCGTGCCCGGGCAGGACGAGGCAGAACTGCCCGTAGGCACCGTCGCCCCGGAATCCGTGCCGGGACACCCAGAACTGGTGTCCGTAGCCGCGGTCCCAGTCCTGCCGGTCCTCCTCCCCCATGGCGCCGGCGGTCGGTATGTGCGGGCGCGAGGCACGGGCGACCCATCCCTCGGGCAGCAGCCGCTCGCCCCGCCAGACCCCGTCGTCCAGATAGAGCTGGCCGAGCCGTGCCACGGCGTCGGTGGCGGCGTACAGTCCGCTGAAGCCGATCTCGCGGCCGGTGCGGTCCCGCTGCCACAGCGCCTCGCCGATGCCCAGCGGGTCGAACAGCCGGGGCCGCAGGTAACCGGTGAGCGGCTGCCCCGTGACCCGCTGCACGATCGCGCCGAGGGTGTACGTGCAGGGCTGGTTGTACGCGAAGACGGTGCCCGGGTCGCGCTGCGGCGGCTGGAGCAGGAATCCGCGCACGGGTTCGGCGGGGTCGGCGGCGAACGCCGCGTCGACGGTCTCGCTCTCGTGGCCGCTGGCCATGGACGCCACGTGCCGGACCAGCATCGCCCGGCTGCGCGGGTCGGTGATGTCGGCCTCGAACTCCGGGAAGTACGACAGCACCGGGGCGTCGAAGTCGAGCAGTCCCTCGGCCTCGGCGAGGGCGGCGGCGGTCGCCGTGAAGCTCTTGCTGAGCGAGTACAGCAGATGCGGGCGCGGCGCGGCGTACGGCGCCCACCAGCCGGCGGCCACGAGGTGACCGTGGCGCAGGATCATCACGCTGTGCGGCTCGATGTCCGGGGCGGCTTCGAGGGCGTCGAGGAAGGCGTGGACGCCGGACGCGTCGACGCCCTGGGCGGCGGGGGCTGCGGTGGGGAGCGGCTGGGTGGTCATGGGAGGCATCCTGCCCGGGCCGCCGCCGGGTGATCCGTCGTTTTCCCCGCCCCGGGCCGGGGGACCCGGCCGGCATGGTGCGAATCGGATACACGATGATGACCGAGCAGGCCGGGCCCCGTGAGCTGGTCGACCATGTGGTGCGGGCCGAGGAGGCCGGCTTCGACTTCTCGGTGACCTCGGACCACTACTTCCCCTGGCTGGCGTCGCAGGGGCACGCGCCGTACGCCTGGAGCGTGCTGGGCGCCGCCGCGCAGGCCACCTCGCGCATCCCCCTGATGACGTACGTGACGTGTCCGACGGTCCGCTACCACCCGGCGGTGGTGGCGCAGAAGGCGGCGACGGTGCAGCTGCTGTCCGGGGGCCGGTTCCGGCTGGGGCTCGGCTCCGGCGAGAACCTCAACGAGCACGTGGTGGGCGGCGGCTGGCCCTCCGTGGACGTGCGGCACGAGATGCTCGAGGAGGCGGTGGAGATCATCCGCGCGCTGTTCGAGGGCGGCCACGTGAACCACCGGGGCACCCACTTCGACGTCGAGTCGGCCAAGCTGTGGGACCTGCCGGACCAGCCGCCGCCGATCGGCATCGCGGTGTCCGGGAAGCGGTCCTGCGCCCTCGCGGGCCGGCTCGCCGACCTGGTGATCGCCACCGAGCCGGAGGCCGGGCTGCTCGACGCCTTCGACCGGCACGGCGGGCAGGGCAAGCCGCGGGTGGGGCAGCTGCCGGTCTGCTACGACCCCGACCGGGACGCGGCCGTCGAACGCGCCCACGACCAGTTCCGCTGGTTCGGCAACGGCTGGAAGGTCAACTCGGAGCTGCCGCACCCGGACTCCTTCGCGTCGGCGACGCGGTTCGTCCGGCCCGACGACGTCGCCGGCTCGATTCCGTGCGGCAGCGACCCGGCGGACTTCGTCGAGGCCGTCCGCCCCTACGCCGAGGCGGGCTTCACCGAGATCGCCCTGGTGCAGATCGGCGGCGAGTCGCAGCCCGCGTACCTGGACTGGTCGGAGAAGACGCTGCTGCCGGCGCTGCGGGACGCCTTCGGCTGACGCCCCCGCCGGCCGCGGCCGGCGATTCACCCGTAGGGCTGAGCATCTTGTGTGGATGCGGGGTACTAGAGGTCTCTACGTCGGTACTTCCCGGAGGCCCTCTCGTGAACTCGTTCGTGCACAAGACCCTGGTGGTGGAGCTCCAGGCGGGCGTCGCGGATCGCTTTCCCGTGCTCGCCCACCTGAGCTACGACCCGTCCGACCCGTTCGCCGTCACCATCGTCTTCAGCCACGACGGCCGGGTCCTCGCCCGCTGGCAGCTGGACCGGGAGATGGTCACCGAGGGACTCACCCGCCCGGTGGGCATCGGGGACGTACGGCTGCGGCCGGAGTCCCGGGGGGTGGGGCGGGAGCTGCGGATGGAGTTCCTCGGGGAGGCGCACGCCGACGGCGGCCGGCACCACGCGGTGGTCTTCGCCTGGGCCGAGGCCATGGGCGCGTTCCTGCACGAGACCCGGCTGGCGGTCCCGCCGGGGTGTGAGGAGGTCCGCGTGGACGACTTCCTCGCGGACGTCCTCACCGGGAACTGAACCCCTAGCGCGTGGTGTGGCGGTACCGGGTCCACATCGGCAGGCCGAGCCAGCACAGCAGGTACCAGCCCACCACGCCGGCCACCAGGTACGGGACGAAGCCGTCATGGGTGGCCACGCGCAGGATGAGCAGCAGTGAGGCGCTGGTGGTGGCGAGCAGCAGCAGCAGGCCGAGCAGGGTGAGCCGGGAGGCCCACCGCACGGCCTGCGGTTTGATGCGCCGTCCGGAGACGAGCCGGTGCAGGGAGACGGGGCCGATGAGCGCGCCGGTGGCGCAGGCGCCCAGGACCACCGTCACGATGTAGATCGTCTGGTCCATGTCGGACAGCTTGGCGTAGGTCGGGGTGAACACCACGGTCAGCAGGAAACCGAAGAGGATCTGCACTCCCATCTGGGCGACCCGGATCTCCTGTATGAGCTCCGTCCACATCCGGTCCGCTCTCTCCTCCGCGGTCTCGTTCCGCCCCCGGCGCGTGTTCGCGCCCTGCTCCGTCTCCGACACGGTTGCTCCCTTCGGTGGTCCTCCCCTCCGCGTGCCCCGAAAGCCGCCGTCCTCCCCAGGCCGGTCACCGGTTTGGGGACGCGGGGCACGGTTACACGGACGGCTGATGACACCGAGGCCAGGAGGCGTGGGACGCATGTCGGACACCCAGCTCACCGTGACGATCGACGGCGGGGACGTCGACGACGCCCGGGCGGTCGTCCGGGCTCTGGAGGGCACGTTCGGGGCGGCGGACCAGCGTCCCTCCGCGGAGCACGCGACGGTCCGCGTGGCGACGTTCACCGGGGAGGAGCGGGAGGCGGCGGGGACCGCGGACGCGGGACCGCTGTCGGCGCCGGTGACCGTCACCGTGCAGGGCGCCCCGGAGGCGGTGCGGCGGGCGGGCGACACCCTCGCCCGGTCCTTCACGGCACGCGACGAGGGCGCCGTCTCCGGCGACCAGGAGCAGGAGAGGCAGCTGCTCCTGGAGCCGTGACGCCCGCCGCCGCTACCAGCGGGCTTCGACCCGGTCCTTGATCCGCCGGTCGTAGAGGTCCCGGATCGCCGCGTGCGTCGCCCCGGGCAGCTCCGGGAGCCGGCCGGCGGCCGCGTTGGCGCGGGCCTGCTCGGGCGAGCGGGCACCGGGGATGACCGTGGTGACGCCGGGCTGCTCGACGATCCAGCGCAGTGCCAGCTGGGCCGGTGTGCAGCCCTCGGGGGCGAGCGCGGCGAACTCGGCGGCGGCCTCGACACCGGTCGCGTAGTCGACGCCGGAGAAGGTCTCGCCCTGGTCGAAGGCCTCGCCGTGACGGTTGTAGGTGCGGTGGTCGTTCTCGGCGAAGACGCTCTCCCGCGTGTACTTGCCGGAGAGCAGTCCGGAGGCGAGCGGGACGCGCGCGATGATGCCGACGCCCGCCTCCCGGGCGGCCGGGAGCACCTCGCGCAGCGGCTTCATGCGGAACGGGTTGAGGATGATCTGCACGCTCGCCACGTTCGGCCGGGCGATCGCGGTGAGTGCCTCCGCGCAGGTCTCCACGCTGACGCCGTAGGCGGCGACGCGTTCCTCCTCCACCAGGGTGTCGAGGGCGTCGAAGACCTCGTCGGTGGAGTAGACGGGGGTCGGCGGGCAGTGCAGCTGCACCAGGTCGACGCGGTCGACGCCCAGGTTGCGCCGCGAGCGGTCGTTCCAGGCGCGGAAGTTGTCCAGGACGTAGTTCCGGGGGATCTGGTCGACCCGGCGGCCCATCTTGGTGGCGACCAGTACGTGCAGGTCGGGCCGCCCGCTCAGGAACGACCCGATGGTCTGCTCGCTGCGTCCGTCGCCGTACACGTCGGCGGTGTCGAAGAAGGTGACGCCCGACTCGGCGGCGGCCTCCAGCACCGCGAGGGCTTCCTTGTCGTCGACGTCGCCCCAGTCCGCCCCGAGTTGCCATGTGCCGAGACCGATCACGGAGGCGTGCTGTCCCGACCTGTCGAATGTGCGCTCGTCCATGGACGTCAGTCTGTCATCCGCCCCGGCCGCGGGCGGCGGCGGCTCCGTCGCCGCCCGGGCCCGGTCAGACGCTCCGGGCCGTCCGGCAGTCGGGGTGGCCCCAGCCCTTGTCGTTCTTGGCGATCGGCTCGCCGGCCGCGTAGGACCGCCCGCACGGGCAGCGGCCGGGGAACTTGGCCTTGATCGTGCGGGCCGGGGAGCCGCCGCGCTGCCGGGGCGCCCTCGCCCCGCCGGACGCGCGTTTCGCCGCGCCGCCCGCCGGGCGCTGCGGGGCGGGCGGCGGCTCGGGCGATCCCTGCTCGCTGCCGGCGTCCTCCTGGGAGGTGGCCGCCCGGCCGGCCGCGCGGTCGGCGAAGTCGTTGAGACGGTCGCCGTCGACCTGGTGGGCGGGGACGTAGCGGAACTCGACCGAGCGGTCCTGGAGGAGTTCGTCGATGCGGACGACGAGTTCCTGGTTGGCGACCGGTTTGCCGGCCGCGGTGCGCCAGCCGTTGCGCTTCCAGCCGGGCAGCCAGGTGGTGACGGCCTTCATGGCGTACTGCGAGTCCATCCGGACCTCGAGCGGCACGGCGGGGTCGGTCGCCGCCAGCAGCCGCTCCAGCGCCGTGAGTTCGGCGATGTTGTTGGTGGCCCTGCCGAGCGCGCCCGCCTCCCAGCGGACCGGCGTCCCGGAATCGTCGGCGACCACCCAGGCCCAGCCGGCGGGCCCCGGGTTCCCCTTCGAAGCCCCGTCGCACGCGGCCACAACTCGTTCACGCATGCGCCCGATCATGCCATGTCCGGGCGGGCGGGCCGGGCCCGCCCGCTCCGCCCCGGCCGTCATCGGCGTCCCGCCCGGGGTGGCGGTGAGCCCGGTCACCGGGAAGTCCGCGCCCCCGCGGGCCGCCGAGCGCCGCGCACCGGCCGAAGGGCGTGTCCGCCGGCCCGAACCGCAGGACACCGCCCCGGCCGTGCGCTGAGCGGCCTGCGGCCGAAGCCGTGTCCTCCCCACGGGCTCCGGCCGGGCCCGCCCGCGACGGCGGGGCCCTGCGGTGGCCCCGCCGTCGGTGCGGTCCTCACTCGCCCGCGTACGCCTTCTCCAGGGCGGCGATGTCGAGCTTGCCCATCGTCATCATGGCCTTCAGGGCGCGATCGGCCTTCCGCCGGTCCGGGTCGCCGATCATCTCGGTCAGCCGCACCGCGTTGACCTGCCAGGAGACGCCGAACCGGTCCTTGAGCCAGCCGCAGGGGCCGTGCTCGCCGCCGCCCTCGACGAGCTTCTCCCAGTAGTGGTCGATCTCCGCCTGGTCCGCGCAGTCGAGCTGGAAGGAGATCGCCTCGTTGAACGTGAACTCGGGCCCGCCGTTCAGCGCGACGAACTTCTGGCCGTTGGCCGTGAACTCGACGGTGAGCACGGAGCCCTCGGCGCCGGGCGTGGCGCCGGTGTTCCGGACGACCGCGCCGAGGCTCGAGTCCTTGAAGACCGAGACGTAGAAGTTCGCGGCCTCCTCGGCCTGGCCGTCGTACCAGAGACACGTGGTGAATCCGCCGGTGCCCATGTCTGCCTCCCGAATGATGGAACACGGTCGTCAGTGGTGACCCGGCCGCGCCCCGGAACTCATCGGTGCGGCCCGGACCGGTCCGGACGGCGGCACGGGTGAACGCTCTGCCCGTGGCGGATCTGCCACGGGCAGAGATCTCCCCGGCCGCCCCGCCGGCCGGTCGAGAGTGGGGGCACGCGGTCGCTTCGGCCGCGTTCCGACGAGCGACCACCAGGAGCGCCGATGTCTCCGTTCACCGCCGGCCCGTGGCCGGCCCCGCCGCCCCGGGCCGAGGAGGGCGACACCCCGCCGACCCGGTTCGACGACCATCTCGCCGCCCAGCTGCTCGCGCAGCGCATCGTGCTGCTCGGCACGCAGGTCGACGAGGTGTCCGCCAACCGCGTGTGCGCGCAGCTGCTGGTCCTGTCCGCCGAGGACCCGCGCACCGACATCAGCCTGTACGTCAACAGTCCCGGAGGCTCGGTGCACGCGGGCCTGGCCGTCTACGACACGATGCGGCTGATCCCCAACGACGTCTCGACCCTGGCCATGGGCTTCGCGGCGAGCATGGGCCAGTTCCTGCTCTGTGTCGGCACGCCCGGCAAGCGCTACGCCCTGCCGAACGCGCGCGTCATGATGCACCAGCCGTCGGGGGGCATCGGGGGCACCACCGCCGACATCGAGATCCAGGCGGAGAGCCTGGAGTTCACCAAGCGGACCATCGAGCGGATCACCGCCGAGCACACCGGCCAGACCCCGGAGACCATCTCCCGGGACGGCGACCGGGACCGCTGGTTCACGGCGGAGCAGGCCAGGGAGTACGGAATGGTCGACCGGGTGCTGGAGTCGCTCGACGACGTCCGCCCGGCCGCCTCCCGGCCCAGGGCGGGGCTGCGGTGACGGGGACGTACACGATTCCGAACGTCGTCGAGCGCACCCCGCGGGGCGAGCGGTCCTACGACGTGTTCAGCCGGCTGCTGGCCGAGCGGATCGTCTTCCTGGGGACGGAGATCGACGACGGCGTCGCCAACGTGGTCATCGCGCAGCTCCTCCACCTGGAGTCGGCGGCCCCGGAGAGCGGGATCGCGGTCTACATCAACTCCCCCGGTGGCTCGTTCACCTCGCTGATGGCGATCTACGACACGATGACGTTCGTCCGGTCGCCGGTCTCGACGTTCTGCGTCGGGCAGGCGGCGTCCACGGCGGCCGTGCTGCTGGCCGGCGGGGACCCTGGGCGGCGGTTCGTGCTGGAGCACGCGCGGGTGCTGCTCGGGCAGCCGGCCACCGGTGGGACGCGCGGCACGGCGTCCGACCTCGCGCTGCGGGCCAAGGAGATGGTGCGGATCCGCTCCCAGGTGGAGGAGGTGCTGGCCCGGCACACGCACCACGACGTGGCGACCCTGCGGGCCGACATGGACCGCGACAAGGTGTTCACCGCCGAGGAGGCCGTGGCGTACGGCCTGGCCGACGAGGTGCTGGCCCGGCGCCTGGCGGGCGTGTGAGGCGCCGGGCGCCGGTCACGCGGCCAGGCAGAGCCCGTCGTGCGCGGAGCCGGAGACGCCCCGGGCCGTGGGGACGGTCCGCCGGGCGGTGACCCGGAGCAGCTCTCCGTGGGCCCGGGTCAGCAGGTCGCCCAGGCCGAGGCCGAGCGCCCGGGCGGCGGCCGCGAGGACCTCCGAGGAGGCCTCCTTGCGGCCCCGCTCCACCTCCGAGAGATAGGGCATGGAGATCCGGGCCGCGTCGGCGACGTCCTTCAGCGTCCGTTCCTGGGCGAGCCGCTCGCTGCGCAGCACGTCGCCGACGAGGTCGCGCAGCAGCGGCTCCCTGGGCGCGGGGGCCGGGTCCGGCGGGGGCGGGCCGGGGCGCAGGGGGATGACACGGGCACGATCCGGCGCTGGGCCGGTCACCTCTCGATCGGTCATCCCCTCAGCCTAGGAATTCCGGCCCCCGGGGGAAGGGGACGGCGTTCCGCCCTGAGTGAAGGCGCTCCCGGGCGCGGCCCGGGCTGCCGCACGGGCCGCGCCCCCGTACCATCGGACGTACGAGTGACGACCGGTGCGCACCTCGGTTTCGAATCTCTCGGAACATGGTGGGCATGGGTTCCTGTGACCTGGGTACCCGCATGGCTCAGGCACATGTCGGCCATGACGTTCGTGGGGAGAGGTAATGAGGACCGCCGTGATCCGGTCGCAGGCGCAGGGAGCGGACAAGCACACCGGGGCCGGGACGGGTGACGGGAGCCCGCGGGAGGTGGCGGACCCGCGCGCCGTCGCCCCGCGCGACGCCAGGGAGCTGTCCCGCCAGTTCTTCCGTCGCATGGCGGAGCTGGAGGAGGGCACGCACGAGTACCAGTACGCGCGCAACACCCTCATCGAGATGAACATGTCCCTCGTCCGGTTCGCGGCCGGACGGTTCCGCGGCCGCGGCGACGACATGGACGACGTCGTGCAGACCGGCATGATCGGCCTGATCAAGGCCATCGACCGGTTCGAGCTCTCGCGGGAGGTCGAGTTCACCTCCTTCGCGCTGCCGTACATCGTCGGTGAGATCAAGCGCTTCTTCCGTGACACCACGTGGGCCGTGCATGTGCCGCGCCGGCTCCAGGAGCTGCGGGTCGAGCTGGCGAAGGCCCGTGAGGAGCTCGCCAGCCGGCTGGACCGGGAACCCACGGTCGCCGAGCTGGCCACGCTGATGAACATCACCGAGCGGCAGGTCGTCGAGGGGCAGATCGCCGCGAACGGGTACAACTCCTCGTCGCTGGACGCCGCGCTCACCGGGGACGGCCCGGAGAACGGCGAGTCGGTCCTCGCCGACTTCATCGGGGTCGAGGAGGAGGGGCTGCGGCTCGTCGAGGACTTCCACGCGCTCGCCCCGCTCATGGCCGAGCTCAGCGAACGCGACCGGGAGATCCTCCACCTGCGGTTCGTGGAGGAGGCGACCCAGGCGGAGATCGGCGAACGCCTCGGCTGCTCGCAGATGCACGTGTCCCGCCTGATCAAGCGGATCATCGCCCGGCTGCGCGAGGGCATGCTGGGCGAGCTCGGCTGCGCCTGACCGGGCGCCGCGCCCGGCCGGCCGGAAGGCCGTGACCGGTCAGGCGGCGCTGAGGTCCAGCACGGCGCGCACGCGCTTGCCGACCGGCACGCGTTCCACACCGACCTCCCGCGCCAGCGCGCGGACGATCTCCAGACCGTGCCGGCCGACGCGTTCGGGGTTGCGCGGGAAGACCCGGGGCAGGCTGGCGCTGCTGTCGTAGACCGTCACCGTGAGCGAGGCGTCCGTCCCCTCCAGCTCCAGGATGTACGGCCCGTCGCTGTGCCGGTCCGCGTTGGTGACCAGTTCGCTCACCACCAGCAGCACGGCGCCGTCGGCCCGCTCGTCGATCGTGGCGCACCACTCGGTCCTGAGCTGCTGGAGGAAGTGCGCGGCGAACGCCCGCGCCTCGGCGATGCATCCCGGCTCGCCGGTGAAGTGCGCGGACCGCCGCAGCGGTTCCACGGGCACGTCGAAACCAGTCGGTATCACTGCCCCGTCCAGGTGGTAGGTCATGCGTTTCTCTCCGCGAAGCCGGGTCGGCCGGACGAATCTGCACCAGTCCTGGTACCCCGACTCCCACGGCACAGTCCCCCTGATCGGTGTTCGCCTCCGTGGAGCGGGGAACCCGGGGTTCGGCGGAAGGGGCGCCATGAACGGACTGACGGCGGTGCGGAGCCTGACGACGCTGCCCGTGGTGACGCTGGGCGGCGATGCCGTGGCGCACGTCAAGGACACGGTCTTCGACCCGGCGGCCGGGCGGATCGCGAGCTTCACCCTCACCGGCCGGACCCTGATGTCGGGGCCGCTGCCGCAGGATCTGCCCTGGCCGGCGGTGCACTGCCTGGGCCATCACGCGGTGATGGTCCGCGACGAGGGGGCGCTGTGCGACCTGCCCCTGTCGGTGGCGCGCCGTGACGCCGCGCGCGGGCGGCTGCTCGGGGCGGACGTGCTGACCGACGGGGGCGACGTGGTGGGCACGGTGCTCGACGTGCTGGTGGAGGGCGGCACCAGCGGCCGGCTGGTCGCGTTCCGGCTCGCCGCGCACCGGGAGCTGGTGCACGGCTCCCGGCACCGCCGGCACCAGGTGTACGTGCCGCGGGGCGAGGTCCTGAGCGTCTCCGGCCGGACGCTGGTGATCCCGGCGCACGCGACCACGTACGTCACCGGCGACCTGCCGTCCTTCGTCTCCCGGTCCGGCGCCCACCGCGGCCTCGGGAGGGGCGCGGCCCGATGATGCTGTTCTCACGGGTGTGCGGACTGCCCGTCCTCACCCCGGGCGACGCGGACCGGGTCGGGGTGGTGCGCGCGCTGACGGTCGACGCGGCGGCCGGGGAGGTCACGCACGTCCGGATACGGCGCGGGCGGCTGCGCAGGGAGGCCGTGGTGGCCTGGGCCGACCTGGGGGCGGCCGGCCCGGACATGTTGATCGCGCGCCCGGCCGGCCGGCCGGCCGAGGTCCCGCCCCACCGTGACCTGGTGGGGAGCAGGGTGCTCACCGAGTGCGGCGAGGAACGCGGCACCGTGCTCGACGCGGCGTTCGATCCGGTCACCGCCCGTATCGAGGCGGTCCTGACGACCCTCGGCGAGCTGCCGGCCGGCCGTCTGCTGGGCCTCGGCGACCACGCCCTGGTGATCCGGACGGGACACGGGCACCGCGGGTAGGGCGTGCCGCGCGGACGGACCTCCCGGCGGGCGGGGGCGGGCGGGGCTGCTTAGCGTGCAGAGGTGAGCCCACACACCCCTTCCGGCCGTCCGGCCGCCCGTCACGGCTGGGCGCAGGCCCTCGTCACGGTCCTCGGCGCGCTGATCGCCATGGGCGCGGTGGCCGCGCTGGGGCTCTGGGCGGCCGGCGCGACGGACCTGCCGGGCGGTTCCTTCCCCCAGGTGGTCGCGGCGACCGTGGTCACGGCCGTCGGCGGGACGGTGGAGCTCTCCGGGGACGCCGGCGACCTGGCCGGCACGGAGGGCGGTCTGACGGTGGTCCCGCTGTCCGTCACCCTCACCGGGGCGCTGGTCATCGGCCGGTCCTTCCTGCGTCCGCTGCGGCGCCGCACGGTCGCCGGGGCGCCCGGGCTGGCCGGGTGGGCCGCGAGGATCGCCGCGCTGTGGCTGTTCGCGGTCCTCGGTCTCGCGCTCGCCGCGCGGCACACGTACGAGCTCTCCCTCGGCGACGGCCCGCTCGGTGACCTGGGGGAGCTGTTCGGGATCAGGCCGGTGGTGGGTTTCTCCACCGCCGTGCCGCCGACCGTCCTCATCGGACTGCTCTGGCTGGCGGGGGTGCTGGTGGTGGCGCTGGCGGTGTTCCGTTGCCCCCCGTTGCCGGCCGGACCGCTGCGCTTCCAGAGGTCGGCGCGTCCCGCGGCGCGGGCGATGGTGGGGCTGCTGCTGGCCGCCGTCGTCATCGGCCTCGTCATCGCCCTGGTCGTCGCCGCCACCCGGGGGCACCCGGCCGATACGTTCGCCGTGATCCTCCTGGGGCTGCCCAACGTGGCCTGGCTGGCGCTGACCGTCGGGCTCGGCGCCACCTGGGACGGCAGGGTGGAGGGGCCCTTCGGGCTGCCCATGCCGCAGGTGCTCGACGAGGTGCTGCGCACCCCGGGCGTCTCGGCGCTGAACCTGCGCACGCTCACCGAGCACGACGGCGGGAGGTGGTGGTGGCTGCCGGTGGTGGACGCGGTGCTGCTGCTGGCCGCCGCGTCCGTGATGGCGGCGCGGTCCCCGGCCCGGGTCCGCGCCTGGCAGCACGCCGTGCGCATGGCGGTGGCGCTGGCGCTGACCGTGCTGATGATCTGCCTCGTGGTCCGGATCTCCGCACGGTTCGGCCTGTCCGTGCTCGGCATCGGCGATCCGGGCGAGGGCTTCTCCGGCCAGGTGCTGCTGAGGCCGCGGTGGTGGAGCGCCCTGGGCCTGGCCCTGCTGTGGGGCCTGGTCACCGGCTTCGCGGGGGCACTGACGGCCCGGGCGCTGCGCCGCCGGCGCGGCACCGAAACGCCCCGCTGACAGGCTCCCCGGCCACCGGCCGGGCGCCACCACCGGGCCCGGAACGGCTCTCCCGTACCTCTCGCCGGGCCGTTTCGGCGGGACGGACGCGGTCAGGCGACCGGGACTCCGAGGACGCGGGCGGCGCGCTGCATGCGCAGGGCGTCCACCGACTCGGCCAGCAGTTCGTACTCGGTGGTGTCGTCGCCGGTGGCGACGCGTACCATCCGTCCGGCGGCGAGCGCCTCGGCCACCTCCCCCTGCCGGGCGACGTCGCCGCACCAGGTGCGCAGCACGGCGGGTACGTCGGGCACGCCGTCGGCGACGGGGACGAGTGCCCCCGGCGGCACGTGCTCGGCGTCGGGCCGCGGGTCGAGGCGCTCGGCGATCCAGAGGGCGCGGTCGCGCAGCCACCACAGGGCCAGGGCGAGAGTGGGCGCCCGGTAGGTGCCGAGCGGTACGCCGATGCGCCGGCCGTCGCAGACCCCGTACGCGGTGACATGGCACAGGAATTCGTCGTGCACATCCCCTCCCCCGCTGCGTCGCTCGCCCGCCGGGCCGGGCCGGCTGCCCGCCTCGTGGCTCGCATGCCGTGCGTGAGGGCGCCGTCGCGCGGTGTGAAGCGCTCTCGCTGTCGAGTATGTTCACCGCTGAAACACTGTCACCACATGTTTCCGGCCAGTCTCCTGGCATATTCACGGACACCGTTGGCCGAAACGGTACGGGTGTGGCCGGTGGACCGCTCATGGCCCCGGAGGCGATCGGCCCCGGCCGGGCGGCGCGGGCAGGGTGTGCGTACCGGGTCGCAGCGACCGGGACCCGCCGGCCGGCCTTGCGGGCACGACTTCCCCGGAGGATTCGCCATGGTCACAGCCGCCCACCACTACGGCGCCGTCGTCGCCCGCCGCGTCGAGGCCCGGAACGCCGACGGCGCCGAGGCCGTCGCCGGCCTCCGGACCGCGGACGGCCGCTGCGCCGACCCGTTGCCCGACGCCGTCGTCCGCGAGGCGATCACCGCGGTGATCGCGGCGGCGCACGAGCGGTTCCCCGGCTTCGCCTTCCGGCTCGTGGGGAACGCCGACGGCCACCACGACACCGCGCGCTCCTCCCGGGAGCCGGTGAACCGGGCGGGCGGCTCGGCCCCCGTCGCCGGCTCGGCCGTGATCACGCTCGGCGCCGGGGACCGCGTCCGCGCCGTGCACGGCTTCCCGGACCGGGTGCCCGAGGCGGCGTGACCCGGTGGGGGCCGGGGGCCGCCCGGCCCCCACCGGTGCTCCTACTGCTTCACGACCGCGTCGATGCGGGCCAGTTCGTCCTCGGTGAAGTCGAGGTTCCGGGTGGCCGCGACGCTGTCCTCCAGCTGCCGCGGGCTGCTCGCGCCGACCAGGGCGGAGGTGAGGCGGCCGCCGCGCAGCACCCAGGACAGCGCCATCTGCGCCAGGCTCTGACCGCGCGAGGCGGCGATCTCGTCGAGCGCGCGCAGCCGGCCCACCAGCTCCCCGGTGACGGCGTCGGTGTTCAGGAAGGGGCTGTCGCTCGCGGCCCGGGAGTCCTCGGGGATGCCGTCGAGGTAGCGGGCGGTCAGCAGGCCCTGCTCCAGCGGGGAGTAGGCGATGGAGCCGACCTGGAGCTCGTCCAGGGCGTCCATCAGCCCCTCGTCCTCCGGGCGGCGGTCGAGCATCGAGTAGCGCGGCTGGTTGATCAGCAGCGGGGTGCCCAGCTCACCGAGGATGCGGGCGGCCTCGCGGGTCTGCTCGGCGGAGTAGTTGGACACACCGACGTACAGCGCCTTGCCCTGCTGGACCGCCGAGTGCAGCGCGCCCATCGTCTCCTCCAGCGGAGTCCGAGGGTCGAAGCGGTGCGAGTAGAAGATGTCGACGTGGTCCAGGCCCATCCGGCCCAGGCTCTGGTCCAGCGAGGACAGCAGGTACTTGCGCGAGCCCCACTCGCCGTACGGGCCGGGCCACATCAGATAGCCGGCCTTGGTGGAGATCACCAGTTCGTCGCGGTACCGCCCGAAGTCCGCCTTCAGCGCCTCGCCGAGGGCGGACTCGGCCGCGCCCGGCGGGGGCCCGTAGTTGTTGGCGAGGTCGAAGTGGGTGACGCCCAGGTCGAAGGCGCGGCGCAGGATGGCGCGCTGGGTCTCGGCCGCCCGGTCGGGGCCGAAGTTGTGCCACAGGCCGAGCGAGAGCGCGGGGAGCTTCAGGCCGCTGCGTCCGGTGCGCCGGTAGGGCATGTCCGCGTAACGGTCGGGGTGTGCGGTGTACAACACGACTCCAGGGGGGTTGGCACACGTCTCGGCGGCTCCGTCGAACCGCCCGTCCACTCTGTCGTGACCTGCGGGCAGTGGTCCAACAGAAGAATCCGATGGGATTCAGCGGATACGCTTCTCAATCATGGAACTGCGTCACCTCCAGCACTTCGTCGCCGTGGCCGAGGACCAGCACTTCACCCGCGCCGCGGAGCGGCTGATGGTCTCCCAGTCGGGCCTGTCCGCGTCCATCCGCGCCCTGGAACGCGAGCTGCAGACCCCGCTGTTCGTGCGGACGACCCGCAGGGTGACGCTCACCGAGGCCGGCCGGGCGCTGCTGGCGGAGGCCGCGCGGATCCTCGCCCAGGTGCGGGCCGCGCACGAGGCGGTGGCCGCGGTGCAGGGCGTGCTGCGCGGCACCCTCGCGCTGGGCACCGAGCAGTGCATCGCCGGGGTGAACGTGGCGGAGCTGCTCGCCGCGTTCCGCCGGCTCCACCCGGACGTGGAGATCCGGCTGCGCCAGTGGGGCTCGGCCGCGCTGGCGGAGGAGGTCGCGGCGGGGCGGCTGGACCTGGCCTTCGCCTACCGGACGGAGGCGGACCCGGAGCATCTGCGGTCGGTGCCGCTGACCAGCGAGCCGATGACCGTGCTGTGCCATCCGGACCACCGGCTCGCGCGGGCCGGGGCGCCGCTGACCCCGCACGGGCTGGCGGACGAGGTCTTCGTCGACTTCCACCCGGACTGGGGTCCGCGCCGGGCCACCGACGCGGCCTTCGCCGCCGCGGGCGTGCGGCGCACGGTGGCGCTGGAGGTGAACGACGTGCACAGCCTGCTCGACCTGGTGGACGAGAACCTGGGCGTCGCCGTCGTGCCGCGGCACTTCCGGCACAAGCGGGAGGCGCTCACCGCGCTTCCGCTGAAGGACACCGGTGAGGCGGTGTACGAGACGGTCGCCCTGGTGCCGTCGCCGCGGGCGACGAGCCCGGCGGCGCGGGCGCTGATGGCCCTGCTGGACGACGGGGGCGCGTGAGGCGCGCGGATGCGCGAGGGTGGAGGCATGCATGCCAAGGACATCCTCATCGACGGCTTCGGCCGCGTCCGGGAAGAGGTCCACGCCGCCGTCGAGGGCCTCGGCCCCGACGGGCTCAACGCCCGGCCCGGCCCCGACGCGAACTCCGTCGCCTGGCTGGTCTGGCACCTCACCCGGATCCAGGACGACCACGTCGCCGACGCCTTCGGACTCGACCAGGTGTGGCTCTCCCGGGGCTGGGAGGAACGCCTGGGTCTCGGCCTGCCCCGCGGTGACACGGGGTACGGCCACACCTCGGCGCAGGTCGCCGGGGTGCGGGTCGGCTCCGGTGACCTGCTGACCGGCTACCACGACGCGGTGCACGAACAGACCCTGGGGGCGCTGCGCGCACTGGCCGCCGAGGACCTGGAGCGCGTCGTCGACGAGCGCTGGGACCCCCCGGTGACCCTGGGCGTACGGCTGGTCAGCGTCCTGTCCGACGATCTGCAGCACGCCGGACAGGCCGCGTACGCGCGGGGGCTGATTCAGCGCACGCCCTCGTAGCCGGGCAGGACCACGTCCCGGATGAGGGCGCTGCGCTCGTCGAACGGGAGGAACGCGCTCTTCACGGCGTTCACCGTCACCGTGCGCAGGTCGTCCAGCGTCCAGCCGGCCTGCTCGGCCAGCAGGGACATCTCCCGGGTCATGGTGGTGCCCGAGACGAGACGGTTGTCGGTGTTGAGGGTGACCCGGAAGCCGAGGTCCTTCAGCGCGGTGATCGGGTGCTCGGCGATCGAGGTCGCGGCGCCGGTCTGGAGGTTGGAGGTGGGGCACATCTCCAGCGCGATCCGGCGGTCGCGGACCCAGCCGGCGAGACGGCCGAGCTTGCCCTCCACGATGTCCTCGGTGATGCGCACCCCGTGCCCGATGCGCTGGGCCCCGCACACCTGGAGCGCCTGGTGGATGCTGGGCAGGCCGTGGGCCTCACCGGCGTGGATGGTGAAGGGCACGTTCTCGCGGCGCAGGTGCGCGAAGGCGTCGAGGTGGTCGGCGGGCGGGAAGCCGTCCTCGGCGCCGGCGATGTCGAAGCCGACGACACCGGCGTCCCGGAAGGCGACGGCCAGGTCGGCGGCCTCGCGGACCCGGTCGAACATCCGCATGCCGCAGAGCAGGGTGCCGACCCGGACGGGCGTCCCGGCGGCGGCCGCCCTGGCCATGCCGGCGGCGAGGCCCTCCTGGACGGTCTCCACGACCTCGCTCATCGTCAGCCCGCCCCTGGTGTTCAGCTCGGGGGCGTAGCGCACCTCGCCGTAGACCACGCCGTCGGCGGCCAGGTCGAGCACGTACTCCTCGGCGGTGCGCAGCAGGCCCTCGCGGGTCTGCATGACGGCGAGGGTGTGCTCGAAGGTGGCTATGTAGCGGACCAGGTCACCGGAGTTGGCGGCCTCGACGTACCAGGCGGCGAGTTCGTCGGGGTCGGTGGTGGGCAGCGTGTGGCCGACGGCCTGCGCCAGTTCCACGACGGTCGCGGGGCGCAGACCGCCGTCGAGGTGGTCGTGCAGCACCGCCTTGGGGAGGCGGCGGAGGGTCTCTTCGTCCATGCGCGTAGATGACATGTGTGGTCGTTCCTCGGCGGGTCGTTCGACAGGAAGGCGGAGCGGATCAGGGGACGGCGGGCTGGAGCAGGTCCCAGCGGTTGCCGTACAGGTCCCGGAAGACGGCGACCGAGCCGTACGGCTCGTGGCGCGGCTCCTCCAGGAAGGTCACCCCGGCGGCGGTCATGCGCGCGTGGTCGCGGGCGAAGTCGTCGGTGTGCAGGAAGAAGCCCACGCGCCCGCCGGTCTGGTCACCGACCCTGGCACGCTGGGCCTCCCCCTTGGCGCGGGCGAGCAGCAGCCCCGCGCCGGTGTGCCCGGCGTCCGGTTCGACGACGACCCAGCGGCCGCCGTCCGGCCGGGGCGAGTCCTCGGCGAGCCGGAAACCGAGTGCCCCGGTGTAGAAGCGGATCGCCTCGTCGTAGTCGTCGACGACGAGGGTGACCAGGGGGATGCGTCTCATCGTGACCTCTCGAAGGGGGAGTGACCGGAGAGGTTATACGTAAAACCGCCGGGCGCGCCAATCCCGCTCCGAGAAGGGCTCCGGAGCGGGACCGGCGGGGCGGCTAGGGGTACGCGTAGGTGTTCAGGGCGGCGACGGCGGCCGCGGGGTCCCCGAGGTCGTAGCGGTCCACCGCGAGGTAGTTGGGCTTCTTGCGGGCGGCCGGCCGGCAGAACCGGCGGGCGCGGTCGGCGAGCTTGGAGTTGTCCGTGCCGGCCGTGGAGGTGATCGTGGTGTCCCGGAAGTGGTTCATGACGAACAGGGGGCGGAAGCCCGGCTCGGTACGGGTCAGCGGGATGTTGGTGCCCGCGTCGTACCAGCGGCTGGAGCAGGACCAGTCGGAGGCACCGACGCCCGGGCCCATGGACCAGTGGTTCTCGACGGTCCACTCGCGCTGGTACATGACACCGAAGGTGTCCCGGGTCGTTCCGGCGGCCCGGTCTGCGGCGCGGCTGCGGTCGGTGAAGATCAGCAGCCGCTGCCCGGCGGCGGCCAGCTGCCCCATGGCCGGCCAGCCGTTCTCCCGGACACCGGTGCGGTCGGGCCGGTAGAGCACGTCCGACAGCCCCTGGACGCGGGCGAGTTCGGCGCGCAGGACGCCCGGGTCGACGTAGTCCTCCAGGAAGACGGTGACGAACTGGTCGGGGTGGGCGCGCAGGAAGTCGACGATCCGCTGGAGGTCCACCCACAGGGCGACGGGCCTGCTGACCAGGGTGCAGCTGTTGTGGCAGAGGATCGCGCCGTCCGGGGTCTGGTGGATGTCCAGCATGAATCCGCGGACCCCGTCGGCGAGTTGGCGTTCGATTCCCCGGTTCTGGTTGGGGAAGAGGTCGATGAAGGGCGGGGCGAAGCCGCCGTCGACGCCGTTGGCGTAGGCGTTGTGGGCGGTGAGGAAGGTGACCTGGTCCAGGGTGCGTTGGTCCCGCGGCGGCAGGGGACGGGTCACCGGGTCGACCGGGGTCAGGTACCAGGTGGCGAGGTCGCCCGTACCGCCGCCGACGGCGAGCGGGGCGGGAAAATTGGCACCGGGGGGTTTCGGGGTGACGGTGAGGCGGCGGTCGGTGCCGGGGACGGTGAGCGTGAAGCGGTCCGCGCCCGCGGAGGCGATCTCCCAGCGCGCCTCCGGGCTCGCGCAGGCGACGGTCCGGGCCCGGTCGCCGGTGCGGCCGAGGCAGGTGCCGGGGCTGTCGGTGTTCTCCAGGGTGCCGTCGGCGCGCAGGTTCCACCGCTGACGGTCCTCGTCGCCGCGCGGCCTGTGCTGCTCGACCGCCCCGGAGGCGTCGGCGGCGTTCAGTCCGGTCGTCGCGCTCTGGACGTAGTGGACGCCGGACGGCGGAGCCGCCGCGGCGGGTACGGGTGCCACGGCCGTCGCGGCCAGCGCGGCGGCCGTGACGGTCGTGGCGAGCAGGGCGTGGGGGGTGCGCATGGCGGCTGCCCTTCGTCCGAGGGACGGCCCGCGCACGTGCGGTGCGCGGGCCGTGGCCCGGGGTTTAAGTCAGGTGCATGACACCATGCCGAACGGCCGGGCGTCAGCAGTACAGGTTGCCGCCGGGTGACGTTCCGAGGATCTGGGTGAACCGCTGGTACGCGCTCACCCTGCTCTGCACCTGCGCCGGGTTGCGGCCGTCGCACTCGAGGGAGCCGTTGATGCTGCGGATCGTCTGGCCGAAACCGGCCTGGCCGACCATGGCGTTGTGCGGGGTCATGGTCCCCGGGCCGGACTGGGTGTTCCAGTACCACAGCGCCGTCTTCCAGGCCACGGCCGCGTCGTTCTGCACCAGCCAGGGGTTGCCCAGGAGGTCGATGCCGAGTGCGTCGCCCGCCGCCTTGTAGTTGAAGTTCCAGCTCAGCTGGATCGGTCCGCGCCCGTAGTACGCGGCCTGCCCGGCCGGACAGCCGTACGGCTGCCCCCAGTCGCAGTAGTGCGGGTAGTTGGCGGTGTTCTGCTCCACCACGTGCACCAGGCCGCCGGTCTCGTGACCGACGTTGGCCAGGAAGGCGGCGGCCTCCTGCCTCTTCACCGTGTCGCTGCCGGTGTTGGCGAAACCGGGGTAGGCGCTCAGCGCCGCGGTGAGCCCGCTGTAGGTGTAGAAGGGGTTCCGGTTCGGGAACATCTGGTTGAACTGCGCCTCGGTCACGACGAAGGTGCCGACGGGCGTTCCGGGGCCGTTGTCACAGGCGTACGGCTCCCAGTACCAGGTGCTGATGACCGGGTCGTACCCCGGATTGGCGTGCTCGGCGATGTACGCCCGGCCGTCGGTGTAGCGCACGATGTCACCGGCGTTGTACGACCTCCCGGCCACCCAGTTCGGATAACCGGAGCACGAGGCGGCGGAGGCGGTGGCGGCGGGGAGCAGCACCGGGGCGCCGGCGGCGAGGACGAGGGCGGCGGTCACGGCGGCGATGCGTCTTCTCGACAAGGGGACAACTCCTTCGCGGAACGCGGCCGCTCCCGGACGAGGACATGCCGGAGCGGGACCTCGCCCGCACATACCGGCGGGGCCGGTCACGGCAGTGGGGGCGGCCGTGGTGGGGGGTGTGGGAGCACACTCAACCGCTTTGGTATGTACCAGTCAAGGGTTTAGACCAGTCACCGTGCCGCAGACGGGCCCGACCCTCCCGCGAGCCCTACACATAAAGGGAAAATAAGAGCAGAATGGACTTACGCGGCTCTTACCGCACACCGCACCAGAAGCGGTCAGACCTGCTAGTCGAAGGAGACGACCCATGGCCGACGTCTCGCACCCGCGCGGTGACATCACAAGCCACCCCGATGCTCCCGAGATGCGGGAACGGTACGCCCGTATGCTCGGCGGCCGCGACGTGGCCCTCGTGGACGGACCGGTGTTCCTGCTCGGTCTCTACTGTGCGGTGTCCCCGTGGATACTCCACTACACGACGAGCCAGCCCTCCCTCGTGGTCCACAACCTGATCGTGGGCATCGCGATCGGTCTGCTCGCCCTGGGGTTCACCGCGGCCCCGGCGCGCATGTACGGCCTCAGCGGGGCCATGTGCGCCCTGGGCATATGGATGATCATCTCGCCGTGGATCGTCGGCGACGGCCCCGACGCCGGCGTGATCTGGAACAACGTCGTCATCGGCGCCCTCACCGTGATCCTGGGTACGGCCTGTGCCGCCACGGCCGTCAGGAGCGCCCGCCGGCCCTAGTGAAGCCGCGAAAGGAGCGGAGCGCCGGTCCGCGTCGGCCGCGGACCGGCCCTTTCGCGTCCGGGCGGACCGTCCCGGCGGCCGGGGCGCACACGCAGTACGGCGGAGGCCGGGAGAAGAAGGGCGAGAGGGAGATCGACGGCACCACCGGCGCCCTCGTCACCGGTGTCGTCACCGGTGTGCCGGGCCGGCTCGTGGTCCCGGGGCGTCAGCGCGTCGGGGCCTTCCGGACGATTCCCGTCGGCGTCAAGGAGCTGTCCGCTCACCGGGGCTCGCCGGGTGCCGCCGCGTCACCGTCCCGCCGCACGGGCACGTACACGTACGGCGTGGTCGTCGTCAGCGGGGTGAAGCCGAGGCGTTCGAGGATGGGCCGGCTCCGGCCGGAGGCGTCGACCTGGAGGTAGCGGTAGCCGCGGTCGGCCGCGACCCGGGCCCGGTGGGCCACCAGCGCGCGGTAGACGCCCCGTCCCCGCCAGTGCCGTACGGTGCCGCCGCCCCACAGCCCGGCGAACGAGGCGCCCGGCACCAGCTCCATCCGGGCCGCGCTCACCGGTTCGTCACCGGCCAGGGCCACCACGGCGACGACGGTGCCGGCGTCATCGGCGGCGAGCCGGTCGTACAGGTGCCGGCGGAGCCCGGACGCGTCGGCGCCGAACGCCCTCTCGTGCACATCGGCCACCAGGTCGGCGCCCGTCCGGTCGGTGACCGGCACGATGCGGACGCCCTCGGGCGGCTCCGTGTCGAGGGTGAGACCGGCGACCTCGCCGACCATGAGCGTCTCGACCGGTTCGGGGACGAATCCGGCCGCCACGAGCCGCCGCCCGAGGTCCGCCGGCAGGTCGTGTCCGTACAGCTTCCACTCGAACCCGTGGCCGAGTCCGGTGAAGTACGCGATCTGTTCCGCGATCGCGGCGTCCGCGTCCGCCGCCTCCAGGGCGGACCAGACGACACCGTTCCAGCCGTGCGCGGGGCCCCGCTGGCGCACCACGGCGCCGACGCGCTCCACGTCCGCGCCGGGGCCGTCGGGCCGCGCCCCCTCGCGCATCTCACGGTCGAACAGGGCGAGTACAGCGGCTTGATCCATGCACCGGACCCCACCACGGCGCGCCACCCGGGGCAAGGGAATTAGGGTGGCCGTCGGTCGAGCGTCGTGAGGAGGCCGGACCGTGGTCGTGCGGGACGAGGAACTGCCGTATCTGCGGCGCTGTGTGGAACTGGCGGCCGAGGCGCTGGAGTCCGGGGACGAGCCGTTCGGTTCGGTGCTCGTGGCCGGGGACGGCACCGTGCTCGCCGAGGACCACAACCGCGTGGCCTCCGGGGACCGCACCCGGCACCCCGAGTTCGAGCCGGCCCGCTGGTCGGCCGCCCGCATGACCCCCGGGGAACGGGCCGCGGCCACGGTGTACACCTCCGGCGAGCACTGCCCGATGTGCGCCGCCCACGCCTGGGTGGGCCTCGGGCGCATCGTGTACGTCGCCTCCTCCGAGCAGCTGGCGTCCTGGCTCACCGAGCTGGGGGTGCCCGCCCCGCCGGTGCGGACGCTGCCCGTCGCCGAGATCGCCCCGGGTGTGAGCGTGGCCGGCCCCGTCCCCGGACTGGCGGAGGAGGTCAGGGAGTTGCACCGGCGGTTCCACCGCGGACGCGGCTGACCCGCGGGGCCGGCCGTTGTGCCGGGCGGTTCAGCCGTACGTCCGCAGGCGGGCGCGGCGGTACAGGGCGACTCCGCCCAGGAAGAGCGCGGCGCCGGCGCCGAGGACCGGGAGCGTCCGGTCGGCGCCCGTGTCGGCGAGGGCGGCGGTGTGCGGCGGGTCCGCGTGCGGCGCCGGATCGGGGAGGGTGCGCGGCGGCGCGGCGGGCGCGGGCCGGGCCGGGCGGCCGGGCCGCTCCCCGGAGGTGTTCGTGGAGGTGTTGCCGGCCGACGCGTTGCCGGCGCCGACCACGTTCACGCTGTTCCCGCTGACGTTCACCGGGACGTGCACCGGCAGCTGCACCCCGTTGCCGGACACCACGCCCGGCGAGTCGTGCGTCCCGCTCCCGGCCGCCGCACCGGCGGAGGACGCCGAGGACGCCGAGGAATCGGCCTGCTGCCCGGCCGTGTCCTCGTTGACGCAGGTGTTGCCCACGGCGGGGTTGAGCAGGCCCACCACGTTCACCGTGTTCCCGCACACGTTCACCGGGACGTGCGCCGGGAGCTGGAGGGTGTTCCCGGACCCCACGCCGGGCGAACCGGCCGCGACGCCCTCCGCCCCGGCACCGGCGTACGCCGGTGCCGCCACGGCCATCGCGCCCGACGCCGCGGCGACGGCGATCACACCGTTTCGGGTAACCCGTTTCATCGGTTCCCTGCCTTCCAGAGATGGTCGCGGGCGTTCGCCCGCACCGGGGAGAACGCGGCTGCGGCATCCGGGTTATGGCTCCTCCGTATGCCGCAGCCGGTTCACCCCATCGGGCGTCCCGCCGCTCGAACCCCGGGCAAAGGCCGTCGAACTCGTGGCGGCCGGACACCGGACCGGGGCGCCCGGCGGGCCGCCGCGGGGCCGACGGGCGGGAGCCCCGGGGCCCGCTTATGGTGGGCGAGGGCGCCGGTCGGGGCGTCCCTGGAGGCATCGATGCTGGCCAAGCTGTCGGAGCGACTCTCGGCCCGGCGCTGTGCGGTGCGGCCCCCGGTCCGGCGCTGCGCGGCGACCGGGGCGGTCGGACTGGTCCTGCTGGCTACGGGGCTGACGGCCACCGGCCGGACGGATCCCGGCCTCGACCGGTTCTACGACCAGAAGATCACGTGGGCGGCCTGCGAGGGCACGGACCTGCCCGAGGACATGCAGTGCGGGACGGTCACCGTGCCGCTCGACTACGCGAAGCCCGACGAGGGCACCCTCGAACTGGCCCTCGCCCGCTACCGCGCCTCCGGCGACCCGCGGGGCTCGGTGCTGCTGAACTTCGGCGGCCCGGGCGGTTCGGGGGTGATGGGCCTCGCCCACAACCGCGACGACTTCCTCGGCCTGACCGAGGAGTACGACGTGGTCTCCTTCGACCCGCGGGGCGTCGGCCGTTCCGCACCGGTCAGCTGCGGCGCCGACGCCACCGATCAGGCGCTGGAGGCCACCGGCGGCGAGGAGATGGCGGATCCGCGCGAGACGCTGCGCAAGCTGCGCGAGGTGGCCGCCGAGTGCGCCGAGCACTCGGGCCCGGTCCTCGAGCACATCGGCACCGTGGACGTCGCCCACGACCTGGACGTGATGCGCCAGGCGCTCGGCGACGAGAAGCTCAACTACCTGGGGTTCTCGTACGGGACCCGGCTCGGCGCCGTGTACGCCGCCCGGTTCCCCGAGAAGGTCGGCCGCATGGCGCTGGACGGCGTGGACACGCTGACCGAGCCGCTGGCCGAGCAGGGGCTGGCCAGTGCCCGGGGGCAGCAGACCGCGCTGGACAACTTCCTCACGTGGTGCACCGAGGATCTCGCCTGTCCGTTCGGGCAGGACGCGCGCGCGGCCCGCACACAGGTCGTGGAGCTGGTCGACTCGCTCGACGAGAACCCGGTGCCGACCGAATTCGGTTACGAGTTCTCCGGCCAGGACCTGGCCGCCGCCATCGGGCAGGGTCTCTACACCAAGGAGGCGTGGCCGCTGCTGCAGCGGGCGCTCGCCCAGCTGATGGAGGACGGGGACACCCGCGGAGTGGAGGCCCTCGCGACCGGAGGGGTGGCGCTGCCCGTGCCGCACCGGGACGACCACCCCCTCGTCGACGAGGAGGACGTGCCCCTGGACAACCTGCCGGCGGCGCTGATGGCGGTGAACTGCGCGGACGACCCCGACCGCCCGGACGCCGAACGGCTGACCCGGGACCTGGCCCGGCTGCGCGGCGCCTACGAGGAGGCCTCGCCGGTCTTCGGGCCGTACCGGCTCGCCCAGGTGGTGCTGTGCTACGGCCGCCCCAGGGGGACCGACTACATCCGCGAGCGGGTCAAGTACCTCGACACGCCGAAAATGCTGCTAGTCGGCACCCGGGGCGACCCGGCCACGCCGTACCGCTGGACGGTGGAGACGGCCGAGCGGCTCGGCCCCTCCGCCGTGGTGCTGGACAACCGGGCCGAGGGGCACACCGGCTACGGGGCGTCCGAGTGCGTCCACCGCAAGGTCGACGACTTCCTGCTCTACGGCTCCCTGCCGCGCAGCGGCAGTTCCTGCGGACCGGAGGACGACAGCCGCCCCTGAGCGGCCGCCCGGCCCCGGTGACGTGCGGGTGAATGTGCCCCGAATGCCCCATCGGCGGATCCGCCCTATGGTGCTGTCATGGAGCACGATCTGAGTCCCGCAACCCTTGCCGGGCTTCGTCGCCCGCGTCCCTACCCGGCGGTGTCCGTGCTGACGCCGACCCACCGGCGCGATCCCCTCAGCGCCCAGGACGCCGTCCGGCTGCGCAACGCGGTGGCCGAGGCCAAGAAGAGGCTGGAGGCCGATCCCGCGGTCACCCGGGACCGGCGCGCCGACGTGGCCCTGCACCTGGACCGGGCCCTGGCCGAGGTCGATCTGGCGCACTCCGAGGACGGCCTGGCCATCTTCGCCGCGCCGGGCGAGCACCAGGTGTGGTCGCTCGCCCGCACCGTGCCCGAGCGCATCGTCCTCTCCGACACCTTCCTGACCCGCAACCTCGTCTCCGCCCACACGGCGGAGCAGCCGTTCTGGGTGCTCTCCGTGTCCGCCGACCGGGCCACCCTGTGGAGCGGCGGCGTGGACCGGGTGACCGAGGAGCGCGCCGGCGGCTTCCCGCTGATCCGTGAGGAGCCGAACTTCGACCCGGAGCGGCAGGAGTGGATCGGCGACCAGCCGGGCAACTTCCGGGACGAGGACACCCGCCGGTTCCTGCGCGAGGCGGACACCGCCATGGGGAAGCTGCTGCGCGACCACCCGCGGCCGTTGTACGTCACCGGTGATCCCGCCGCCCTGTCCCTGCTGTGCGAGGCCGGCAGCGTGGCCGGGGACGCCGTGCAGGTCCCGCACGGCGGGCTGGCGCACGGCACGCCCGAGGCGGTGTGGCAGGCCGTGGGGCCGGCGCTCGAGGACCGGGCCCGCAAGAGCACCGAGGACGTGGCCCGCGCGCTGGACTCGGCCCGGGGGCGCAAGGAGTTCGCGGCCGGCGTCGACGAGCTGTGGCAGAGCGCCCGGGAGGGCCGGGTCAGGCTGCTGGCCGTGGAGGAGAACTACCGGATCACGGTCCGCGACACCGGCGACCATCTGGTCGTCGCCGAGGACGGCGACCTGGACGTCCGCGCGGACATCGTGGACGAGATCGTCGAGCAGTGCCTGGAGACCGGCGCCGAGGTCCGCTTCGTCCCGGACGGCGCGCTCGGGGACGCGGACGGGATGGCGGCGGTGCTGCGCTACTGAGGACGGGGCGACCCACCGGTCACTCGCACGCGAACACATGTCCGTCGAACGTGCGGATGAGTGGTGGCGGGTGACCGACGGTGCGTCATATCACTTGCGTACCATGGGAGTTGAGACGCCCGGGGTGCCTCCGACGTATTCCCGCGGGTAACCCGGCGGAGACGGTGGCATATGCCATGGGCACCGCCTTATCGTGTGTTGCCGAATCCCTCACGGACCGTCGCGGGCTGTGCGACAGTCGTAACGGTCCCTCCGCCTGAAGGCCGTACCGTCCCCGCATCGGAGTGCGTCATGCCGTCCCACCTCTCCGCGGACCGCCCCGCCGCCCAGCCACCGGGACACGGCCCGGTCGACGCTCTCATCTCGCAGACCCGGCGGCTCAAGGGCGAGGTGGACGCCGTGCGCCGGAACAGCCCGGCCGGCGCGGCGGACCCGGGGGAACGCTGGCGGCGCGCGCTGTACGACCTGGCGCTGCACCAGCTGGACGATCTGGGGCGGCACCTGGCGCAACTGCGGGACGAACCGCTGCCCGTGCCGGGTCCGGCGTCCGCGCCGCGGCACGACTCCCCGCTCGGCCGGGTCGGCAGCGCGGAGTGGGACCTGCTCACGGACGAGGTGCGCTGGTCCGGGGAGCTGTACCGGATCCTGGGCCGTGACCCGGCCGCCGCGCCGCTCACCCTCGACGAACTGCCCTCACTGGTGTTCGAGGAGGACCGGCCCAGACTGACCGCGATGGTCACGGACTGTCTCGTCGACGCCCGGCCCGTCGACGGGGAGTTCCGCGTCGTGCGCCCGGACGACGGCGTACGGACCGTGCACATGATGGGCGAACCGGTGCTCGGTGCCGACGGCAGCACCGCCTCGATGTGGGCGGTGCTGCGCGACGTCAGCGAACTGCGCCGCTGCCGACGGGCGGTGAGCGAGACCCGTGACTCGCTGCACCGCCGGCGGCACGCCGCCGCGCGGGCCGAGCACCGGCTCGCGGTCGAGCTGCGGGAGGCCGTGCTGCCGACGTGGCACGGCCCCCTGCGGCTCCCGCGGACCGGCCCGGGGGCCCTCGACCTCGCCGCGGCCCACCTGCCGCCGTCGACGCACGCACACATCGGCGGCGACTGGTACGACGCCCTGGAACTGCCCGACGGTACGACGTTCCTCAGCGTCGGCGACCTGACCGGTCACGGCGTCGGCACGGCCTCGGGCAGGGCGATGCTGCTCGGCGCCGTGCGCGGCATGGCGATGACCGGGACCGCGCCGGGGCCGCTGCTGGCCTGCCTCAACCGGTTGCTGGACACCACCGCGCAGCCCGCCCTGGGCAGCGCCGTCTGTCTGCGCTACCGGCCCGTGACCCGCTCACTGCTGTGGGCGCGGGCCGGACACCCCGCCCCGCTGCTGTTCCGCGGCGGGACGGGGCGGGCGCTGGACGCGCCGGACGGCGTACTGCTCGGCGCCGTCCTGGGCGCCTCCTACGGACAGTCCGAGGAGACCCTCGAGGCCGGCGACGTGCTGCTGCTGCACACCGACGGGCTGGTGCCCGGGCAGGCCGGAACCACGGCCGCGCACCGTCTGCTGGAACTGGCCCCGCACTTCGCCGCCGCCCGCACCGCGCAGGAGTGCGTCCGGGCGGTCGCGGAGGAGTTCGGCGGGCGGGAGCGCGACGACACCGCCTGTGTGCTCGTCGCCCGGGTCGCCCCGTAGCGAGCGGGCCCACGGGCCGGGCCGCCCTCACGCCTGGGCGCTGCCGCCCTTGCCCCTGGGCCTGGGCAGCACCAGTTCGATCTCCTCCCTGAGTTCCTGGATCCTCGGGTACGAGGCGTACTCGGCGGTGAGCCGGTACATCTGGCGCAGCCGGTCCCAGGTGCGGCGCGAGGAGTTCTGGCCCATCGACACCAGGGCGAGACGCGCGAACCGGTCCGCCTGTTCGGGGTCGTCGGCGATGAAGCACGCGGAGGCCATGGACAGGAAGTCGAAGATCTTCGACCGCTGCTGCGCCTCGACCCGCAGCGCCAGCGCCTTGTCCGCGTAGTGCTGGGCGTGCGCGGCCGCGTCCGGCTCGAACTCCGCGAGCGTCCGGTAGGCCAGGGCCTGCATGCCGTACAGGTCCGCCTCGTTGAACAGCTGCATCCAGTTCGGCGGCGGCACGTCCCCCTTGTCGGAGACGAACAGGTCCTCCGCCCGGCCCAGGGTGCGGCGCATCGCCTGGCCCTTGCCCATGGACGCCTGCGCCCAGGCCTCGATGGTGTGGAACATGGCGCGGGTGCGCGGCAGGACCTCCTCGCCCGAGCCGGACTGGGCGAGTTTCATCAGGTCCATCGCCTCGTCGGGACGGCCCAGGTGCACCATCTGGCGGGCCGCCCGGGAGAGTGCCTCGCCGGCGCGCGGCCGGTCGCCGCCCTCCCGGGCCGCGTGGGCGGCGATCACGAAGTACTTCTGGGCCGTGGGTTCCATGCCGACGTCGTGCGACATCCAGCCCGCGAGGACGGCGAGGTTGGCGGCGACGCCCCACAGGCGCCGCTGGAGATGGGGTGGGTGGTGGTAGGCGAGGATGCCGCCCACCTCGTTGAGCTGGCCGACCACCGCCTTGCGCTGGAGACCGCCGCCCCGGGCGGCGTCCCAGGCGCGGAACACCTCCACGGAGCGCTCCAGTTCCTCGATCTCCTGCGAGCCGATCGGTGCGGCCTCGTAACGGTCGAACCCGGCGGGGTCGGCGCGCAGGGGGTCGTCGAGTCGGGGAGCGTCGGCGGTCAGGGCCGGATCGGTGTGCAGCCAGTCGTGCATGGCGCTGCTGAGTGCGGAGCCCGCGGTGAGCGCGGCGCCCGCGCCCACCAGGCCGCGTCGGTTGAGCATGAGGTCCATTCCCGTGAATTCGGTGAGGACCTCGGCTGTCCGCTCGGGCGCCCACGGCACTCCGTCGGGATGTTCCGCACTCCCGGGGCGTGGCCGTTTCCCCGTACGCCCGTGCCGGACCAGACCGAGGTCCTCGATGGTCACGACACGGCCGAGACGCTCGGTGAACAGGGCCGCCAGCACCCGCGGTACGGGATCGCGCGGGATCTCTCCCATGTCGATCCAGCGCCGCACCCGGGAGGTGTCGGTCGCCAGCTGGGGATGGCCCATGGCCGCCGCCTGCCGGTTGACCAGCCTCGCGAGTTCGCCCTTGGACCAGCCGGCCAGGCCGAACAGGTCCGAGAGCCGGGTGTTGGGTTGTCCGCTCACGTCAAGCCCCCAGGTTCTCGGCTGAGTTGACAGTAGCCCGGTGCGGGTTGCCGGGCGACTATTCGCCAGGGTTCGCCAGGGTGCGCCAGATGGTGTGCCAGGGGCCATCGGGTGTCGAGTAGGAACGCGCCACCACGACCCCGTCGCCACAGGGACATTCCCCAGGGTGCGCCCGGGCGGCCGGGCCGGGTGGTGCGCTGACGTCGCAGGCACACGAAGGGATCTGTATCACCCATGTACGCAGCATCGTCCTCCGTGTCCGCTCCGCCCCGGCCGCTGCGCCCCCGTCCGTCGGACAGCGGCCCCTACCTCGCCCCCGCGCGCCCGGCGAACCCCGTGCTCGGCGCGGGCAACACACGGCGCACCGCGGGACCGGGCACCCAGCCGCTCAGCGGGAGGCTCGACCTGTCCGGGCCGCAGGGCGCCCAGTTGCGCGCGGCGATCGCGTCGGTGCACCGGATCTGCCCGGAGTTCGCGCCGGTCCAGGTGCTGCGCCGCTCCGGCCGGTCCGTCCTGCTGGTCGGCACCACCGGCCGGAGCACCGCGGTCGCCAAGTGCTTACTGGACCACTCCCCCGCGTGGAGCGAACGGATCCGTCACGAAATAGCGGCATACCGCTCGTTCGTCCGGCACCGCCCGCCCGTGCGGGCGCCCCGGCTGATCGCGGCGGATCCGGACAACGGCACGCTGGTGATCGAGCGGCTGCCCGGCCGGGTGGCGGCGCTCCAGCGGCACCCGGTGGAGGCACCGCCGCGGGCGGACATCAGAGCGGCACTCGGCGCGATCTGCCGGCTGAACTCCTGGCGGCCGCCGGCCGGGACGTTCGACGCGCCGCTGGACTACGCGGCCCGTATCTCCCGGTACCACGAGCTGGGCCTGCTCACCGACCGGGACCTGGGCGACCTGCAGAAGCTGCTGCACGGCATCGCGCTGGCGACCGGGCGGCAGGGCATGGGCCAGTTCTGCCACGGCGACGCCCTGCTGTCGAACATCCTGATCTCACCGGCCGGTCCGGTGCTGGTGGACTGGGAGCACGCGGGCTGGTACCTGCCGGGCTACGACCTGGCGACGCTGTGGTCGGTGCTGGGGGACGCGCCGGTGGCACGGCGTCAGATCAGCCAGCTCGCCCAGTCGGCGGGGCCCGCCTCGCGGGACGCCTTCCTGGTGAACCTGATGCTGGTGCTGACCCGGGAGATCCGTACCTACGAGACGGCCGTGCAGCGGTCGATGCAGGACACCTCTCCCACGGCCCCGTCCGGCGAGGAGCACCGCCTCCTCCTCCGCCGCCTCCACGACGACTGCCAACTGGCCCGCCGGGCCGTACGCGCGGCAGTGGGCACCCGCTGACGCCCCGTCACCGCCGCTGCGGGCAAGGTCGCGCCTCCCCCAGTGCCTCAAGGGCCTGGGGGCGCCCCAGGGGTGACGGGGGTCCCCCGCTCATAGGGGTCCCTCCGCTCGAGCGAAGTCGAGAGCGGGGAGGGTGGGCGCAGGGGTACTCCGCGATCGCCGGGCTGTGCCACACACCCCCCGACCAGCACCATTGGCGTACACCACTGACGCACCGCAGGCCCCGGCCCCACCGCCACGAAATTCCCGCGCACCCCGATTGACAAGGCAATTCACGCCTTCCTGGGCATGATTGACGGATTATCGGCTGACCGGTACGACTGACGCACCGCTCGGCCCCATCCGGCGCACCGTGCCCGATCGTCCCAGGAGGCTGCATTGCGAGAACCCGCCATCGAGCCCCGCCGCACGGCCGGGCCGCCGAGACGCGCCGCCCGCGGTGTCCTCTGCGCCCTCGCCGCGGTCGCGCTGACGCTGCCGCTGCTGGGCGCGGCGCCCGCCCCGGCCCCTTCGAGCAGCACCCGGCTGCAACACGCGTTCGCCACCGCCGCCGCCGAGTACGGCGTACCGCAGAGCGTGCTGCTCGGCGTCTCCTACCTCCAGTCCCGCTGGGACGCCCACGGCGGCGCCCCGAGCGTGACCGGAGGCTACGGACCGATGCACCTCACGGACGCCCGCACCGCGCTCGCCGCCTCCGACCACCACTCCTCCGGCACGGAGGACCCGCGCGGCGACGAGGCCCGCCCGCCGAAACGTCCCGAGGCGCGAGCGGCACGGACCGAAGAACTGCCGGCCCGGCTCACCACGCTGCCGGAAGCCGCCCGCCTGTCCGGCCTCAGCCCCGAACGCCTGCGCGAGGACCCGGCCGCGAACGTGGCGGGCGGCGCCGCCCTGCTGGCCGAGGCCCAGCGCCGGCTGGGCGGGCCGAGGAGCGACGACCCCGCGGACTGGTACGCGGCGGTCGCCCTCTTCTCCGGTGCGGACGACACCGCGTCGGCGGCGGCGTACGCCCACGACGTGTACCAGGTGATCCGCACCGGCGGGGCACGGGTCACGGACGCCGGGCAGCGGGTGGTCCTGGACGCCCGCCCGGGCCTGGCACCCGACACCGCGGCGCTGGAGCGCGCCGGACTGCGCAGCGCCTCCGCCGCCGGGACGGAGTGCCCGAAGACGGTGTCCTGCGAGTGGATCCCGGCGCCGTACGAGGAGTTCGGCGACGGTGACTACGGCAACCACGACCTGGGGAACCGGCCCGCCTCGCAGCGCATCCGGTACATCGTCGTCCATGACACGGAGGGCGCCTGGGAGGGCGTCCTCGACATGGTGCAGGACCCCACCTATGTGTCCTGGCAATACAGTCTGCGCTCCACGGACGGTCACATCGCCCAGCACGTGAAGGCGAAGGACGTGGCCTGGCACGCGGGCAACTGGTACGTCAACGCGGGGTCGATCGGTCTGGAGCACGAGGGTTTCCTGGCGGACCCCGACGCCTGGTACACCGAGGCGATGTACCGGTCCTCGGCCCGGCTGGTGAAGTACCTCGCCGGGAAGTACGACATCCCGCTGGACCGGCAGCACGTCCTCGGCCACGACACGGTGCCGGCGCCGACCACCGCCACCGTCCCCGGCATGCACACCGACCCCGGACCGTACTGGGACTGGCGGCACTACTTCGAACTGCTGGGCAAGCCCTTGAAGGCCACCGCCGGCGAGCACTCCGGCATGGTCACGATCCGGCCCGACTACGCGGCCAACCGCCCGGTCTTCACGGGCTGCGAGCGGGCGGGCGAGCCGTGCGCCACGCACGGGTCGAGCGCGGTGCGCCTCTACTCCGACCACGACGTGGACTCCCCGCTGATCAGGGACATCGGCCTCGGCTCCGCCCCGACCACCGGGGTGAACGACCTCTCCTCCCGGGTCTCCACGGGCCAGCGGTACGCGGTCGCCGACCGCTGGGGCGACTGGACCGCCATCTGGTACCTCGGCCGGAAGGCCTGGTTCGAGAACCCGCGGAAGCACCCCACCGCGGTGCCCGCGAAGGGCAGGGTCGTCACCCCGAGGAAGGGCCTCGCCTCGGTGCCGGTGTACGGAAGGGCGTACCCGGAGAAGGACGCCTACCCTCAGGGCGTGCCGGTCCAGGCGGTGTCGCCGCTGCCGTACACGGTGCTCGAGGGCCAGGAGTACGTGACCGGGGGCAAGGTGCCCGGCGAGTACTACTACGCGGTGACCTTCGACGAGTCGTCCCACCGGGTGGTGCGGGGCGAGGACCTGTACTACGAGATCCAGTTCGGCCACCGGATCGGCTTCGTCCGGGCGGCGGACGTGACGGTGCGGTCGTCCTAGCCGCGGCCGGCGGCACATCGACGAAGGGCGCCCCCGGACGTCGACGTCCGGGGGCGCCCGCGCCGTGGGGGCGGTGTCAGCCCTGCTGGAACAGCTCCGCGGGGAGCGGCTTGAGGAGGGCGTACAGGTCGTCGGTGATGGGGCGGTCCCAGGCGGCGATGGTCACCAGGACGTTGTCGCTGCGGTCGAACTGCACGCAGGAGATCCGGCCCTCGGAGAGTTTGACGCGGCGCACGATCAGCAGGTTGTCGCCCTGCATCACCGGCACGTCCTCGGTGCCGACGACGGTGATCTCCTCGTCGTTCTCCAGCGCCAGCAGCAGCTGCCCGACCTCGAAGGGGACCTCGCCCTCCGGGACGTCCCGGGCCGGGGAGCCCTCGGGCAGATTACCGATGATCATCGCGGGACCGCGGCCGCCGAACAGGTCGTAGCGCAGGAAGACGCCCTGGCAGCTTCCGTCGGGGGCGGGCAGCAGCCCGGCACCCAGATTGCCGGGCCAGTCGCCCGGGTCCATGGCCAGTACGTCGAAGTCGGGCCCGGCGGGCGTGGCGCTGCGGCGGCGGAGGAACGACATGCCGCCATGGTACGTGCCCGGCCCCGGATGCGGACGGTCGGGCGACACCCGCCCCTGCTCCCCGGACCGCCGGTGCCGCTCGTGGTGGCGGGCCACCCGGGCACGGTTGCCGCGGGAGGGCTCGCACCACTCCTGACGCGGGTGTCCCTTCAGGAAGTAGCGCACGCAGCGGGGGGCGTGACAGGCGCGGAGGCGCTCGCGGTCGGGGCCGGTGAGGAACGCGATCGCGGCCTGGGCGAGTACGGCCGCCAGGTCGTGCCCGCCGTCCGGGACGGGATGCCGGCGGACGACGGGCCCGGCCCCGTCGGCCCACCGCAGGACGGGGACGGTGGGAGTGCGGGCAGCCGCCCCGTTCAGCCGGCGCAGCGCCTCGGGGACGGGCAGCAGGCGGGCCGCGTCCGCGGGACCCGGTTCGTCCGGGCGGACGGCGTGCGCGAACAGGGTGCGCACGGCGGTGCGCACGGCGGTGCGCAGGTCGCGGACGGCGGTGAGGTGGTCCGCGTCGGCGACGAAGCGCTCCGTGCCGAGGAGGATGCCCGGGTGCGCGCGCACCCGGGCGGTGAGGGCGGTGGGATCGGACAGGTCGTCGGTGACCCCGCCGTCGCCGTCGTGACGGACGGTGAGGGCGAGGTCCAGGACGAGGTGGGTGTCCGTGGTGATCGAGTCCCGCATGCCGTCAACGATGGATTCGCCTGCACCCATGAGCCGCCTTGGCCGCGCCGAGTTGCGCAGCCCCTGCCCCGCTCCGGCTCGGCAGGCCCCTCCGGATCACTCTTCCGGCGCCGCCGGAGGAATCACCGCGACCGGGCTCACCGCGTGCAGCAGCACCGCCTGGGTCACCGAGCCCATCATCCGGGCGGGCGCCAGCAGGCGGCGGCGGTGCCGGCCCACGACGACCAGCCCGGCGTCCCGCGACGCCTCGACCAGATGGCCGGCCGCGTCTCCGGGCAGCACGTCGGTCTCGGCGGTGACCCCGGCGTGCCGTTCGCGGTGCGGGGCGAGGAAGCCGTCGGCGAGGACGCGGATCTCGTGCTCGACGGCGTCCCGGTCGATCCGCGGCGGGGGCATCTCCCCGGGCAGCATCCAGGTCTGCAGGGGCCACGGATAAGCGGCGATGACCCGCAGCCGGACACCGCGCAGCGCCGCCTCCGCGAAGGCGAAGGCGAGCGTGGCCTCGTCGGGGCTGTCGGCGTTCAGGCCGACCACCACGGACCGGCCGGGCCCGGCCGGCGCCTCGTCGCCGCCCCCGCGCCCGGGCCGGGGCACGACGACGACCGGGCACTCGGCGTCGCGGGCCGCGGCCAGGGAGTTGGAGCCGAGCAGCAGACTGGCGAAGCCCCCGCGGCCCCGGGAACCGAGCACCAGCAGCCGGGCCGTGGCACCCGCCTCCGGCAGCAGCGCCCCCGGCGCCCCCTCCGGCGCGACGTACTCGACGGCGGGCGGGCCGCTCCGCTGCGCCAGGTGACCGCGGACCCGGTCGAGGACCGGGTCCTCGTCGGGGCCGGGCGGCCCGGCCGCCAGCACCTCGGGCTGCGTCCAGGGGGCGTACTGGCGTACGTGCACGATCCGCAGCGGGGCCCCGCGCCGGCGTGCGGCGTCGAGGGCCCACTCCAGGGCGCGCAGACTGTCGTCCGAACCGTCGACCGCCGCGACGACCGGCTGGGTGTCCATGGTTCCTCGCCTCCGGGATACGACCTGTGGCCTCGGCCTTCCCCGGCCGGCCCGGCTCGGGCGCGGGCCGGGGGCGGCGCTTTTGATCGCGTGTCCGGAAAAACGCGCGGAACACCCACCGCGGCGGCGGCGCCGCTCACGTCAGGTCGAACTCCCCCTCCCGCGCTCCGGACACGAAGGCGCCCCACTCGGCGGGGGTGAAGATCAGGGAGGGGCTCTCCGGGCTGCCGCTGTTGCGCATGGCGATGAAGCCCTCCACGAAGGCGATCTGGACATCGCCCAGGCCACCGCTGCTGGACCGCCACTGCGCGTTGCTGAGGTCCAGGTCCGGCTTGTCCCAGCCCGTGAGGGGGCGCTGCTGGGTGGTGCTCTCGGCCACGTCCGTGCTCCTCCCGATTACCGTCGTCCGCGGGCCAGCCTAGCGATCGGTTCCCGCCGCCGACAGGCCGCGCGGAGCACCTTTCCGCGAGGACGCCGGACGGGCGGGACCGAACCGGGCCGCCCCGCTTTGAACCCACGGCGACGTGCCGACGTACTGGTGGGCGCGGGCCCGTTCACCGGGCCCTGTTCCCCATGCCGGCGCAGGACCGCACGGAAGGACCCTCCGGGTGCCGCTCTTCATTCGCCCCCGCCGGCTGCCGGACACCACCGAGGGCGGAGCGGACCGGGGCGGTGCCCCGGCCGCACCCGGGGAGGCCGCCGGGGGCACGCCGCCGGTGGTCACGCCACCGGGCCGGTTCGGCCGGCGGCACCGGTGGCCGCGTACGGCGCGCGGTGTCACCGTCGGGACGACCGTGCTCGCCGGGGCGCTGGTGCTCTTCGCGCTTCTGGTGCCGAACCGGGTGGAACGGCTCGGCGCCGGCGCGTTCGTCCGGCTGCCCGCCGAGGGCATCCTGCTCGCCGCGCTGCTGCTCGCGCTGCCGTCGAGGTGGCGGCGGACCGCGGCGGTGGTCTCGGGCGTTCTGCTCGGTCTGCTCACCGTCCTGAAGTTCGTGGACATGGGTTTCCACCAGGTGCTGGCCCGGCCCTTCGACCTGGTGCTCGACTGGATCCTGCTGGACGACGCGGCGGACTTCGTCCGGGAGTCGTTCGGCCGGGGCGGGCAGGTGCTGGCCGTCGCCGGGGTGATCGCGCTGTTCGTGGCCCTGCCGACGCTGATGACGCTGGCGACGGTGCGGCTGACCGGTCTGATGTCCCGCCACCGTCCCGCCGCCGTCCGTACGACGCTGGTCCTGGGCGTCGCGTGGATCACCTGTGTCACCCTGGGCGTGCGGGTCGACGGCGTGCAGATCGCCACCAAGGGCACCGCGGAGATGCTGGGCAACCGGGTGGAGCAGGTGCGGGCGGGACTGCGCGACGCGCGGGTCTTCGAGGAGGAGGCCGCCGACGACGCCTTCGCGAGGACGCCCCCCGACCGGCTGCTCACCGGGTTGCGCGGCAAGGACGTCCTGTTCACCTTCATCGAGAGCTACGGCCGGGTCGCGATCGACGACCCGGCGATGGCGGGACCGGTCGACGCGGCGCTGCAGGAGGGCACCCGGAGGCTGGCGGACGCCGGTTTCGCCTCCCGCAGCGGCTGGCTGAGGTCCCCGGTGACCGGCGCCGGCAGCTGGCTCGCGCACTCCACCTTCCTGTCCGGCCTGTGGATCAAGAACCAGCAGCGCTACCGCAGTCTGACCACCAGTGACCGCATGACCCTCACCCGGTACTTCCGCAAGACCGGCGACTGGCGGACCGTCGGCATCGTGCCCGGGGTGCGGCGGGCCTGGCCGGAGGGCGAGTTCTTCGGCCTGGACCACATCTACGACTCCGAGCACCTCGGCTACCACGGCCCGTACTTCAGCTGGACTCCCGTGCCCGACCAGTTCAGCCTTGAGGCCTTCGAGCGCCTGGAGCACGGCAGGGAGGGGCGCGAGCCGATCATGGCGGAGATCATCCTCGCCTCCAGCCACAACCCCTGGTCCCCCGTCGCGCGCATGATCGACTGGGACGACCTCGGCGACGGCTCGGTGTTCCACGGGATCAAGAAGGAGGGCACGGACCCGAAGGAGGTCTGGAAGGACCCGGAGAAGGTGCGCACCGAGTACCGGCGGGCCATCGAGTACTCGCTGAGCAGCCTCACCGAGTGGGTCGAGCGGTACGGCGACGAGAACACGGTCCTGGTCTTCCTCGGCGACCACCAGCCGGTGCCCACCGTCACCGCCGGGAGCACCAGCAGGGACGTGCCCGTCACGATCGTCGCCAAGGATCCGAAGGTGCTGGACCGGGTGGCCGACTGGGGCTGGTCCGACGGGCTGAAGCCCGCGCCGGACGCCCCGCGCTGGGGCATGGACGAGTTCCGCGACCGCTTCATGACGGCGTACGGGCCGCGGGGCGGGGGCTTTGCCGTCCCGGCCCCGTGAGGGGCGCCGGCGCGCGGGAAGGCGCAGGCCGGGCTCTTGCCCCGGGAGGCGCGGCCTGACTTACTGATTCCGGTGGAGCGACCGAATGATCGGTCGCCCGGATCGGTACGATTGCCCGACTGGTGAGGAGAACGTCCTGATGACGGAGGCGGCGGACCTGCTGGACCCGGCGGAGCGGCTCGATCTCGAGGGCCTGCGGGCGCTCCAGCTGGAGCGGCTGCGGAACTCGTTGCGGCACGCGTACGACCATGTGCCGTTCCACCGGGAGTCCTTCGACCGGGCGGGCGTCCACCCGGACGACTGCCGCTCGCTCTCCGATCTGGCCCGTTTCCCGTTC
Source organism: Streptomyces sp. NPDC000348 (assembly GCF_042898795.1). Lineage (NCBI taxonomy): Bacteria > Bacillati > Actinomycetota > Actinomycetes > Kitasatosporales > Streptomycetaceae > Streptomyces > Streptomyces sp. NPDC000348. Next base: position 81,953 of record NZ_JBIAZD010000014.1, read on the forward strand.
ACCACCAAGGCGGACCTGCGGGAGAACTACCCGTACGGCATGTTCGCGGTGGACCGCGGCCGCATCCGCCGCATCCACGCCTCCAGCGGCACCACCGGACGCCCCACGGTCGTCGGCTACACGGAGGGCGACCTCTCCCTGTGGGCCGACATGGTGGCCCGTTCCATCCGCGCGGCGGGCGGCCGCCCCGGGGACACGGCACATGTGGCCTACGGCTACGGTCTGTTCACCGGTGGTCTGGGTGCCCACTACGGCGCCGAACGGCTCGGCTGCACGGTGATCCCCGCGTCCGGCGGGATGACGTCCCGTCAGGTGACGCTGATCCAGGATCTGAAGCCCGGGATCATCATGGTGACCCCGTCCTACATGCTCACCCTGCTCGACGAGTTCGAACGGCAGGGTGTCGACCCGCGCTCCACCTCGCTGCGGGTGGGGATCTTCGGCGCGGAGCCGTGGACGGAGCGGATGCGGCAGGAGATCGAGGAGCGGTGCGCGATCGACGCGGTCGACATATACGGGCTGTCGGAGGTGATCGGACCGGGCGTCGCGCAGGAGTGCGTGGAGACCAAGGACGGCCTCCACATTTGGGAGGACCACTTCTACCCGGAGGTCGTCGACCCCTTCACCGGCGAGGTCCTCCCGGAGGGCGAGCGGGGTGAACTGGTCTTCACCTCGCTCACCAAGGAGGCGATGCCGGTCGTCCGGTACCGGACGCGGGACCTGACCCGTCTGCTGCCGGGCACCGCACGGGTGTTCCGGCGGATGGAGAAGGTCACGGGCCGCAGCGACGACATGGTGATCCTGCGCGGGGTGAACCTGTTCCCCACGCAGATCGAGGAGATCGTGCTGCGCACACCGGGCGTGGCACCGCACTTCCAGCTCCGCCTCACCACCGAGGGCCGCAGGGACTCCCTCACCGTCCGCGCGGAGGCCCGTCCCGGCGCGGACGCCGCGGCGCGGGACGCGGCCGCCCGGTCGATCGCGGCGGCCGTGAAGGACGGCATCGGCGTCTCGGTGGACGTGGAGATCGTCGACCCGGAGACGCTGGAGCGTTCGGTGGGCAAGATCCGGCGGATCGTGGACCTGCGCGGGAAGCGGGACTGACGGGCCGTTCCGGCTACCCGGCGGCCACGATCCGCTCGACCGCGGCCGTCACCAGCCGCTCGCGCTCCTCCGGGGCGAAGACGTCCGGCAGGGTGAGCTGTTCGACGATCAGCCAGTTCAGCGCCAGGTACAGCAGTCTGACGGCCATGGCGTCGCCGGGGAGCCCCGATCCCTCGTGGTAGCGGACATTGGCCTCGACGTCGGCGCGGACCCGCTCGGTGAGCACCTCGCGGAGTCCGGGGCGGCGGGTGGCCTCCAGCCGGAGTTCGAGCAGGGCGAGATACCCGGTGCGGAAGGCGGCGATGCGGCCGACCAGTTCCCGCATCAGCCCCGCGTAGGCCTCCCGGTCACGGCCGGCGGCCCGCTGCCGGGCGACGAGTTCCTCGTCGGGCTGGAGCCGCTCGTAGACCCGGGCGCCGGCCTGGGTGAGCAGGTCGTCGCGCGAGGCGAAGTAGTTCGACGCGGTGCCGACGGGTACGGCGGCCTCGGTGTCCACCGCCCGGAACGTCAGCCCCCGGGCGCCCTCGCGGGCGAGCACCTCGATCGCGGCGTCCACCAGGGCGGCCCGCCGCTGCTCGTTCCGTCTGACCACTGTCACCACTCCGCCCGCAGCACACCCCGCCATACCACTTCAGTCAGAGTACTACGTCCGGAGTCGTCCGCCGGCGCGTCACGCCTCCCCGGACTCCAGCACCGCCATCGCCGCGTTGTGCCCCGGCACTCCGCTCACCCCGCCGCCGCGCACGGCGCCCGCGCCGCAGAGCAGGACATTGGCGTACCGGGTCTCCACGCCCCAGCGGCCGGTGCCGTCCTGGGCGTGGGGCCAGGAGAGTTCGCGGTGGAAGATGTTGCCGCCGGGCAGTTTGAGGTCGCGCTCCAGGTCCAGCGGGGACCGGGCCTCCAGGCACGGGCGGCCGTCGGCGTCGGTGGCCAGGCAGTCCGCGAGGGGTTCGGCCAGGTGGGCGTCGAGCTGGGCGAGCGTCGACTCCAGGAGTTCCCCGCGCACGGCGTCGTTGTCCCGCTCGAACAGCCGCGCCGGGGTGTGCAGTCCGAACAGGGTGAGGGTCTGGTGGCCCCGGGCGGCCAGGTCCGGGCCGAGGACCGTGGGGTCGGTGAGCGAGTGGCAGTAGATCTCGGAGGGCGGGACGGCGGGCGGCTCGCCGGCGGCGGCCCGGGCGTGCGCGGCGGCCAGTTGCCCGTACCCCTCGGCGATGTGGAAGGTGCCGGCGAACGCCTCACGCGGGTCGACGGAGGTGTCGCGCAGCCTGGGCAGCCGCTCGAGCAGCATGTTCACCTTGAGCTGGGCGCCCTCGGCGGGAGGCGGGGGCGTGTCGCCGGTGAGGGCCGCCAGTTCCCGCGGGGAGGCGTTCACCAGGACGTGCCGCGCGGCGGCGACGCCCTCCCCGTCGGCCGTGCGGTGGGTGACCTCGGCCGTGCGGCCGTCGGTGTCGACGCGCACCGCCTCGTGACCGGTGGCGATGACCGCGCCCGCGGCGCGGGCGGCGTCGGCCAGCGCGTCGGTGAGGGCGCCCATGCCGCCGACCGGGACGTCCCAGGCGCCGGTGCCGCCGCCGACGACGTGGTAGAGGAAGCAGCGGTTCTGCTTCAGCGAGGGGTCGTGGGCGTCGGCGAAGGTGCCGATGAGGGCGTCGGTGAGGACGACGCCGCGCACCAGGTCGTCGGCGAAGTACTCCTCGACGGCGACACCGATGGGTTCCTCGAACAGGGTCCGCCAGGCCTCCTCGTCGCCGACCCTGCGGCGCAGTCCCTCGCGGGTGGGCAGCGGTTCGGTGAGGGTCGGGAAGACGCCACGGGCGACGCGGCCGGTCAGGTCGTGGAAGCGCCGCCAGGCCCGGTACTCGCGGTCGGAGCCGGTGAGCCGGGCGAAGGACTCGCGGGTGCGCCGCTCGCCGCCGCCGACGAGCAGCCCGGTGTGCCGTCCGCCGCGTTCGACCGGGGTGTACGAGGAGACGGTGCGGGTGCTCAGCCGGAAGTCGAGCCCCAGCTCCCGCACGATCTTCCGGGGCAGCAGGCTGACCAGGTACGAGTACCGGGACAGCCGCGCGTCGACGCCGGCGAACGGGCGGGTGGACACCGCCGCCCCGCCGGTGTGGTCCAGCCGCTCCAGCACCAGTACGGAGCGCCCGGCCCGGGCGAGGTAGGCGGCGGCGACGAGGCCGTTGTGGCCCCCGCCGACGACGACGGCGTCGTAGGTCCGGGTTCCCTCGGGTGCGGTCATGGTTCTTCGTAACACGCGCCGGTCCGCACCGGCCAGAGACGGACCCGCCCCCACGCCCCGCCGCCCACCGCTGCCGCAGCACCGCCACCCGGCGGTGCTGCTCGACCGCCCCCGTCGCAGTCCGCCCCGCCCTTCCGCGGCTCGTCCGGTGCGGCGGCGGCTCGCCCGGGTCCGTACGGTGCCGCGACGCCCGGCCGCACCGCCCGCCGACGGGTCAGTTCAGGGTGGCGAGGAACTCCGTGCAGGCCCGTGCGCAGGCACGGCACGCCTCGGCCGTCCGTTCCGCCCCGGAGCAACCGTCGAACACCTGCGCGCTCTCCAGGCACATCCGGCGGCACCACTCCACCTGGACGCGGATGGTCGCCTCGTCCACCTGGTTCTGCTCGGACAGCACCCGGCAGGTCGCGTCGCAGACCTCCGCGCACATGATGCCCTTGCGTCGTACGAGTTCCTGGTTCTCGGTGCCGTCCGGGTCCACGAGGCTCGCCCGCGTCGCGCAGGCCCGCGCACACTCGGTGCACGCCTGGGCGCACGCGAAACGGTCCTCCAGGAACCGGAACAGCTCTTCCTGGGATGTCGTCGTCACACCGCGCGGGTAGCCGCCGCTCCGGCGGTCAAACCCGGTTGCCGCAAGGGTTCCGCGCGGTTCCCGGGGTCCCGCGCGGGCGTCCGTGCGGCGCGGTGAGGTGAGCGGGTTGGCGGAGGGGACCGGGGGGTACCCGCGAGCCATGATGAACACCGCGTGGATGGAAACGGCCGACCTCGCCGCGGGTCGCGGCGCCCTCGGTGCGGGGCTCGTGGTGGCGGGTGTGGTGGTCGTGGCGCTGCTGATCGGCATGTTCCTCTTCGGCAGCCGCCGGGTCAGGAACAGCCAGGTGCGCCGGCCCCGCCCGGAGGAGCAGCCCCGGATGCCCGAGGGCGGCCCGGTCCGGAAGGTGTCGGAGCGACGGGAGCCGGACGAGGTGCCCAGGAGTGACGAGCGGCTGCTGCCGCACGAGCTGAAGGGCCACGGCAACGCCGGCAGCCGCACGGACGCGTCGCAGGAGCGGCCCCGCTGGAACGAGGACAGCAGCGGCGCGTTCGGCAGCGGCGGACCGGGCGGCCACTGACCGTCCCGCTCCCCCGGCGGCCCGCCGACGGCGGGCCGGCAACGTCGTACACAGGGAAGTGAGAACCATGGCAGATCCCGCCCGCAACACCCTGCCGCTGCCCGATTACGACCATCTGCCCATCGGCGGGCTGGAGAGCCGGATCCGCTCGCTGTCCGCGGGCGAGGTCGAGGAGCTGCTGGCCTACGAGCGGTCGCACGCCGACCGGATCCCGGCGACCCGGCTGCTGACGGCCCGGCTGGAGCAGCTGAAGGCGGGTGCCGAGCCGACGACCGGCGACCCCGGCGCGCTGCGGCCCGAGCAGGGCGCCGGCCGGGCCGGGTCCCCCGTCTCGCCCGCCACCTCGCCGGAGCCGTCCAGCCCGCCGCCGCACGGCACCCCGGACCAGCGGGGCAAGCCGAAGGGTGACCGTACGTAGGCGGGACCGGCCACCGCCCCGGGGCGGGTCGTACGTCCGTCGATCGCTGTGACGCGGTCGCGGGCGTACGGCCCGCCCTTTCGCGTGCGCGAGGCCGGGCGAGTGCGAGGTGAGGTGGATCACACCCTTCAGGTGCATCGTTTCGCCGGGCCATGAGTCTTTGTCTCAGGTGCAAGGGGTTGTCCGGACACGGGGGCGGTGGGGATGGAGCGGTTTCGGGTGGACGGCTTCGACGAGTTCGTGGCCGCCCGCTGGTCGGCGCTGCTCCATGTCGCGCGGCTGCTCACCGGCGGCGACCGGCAGCGGGCCGAGGACCTCGTCCAGGAGGCCCTGGTGAAGCTGTGGTTCGTCTGGCCGAGGGTCGCCGAGCAGGCCCCGGAGGCGTATGTGCGCCAGGTGCTGGTGCGGATGGCGGCCCGTTCGGCCCGCCGGCGCTGGTGGGGGGAGCGCCCGGTGGGCGAACTGCCCGACCGGGCGGGGCCGGGCGACGTGTCGTCGGCCGTCGCGGAGCGCTCCCGGCTGGAGGCCGCGCTGGCGCTGCTGCCGCCCCGGCAGCGGGCCGCGGTGGTGCTGCGTTACTGCGAGGACCTGCCCGAGGGCCAGGTGGCGCAGGCCCTCGACTGCCCGGTGGGCACCGCGCGCTCCCACGCCTCGCGCGGGGTGGCGCGGCTGCGGCAGATCCTGTCCGACTCCGTCAGGCCCGTGGGATGAGGGGAGAAGCGATGGACGACTTCGAGCGTGAGCTGACGCGCATGATGCGCGACACCCGGCAGCCGGCTCCCTTCCGGTCCGAGCACCAGCAGCGGCTGTACGAGGGCATCCGGGTCCGCCGCCGGTCCCGGATGCTGTGGCGGGCCGGCGGGTCGGCCCTCGCGGTGGCCGGGCTGAGCATCGGGCTGGCCCTGCTGCCCGGTGCCGACTCCCGGTCCCTGCCCGCCGACCGCGGGCCGCTGCCGGCGACCGGTCCGACGCCGCCCCCGGTGTCCCCGGCGCCGACGTCGTCCGCCCCGAGCACGGGTCCGAGCGTGTCGCGGCCGCCGACGAGCACGCCCGGGACCACGTCACCCGGGTACGGCGGCACGCCGGCCTCCCTCCCGCCGCCCACCGGGCCGGGCACGGCCGGGCGGACCACGACGGCACCACCGCCGTCCTCCTCCGCGCCGTCCTCGACCGCCCCGCCGACCGCCCCGCCGTCCACGCCACCGGCACGGTCGCCCTCCGCCACCGCCGACGAGGAGCCGCCCGGCAGCGGTTAGACCGCAGCGCCGTACCGCCCGTGGGCGAGAGCCGTCCCGGGCCGTGTCCCCGACCACCGACTCGGGCGCATCCGGCATGCCCCACCGGGCCCCGTCATGCCGTACGCCGGAAAGAGACCGTGAACCCGTCATGAGAACCGCGAGGCGGTCGGCACCGACCGACCGCCGCTCATCCGCCGCGGACGCGGCGCAGAGGGCGCTGCCGCGCCGGGCGCCGCTGCCGGCGCACCATCCGGAACCCGTCCTGGACGTGGTCGTGCCCGTGCACAACGAGGAGAACGACCTGGAGCCCTGTGTCCGGCGGCTCCACGCGCACCTCTCGGAGACCTTCCCCTACGCCTTCCGGATCACCGTCGCCGACAACGCCAGCACGGACCGCACCCCGGCGATCGCCGCGCGGCTGGCCGGGGAGCTGCCGGGGACGGAGTGGATACGGCTGGCCGAGAAGGGCCGCGGCCGCGCCCTGCACACCGCCTGGTCCCGGTCGTCCGCGCCGGTGCTCGCCTATCTGGACGTGGACCTGTCCACCGATCTCGCGGCCCTGCTGCCGCTGGTGGCCCCGCTGATCTCCGGGCACTCCGACATCGCGATCGGCACCCGCCTGGCCCGCGGCTCCCGGGTGGTGCGCGGACCGAAGCGGGAGATCATCTCCCGCTGCTACAACGGGCTGCTGCGCGGCGCCCTGGCCGTGCGGTTCTCCGACGCCCAGTGCGGTTTCAAGGCGGTGCGGCGGGACGTCGCCGAGCGGCTGCTGCCGCTGGTCGAGGACCGGGAGTGGTTCTTCGACACCGAGCTGCTGGTGATAGCCGAACGCGCCGGGCTGCGCATCCACGAGGTGCCGGTGGACTGGGTGGACGACCCCGACAGCCGGGTCGACATCCTGTCCACGGCGCTGGCGGACCTGCGCGGCATGGCCCGGCTGGGGCGTGCGCTGGCCGGCGGCCGGCTGCCGCTGGCCGCGCTGCGCCGCCCCGGGGAACTCGACGGGGCCGCCGGGCTGCCGCCCGCGCTGGTCCCGCAGCTGATCCGCTTCGCCGCGGTCGGGGTGGCCAGCACCCTGTTCTACCTGCTGCTGTACAGCCTGCTCCGGCCCGCCGCGGGCGCCCAGGCGGCCAACGCGCTGGCCCTGCTGGCCAGCGCCGTCGCCAACACCGCCGCGAACCGGCGGCTCACCTTCGGGGTGCGGGGCCGGGCCGGGGTGCTGCGCCACCAGCTCAAGGGGCTGGCGGCGTTCCTGGTCGGCCTCGCCCTCACCAGCGGTTCGCTGGCCGTACTGCACCGCACGGCGCCCGGGGCCGGGCCCCGGGTGGAGCTGCCGGCGCTGGTCGCCGCCAACCTCGCCGCGACCCTGCTGCGCTTCCTCCTCCTGCGGGCCTGGGTGTTCCCCGGCCGACGCTCCCGCCGTACGACAGGATCCCCGACCTCATGACCACCGCCCCGGCCGGCCCGGCCCCGTCCCCCGTGTCCCGGTCCGAGGCCGCCCCGCCGGCCGCCCCGGACCCGCGCGAGCGGCTGCGCCGCGCCGCCGCGCGCCACGGCCCCGTCCTCGCGGTGTACGGCGTGCTGAAGCTGGTGGGCTTCGCCGTCTTCATGTTCCTGCTGGACTCGGCCGGCGACTTCCGCGAGAAGCATCCGCGCTTCGGCGGCGGCGCCCACACCTGGGACGTGCTGGGCAGCTGGGACGGCTGGTGGTACCAGCAGATCGCCCTGCACGGCTACGACCCGGCGCTGAAGCCGATACCCGGCGCCACCGGGCTGATCACCCTCGAGGGCAACTCGGCGGCGTTCTTCCCGCTGTACCCGGCGCTGATGCGGATGGTCTCGGAGGTCACCGGGCTCGGCCCGTACGGCGCCGGCATGACCGTGTCGGTCGTGTTCTCCTTCGTCGCGGCACTCGGCATCCACGCCGTCACGGCCCGGCTCGGCGGGCGCAGGGCCGGTCTGATCGCCGTGGGGCTGTGGGCCGTGTGGCCCGGTTCCGGCGCGGAGTGGGCGGTGTACTCCGAGTCCCTGTACACGGCGCTGGCCGCGTGGGCCTGCTACGCCGTGATGACCCGGCACTGGCTCACCGCCGGGGTGCTCACCTTCACCGCCGGCCTCGCCCGGCCCACCGCCGTCACCCTGGTCGCCGCTCTCGCCGTCGCCGGGCTGCTCGCGGTGCGGCGCGGCGGGCAGGGCGTGGCCCGCCCGCTGATCGCGGTGGCGATCGCCCCGCTGGGCGTGGCCGGCTATCTGGGCTGGGTCGGCTACCGGATGGGCGACTGGGGCGGCTACAACAAGCTCCAGGACGGCGCCTGGGCCCACAAGTTCGACTGGGGCCGGCACAGTCTCGACGTGCTGACCTCGGTACCCGTCGGGCACTTCGACTACCGGTTCGCGATGCCCGTGGAGGACCTGATCGGGGTCGGGGTGGTGCTGCTGGTGCCGGTGCTGACGGTGCTGCTGCTGCGGCTGCGCCCGCCCGCCGTCCTCGTCGTGTACACGGTGCTGTCGTACCTGATGGTGATGGCCACCCAGCAGTACTTCGGCAACGTCTCCCGCTACCTGCTCCCCCTGTTCCCGCTGTTCGTCCCGCTCGCCCTGGCCATGCGCCGGCTGAGGTGGCCCTCGCTGGCCACGGTGCTGGGCACGGCGGCCCTGGCCTCCGGCTCGTACGCGGGGTACGTCCTGTTCGAACTGGGCGTGCCGTAGGCCTACGGTGGAGGCATGGGCGCCGGGACGGTGACGCTGTTCCTGTGCGGGGACGTGATGCTCGGGCGCGGGGTCGACCAGATCCTCCCGCACCCGGGCGATCCCGCGCTGCGGGAGGACTACGTCCGGGACGCCCGCGGCTACGTGGAGCTGGCGGAGGCCGTGAGCGGCCCGGTTCCCCGGCCGGTCCCGTTCTCGTGGCCGTGGGGCCGGGCGCTGGGGGTGCTGGAGGAGGCCGCCCCGGACGTGCGGATCGTCAATCTGGAGACCTCCGTCACGCGGAGCGACGCGTTCGCGCCCGGGAAGGCCGTCCACTACCGGATGAGCCCGGCCAATGTGCCCGCCGTGGCGGTGGCCCGGCCCGACGTGTGCGTCCTGGCCAACAACCACGTGCTCGACTTCGGCCGCCCGGGGCTCCGGGAGACGCTGGACGTGCTCCACGGCGCGGGTCTGAGGACGGCGGGCGCGGGGCGGGACGCCGACGAGGCGTACGCGCCGGCGGTGGTCCCCGTCGACGGCGGCCGGGTGCTGGTGTTCGCCCTGGGGGCGATGTCGAGCGGTGTCCCGCCGAGCTGGACGGCGACGGCGGAGCGGTCCGGGGTGGCGTACCTCGCGGAGCCCTCGGCCTCCGCGGCGGAGGCGGTCGTCCGGCGGGTGCGGCAGGTGAGGCGCCCCGGTGACATCACGGTGGTGTCCGTGCACTGGGGTTCGAACTGGGGCCACCATGTTCCGCGGAGCCATGTGGACTTCGCCCACACACTGATCGACGGGGGTGTCGACGTCGTCCACGGCCACTCCTCGCACCACCCCCGCCCGGTCGAGGTGTACCGGGGCCGGCTGATCCTGTACGGCTGCGGCGACTTCGTCGACGACTACGAGGGGATCGCCGGCCACGAGGAGTACCGTGACGACCTGCGGCTCGCCTGTCTGGTGTCGGTGCCCCCGGACGGCGGGCGGCCGTCCGGGCTGCGCATGGTGCCGCTGCGGGCGCGGCGGATGCGGCTGGAGCCCGCCGCGGACGAGGAGCGGGCCTGGCTGCGGGAGACGCTCGACCGGATCAGCGGCGTGGGCATCGCCCTCGGCGCCGACGGCGCGCTCACCCTCGCTCCCGTCTCCCGGTGACCGTTTCGGCCGGCCCGGCCGGGGCGCCGTTACGCCGTCTGCGGCTGCAGGAAGCGGGCCGGCAGGTCGTCCAGGCTCACCATGCCGGTGAGCCGCCCGGAGCCGTCGCGGACCACGGCCAGCGAGGCCCGGCGGCGGCGCAGCAGGTCGATCGCGTCGGCGACCGTGGCGTCGTCCGTCAGCTCGGGCACCGGGCGGGCCAGGGCGCGGGCGCCGGCCGGCCGTCGCCGTCCGCGACGGCGACGTCGACGAGCGGGCCGTGGTCCGCCGGGCGTGCCGCGCCCTCGGCCCGCCGCGGGGTCAGAGGGGGGTGGCCGCGTACAGGATGAGGACCATCGTCACGGCGGAGTTCGCGGACGACATCGCGGAGACGGCGGTCCCCGCCGCGGCGCCCCACACCGCCAGGCCGACCAGGGTGAACAGCGACGGCAGGCGGCGTACCGCCGGAGCGGGCCCGAGCAGGGCCGCCACCCGGCGCGGCACCGGGCCCGCCGCGGCGAAGCCCGCCAGCGTGGCCACCGGGGTGCCGCGCGACGCCAGGGCCGCCTTGCCGATCGCCCGCGCCACGGTCCGGCGGCTGCCGACCGTCCGCGCCGCGTCCTCGTCCGCCCACCGCTCCGCCGTGTACGCCACCGCCGTGCGCAGCGGCCGCAGGAAGGGGTTGGCCCGCGCGGCCAGCCGGACGGTGAGCAGGAAGCGGTGGTGGCGGGCGGCGAGGTGGGCCCGTTCGTGGGCGAAGAGCGCCCGGCGCTCGGCCGGTTCCAGGCGCTCCAGCAACGCCGTGGTCACCACGACGCGGTCCCGCCGGCCGCCCGGCAGCGCGTAGGCGTAGGGCGCGTCGTCCGGCAGCACCACCGCCTCCGTCTCCCGCAGCCCGGCCAGCGCCCGGTGGGCACGGCGGCGCACCCGGCCGTGCCGCCACAGCGTCCGCCCGCAGGCCGCCAGCACCGCGCACAGGGCGGGGATCGCCGCCTTTCCGGCCACCTCGTCGTACGGCACCGCCGCGCGCACCTCGGGGTCCGACCAGCCGTCGGGGAGCGGGTTCCCGGGAAGCTGGGCGGTGCCGACCACCATCAGCAGTCCCAGGCACACCGTGCTGCACACCGCCATCACCGCGGCCACCGCGGTCAGCAGCCGGGTCGCCGTGCGCGGGTGCAGATGCTGCTCGGCCAGGCGCGCGATGGGCCACGCCGTCAGGGGCAGCACCAGCGGCAGCAGGACGAACACCCCCATGGCTGCTTCAGCCCTCCCCTTCGTCCCCCGGCTCGCCCAGCAGCTCCCGCAGGAGGCGTTCGTCGTCCGGTCCGAGGCCGGTGACGAAGCTGGCGAGCACCGCCTCCCGGTCGCTCTCGGCGTCCAGCACCCGGCGCATCCGGTGGGCGGCCAGGCCCGCCTGGTCGGACGCGGGCGTCCAGGCGAAGGACCGGCCCGTACGCTCCCGGGTGACCACGCCCTTGGCCAGCAGCCTGGTCAGGATGGTGATGACGGTCGTATAGGCGAGGCCGCCGCCCAGGCGCTCCTGCACCCAGCCGGCCGTCGCCGGGCCGTCCGCCTCCCGCAGCGCCGCCAGGACCAGTGCCTCCAGCTCGCCCTGCCCCCGGCGCCGGGAACCCTCCCGCTGCTCCGCCACGCCCCGCCTCCCTTCCGCCGCCGCCCGTTCGCCGGGCAGACATCGTACAGACGCCCCCGGTCCCCGCACGCCACCCGATTCATCTCTACAGTGATGTAGATTCTGCCCCGGGTCCGTGCCGCGGACCCCGGACCCGCGCCCCGCCCGGGCTCGCGAGAAGGAGCACCGCATCCATGTTCGGACTGAGCGAACTGGCCGTCGTCCTCATCGTCGTCACAGCCGTCCTCGCCGCCAAGAAGCTCCCGGACCTCGCCCGCTCGGCGGGCAAGTCGGCCCGCATCCTCAAGGCCGAGGCCCGTGCCGTGAAGGAGCAGGACGACGCCGGGGATGCGGGCGCGGCCCCGCGGATCATCCAGGGGGAGGTGCAGCGGCCGTCCGCCCCCGCGTCCGGGCGCACCGGCGGCACACCGCCCTCGGACGGGCCCGCCCGGTGAGCGGCGGCCGCCGGCTCCTCGCCGCGGGGCCGTCCCGGCGGGGCCGAAGGGCCCCCGGACAGGGCCGGACGGCCCGTGGTGTCCGCCGCCGGACGGGTCCACGCTGACATCGGGGGCACAGAAGTCGCCGTTCGGCTGGGGCGGCGGGCCCGGAAGGAGACGGAGCGATGACGTCCACCACCACTCTGACCGCGGGTCTCCCGGCCCCGTACCGCGAAGAGCTGATGCGGCACGCCCGCGAGGTCTCCTTCGCGGCCGGGGTGCGCCTGTTCGAGGAAGGACAGCGCGCCGACCGGTTCTGGATCGTCCGGACCGGAACCGTCGCCCTCGACCTCCAGGTCCCCGGTCACCGCGCGGCCGTGATCGAGTCGCTGGGCCACGGCGAGCTGATCGGCTGGTCCTGGCACTACCCGCCGCGCATGTGGCACCTGGGCGCCGAGACCACGAGCCCGGTGCGGGCCTGGGAGTTCGACGCGGAGGCCGTACGGACGCTGTGCGCCGAGGATCCCGAGTTCGGCCGCGTGATCGCCGTGTGGGTCGGCCAGGTGGTGGCCCAGCGACTGCACGCCACCCGGGTCCGGCTGCTCGACCTGTACGCCCCGTACGGCAGCGGAAGCAGGTGACGGCCGTGAACGGCAGCCCGCACACCGTGGGCGACGTCATGACGCGCGCCGTCGTCACCGTCGGCCGCGACACCCCGTTCAAGGACGTCGTCCGGCTCATCGAGGAGCGGAAGGTCAGCGCGCTGCCCGTGCTGGAGGGCGGGGGCCGGGTCGTCGGCGTCGTCTCCGAGGCCGATCTGCTGCCCAAGGAGGAGTTCCGCGACAGCGACCCCGACCGGTTCACCCAGCTGCGCCGGCTCACCGACCTGGCCCGGGCGGGGGCGCTGACCGCGGGAGAACTGATGAGCGCCCCCGCCGTCACCGTCCACGCCGACGCCACCGTCGCGCAGGCGGCCCGGGTGATGGCGCAGCTCCGGCTGAAGCGGCTGCCCGTCGTCGACGACGAGGGCCTGCTCGAGGGCGTCGTCAGCCGGGTCGACCTGCTGAAGGTCTTCCTGCGGACGGACGAGGAGCTCGCCGGGGAGGTCCGCCGGGAGGTCGTCGACCGCCTCTTCCCCGGCCCGGCAGGACCGGTGGGGGTGGAGGTGGCCGACGGGGTCGTCACCCTCACCGGCCGTGTCCGGGACGCCTCGCTGGTGCCCGTCGCCGCCCGCGCGGTGCGCGCCGTCGAGGGAGTGGTCGACGTCGCCTTCCGTCTCACGGGCGGCGGCCCCGGGCCGCGGCGCCCCGGGGCCGCCGGCTGAACGGCGGGGCCCGTCCGGGTGCCGTTGCGGTCAGCCCGTGCGTTCCCAGCCCCGGTGGGGTGCGCGGGCGCCCAGCCGGACGTCGCGGCTGCGGTAGACGATGTAGGGGCGGGTGAGGTAGCCCAGCGGGGCCGTGAGCATGTGGACGAGCCGGGTGAAGGGCCAGGCGGCGAAGAGCAGCAGGGCGCTGACGGCGTGCAGTTGGAAGAGGACCGGGGTGCCGGTCATCAGGTCCGGGTCGGGCTGGAAGTAGAAGATCGAACGGAACCAGGGGGAGATGGTCTCGCGGTAGTCGTAGCCGCCGCCGACGATGTTCGCCGCCACGGTCGCGGCCAGGCCGAGACCGATGGTCACGGTCAGGGAGAGGTACATCGCCTTGTCGTTGCGCGTGGTGGCCGAGAAGACCGGGCCGACGGTGCGCCGCCGGTAGATCAGGACGGCCAGCCCGCCCAGCGTGCAGACGCCGGCGATGGTGCCGAGGACCACGGCGACGACGTGGTAGGTGTGCTCGCCGACGCCGGCCGCGTGGGTCCAGCTCTCCGGGACGAGCAGACCGCCGACGTGACCCAGGGCCACGACGAGGACGCCGAAGTGGAACAACGGGCTGCCGATGCGCAGCAGGCGCCGTTCGTAGAGCTGGGAGGAGCGGGTGGTCCAGCCGAACTTGTCGTAGCGGTAGCGCCAGATGTGGCCGAGGACGAAGACCGCGAGGCTGAGGTACGGCAGGACGATCCACAGCAGGATGCCGCCGGTGCCGGACTCCACCGCCAGGGTGACGGCTCGCTCGGGTGCGGTCATCGGGGGCCTCCTGCCGGTGGGGCGGGCGTGTACGGGGGCGGCGCGTAGGGGTCGAGGCCGACCTCTTCCCCGGGCGGGCCCTCCGCGGCGAGCCGGGCGACCGCCTCGCGTTCGTCTCCGGCGAGCGCGGGCAGGGTCGCGGAGACGGAGTCCAGCAGGCCGGCCCACGGGGAGTGGTCCTCGTGCAGGGCGAGGCGCAGCAGTTCCAGGCCCGCCCGGTGTTCGGTGAGCAGTCCCAGCCCGGTCGCCGGGTCGGCGGCGGCGAACTCCAGGACGACGGCGAGGTGGTCGGGCAGCTCGTCGTCGGTCAGCCGCAGCCCGCCCTTGGCGTAGGTCCGCTTGAGCCGGAGCAGGGCGAGGCCCCGTTTGCGGGTGTCGCCGTGGGCGTAGTAGGTGAGGTACGGGCAGCAGCGTCTGCGGTGGTCGAAGGTGGCGACGTAGGCGGTGGCCAGCGCCTCGGTGCCGACGCCCTCGGCGTGCCCGGTGAAGCGGAGCAGGGGGTCGCGCACCGGGGCGGGCAGCTCGGGGGCGGCCCGCCGGGCCAGGGCCAGGTGGCCGGCCTGGTGCTCGTCGGGGTAGCCCAGGAGCAGGGACTGGAGCTGCCAGGCGTACGGGTGCCAGGGCTGGACGCGCGAGGCGGGCCTGAGCCTGAGCCGGTTCCTCATGGCCTGGGTTCGACCTCCCCGCCGCTGTCCGGGCTGTCGCCCCGCTCGGCCGGTTTCGGCGGGAAGAGCCCGGGCGGGCTGCTCTTGCCGTCCCAGTTGAGGAGGTTGACGCGGGTGTCCTTGCCGGTGGGGGCGGCGTGGGTGTCGGAGAGCTGCCGGTCGCGCAGGGCCCGGTAGTTCTCGACCGCGACGGGTGCCGCGCCGCCGGACGCCTCACCGAAGGGGCCGGAGCCTCCCATGCCGGGGCCGCCCTCGTAGTCGAGGCTGCACTCGGTGGCCAGTTCCTCGAGGCTGTGGGCCTGTTCGGCGTGCGCGGGCGGGATGACGTACCGCTCGTCGTACTTGGCGAGGGCGAGCAGCCGGTACATGTCGTACATCTGCTCCTCGCCCATGCCGACGGCCTCGGGGACGGAGGCGTCCGGCTCGCGGCCGAGGTTGATGTCGCGCATGTAGGCGCGCATGGCGGCCAGCCGGCGCAGCACCGCGTCCACGGGTGCCGGGTCGCCGGCCGTGAACAGCTGGGCGAGGTAGTCGACGGGGATGCGCAGGGCGTCGACGGCGGCGAAGAGGTTGCGGTGGTCCTCGGCGTCATGGCCGGTGTCCCGTACGGCGTCGACGACCGGCGAGAGCGGCGGGATGTACCAGACCATGGGCATGGTGCGGTACTCCGGGTGCAGCGGCAGCGCCACCTTGTACGTGTTGATCAGGGCGTGGACCGGCGAGCGGCGGGCGGCCTCGATCCAGTCGCGGGGGATGTCCGCCCGCTCCGCCGCGGCGATCACCCCGGGGTCGTCGGGGTCGAGGAAGACCTGCCGCTGGGCCTCGTACAGACCGGTGTCGTCGGGGGTGGAGGCGGCTTCCAGCACCTTGTCGGCGTCGTAGAGGACGAGCCCGATGTAGCGCAGCCGGCCGACGCAGGTCTCGGAGCAGACGGTGGGCAGGCCGACCTCGACGCGCGGGAAGCAGAAGGTGCACTTCTCGGCCTTGCCGGTGCGGTGGTTGAAGTACACCTTCTTGTACGGGCATCCGGTCACGCACATCCGCCAGCCGCGGCACCTGTCCTGGTCGACCAGCACGATGCCGTCCTCCTCGCGCTTGTAGATCGCGCCGGAGGGACAGGAGGCCGCGCAGGACGGGTTGAGACAGTGTTCGCAGATGCGCGGCAGGTAGAACATGAAGGTCTGCTCGAACTCGAGCCTGATCCTCTCCGAGACCTCGTTCAGCAGCACGTCCTTCCCACCGTGCTCGGCCGATCCGCCGAGGTCGTCGTCCCAGTTGGCCGACCAGGAGATCTTCATGTCCTTGCCGGTGATCAGGGACTTGGGGCGGGCGACCGGGGTGTGCTCCTGCAGCGGGGCGTTGGTCAGGGTCTCGTAGTCGTACGTCCAGGGCTCGTAGTAGTCGTCCAGGGACGGCAGGACGGGGTTGGCGAAGATCGTGACCAGCTTCTTGAAACGGCCGCCCGCCTTGAGCGCGAGCCGGCCGCGCCTGTTCAGCTCCCAGCCGCCGCGCCACCGCTCCTGGTCCTCGTAGCGGCGGGGGTAACCCTGGCCGGGGCGGGTCTCCACGTTGTTGAACCACACGTACTCGACGCCGGTGCGGTTGGTCCACGCCTGCTTGCAGGTGACCGAGCAGGTGTGGCACCCGATGCACTTGTCGAGGTTCATCACCATCGCCATCTGGGCCATCACGCGCATCAGTACGTCACCTCCTGGTCGGCGCGGCGGCGGATGACGGTGACCTCGTCGCGCTGGTTGCCGGTCGGGCCGAGGTAGTTGAAGGCGTAGCTCAACTGCGCGTAACCGCCGATGAGATGGCTGGGTTTGATGAGCAGCCGGGTCAGGGAGTTGTGGATGCCGCCGCGTCGGCCCGTGGTCTCGGTGCGGGGGACGTCGATGAGCCGGTCCTGGGCGTGGTACATGTACACGGTGCCCTCGGGCATGCGGTGCGAGACGATCGCGCGGGCGGCGACGACGCCGTTGCGGTTGACGGCCTCGATCCAGTCGTTGTCCCGCACGCCGATCCTCGCCGCGTCCCGCGTGCTCATCCAGAGGGACGGGCCGCCCCGGGACAGGGACAGCATGAAGAGGTTGTCCTGGTACTCGGAGTGGATGGACCACTTGTTGTGCGGGGTCAGGTAGCGCACCGTCACGCCGAGTTCGCCGGTCTCGCCGAGGCGGGGCTCGCCGAAGAGCGCGTGCATGTTCAACGGCGGCCGGTACACCGGAAGTTGTTCTCCCAGGGCGGTCATCCAGTCGTGGTCGAGGTAGAAGTGCTGACGGCCGGTGAGGGTGTGCCAGGGCTTGAGCCGCTCGACGTTGACGGTGAACGGGGAGTAGCGCCGCCCGCCGGTCTCCGAGCCGGACCACTCGGGCGAGGTGATGACGGGGACGGGGGCGGCCCGGGTGTCGGCGAAGGTGATCCGTCTGCCCTCGTGCTCGGCCGCCAGATCCGCGAGTCGTGTGCCCGTGCGGGCCTCCAGGGTGTGGAAGCCCTGGGTGGCGAGATGGCCGTTGGTGGTACCGGACAGGGCGAGGATCGCCTCGCAGGCGTGGGCGTCGCGGGCGATCGAGGGACGGCCGTCGGCCGCTCCCCCGCGCACGGTGCCGTTCTTGTGCCTCAGGTAGTCGAGTTCGCGGTCCACCTCGAAGGTGACGCCCTTGGTGGTGGCGCCCAGGGAGTCCAGCAGGGGGCCGAGGGCGCCCATCTTGTCGGCGACGGCGCCGTAGTCGCGTTCGACGGTGATCAGTTTCGGCATCGTACGGCCCGGGACCGGCTCGCACTCCCCCGCCTTCCAGTCCCGCACCCTGCCGTGCGGGGTGGCCAGCGCGTCCGGGGTGTCGTGCAGCAGCGGCGCGGCGACCAGGTCCTTGCGCACGCCGAGGTGGCCGGCGGCCTGACGGCTGAACTCCCCGGCGAGGGTGTGGAAGATGTCGAAGTCGGTACGGGTCTGCCAGGGCGGGGCGATCGCCGGGTTGAAGGCGTGCACGAAGGGGTGCATGTCCGTGCTGGACAGGTCGTGCTTCTCGTACCAGGTCGCGGCGGGCAGCACGATGTCGGAGTAGACGGTGGTGCTGGTCATGCGGAAGTCGAGGGTGAGCAGCAGGTCGAGCTTGCCCTCGGGCGCCTCCTCCCGCCACACCACGTCGCGGGGGCGGGCGCCGGGCGGCGCCTCGGCGGCGCGCACCGAGGAGTCGGTGCCCAGCAGGTGTTTGAGGAAGTACTCGTTGCCCTTGGCCGACGAGCCCAGCAGGTTGGCCCGCCACACGGTGAGCACCCGGGGGAAGTTCTCGGGCGCGTCCGGGTCCTCCCCGGCGAACCTCAGCCGCCCGGCCCTGAGTTCCTCCACCACGTGGTCGCCGGCCGTGCGCCCGGCGGCGTCGGCCTCGTCGGCCAGGTCCAGCGGGTTGCGGTCGAAGGTGGGGTACGACGGCATCCAGCCGAGCCGCGCCGACTGGGCGATCACGTCCGCCGTGGACTTCCCGGCGAACGGCCCGCCGCCGTCCGCCGCGGCGAGGGTGCCGGCGGAGAACGGGTCGTAGCGGAACTGGTCGCCGTGCAGGTACCAGTAGGCGGTCTGGATCATCTGGCGGGCGGGCCGGTTCCAGTCGGAGGCGGTCGCGATGGCCGAGTAGCCGGTGATCGGGCGGACCTTCTCCTGGCCGACGTAGTGCGCCCAGCCGCCGCCGTTGACGCCCTGGCAGCCGGTGAGGGTGGTCAGGGTGAGGAACGCCCGGTAGATGGTGTCGGAGTGGAACCAGTGGTTGGTCCCCGCCCCCATGACGATCATCGACCGGCCCCGGGACTCCTCCGCGTTGGCGGCGAACTCGCGGGCGATCCGCGCCGCCCGGCCGGCGTCCACGCCGGTGATCGCCGCCTGCCAGGCCGGTGTGTACGGCTCGCTCGCGTCGTCGTATCCGGTGGGCCAGCTCCCCGGGAGTCCTTCGCGGGCCACGCCGTACTGGGCCAGCAGCAGGTCGTACACCGTGGTGACCAGCCGCCCGGCGACCCGGCGCACGGGGACCCCGCGCCGGATCCGTGCGGCGCCGCCGTCCGGGGCGTCGAAGCGGGGCAGTTCGACGGCCACCGGCGCCTCGCCGTCCCCCGCGGCGGACAGCAGGGGCCGGGTGTCACCGAGGTCGAGGTTCCACTTCCCGGCGCCGGACTCGCCGAAGCGGTCGCCGAGGGTGCCGTTCGGCACCACCGGCGCACCCGTGTCCGCGTCCAGCAGGACGGTCCGGAACTCCGCGTGCTCGGTCCGGGCCCGCTCGCCGCCGAGGTCCGCGGCGGTCAGGAACTTGCCCGGCGCGTACGTGCCCGGCTCCGCCCCGTCCCGGGTCACCTCGTCCAGGGTCACCAGGAACGGCAGGTCCGTGTACCGCTTGACGTAGTCGGTGAAGTACGGGGTCTCCCGGTCGACGAAGAACTCCTTGAGGACGACGTGCCCCATGGCCATCGCCAGCGCGCCGTCCGTGCCGGGCTGCGCGGGCAGCCATTCGTCGGCGAACTTCACGTTGTCCGCGTAGTCCGGCGACACGGCGACGACCTTCTGGCCCCGGTAGCGGGCCTCGGCCATCCAGTGGGCGTCCGGGGTGCGGGTCACCGGCAGGTTGGAGCCCCACATGATCAGGTACCCGGCGTCCCACCAGTCCCCGGACTCCGGTACGTCGGTCTGGTCGCCGAACACCTGCGGCGAGGCGACGGGCAGGTCGGCGTACCAGTCGTAGAAGGAGAGCATCACCCCGCCGAGCAGGGAGTAGAAGCGGGCCCCCGCGGCGTGGGAGACCATCGACATGGCGGGGATCGGGGAGAACCCGGCCAGCCGGTCGGGGCCGTACCGCTTGATGGTGTGGACGTGCGCGGCGGCGGCCATCTCCGTCGCCTCGGCCCAGGTCGCCCGCACCAGACCGCCCTTGCCGCGGGCCCGTTTGTAGCGGCGGGAGCGCTCGGGGTCGTCGACGACGTCCGCCCAGGCCGCGACCGGATCGCCGAGGCGGGCCCTGGCCTCGCGGTACATCCCCAGCAGCACACCGCGCACGTAGGGGTAGCGCACGCGGGTCGGCGAGTACGTGTACCAGGAGAAGGCCGCTCCCCGGGGGCAGCCGCGCGGCTCGTACTCGGGGCGGTCCGGGCCGACGGACGGGTAGTCCGTCTGCTGGGCCTCCCAGGTGATGATGCCGTCCTTGACGTACACCTTCCACGAGCAGGAGCCCGTGCAGTTCACGCCGTGGGTGGAGCGCACCACCTTGTCGTGCGACCAGCGGTCCCGGTAGAACTCGTCCGCCCGGCGGCCGCCCTTGCGGTGCAGCGAGCGCAGGTCCGCGGAGACCTCCGCCCTGGTGAAGAAGCGGCGGCTGCGCACCAGCGCCTCCGCCAGCCCGCCGTCCATGCCCGCCTGCGTCCGCCCCGCGCCGGTCTCCGTGCTCACCGTGCCACTCCGCTCCGGGCAGCACTGCCCGTTCGAATCGCGATCGGTCACGCCGCATCCGACTGTACGACCTGCGTCCCCCGGGAGGTCGACAGCCACACCAGGAACACGCGGAGGGGCCCGGCCGGGCGGTAGGGCCGGTCGGCCCTACCGCCCGGCCGGGCCCGCGGTGACGATGGGGGGATGTTCCAGAACGACGCCTTTCGCGCGCTCGGCCGGCAGGAATGCCTCCGCCTGCTGGCCGGAGTGCCGGTCGGCCGGGTGATCTACACCCGGCAGGCCCTGCCCGCGGTGCTGCCCGTCAACTTCTCCCTGGACACGGACGCCTCCGTGCTCCTGGCCACCTCCCCGGGCTCGGACCTCGTACGCGCCGTCGACGGCACCGTGGTGGCCTTCGAGGCGGACGAGTTCCACGGGGAGACCCGCTCCGGCTGGAGCGTGATCGTCACCGGACGGGCCACCGTGGTGACCGATCCGGCCGAGCACGAACGGCTGGCACGGACCGGTCCGGCCTCGTGGATGCCGCTGCGGGAGACGGTGTTCGTGCGCATCGGGGCCGAGATCGTCACCGGGCGGGAGCTCAGGGGGGTGCCCGCCGTGCGGTGAACCGCCGGCGCGGGCCGGCCCGGCTCACCGCGTGCCGTCAGCGGCCCTCCTGCCTCAGCCGGTCCTGCACCTGGGTGGCGATGACGGCGGCCTGGACGCGGCGCTCCACGCCGAGCTTGGCCAGCAGCCGGGAGATGTGGTTCTTGACCGTCTTCTCGGCCAGGTACAGCCGCTGACCGATCTGGCGGTTGGTCAGTCCCTCTCCGATCAGGGCCAGGATCTCTCGCTCCCGGTCGGTCAGCCCGGGCAGCGCGTCCGGCTGCTCCTCCTCCTTCGGCTGCCCGCCGCGCAGCCGGGCCATCAGCCGGGTGGTGGCGCTCGGGTCGAGGAGCGACTGGCCGCGGGCCACCGTGCGGACGGCGCTCACCAGGTCGGAGCCGCGGATCTGCTTCAGCACGTATCCGGAGGCGCCGGCCATGATCGAGTCGAGCAGGGCCTCCTCGTCGTCGAAGGAGGTCAGCATCAGGCAGACCAGGTCGGGCATGGCCGAGCGCAGCTCGCGGCAGACGCTCACGCCGTCCCCGTCCGGCAGCCGTACGTCCAGGACCGCGACCCGGGGGCGCAGGGCGGGGACGCGGACCAGGGCCTGCTCCGCGGTGGCGGCCTCGCCGACCACGGTGATGTCCGGTTCGTCGTTCAGCAGGTCGTGCACCCCTCGCCGGACCACCTCGTGGTCGTCCAGCAGGAAGACCCGGATCGGGCCCTCGGGTCCGGGCTGCTCGCCGTCCGCCATCGATCGCTCCTCGTCGCGCGCTGTGTGACCGTCCACGCCGGCCGGAATTCCCCGTCCCCCACATCCTGCGCAATCCGGGGCCGGGAAGCCAGGGCCGATCGGCCCCACTGCCCCCGGCCCGGGCCGTTCCCGCCCGCGGGTCCCGCCGGCGGGCGTCATCCGTCCGCGGCCGCCGGGCCCACCCCGTACAGGGAGCGTCCGCCGACGAGTTCGCGCCCGGTGACCAGCTCGGCCTCGACGCGGACGAAGACCTCCCGCGCGGAGGGCACCCAGGAGACCGGTCCGGTCCGGGCCAGGCGCCGGTGTTCGGCGGGGTCGGTCACCACCGTGGCCGGGCCCGTGACGACGACGCTCCAGCCGGACTGCCGGACGGCGTCGACGTCGTCGGCCTCGAAGGCGACCACCGCGCCGTCGACCGCGCGGACCAGTTCCGAACCGGCGGCGGTACGCAGCAGGACCGCGCCGTCGGCGTCCAGGCGGAAGTTGACGGGCAGCACGGCGGGCAGGGCCCGGCGCGTGAAGACGATGCGGCCGACCGGCACCCCGGCCATCAGCTGCAGGCACTCCTGCCGCCCGAGTTCACGGAAACCGTCATTGGGGTACATCGCCAGCCCGTCCTTCGCCTGGTGCAGCGGTCCTGCGTCCTTCCACCTTGAGCCGGGCGCGGCCGGGAAGGTGAGGGCCGACGGTCCCGTTCCCCCCCGGCGAACGGCCCGGCCGCCACCGGGTCCGCCTGGCGCCGCGTCCGCCGTCCGGCGCGTCCGGCGTCTCCCGTCCGCGTTCTCCGGACGTCTTCGCCGCTCACGTCACCGGGGTCACGGGGCTCACGGGAGTACGGCGCCCGTCGCGCGGACGGCCGCGGCGAGGGCGTCCGCCGCGGCCCGGGCCCCCGCGGCGTTGGGGTGCAGGGGGGCGGCCGGACGGGCGGGGACCAGGCCCTCGATGTAGCGGTCGGCGGGGGCGGCACAGATGTCGTGTCCGATCCCCGGGGTGTAGGTGTCGACGAAGGTCGCGCCGTGCTCCTGCGCCGTCCGCCTCAGTACGGCGCCGAGGTGGTCGACCACGCCCTGGAGGTAGTTGGCGTCCTGCTTCCAGAAGGGCTGGACGGGGTGGCAGCCGTCGGTGCGGAGGTAGTTGCCGTAACCGACGACGAAGACCTCGGCGTTCGGCGCGCGCCGGGCGATCTCGTCCAGGACCGTGCCGAGGACCGGTGCCCAGGCGTCGATGCGGGCCCTGATCCTGTCGGTACCGCCCGCGGTGTTCTCCTCCGCGCAGCTGGTGCCGTAGGGCGGGGGCAGGATGTTGACGCAGCCCAGCGCTTCACCGAAGACGTCGGCGTCGTTGCCGCCGATGGTGAGGCTGACGAGGTCCGCGGCGGGCGTGAGCGCGTCGTACTGGGGGGCGGTGCCCGGGTACTGGGACGTGCTCAGGTGGTCGGTGGTGGCGGCGGAGCAGGTGACGTCGGTGAGGTGCGCGCCGAGGCGCTCGGCCGCGACGCGCGGATAGCCGGACAGGGAGCGCAGGCACATCGGGTCGGCCGGATCGAGCGGCGGCACCAGCGGTGCGGCCGCGTAGGAATCGCCGAGCGCGACGTACCGCGGTGGTTCGGCCGCGGCCGGCGCGGCCGTGACCGGTGCGGCCGTGACCGGTGCCGCGGCCGACAGGACACCGGCGGACAGCACGGTGGCCAGGGCTGTGCGCAGGGTCGTCTTCAAGGACGCCTCCGTCCGGCGGGTCGGGAGGCGCGGGTCTGCCTCGCGACGAGCATGCCCGAACGGACATGCCGCCGCACGGCGGACCACGGCCCGGTACTCCCGCCGGATGACGGCGCACGGCACGGCTCCCCGGTGCCCGCCGCAGCCGGTACGGCCGCCGGCTCCGAACGGCGCCACCCGCGGGCCGGTCGCCGGCCGGCCGCGCCGCCGCGGGCCCCGGCCGGTCCCCGCCCCGCTCCCGGACACCCCCCTGGCCCCGGCCCGTCCGCCCCGGCACGATCCGGGTTCCGGATACCGCCGATCCGGCGCATGGATACTCCCGCGGGGCTCCGGGGGCGGACGACGGTGCGCGCCGGCGGCCGGAGAGGCCCGTCAGGACGGGTCTCGGGCCTCGTCCGCACCCGTCATGCGCCTGCCGACCCGGGCAGCCGTCTCGCGCAGCCAGATGTGGGCCGCGTCATGGGTGTGCACGGGATGCCACCACAGCGCCTCGCGCAGCGGGACCGCCTCGTACGGCGGCTCCAGCACGCGCACGGCGGCGAGGGGCCGCAGGAGGTGGGCGAGGCGGGCCTGGATCAGGGCGATGCGGCGGGTGCCGGCCACCAGCAGCGGCAGGAGCTGGAAGCTGTCGACGGAGACCTCGACGCGCGGTTCGACGCCGAGCATGCCGAGCTGGCGCACCGCCGGGGCGTCGTAGGTGCGCTGGTAGGTGACCCACGGCAGCAGGGCCAGGTCACGCCGGGTGAGCCGGTCGTCGACGCTCGGGTGGTCCCGCGACACGAGGAAGACCCAGCGGTCGTCGTAGAGGTCGGTGGCGGGGAAGTCGCTGATGACGCCGTGCGGCATGAGCAGTCCGTCGGTGGCGCTGAGCAGGGTGGCGGTGTCGTCGGCCACGGTGGTCGGGGTCTGGGCGAAGCGCAGCCGGATCCCGGGCGCCTCCTCGTGCACGACGCGGGCGAGTTCGGTGCCGAAGACGGAGACGGCGTAGTCCGAGGCCACGAGCTTGAACTCACGGCTCTCCTTGGCCGGGTCGAAGGTGGCCTGGCTGGCGAAGAGGCGTTCCAGCAGGTCGTAGGCGGTGGAGGTGCGGTCGAGGAGGACCTGGCCGAGGGCGGTGAGCTCGTAGTGGCCGCCGACGCGGGCGAGCAGCTCGTCGTCGAAGTGGCGGCGCAGCCTGGCCAGCGCGGCGCTCATGGCGGGCTGGCTGAGACCGACGCGCTGCCCGGCGCGGGTGACGTTGCGCTCCTCCAGCAGCGCGCGCAGGGCGACGACGAGGTTGAGGTCGAGGCGAGCCAGATTCACGGGGCTTCCCTTTGCGGTACGGCGCTGACCAGGACTCATTGACACGGTGGATGCCGGTCATCCACAGAAGCAATTTCCCTGATCGCGGGTGGCGGGTCCAGATTAGTCCCACCGCAATCAGGAGGACATGTCCGTGAAACCTGAACCGTCGTCCGCGCTCTTCGCAGGACCGTTCGCCCTCGCCACGCTCTCGGCCCCGGACGGGCCCGCGTTCCCCGCCCTGGTCACCCCCGACGCCCGGGTACTCGACCTGCGAGCCGCTCTCGGCGACGGCCGGCTGTCCGTCCGCAGCCTCCTGGAGGGCTGGGAGTCGGTCCTCCCCCGGCTGCGGACGCTGGCCGGGGGCGGCGGGCCGGAGCGGAAGCCGCTGGCGGACTTCCGGGTGCACGCCCCCGTCGAGCCGCGCCAGGTCTTCCAGTCGGGCGCGAACTACCGGCAGCACGTGATCGACCTGCACGTCGCCCACCGCGCCCCCGGTGACGACCGGCCGGAGAGCGAGCGGCGCGCGGAGGCGGCGGAGATCATGGACCGGCGGGCGGCGGAGGACCTGCCGTACGTGTTCATCGGCCTGCCGAGCGCGATCACCGGCCCGTACGACGACGTCGTCCTCCCCGCGTGGGCGGAGAAGCCCGACTGGGAACTCGAACTGGCGGCGGTGATCGGCCGGCCGGCCCATCGGGTGTCCGTCGAGGAGGCCCTGGACCACGTCGCCGGCTACACCATCGCCAACGACCTGACCGACCGCGCCACCGTCTTCCGGCGGGACATGCCGCAGATCGGCACGGACTGGCTGCGCAGCAAGAACGCGCCCGGTTTCACGCCGCTCGGCCCGTGGATCGTCCCCGCCGGGTCGATCGCGCACCCCGGCGACCTGCGGGTGACGCTGAAGCTCAACGGCGAGACCATGCAGGACGAGTCCACCAAGGACATGATCTTCGGCGTGGCCCGCATGGTGGCGTACGCCTCGCAGACGGCGCGGCTGCTCCCCGGCGACCTGGTGCTGACCGGTTCACCGGCGGGCAACGGCATGCACTGGGGCCGGCTGCTGCGCGACGGCGACGTGATGGAGGGCTCGGTCACCGGCCTCGGCGTCCAGCGCACCCGCTGTGTGGCGGAGGCCGCGTCGTGACGCCGGACCGCCACGATCCCGAGGGCGCGATCGCCGCGGCCGCCGAGGCGTTCTCCAACTGGGGGCGCTGGGGCGAGGACGACGTTCTCGGCACGCTGAACTTCCTGGACGAGGGCAAGCGCCGCGAGGGCGCCGCGCTGGTCCGGCGCGGTGTCAGCTTCTCGCTGTCCCAGCGGTTCGACATGAACGGCCCGCAGAAGGGCTGGCGGCGGCGCACCAACCCGGTGCACACCATGCTGGACACCGGCACCGACGCCGCCCTCGGCACGCAGGGCTTCCCGCACGGCATCGGCGGCGCCGACGACGTCATCGCCATGCCGCTGCAGTGCTCCACCCAGTGGGACGGGCTCGGGCACATCTTCGACCACGGCAGGGCGTGGAACGGCCGCCCGGCCGAGAAGGTCGTCACCTCCGACGGCGACCTGGTCACCGGCATCGAGCACATGGCTCCGCACGTCGCGGGCCGGGGTGTGCTGCTGGACGTCGGCCGGGTGATCGGCACCGACGGGGAACTGCCCGACGGCTTCGCGATCACCGAGGAGCACCTCGCCGCGACCGCCGCCGCCCACGGCGTGGAGGTCGGACGGGGCGACATCGTGCTGGTGCGCACCGGGCAGCTCGCCCGCGTACGCCGCGACGGGTGGGGCGACTACGCCGGCGGTCCGGCGCCCGGTCTGTCGTTCACCACGGCGGGCTGGCTGCACGGCACCGAGATCGCCGCGGTCGCCACCGACACCTGGGGTTTCGAGGTCCGGCCCAACGAGTTCGAGCACGCCTTCCAGCCGCTGCACCAGGTGGCCATCCCGCACATCGGCCTGCTGATCGGCGAGATGTGGGACCCGGAGGCGCTCGCCGAGGACTGCGCGGAGGACGGCAAGTACGACTTCTGGCTCACCGCCGCCCCCCTCCCCATCACCGGCGCGGTCGGCTCCCCCGTCAACCCGATCGCCGTCAAGTAACCAGTGGAACAAGGGAGTTCCTCAATGAGCACAGCCCGTAGAGTCCTGGTGATCGGCGGCGGCGCGGCCGGCAACGCCATGACCGTCCTGCTGCGCCGGGCCGGCGTCGACGTGGACCTGATCGAGGCCAAGGACGACTGGAACGCCACCGCCGGCTCCGGCATCACCCTCCAGGGCAACGCCCTGCGGGTGCTGCGCGAGCTCGGCGTGTGGGAGCAGGTGGAGGCGTCCGGATTCGGCTTCGGCTCGGTCGGCATCACCGCCCCCGACGGCACCGTCCTGCACGTCGCCCGCGACATCCGCACCGGCGGTGACGACCTGCCCGCCACCGTCGGCATGCAGCGCCCCCGGCTCCAGCGGATCCTGATCGACGCCGTCCGTGCGAGCGGAGCCGAGGTCCGCCTGGGCGTCAGGGCAACCGCCCTGGACCAGGACGGCGGCGGCGTCACCGTGCGCTTCTCCGACGGAACCGAGGGCCGCTACGACCTGGTGGTCGCCGCCGACGGCCTGGGCTCCGCCACCCGTGCCGCGATCGGCATCGGTGACAAGCCCGAGCCGACCGGCATGGCCATCTGGCGCGTCGCCGCCCCCCGGCCGGAGGGCGTGACCCGCACCGACCTCGCCTACGGCGGCCCGGCCTACATCGCCGGCTACTGCCCCACCAGCGACACGACGCTGTACGCGTACGTCGTCGAGGCCAACCGCGACCGCGCGTCGATCCCGCCGGAGTCGTACGCCGACGAGATGCGCCGCCTCGCCTCCGCTTACGGCGGCCACTGGCCGGAGATCACCGAACACATCACCGACCCGGCGGAGGTCAACTACACCTGGTTCGACCGCCTGCTGGTCGAGGGCTCCTGGCACCGCGGCCGCGTCGTCCTCGTCGGTGACGCCGCCCACTGCTGCCCACCCACCCTCGCCCAGGGCGCCGCCCTCTCCCTGGAGGACGCGCTCGTGCTCGCCGAACTGCTGACCGGGACCGGGACCTGGGACGACGCGCTGTTCCAGGCGTACTACGAGCGGCGCATCGCCCGCGTCCGCCCGGTGGTGGAGGCGTCCGTGCAGATCGGGCGGTGGCAGCTCGACGGAGTGCGGGACGCGGACGTGCCGGGCCTGATGGGCCGCACGATGACGATGCTGCGGGAGCTGCCGTGAGCGCGCCCACCGTCGACGTCCACGCGCACGTCCTGCTGCCCGAGGTCGAGGCGCTGGTGGCCGGCCTCCCGGGACACGCGGAGGCGAAGGCCCTGGACGCCCGGCGCAACGGGCCGGCGGCCCTGGCCGTCAACGGGCCCATGGTGCGCGAACGCATCCCGGAACTGACCGACCCCACCGTGCGGCTCGCGGCGATGGACGCCCAGGGCGTGGACGTGCAATTGGTCAGCCCCTCCCCGTCGCACTACCACTACTGGGCCGGTGCGGAGACGGCGGAGCAGGTGTACCGGCTCGCCAACGAGGCGACCGCGGCGCACTGTTCGGCCGCACCCGACCGGCTGCGCGGGCTCGGCCTCGTCCCGCTCCAGCACCCGGAGCACCTGGTGCGCGCCCTCGACCACGCGCTGGACCAGGGGCTGCTGGGCGTCGAGATCTCCAGCCACGCCCCGGGGCGAGAGCTGTCCGACCCGGCGTACGAGCCCTTCTGGGCGCGGGCCGGGGAGACCGGCGCGATCGTCTTCCTGCACCCCTTCGGGTGCACGCTCGACGAGCGCCTTGACCAGTGGTACCTGTCCAACACAGTCGGCCAGCCCACCGAGAACGCCGTCGCGCTCTCGCACCTGATCTTCTCCGGGGTACTGGACCGCCATCCCGGGCTGAACCTGGTCGCCGCCCACGGCGGCGGCTACCTGCCCACCCACGTCGGCCGCAGCGACCACGCCTGGTCGGCCCGCTCCGACGCGGGCGCCGGCTGCGCGCACCCGCCCAGCAGCTACCTGAAGCGGCTCTGGTTCGACTCGCTCGTCCACGACCCGCACGTGCTGCGGGAGCTGGTCCGGGTCGCCGGCGCCGACCGCGTCCTGCTCGGCTCCGAC
This sequence comes from Streptomyces sp. NPDC000348, assembly GCF_042898795.1. NCBI lineage: Bacteria > Bacillati > Actinomycetota > Actinomycetes > Kitasatosporales > Streptomycetaceae > Streptomyces > Streptomyces sp. NPDC000348. Next base: position 110,627 of record NZ_JBIAZD010000014.1, read on the forward strand.
TTCCCCTTCGACATGGGCACCGAGGACCCGGTCGCCGCGCTGCGCGCCGCCCGGCTGTCCGAGGCCGACTTCGACGCCGTACGCGGCCGGAACGCCGCCGCCCTGCTCCATCTCGCACTCGCCTGAGGAGGAATCCATGAGCGCACGTCTGCTCACCCATCTGCGGCACGTCGACCTCGCCGTGCCCGACTACGACAAGCAACTCGACTTCTACGCCGGCGTCTGGGGCCTGACCAAGGTCGCCGAGGACTCCGGCATCTCCTTCCTCGCCGCCGAAGGCTCCCCGGAGCAGTACGTCGTACGGCTGCGCAAGGCCGACGAGAAGCGCCTCGACCTCGTCTCCTACGGCGCCGCGAACGCGGCCGACGTCGACACCCTCGCCGAGCGACTGCTGGCCGGCGGCGTGCAGTTGATCTCCCGGCCGGGGAAGGTCGACACCCCCGGCGGCGGCTACGGCTTCCGCTTCTTCGACGTCGACGGCCGCACCATCGAGGTCTCCTCCGACGTCGAGGTGCGCCGGCACCGCAGGATCGAGGAGAGGGAGTCCATCCCGGTCAAGCTGAGCCACGTCGTGCTCAACTCCCCGGACCTGAACCGCACCCGGGAGTGGTACGAGCGCCACCTCGGTTTCGCGCTCTCCGACACGCTCAGCTCGCCGCACATGGGCGAGGTCATGCACTTCATGCGGATCAGCAACCAGCACCACTCGATGGCGCTCGCGAAGGGCCCGCACACGTCGCTGCACCACATCTCCTTCGAGATGCGCGGCATCGACGAGTACATGCGCGGCTCCGGCCGCGTCACCCGCGCGGGCTTCAGGAAGATCTGGGGTCCCGGCCGCCACATGGCCGGGGACAACACCTTCACCTACTTCCTCGACCCCCACGGCAACACCGTCGAGTACACCACCGAGCTGGAGTGCCTGGACGAGGACACCTGGCACCCCCACGTCTACGACTTCTCCCAGCCGGAGGTCACCGACCAGTGGGGCACCGCCAACCCCATGAACGAACTCGTCGCCAAGGAGTCGTTCAACGACCCCGACCGCGGCGTCTTCGTCGCCCCGCCGGTCTGATCCGCCACCGCCTCCGGGGGCGTGGCGGCCTGTCCGCCGCGCCCCCGGGCCCCTCGCCAGGAGCCCCCGCATGCGCTTCGCCACCTACGCCCACCAGCACACGTCCCGCCTCGCGGTCGTCGACGACGAGGGCGTGCTCTTCCCCGTTCCCGGCGTCCGCTCCCTCACCGAGTTCCTCGGCCGGGGAGGGGGACTCCCGGCCCTGCTCGACGCCGGCGCCGCCACCCTCGACGTACCGCCGGGCCCGCACGTCTCCCAGGTCCGTCTGCTGCCACCGCTGCAACCCGCCTCCATCCGGGACTTCGTCACCTTCGAGGAGCACGTGGAAGGCGTACGGCGGTCCGTGGACGGAGCCGCCGGGGTACCCGAACAGTGGTACGCGGCCCCGACCTTCTACTTCACCAACCCGCACGCCGTGTACGGCCCGCACGACGACATCCCGGTGCCGCCCGGTTCGGCGGTCCTCGACTTCGAGCTGGAGGTCGGCGCGGTGATCGGCCGTGAGGGGCGTGACCTCACGCCCGAGCGGGCCCGCGACCACATCGTCGGCTACACCGTCTTCAACGACTGGTCCGCCCGCGACCTGCAGTCCGCCGAGATGAAGGTCGGCCTCGGCCCCTGCAAGGGCAAGGACACCGCCACCACGCTCGGCCCGTACCTGGTCACCGCCGACGAACTGGAGCCGTACCGGGACGCCGACGGCTTCCTGCGGCTCGCCCTGACCGCCGAGGTCAACGGGCAGGTGGTCGGCGAGGACCTGCTGTCCCACATGAGCTGGACCTTCGAGGAGATGACCGCCTACGCCTCCCGCGGCACCCGCGTCGTCCCCGGCGACGTCCTCGGCTCCGGAACCTGCGGCAACGGCGGCTGCCTCGCCGAACTCTGGGGCCGACGCGGCGAGCAGACCCCGCCGCCGCTGAAGCCCGGCGACACCGTCACGCTCACCGTCGAGGGCCTCGGCGCCCTCACCAACACCGTCGTCCCCGGCATGGAGCCCGTTCCCCTGCCGGCCGGCCGGCGCCGTACCCGGGAGCGGCCGTGAACGACCTGCACCCCAAGCGGCTCCTGGGCAGGGTCGTCGTCGTCACCGGCGCCGCCCGCGGGCAGGGCGCCGCCGAGGCCGAGGCGCTCACCCGGGAAGGCGCGCGGGTCGTCGCCACCGACGTCACCGAGGCGCCCGGCTGCCGCCGGCTCGACGTCACCAGCGAGCGGGACTGGGCCGAACTGGCCGCCGAGCTCCGGGAGTCGTACGGGCAGGTGCACGGCCTGGTGAACAACGCCGGCATCACCTGGCGGGCCCGCCTCGGCGACGTGCGCCCCGAGGACATGGCCCGCGTCCACGCGGTCAACGTCACCGGCCCCCTCCTCGGCATCCAGCACCTCGCCCCGCTCATGCCGCCCGGCTCCTGCGTCGTCAACGTCGGCTCCTCGGCGGCCCTCACCGCCCACTACCCGGTCGCCTACACGACCAGCAAGTGGGCGCTGCGCGGCCTGTCGAGGACCGCCGCCCTGGAACTGGGCCCGCGCGGCATCCGCGTCAACACGATCCACCCCGGTTACATCGAGACGGAGATGACCGCCTCCGCCGCGCCGGCGTTCCGCGAGGCCAACGTCCGCGAGACGCCGCTCGGCCGCACCGGCACCGTCAACGAGGTGGCGCCCCTGGTCGTCTTCCTGCTCTCCGACGACGCGTCGTTCATCAGCGGCGCGGAGATCCCGGTGGACGGCGGGCTCACCGCGCACGGCGGCGTCAAGTCCGTCTCCGACGCCCTGCGCGAGGGGACACCGTGAAGCGGCCGGAAGGCGAGGCGGCGCTGCTCTCCGGGACCGCGCGCGGCCGGGGCCGGGCCGCCGCACCGCGGTCCGCCGTCCTGCCCGGCCCTCCCTGCTGAAAGGAAACCCGCACATGGACAAGGTCCGCGACGGTGCCGCCGAGGCGGTCGCCGACATCCCCGACGGCGCCTCGCTCGCCGTCGGCGGCTTCGGGCTCAGCGGCGTGCCCGAGGCGCTGATCCGCGCCCTGTACGCGCAGGGCGCGTCCGGTCTGGAGGTCGTCTCCAACAACTGCGGCGTGGACGGCCGCGGCCTGGGCGTGCTGCTCGCCGCCGGCCGCATCGCCCGGGTCACCGGCTCCTACGTCGGTGAGAACAAGGAGTTCGCCCGGCAGTACCTCAGCGGGGAGCTGGAGGTGGAACTGACCCCGCAGGGCACCCTCGCCGAACGGCTGCGGGCCGGCGGCGCGGGCATCCCCGCCTTCTACACCCCGGCCGGCGTGGGCACCCAGGTCGCCACGGGCGGACTGCCCTGGCGGTACGCGGCCGACGGAACGGTCGCCGTCGCCTCCCCGCCCAAGGAGACCCGTGACTTCGCGGGCCGCCCGCACGTCCTGGAGCACGGCATCACCACCGACTACGCGCTCGTACGGGCCTGGCGCGGCGACCGCCACGGCAACCTGGTGTTCCGCAAGGCCGCCGCCAACTTCAACCCCCTGGCCGCCATGGCGGGCCGCGTCACGATCGCCGAGGTCGAGGAACTCGTCGAACCCGGCGAACTGACCCCGGACGAAATCCACCTGCCCGGCATTTATGTCCAGCGGGTCGTACCGCTCAGCCCTGAGCAGGCCGCCGACAAACCCATTGAGAAGAGGACGGTAAGCAACTGATGGCCTGGACCCGCGACCAGATGGCCGCCCGCGCCGCCGCCGAACTCACCGACGGCTCCTACGTCAACCTCGGCATCGGCCTGCCCACCCTCATACCCGGCCACCTCCCGCCCGGCGTGCACGTCGTCCTGCACTCCGAGAACGGCATCCTCGGCACCGGCCCCTACCCCACCGAGGACGAGGTCGACCCCGACCTGATCAACGCCGGCAAGGAGACCGTCACGGTGCTGCCCGGCGCGAGCTTCTTCGACTCGGCGCTCTCCTTCGGCATGATCCGCGGCGGCCACATCGACACCGCCGTCCTCGGCGCCATGCAGGTGTCGGAACGCGGTGACCTGGCCAACTGGATGATCCCCGGCAAGATGGTCAAGGGCATGGGCGGCGCGATGGACCTCGTCCACGGCGCCCGCCGCGTCATCGTCCTGATGGAGCACACCGCCAAGGACGGCTCCCCGAAGATCCTCCGGGAATGCGCCCTCCCCCTCACCGGCGAGCGGTGCGTCCACCGGGTCATCACCGACCTCGGCGTCCTCGACGTCACCGAGGACGGCCTCGCCCTCGTCGAGACCGCTCCCGGTGTCACCGTCGAGGACGTCACCGCCCGCACCGACGCCCCTCTGCTCGTGGACAGCCTCTCCGCCGCCTGCTGACCGCCGGGGATCGGGCATCGCCCGGACTCACCCCGATCGGCAAGAGCACGGATCCCGATCGACTTCCCGGGCCGGCGTCCGGGCCACCGGGTCGCCCTCGCGAGGACGGGTTTTCCGCTCGCCCGCACGGTTACCCGTCACGGGGCCTGCCCCCGCACCCCCGTGCACGACCCGGGCCGGGGCGCCGGGACGGCCGCTCGCCGACGGAATCGGGAACGGAGTTCGTATGGCCAGCACGAAGGTGTCCGACTACGTCCTCCAGCGGCTGCGCGACTGGGAGGTCGACCATGTCTTCGCCTATGCGGGCGACGGCATCAACGGCCTGCTGGCGGCCTGGGGGCGGGCGGACAACAAGCCGAAGTTCGTCCAGGCCCGGCACGAGGAGATGGCGGCCTTCCAAGCCGTCGGCTACGCGAAGTTCTCCGGCAGGGTCGGGGTGTGCGCGGCCACCTCCGGGCCGGGAGCGATCCACCTGCTCAACGGACTGTACGACGCGAAGCTCGACCACGTTCCGGTCGTGGCGCTGGTCGGGCAGACCAACCGCAGCGCCATGGGCGGCTCCTACCAGCAGGAAGTGGACCTGGCCGGCCTGTACAAGGACGTCGCCTCGGACTTCTGCGAGACGGCGACGGTGCCCGAACAGCTTCCGAACCTCATCGACCGGGCCTTCCGCACCGCGTACGCCGAGCGGACCGTCACCGCGATCATCATCCCCGGCGACGTGCAGGAACTGGACTACAGCCCGCCCACCCACGCGTTCAAGATGGTTCCGTCCAGCCTCGGGCTGGGGCGGTACGCGCCGGTCCCGTCCGACGAGGACCTCCAGCGGGCCGCGGACGTGCTGAACGCGGGCGAGAAGGTCGCCGTGCTGATCGGACAGGGTGCGCGCGGAGCCCGCGACGAGGTGGAGCGGCTGGCGGACGTGCTGGGTGCCGGGGTGGCCAAGGCCCTGCTGGGCAAGGACGTCCTGCCGGACGACCTGCCGTACGTGACCGGCTCCATCGGCCTGCTGGGCACCCGCCCCTCCTACGAGCTGATGACGGAGTGCGACACCCTGCTGATGATCGGCTCCAGCTTCCCCTACACACAGTTCATGCCGGAGCTGGACCAGGCCCGGGCGGTCCAGATCGACATCGACCCGCACATGATCGGTCTGCGCTACCCCTTCGAGGTCAACCTCGTCGGCGACTCCCGCGAGACGCTCCGGCGGCTGCTGCCGCGGCTGCACCGCAAGGAGGACCGGGCCTGGCGGGAGAAGATCGAGAAGGACGTCGCCCGCTGGTGGGAGGTCATGCAGCGGCGCGCCGCCGTGGACGCCGACCCGGTCAATCCCGAGTACGTCGTGCACGCCCTGGACGGCAGGCTGCCGGAGGACGTGATCCTCACCGCCGACTCCGGTTCCGCCGCCAACTGGTACGCCCGGCACCTGCGGCTGCGCGGCCGGATGCGCGGCTCCCTGTCCGGCACCCTGGCGACGATGGGCCCCGGCGTGCCGTACGCCATCGGTGCGAAGTTCGCCCACCCCGGCCGTCCCGCCATCGCCCTGGTCGGTGACGGCGCCATGCAGATGAACGGCATGATGGAGCTGGTCACCGCCGCGAAGTACTACCGCGAGTGGTCCGACCCGCGGCTGATCGTGGCGGTGCTCAACAACGGCGACCTGAACCAGGTCACCTGGGAGATGCGGGCCATGTCCGGCGCCCCGCAGTTCGAGGAGTCGCAGGCCATTCCCGATCTGCCGTACGCGGAGTTCGCGCAGCGCATGGGCCTGGACGGGGTCCGGGTGGAGAAGCCCGGGCACGTCGAGGCGGCCTGGGACCGGGCGCTCGCCGCCGACCGGCCGTTCGTCATCGACTTCCGCACCGACCCGGCCGTACCGCCGGTCCCGCCGCACGCCTCGCTGGACCAGATCGAGGCCGCGGCCACCGCGATCCTCAAGGGGGACAGTGACCGCGGTTCCATGGTGAGGCAGGGTCTGAAGGCCAAGGTGCAGGAGATGCTGCCCGGCAGCCGTCACCGCGGGGACCGGCCCGGCGCCGGACCGCACGACAGCGCCGAAGGGGACACGTGATCCCCTCGGCGCCACCGGCCCGCAGGCCCGGGTCCGGCCGGGAAGGCACGACGCCCCGTGCCCTTTTACGCGCCCGCCGCGTGTTCCGCGCAGGACCGCGGGTACCCGGTCGGCCCGCATCCCGTACCAGTGGAACACTCCGTTCGAGGGGATGATCCGGATGATCGTACTCGGACTGCTCCTCCTCGCGGCCGCAGGAGCCTTCACCGGCCTGGTGATCGCCGACAACCTCTCCGGTGGCCCCGAGTACACCGTGTCCGTACTCGGCCAGGACATCGCCACCATGAACACGCTGGCCGTCTTCTGCTCCGGCCTGGCCCTCGCGCTCCTCTTCTGCGCGGGCCTGAGCGCGGTGGTGAGCTCAGCGGTCCATCGCCGCCACGAGCGCCCTCGCACCTACGCGACCCACCCCGGCGGCCCCGACCGGTGAGACGGGCTCGGTACCCGGCCGGTGGACGTCTGTGGGCCGGTGACTGCCTCGGCGTCGTCCGGTTGAGCCTCGAACGCCTTCCGGCCCCGTGCCCGCCGCCGGGGGAACACGGCCTGCCTCGTGGTCCGGCCCGCCGGCTCGACCGGTCATGTGCTTCGGGACCTACGACGGGGCACGTGCTATCGTGCCGGACCGGGGCATGCGCCGCTCTCCGGCCCTGCGGTCGCCTCGGCCATCGTGGGCCATGACGAGGTCCCTGCCCGACCGCGGCAACTGCTCCACACCGAAAGCGGCGTCGACGACGGTCTCGCACTGACCGTCCGCCCTCGTCTTCCTCGCGGAACGGACCCACGACACCGGAGGCCGAAGCCGGGCACGCGTTCACGTGGCGAGCGGCCCCCGTACAGGTGGCACGGGAGAGGTCCGAGCGCAGTGGGCGCGCTCACGCCCCGAGGCCCATGGCAGGCGTCTGTGAGGGCGAAGATCCCCGTTGGGCGTATGGGCGGCGCATGTCGGTGGTATCCGCTGGTGACACGTTCGTCGCCGGAGGAGGACCAGGTGGTTCGACAGGTTCACGCGGTCATGACCGACCAGCCCGTCGGCCTCGTCCCACCGGGCGGGCCGGTCGCCGCACGCGACCCCGGTTCCGCTCCGGGTCGCACCGGCACCACCGACCCCGATGCATGACGAGGTCGTCCCGGTGGCCAGGGCGCGATACGGGTCGTCCCACTCGGCTGCGCGGCCCAGCACCGCGCCGGTGCCTTCTCCGCTCCCGGCGTCCGTACTTCGTCCCTGCGGTTCAACGACGTGTCGGGCGCCGGCACACCGAGTTCGTCATCACGGCGGAAGGCGAGTTCGCAACCTCGGACAGCACAGGGCATCCGCATATACCGACCGGAGTGTCCCCCCTGTGTGCGGATGCCGGCGTCCGGGCGCGACCGGACGCACCCCGCTCGGCGCCGGGGCACACCCACGGACGTCCTCGCGGGTGACCTTCGCCGCCGCAAGGCGCGATACTGCCGACAGCGGCACTCCACCCGGATCCCGCCCGAGCGCGCGCCCTGCCCGACGACCCGTCACCGAAGTCGGCACCGAGCCGGTGTCAGTACCGTCGCAGCCTGCTTCCGGCCGCTGCGGATCGCCAGGGTCAAGAACTGTCCATACCAACTCCGACCAGCAGGAACGCAGGCTGACGACCTGCCTGCCGAGCTCCCTAGGAGGCACCCATGAAGATGCTGATCAACGTCCCGGAGACCGTGGTCGCGGACGCGTTGCGGGGGATGGCGGCGGCCCATCCCGAGCTGGCGGTGGACGTGGAGAACCGGGTGATCGTGCGCAGGGACGCACCCGTGGCCGGGAAGGTGGGCCTGGTGTCCGGCGGGGGGTCGGGGCACGAGCCGCTGCACGGCGGGTTCGTGGGCCCGGGGATGCTGTCGGCGGCCTGTCCCGGCGAGGTGTTCACCTCCCCGGTGCCCGACCAGATGGTGCGGGCCGCGGCAGCCGTGGACAGCGGGGCCGGGGTGCTGTTCATCGTGAAGAACTACACCGGTGACGTGCTCAACTTCGACATGGCCGCCGAACTGGCCGAGGACGAGGGCATCCAGGTCGCGAAGGTGCTGGTCGACGATGACGTGGCGGTGACCGACAGCCTGTACACGGCCGGCCGGCGGGGCACGGGCGCGACCCTGTTCGTGGAGAAGATCGCGGGCGCGGCGGCGGACGAGGGGCAGCCGCTGGAGCGGGTGGAGGCCGTCGCCCGGCAGGTGAACGAGAACTCCCGCAGCTTCGGTGTGGCGCTGAGCGCCTGCACCACACCGGCCAAGGGCACTCCCACCTTCGAGCTGCCCTCCGGCGAGCTGGAGCTGGGCATCGGCATCCACGGCGAGCCGGGCCGGGAGCGGCGGCCGATGATGACGTCCGGCGAGATCGCCGAGGTCGCCCTCGACGCGATCCTGGAGGACCTCACGCCGCGCAACCCCGTCCTGGTCCTGGTCAACGGCATGGGCGCCACCCCGCTGCTGGAGCTGTACGGCTTCAACGCCGAGGTGCAGCGGCTGCTCGGCGAACGCGGGGTCCCCGTCGCCCGTGTGCTGGTCGGCAACTACGTCACCTCCCTCGACATGGCGGGCGCCTCGGTCACCCTGTGCCAGGTCGACGAGGAGCTGCTGCGGCTGTGGGACGCGCCGGTGCGGACCCCGGGGCTGCGCTGGGGCATGTGAGGGACGCTGGGGCCATGGTTCAGGAGTACCTACCACGCAAGGAGTTCCCGTGCTCGACGCCGACTTCTTCCGCCGTTGGATGACGGCCACCGCCGCGTCCGTGGACCGCGAGGCGGAGCGGCTCACCGCGCTCGACTCGCCGATCGGGGACGCCGATCACGGCAGCAACCTCCAGCGCGGGTTCCGGGCGGTGAGGGACGCGCTGGACAAGGAGCCGCCCGCCACTCCCGGGGCGGTGCTGGTGCAGGCCGGGCGGCTGCTCATCTCGACGGTGGGCGGCGCGTCCGGTCCGCTGTACGGGACGCTGCTGCGCCGCACCGGCAAGGCCCTCGGGGACGCCGCCGAGGTGGACGAGCACCGGCTGGCCGAGGCACTGCGCGCCGGAGTGGACGCGGTGCGGCAGCTCGGTGGCGCCGCACCGGGCGACAAGACGATGGTCGACGCGCTGGTTCCCGCGGTGGACGCCCTCGGTGACTCCTTCGCGGCCGCGCGCGACGCCGCCGAGGCGGGTGCCGTGGCGACGACGCCGTTGCAGGCGCGCAAGGGCAGGGCCAGTTACCTGGGTGAGCGCAGCATCGGACACCAGGACCCGGGGGCCACGTCGGCGGCGCTGCTGATCGCCGGGCTCCTGGCGGCCGGGGCGGACACGGAGGCCGGCGGTGAGTGACGAGAAGCCGGTGGGGATCGTGCTGGTGTCGCACAGCGCGGCGGTGGCCGCGGCGGTGGCGGAGCTGGCGAAAGGGCTGGCGGGCGCCGGCGGGGCGGTTCCCGTGGCGCCGGCGGGCGGCACCGAGGGCGGCGGGCTGGGCACGAGCGCCGAGCTGATCGCCGCGGCGGCCGCGTCCGTCGACCGCGGGGCGGGGGTGGCCGTGCTGGCCGACCTGGGCAGCGCGGTGCTCACCGTGAAGGCACTGCTCGCCGAGGGCGACGAACTCCCCGAACGGACCAGGCTGGTGGACGCGCCGTTCGTGGAGGGCGCGGTGGCCGCGGTGGTCACGGCCGCCACGGGGGCGGACCTGGCGGCGGTGGAGGCGGCGGCGGAGGAGGCGTACACGTACCGGAAGGTGTGAGGAGGGCGGCGGCGCCCGGCCGGTTCAGCCGTCGGCGTCCACGAACCGCCGGGCCAGCCGCTCCCCCGCCGTCACCGCGCCCTCGTGGTCCTCGATGGGGGTCACCCGGCTGTCCTTGAACACGATGTAGGTGACGCCGGCGGGTGTGCCGCCGCCGCGCGGGTCGGGGTCGATGCCGAGCGACTCCGCCGCGGCGTAGGACGCCTCGCCGATGATGTCGGCGGGGCCGGTGTCGCCGACGACCGCGTACCGCACGCGGTCGCCGTACACCAGCGCCACGACCGATCCGCCGCGCACGCCGTGGGACCGGTAGTCCCACACGGCGCTGGGCGCGGGCACCACCACGTAGGGGGTCTCCTCGGAGCTCAGCGGGCGGCCGTCGGACTGGGCGAAGGCCGTCGAGGCGGAGAAGTACGGGTCGGTGCCGGCGTTGCAGCGGAGACCGGGGCGGCCGTCGCAGTCGATGTCCATGTCGGCCTTCCAGAACACGGCGTCGCGGGTGCCGCACACCGGGACGGTGGCCTCGCCGCCGTGGTCCTCGCGGTAGCGGCCCCGGGAGACGGGGGCGCAGGTGCGCACCTTGGCCAGCAGGTCGGCGGCGGAGACGGGGTCGGTGCGCCGTACGGCCGGGTCGCTGCCGGGCCCGGCCGGCACGTCGTCGTCGACGTCGACCGGGGCCGCGCGCCGTACGGCCGGGTCGATGCGAGGCCCGGCCGGCACGCCGTCGGCGGCGACCGGGGCCGCGCGCCGTACGGCCGGGTCGATGCGAGGCCCGGCCGGCACGCCGTCGGCGGCGACCGGGGCCGCGCGCCGTACGGCCGGTTCGCTGCGGGGCTGGGGTGCGGGGGTGGGGGGAGCCGAAGGGGCCAGCAGGGCGACACCGGCCATGGCCAGGGTGAGCGACTGGACACGGGACACGATCAAGGGGGCCTCTCGTCGGGGTCACGGGCGCACACTCACGGGCACTTTGCACCATTTCGCCCCGATATGACGGCGTGACGACCCCGACAGGGCCGGACGGCCCACGATCGCACCAGCGACCACGGCGAGGGGCCGGGGCCCGGATCCGGGTCGACCCGGGCCGTCCGGCCACCCGCACCGGCGCGGGATCTGCGACGACAGCGGTCCGCGCCACGGACCCGAACTCCCCTTCTTCGAAAGGGAGTTCGGCTCGTCCGGACTTCAGCATACGTAACGCGCGCACTCCCCCACCTCCACCCTCTTGATGTGATCGCGCCAACCCGGCCATATTGGTACGGACCATTGTTCGGGCGTTCCCGTGCACCGCCCCGGGAGGCAGAGTCATGCGTGGCGTTCCCCCAGCCGTGTCCCCGCGTCGCCTTCTCGCGCTCGGCGGGGTCCTCCTGCTGCTCACCTCCTGCCGGTGGGGAGGAACGGACGACGGCGGTGGTGAACGGCCGCCCGGAGCACCGACCGGTGTCACGGCCGAGGCGGGCAGCGCCACCAGCGTGCACGTCATGTGGAACGCGGTCGCCGCCGCCGACGCCGAGGTGAGCCACTACGAGGTATATCGGGGCACCACAAAGGTGAAGGAAGTGCCCGGTACCGCACACATGGTGGACGTCACCAGGCTCCGGCCCGCGACCACCTATGCGTTCACGGTGCGGGCCCGGGACGCGGACGGGCGGTTCGGGCCGCGCAGCCGGGAGGTCCGGGCGACGACACCCCGGGCGACCACGGCCGACACCACCGCTCCCACCCGTCCGGCGGAGCTGCGCGGCCGGACCGCCGGCAGCCGGGCGGCCCAGTTGTCGTGGTCCGCCTCGGAGGACGACCGGGGTGTGGTGTCGTACGACGTCTACCAGGGCGGAACGAAGGTCCACAGTGTGGGCGGAAACCAGACGGCCGCCGTGGTGACGGGGCTGCGGCCGGGCACCCGCTACTCCTTCACGGTCCGGGCCCGGGACGCGGCCGACAACCTCTCCCCGGCCGGCGCAGCCGTCCGCCTCACCACCGCGGGCGGCGCGGACGGCCCGGCCGGCGCCCCCACCGGTTTCCGGGCCACGAGCGAGCGGTCCGACGGCGCGTACTACCTCGTCCTGCACTGGGTGCCGCCGCGCGTCGACGGGGTGATCACCGAGTACGAGGTGCACCTGGACGGCCGGGTCGCCACCTCGCTGGTCCACGGCGGTGACGCACCGCGCGACCGGGCGACGTACCGCTTCTACGCCGGCCGGGAGGCCGGGGTCGCCCACCGGGTGCGGATCCGGGCGATGCTGCCGGACGGGACCTGGGGCGGCTTCTCTGCGGAGCGCACGGTGACGACGGGGGCCGGACGCTGACCCGGCCTCCGGGGTCGGCCGCCCGGAGGAAGCCGTCACCTGCCCGGATGCCGCCGGAGTGCGCGCCGGTCCGGCGGCCCGTTGGCTTGCCTCGTGGCAGCACGGGCGCTCCCCGACCTCGGCGGCACAAGGGATGTACCGCCGGCCGTGCCGCCGGAAGGCAGTCGACATGCGCAACTCGAAGCCACTGCTCCGCTCCGGTCCGACCGCGGCTGCCGCCGTCGCGCTCGCGCTGATCCCGGCCGGGCCGGCCGCCGCGGCCGGGATCTCCGTCAGCACCACCGGGTCGACGGTCTCGGTGAGCACCGGCGCGTGCACCCAGATCAACGGCCACTGGGGCACCGCCTCGCTGCTCAGCAGCAGCCAGACGAGCTTCTCGCAGGGCCGTCAGGTGGCGCTGTCGGGGAGCGGTTCGGGACAGTCCGCCGCCTGGTCCGACGTCGCTCCGGGCACGTACACGGTGATCGTGATGTGCTCGAACGGCAACACCGCGGGCACGCAGTCCGTCGTCGTCTCCACGGCCCCCGGTCCGTCGGTCTCACCGACCGCCTCGCCGTCCCGCGGGGTGATGGGCGGCATCGGCGGCAGTTCGACGGACTACGGCACGGTCACGCTGGTGGCGGGCGGCGCGCTGGTCGGCACCGGGATCGCCGCCACGGCCTGGTACCTGCGCCGCCGCAGCACCCCGCGCCACTTCTAGGTCCGGCGCCGGCCGCCTTCGTGTCCGACGCGCTCCCGGCGGGCGGCCGGCGCCGACCCGTCGTGGTGTCACGCCTCCCGCGCGCCCGGGCTCCCGGGTCCGCCGGCGTCCGGCAGCCGGGCGAACTCCGCCAGCGCGTGGTCGAGCCACTGGGTCCAGAAGGTCTCCAGGTCGATGCCGGCCCGCAGCACCAGATGCCGCAGCCGGTCCTCCGGTCCGTCCCTGCCGGGCGGGAAGTCGCGCTGTTCGATCTCCCGGTACTCCGCCAGCTGGCGCTCGTGCATCTCCCGGTGGCGCCGCAGATCGGCCGCCAGGCCCGCGGTGCCGACCACGGCCGCCGCCCTCAGCCGCAGCAGCAGCGCGTCGCGGTGCGGCTTGGGGTCCTGGGCCGCGGAGGTCCAGCGGGCCAGTTCCGCGCGCCCCGCCGGCAGGACCTCGTACGCCTTCTTCTGCCCCCGGGCCGGCTGCGCGGCGGGGAGGGCCCGGATCAGGCCCCCGGCCTCCAGTTTTCCCAGCTCGCGGTAGATCTGCTGGTGCGTCGCGGACCAGAAGTAGCCGATCGACCGGTCGAACCGGCGGGTCAGCTCCAGCCCCGACGACGGCTTCTCGAGCAGGGCGGTGAGGATCGCGTGCGGGAGTGACATGGACTCATCCTAGGGACGGGCCGCGCCCGGCCTACAGCGCCGCCGCCAGCTCGGTGCCCTGCTTGATGGCGCGCTTGGCGTCCAGTTCGGCGGCCACGTCGGCGCCGCCGATCAGGTGGACGGCCCGCCCGGCGGCGACCAGCTCCTCGTACAGGTCGCGGCGCGGCTCCTGACCGGTGCACAGGACGACCGTGTCGACCTCCAGGACGGTGCTCTCGCCGTCGACGGTGACGTGCAGTCCGGCGTCGTCGATCCGGTCGTAGCGCACGCCCGGGACCATGGTGACGCCGCGGTGCCTGAGTTCGGTGCGGTGGATCCAGCCGGTGGTCCTGCCGAGTCCGGCGCCGACCTTGGACGTCTTGCGCTGGAGCAGGTGGACGGTGCGCGGCGGGACGGACCGCTCGGGCACCGTGAGGCCGCCGGGGCCGCGGTAGTCGAGGTCCACGCCCCACTGCCGGAAGTACGTCCCGGGGTCCTCGTGCGCCTTGTCGCCGCCGTCGGTGAGGAACTCGGCGACGTCGAAGCCGATGCCGCCCGCGCCGAGGATCGCGACCCGGTCGCCGACGGGGGCGCCGTCGCGGAGCACGTCGAGGTAGCCGAGGACGCTTCCGTGGTCGACGCCGGGGATGTCGGGGACGCGCGGGGTGACGCCGGTGGCGACGACGACCTCGTCGTGGCCGGCCACGTCCTCGGCGGTGACGCGCGTGTCGAGGCGTACGTCGACGGCCAGTTCGGCGAGGCGGGTGCGGAAGTAGCGCAGGGTCTCGTCGAACTCCTGCTTGCCGGGGACCTTGCGGGCCACGTTGAGCTGGCCGCCGATCTCGCTCGCGGCGTCGAACAGGGTGACGTGGTGGCCGCGTTCGGCGGCGCTCACCGCGCAGGCGAGGCCGGCCGGCCCGGCGCCGACGACGGCGACGCGCTTGCGGCGGCGGGTCGGGGACAGCACGAGCTCGGTCTCGTGGCAGGCGCGCGGGTTGACCAGGCAGGAGGTGATCTGCCCGCTGAAGGTGTGGTCGAGGCAGGCCTGGTTGCAGCCGATGCAGGTGTTGATCGCCTCGGGGCGGCCGTCGGCGGCCTTGGCGACGAAGTCGGGGTCGGCGAGCATCGGGCGGGCCAGGGACACCATGTCCGCGCAGCCCTCGGCGAGCAACTGCTCGGCGAGTTCCGGGGTGTTGATGCGGTTGGTGGTGACCAGCGGCACCGACACCTCGCCCATGAGGCGCTTGGTCACCCAGGTGTACGCGCCGCGGGGCACGGAGGTGGCGATGGTGGGGATGCGGGCCTCGTGCCAGCCGATGCCGGTGTTGATGATCGTGGCACCGGCCTCCTCGACGGCCTTGGCCAGCGTGATCACCTCGTCCAGGGTGGAGCCGCCGGGCACCAGGTCGAGCATGGAGAGCCGGTAGACGACGATGAAGTCCTCGCCGACCGCCTCGCGCACCCGGCGGACGATCTCGACGGGGAAGCGCATGCGGTTCTCGTAGGAGCCGCCCCAGCGGTCGGTGCGGTGGTTGGTCTGCGCGGCGATGAACTCGTTGATCAGGTAGCCCTCGGAGCCCATGATCTCGACACCGTCGTAGCCGGCCTGCCGGGCGAGGCGGGCGGCGCGGGCGTAGTCGTCGACGGTGCGTTCCACCTCGGCGTCGGTGAGCTCGCGGGGCGGGAAGGGGCTGATCGGCGCCTGTACGGGGCTGGGGGCGACCAGGTCCCGGTGGTAGGCGTACCGGCCGAAGTGCAGGATCTGCATCGCGATGCGTCCGCCCTCGCGGTGCACCGCGTCGGTGACGGTCCGGTGCTGCCGCGCCTCGGCCCCGGTGGTGAGCTTCGCGCCGCCCTCGTGGGGCCGCCCCTCGTCGTTGGGGGCGATGCCGCCGGTGACGATGAGACCGACCCCGCCGCGGGCGCGGGCGGCGTAGAACTCGGCCATGCGGGAGAAGCCGCCCTCGGCCTCCTCCAGGCCCACGTGCATGGAGCCCATGAGGACCCGGTTGGGCAGGGTGGTGAAGCCCAGGTCGAGGGGGGTCAGCAGGTGGGGGTAACGGCTCATCGGGCCCTCCGTGCGCGGTGTCGTGCCTGTAGTTGTAAGGCACGCGCGCCACCTTATGCAACTAGTTGCATAAGAGACGGAGGGCACACGGGGCCGGGAGCGTCACCGGTTTTCGAGACGTACGTGCAGCTCCTCCTCCTGGTCGCCGGGGACCGTGCTCAGCTCGTGCACCGTGAACAGGGAGCCCAGGGTGGTGCGGAACCGGTCGATCGCCCAGTAGCCGCCGTGCGCGTCGGCGTCGACCGACGCGGCCAGCCGGGGCCGCGGACGGGCGCCCTCGTGCACGTCGGCGACGTCGAAGGTGCCGAGCCAGACCGTCGGGCGGGTCTCGGAGAACTCCTCCGGCACGTCGTCGGAGCACCGGTCGGACGTGAAGCACGCGCACAGCGTGTCGAACACGATCCGGGCGTCGTCCTTGCTGCATCCGCTGATCTCGACCGAGACGGATTCCGGGTGCGGTCGCTCGCTGCCCATCGTGATCGCTCCTCTCGTGGCCCACGCCGTCCCCACCCCCTCACTCAGGAAAGCACCACCCGGCGAAGAGCACTACCCGCGCGCCCTCGCCGCGGGGCGCCCGCCCTGATGGTGGGAGAAGCTGGAACCGGACGGCGGGAGCGGCGGAGAGCCGGCCCCGCGCGCGGTAGGACGGAACGGGGGTGTCGGCACCGTGACGGCGTGCCGTGGGAACCGGTGGAGGCGGGGCGTGCGATGAGTGCAGCGGGATCACCCCCGGCCGGCGGCGACGGGCCGGTGCGTCCCAGCGGACTGCTCGACGTGCTGCGGGTGGCCTCGGTGGTGCTGGACGCCGAGGGGCGGATCGTGCTGTGGAGCCCCCAGGCCGAGGAGCTGTTCGGGTACGGCGCGCGGGAGGCGCTGGGCCGGTACGCCGCCCGGATCATGGTGCACGAACAGCACCTGGACCTGGTGGTGAAACTGTTCGCCGACGTCATGCGGACCGGACGGAGCTGGGCCGGGGCCTTCCCGATCCGGCGCAAGGACGGCGAGACCCGGCTGGTGGAGTTCCGCAACATGCGGCTGCTGGACGACCGGGGGGACGTGTACGCCCTCGGCCTCGCGGTGGACCAGTCGACCGTGCGCCGGCTGGAGCAGGACGTGGCCCTGTCCACCCGGATCGTCGCCCAGTCCCCCATCGGGCTGGCCGTGCTGGACACCGGACTGCGCTACGTCTCGGTGAATCCGGCGCTGGAGCAGATCAACGGCGTGCCGGCCGGGGAGCACCTGGGCCGCACGGTCCGGGAGGTGCTGCCGCTGCTGGACGCCGAGGCGCTCGAGACGGCCGCGCGGCGGGTCCTGGAGACCGGCCGGCCCGTCGTCGACCGGTTCACGACCGGCCGCACCCCGGCCGATCCGGACGAGGACCGCGCCTGGTCGGTCTCGCTGTACCGCCTGGAGAACGCGCTCGGCACGGTGCTGGGCGTGGCCGTGTCGGTGGTGGACATCACCGAGCAGTACCGGGCGAACGCCGAGGCCGAGACCGCGCGGCGGCGGCTCGCCGTGATCGCCGACGCCACCGCCCGGATCGGCACCACCCTCGACCTGGACCGCACGGCCGGAGAGCTCGCCGACGTGGCCGTGCCGGAGCTGGCCGACGCGGCGGCGGTGGGTCTGTTGGACGCGGTGGTGCGGGGCCGCCGCAGCACCCTCGGCCCCGCCGAGCCCGCGGTGATCCGGGCCCTGGCGGTGCGCGGGGCGGACGCGGCCGAGGTCCTGGCGGCGGCCGACCCGCCGGGCCGGGTGACCCGGTACGCGCCGGACCGGCTGGTCACCGAGTGCGTGCGCACCGGGCTGCCGGTGATGGTGCCGCAGGTGAAGGACGAGGACCTGGCGCGGATCGCCCGTTCCCCGGAGGCGGCCGCGCGGCTGGCGCGGGCGGGCGCCCACTCGTACCTGGCCGTGCCGCTGATCGCGCGCGGGGAGGTGCTGGGCGCCCTCGACCTCGTCCGCACGCGCGACCCCCGCCCGTTCGACGAGGACGATCTGCTGCTCGCGCGGGAGCTGGCCTCCCGCGCGGCCGTGCAGATCGACAACGCCCGCTGGTACCAGAACGCCCGCGACACCGCCCTCACCCTGCAGCGCAGTCTGCTGCCGAGCCATCCGCCCGTGACGGGCGGCCTGGAGGTCGCCTCCCGCTACCAGCCGGCGGGCGCCACCAGCGAGGTCGGCGGTGACTGGTTCGACGTGATCCCGCTGGAGGACGGCAAGACGGCCCTCGTCGTGGGGGACGTGATGGGCAGCGGCATCCCCGCGGCGGCCACCATGGGCCGGCTGCGCACGGCGACCCACACCCTCGCCTCCCTCGGTCTCGATCCGGCCGTCCTCCTGGAGCACCTGGACCGGATCAGCGGCGGCCTGGACCAGGCGATCGCCACCTGTGTCTACGCCGTCCACGACCCCCGCGAGCGGCGGTGCACGATCGCCAACGCCGGGCACCTGCCGCCGGCCCGGGTGCGGGCCGGGCGCGCCCCCGAACTGCTCGACCTGCCCACCGGGGTGCCGCTGGGGGTGGGCGGGGTCCCCTTCTCCGCGACCACCGTCGAGCTGGCACCGGGCGACCTGCTGGTGCTCTACACCGACGGTCTCGTCGAGACGCGCCGGGATCCGCTGGACGAACGCCTGGACCGGCTGCTGGCCCTGCTCGACCACCCCGGCGACTCCCTGGAGGAGGTCTGCGACCTCCTCCTGCGCACCCTGCACGAACCCGACAACTTCGACGACGTGGCCCTGCTCATCGCCCGCGCGACGGCACCGGCCCCGTGAGCGGGGCCCTACGGCCTCACGCCGATCACGACATGGGCGTACCGCTCGTCGGAGGCGGCCAGGCGGGTCCGCAGGCCGGCGGCGGTGAAGGCGCCGACGGCGGCGGGGGCCTGCCGGCTGCCGGTCTCCACCAGGAGGCAGCCGCCCGGCGCGAGCCACCCGGGTGCTCCGGCGGCGACCCTGCGCAGCACGTCGAGGCCGTCCGCGCCGCCGTCGAGCGCGACCAGCGGCTCGTGGTCGCGGGCCTCCGGGGGCAGCAGGCCGATCTCGTCACTGGGCACGTAGGGCACGTTGGCCGCGAGGATGCCGACGCGGCCCCGCAGCTCGCCGGGGAGCGCCGCGAACAGGTCACCGGTGTGCACCCGTCCGCCGAACCCGGCGACGTTGCGGCGGGCACAGCGCACGGCGGCCGGGTCGATGTCGGCGGCGTGCAGTTCGACCGCGCCGAGTCCGGCGGCCAGGGCGGCGCCGACGGCGCCCGAGCCGCAGCACAGGTCCACGACGACGGACGCGTCCGGAGCCTGGGCGAGCGCCTGTTCGACGAGGAACTCGGTGCGGCGGCGGGGCACGAAGACACCGGGTTCCACGATGATGCGCCGGCCGTGGAACTCGGCCCAGCCGACGACGAGTTCGAGGGGCATTCCGGCCGCCCGGCGCTCGACCATCGGGGCGATGTCCTGGGGGGTGGGCGCGGCGGCGAGGATCAACTCGGCCTCGTCCTCGGCGAAGACGCACCCGGCGGCGCGAAGGGCGGCCACGACGGCGTCCCGGGACGAGGACGGCGGTACGGCGGAGGAAGAGGGTGACGGGGACGGCATGTGCGGCAAGAGCCTGAGCCTTTCGGGAGCCGAAGGGCGCTCTCGCGGTCACCTACTGCCGGTGGTCCGCGTCGCTTCGAGGTGAGAGCACCCGACCTGACACAGCGGTGATGGGTCCCACCTCCTCGGCGATCTGCGGCTGGGGCGGTCCGCAGCCGGACGGCCACAGTACCCGACGATCACCGCCGCTGTACGGTGCTTCCGGAACCCGGAACCCGGAACCCGGGACCCGGGACCCGGAGCCGCGGTGGGAGAGAGGTGCGCGGTGGGAGAGGTGCGCGGGTGGACGCGGCCGAGGCCGTGGAGACCGGCCGGCGCGCCCCTCGCGGAGCGTCTCGCGGACCGGGCCCGCGGGGCCGTGACCGGCCTGGCACCACATCGGTCGCGGACACCACGTACGGTTGAACACGGAAACACTTGAGCACCAGCCGCAACGGAATCGCCGATCACGTGAACATCACCCGAGGCTTCACCGGCCGCCCCCGCGTGCACCGTCCCGGCCTGCCGCCGGGGCAGTACGACGCGGGCGACGAATGGCCCGTCCTGTCCGCCGAGGTCACGCCCGACCTCGCGCCCGCCGACTGGACCTTCCGGATCGACGGGCTGGTGGCGGAGCCCCGCACCTGGGACTGGGAGCAGGCGCACGCGCTCCCGGCCTCGGCGTACGAGGGGGCCATCCACTGTGTGACGAGCTGGTCGAAGTTCGGGGTGAGGTTCGGCGGCGTCTCGCTGGACGCGTTTCTCCATGTGGTCCGGCCCTATGAGTCGGCGACACATGTGGTCGCGTATGCGCACACCGGCTACACCACCAGTCTGCCGCTCGCGGATGTGACCGGCGGCCGGGCCTGGATCGCCTGGGAGTACGACGGGCGGCCGCTGCCTCCGGAGCACGGCGGTCCGGCGCGGCTGATCGTGCCGCATCTGTACTTCTGGAAGAGCGCCAAGTGGATCGCGGGGCTGCGGCTGCTCGACCACGACGAGCCGGGCTTCTGGGAGGGCAACGGCTACCATGCGCGCGGCAATCCCTGGGAGGAGCAGCGGTACTCCGGTGACTGAGCGGACGACACCGATGACGACGGCACCGACGACACGGACGCCGCAGGCCGCACCGGAGCGCTTCGCACCGCCGACGCGGTTCGCGGTGCCCGGGCGGATCGGCGTGAACGAGCAGACCGCGTCCGTGTGGCGGACGGCGACGCTGACCGGCATCCGCCGCGAGACCCCGCGGGCGACGACCTTCCGGTTCGCCGTGCCCGGCTGGCCGGGGCATGTGCCCGGTCAGCACCTGCTGCTGCGGTTGACCGCCGAGGACGGCTATACGGCCCAGCGCCACTACTCGATCGCGTCGGCGCCGGACGACTCCGGGCACATCGAGCTGACCCTGGACCGGGTCGAGGGCGGCGAGGTCTCGGGCTGGTTCCACACGGTGGCCCGCCCCGGTGACCGGATCGAGGTGCGCGGCCCGCTCAGCGGCTTCTTCGCCTGGCCGGGCGACCGGCCCGCGCTGCTGGTGGGCGCCGGCTCCGGTGTGGTCCCGCTGATGTCGATGGTGCGGCACCACCGGGCCCGGGACATGAGGCTGCCGCTGCGCCTGGTGGTGTCGGCCCGCAGCCCCGAGGAGCTGATCTACGCGCGGGAGTTCGGCGCGGAGACGACTCGGGTGTTCACGCGGAGCGCCCCCGAGGGGGTGCCCGTGGGACGTATGGCGGCCGCACATGTGGCGCCTTTCCTGGCCAAACAGCCTCCTGGTGGGTGGGAGGCATATGTGTGCGGCTCCAACTCCTTTGCCGAGCACGCCTCCAGGCTGCTCGTGGCGGCCGGCCAGCCCGTGGAGCGCATCCGTATCGAGCGCTTCGGCTGACCGGGAGGTCCCTCGGGGCACCCGCCGTTTCGCACCGCCCCGGCCGGGTGCCCGGCCGGGGCTGTTCCGTGGGTGCCGCGCGCCGCGGCGGGACGCCGGGGGCCGCCGTCGCGTACGGCCCCGTCCACACCCCCGGCCGCGGTGACGGCAGGGAGGTCCGGGATGCGAACGCGGGTGCTGTGCCTGCGCCGGCGCCGGCGCAGGCCGGCGGAGTGGAAACGGGTCTGGGCCCGCACCGGACCGGAGTGGACGCACCGCGGCGCCCGACCCGGCGGCCACCTCCCGCCGGCACCTCCGACAGCAATCGCTTTCCATGCCCGCCACCTGGGACTTTCCCCGAAACCTCTGGCGATGGCGCCGATGATCCGCGTACGGTGTCATCGCTTCGCACTGTCTCTTCACGAAGGCGGTCCCTGATGGCCCTGTTCGACCTCCCCCTCGACGAACTGCGCGAGTACCGCAGCGCGTCCACCGCGCCCGAGGATTTCGACGCGTTCTGGTCCAAGACGCTCGAGGAGGCGCGCGCGTACGACCTGGACGCCCGTTTCGAGCCGGTCGACACGGGACTGTCCACGGTGCGGGTCCTCGACGTGACGTTCGCCGGGTTCGGCGGCCACCCCGTCAAGGGCTGGCTGACGCTGCCCGCCGACACCGACGCCCCGCTGCCGCTGGTGGTGGAGTTCATCGGCTACGGCGGCGGCCGCGGACTGCCGCACGAGCACCTGCTGTGGGCGTCCACGGGCCGGGCCCACTTCGTGATGGACACCCGGGGCCAGGGCAGCGCCTGGGGCGCCGGCGGCGGTACGGCGGACCCGGTGGGCGGCGCTCCGGCGTACCCCGGTTTCATGACGCGCGGCATCGACGCGCCCGAGAACTACTACTACCGCCGGGTGTTCACGGACGCCGTGCGCGCGGTGGAGGCGGCGCGGTCGCACCCGCTGACCGACGCGAGCCGCACGGTCGCCGTGGGCGGCAGCCAGGGCGGGGGCATCACCATCGCGGTGGGCGGGCTGGTCCCGGACCTGGCCGGCATCGCGCCGGACGTGCCGTTCCTCTGCGACTTCCCGCGCGCGACGACGCTCACCGACCGGCACCCGTACCGGGAGATCGGCCTCTACCTCAAGACGCACCGCGGCCGCTCCGAGGACGCCCTGCGCACGCTGTCCTACTTCGACGGCGTGCACTTCGCCGCCCGCGGCAGCGCGCCCGCCCTGTTCTCGGCGGCCCTGGAGGACCAGACCTGCCCGCCCTCGACGGTGTTCGGGGCCTTCAACGCCTGGGCGCACGACGACAAGACGATCGAGGTGTACGACTTCAACGACCACGAGGGCGGCGGCGCCTTCCAGGAGGCGGCCAAGCTGCGCTGGATGAACTCGTACATCTGAGGGGACCGTACGTCGGGCGCTGCGGATGCCACGCCGTGACGGACTGGTCGCCACCGGCCGGCGGGGCAGCCGCGCCACGCTGCCCGGCCCGCCGGTGGGGACGCCGGCGTCGTCCGGTCTCCCGCTCGGCGCACGGTGCGCCGGCCGGGGCGCGGTGGCCAGGGCCACCGTCGCCCGGGAGGCCCCGCCGCCCGGGCACGCCGAGATGCCGGGAGTCGCCCCGGCCCGGCCGGCACCGGTGCACCGCCACTGGTCCGCGTCGGCCGACGGGCGGGAACCGCGGACGGCGGTGACATGGTCGTCACGCTCAACGCGCTGTCCGTGCTCCTCACGTCGATGCTCGTCGCCGTCGCGGGGCTCGGCGTGTTCAACGGCGTCCTGCTCGACACCCGCGAGCGCGTCCGGGAGCTCGGTGTCCACAAGGCGCTCGGCATGACGCCGCGTCAGACCGTCGCGATGGTCCTGACCCCGGCCGTCGTGACCGGACTGGTCGCGGGCGCCGCGGGTGTGCCGCTCGGCGTGGCCCTGCACGGCCGGGTCCTTCCCGCGATGGGCGACAGCGTGGGGCTCCGCCTCCCCGATTCCGTCCTCGCCGTCCACCACCCGGCCGAACTGCTGTCGCTCGCCCTCGGCGGCCTCCTCATCGCCGCGCCGGGTGCGCTCCTGCCGGCCGGCTGGGCCGCCCGGGCCCGCACCGCCACGGCCCTGCGCACCGAATAGGCCGCGGGCCGGGGAGCGGCCGTCGACCGGCCGTCCCGCGGCCCGTCACGCCTCCGCCCGCGCGGCGACGACCAGCCGGACCTTCGGGCTGCCGTCCCGGCGGCGTCCGAACTCGGGCAGGGCCCGGTGCTCCACCCGGAATCCGGCGCGGCTCAGTTCGCGGCGCACGTCGCCGAAGCGGAAGGTGCGGTAGTACATGACGAACGGCGGGCGCCGGACGGCGTTGCGCACCCGCATCACGGCGTCGAATCCCAGCAGCATCCCGTGGGTGAGGGAGCCCGGCCGGGGCGGCGCGACCACGGGGAAGACGAAGCGCCCGCCCGGCCGCAGCACCGAGTGGACCTGCGCGAACAGCCCCGGCAGCTCACGGGGCAGGAAGTGCCCGAACGCGCCGAAGCTGACCACGAGGTCGAACACCGGCCCGAACGGCAGTGCCCGCGCGTCCGCCCGCACCCAGCCGGCCGGCGGCCCCGGCGGCCGGGTGCGCTCCCGCGCGACGGACAGCATGCCGGCGCTGAAGTCCACGCCCGTGACGCTCTTGCGGCACACCTGGCTCAGCACCTCCATGCCCGCGCCGGTGCCGCAGCACAGATCGAGACCGGCGTCGAAGGGGCCCGTCCGCAGCAGAGCCGAGGCGGTGGCGTCCAGCACCGAGTCGGGCGTGCGGAAGGGGGTGTGGTCGAACTTCGGCGCGAGGAGGTCGTATCCGCGCTCGACGGACGACAGCGCCTGAACGGCGAGTTCACGCAGGCGGGGGCCTTCGGGGCTGAACATCGGATCAGCCTGGAGGAGCATCCGGGCACACAGCTGCCTCCCTCACCCATACATCACCGTGTCCCATGGTACAGTGAAAGCGGCATCTTCAGAACGTCCTGTTCGGACCTCGGTGCCCTTCTCCCTTCTTCGGTTCGCCGATCCGCCCGTCGTGATCGACCGGCGCGCGGCTTTCCCGCACCACCTCGTCGGCAGGATCTCCTCCCGCCGTGACCGGGTGCTGTTCTCCGCCGTCCGAAGGCGCGTGTCCGCCCTTCTCGCGCGGTTCCCCCCTCCCCTCGCACGTTCCCGCCCGTCGTCCGCGAAAGGACCGGCCTCCATGACCACCACCGCACTCGCACACCCTCCCGTACGGCAGCAGTCCCGGCTCGTCACCGGTGTCCTCGACATCGACGCGGCCGGGAAGGGGCATCTGCGTGCCGGGAGCTGCCTGCCCTCCCCCTTCGACCCGCCCGTCTCCCCCGCGCTGCTGCGCCGCCACGGCCTGCGCAAGGGCGACCTCGTCGAGGGGGTGCGGGGCGACGGGCGCGCCCTGACCGAGGTCGCCCGCGTCGACGGCCGTGCGCCCGACGCGCTGCGCGGCCGGCGGCACTTCCGCGACCTGACGCCGCTTCACCCGCATCAGCGGCTGCGCCTGGAGCATCCGGCGTCCGGGCCGGCCGGGCGGCTCGTCGATCTGCTCGCGCCGGTCGGCAAGGGGCAGCGCGGGCTGCTCGTGGCGCCGCCCAAAACCGGGAAGACCGTCCTCCTCCAGCAGCTCGCGGCGGCCGTCGCCGGCAACCACCCCGAGTGCCGGCTGATGGTGGTGCTGCTCGACGAACGCCCCGAGGAGGTCACCGACATGCGGCGCTCGGTGCGCGGCGAGGTGTACGCCTCGACCTTCGACCGGCCCGCCAAGGAGCACATCGCGCTCGCCGAGCTGGTGATCGAGCGGGCCAAGCGGCTGGTCGAGGCGGGCGAGGACGTCGTCGTGCTGCTCGACTCGCTGACCCGGCTGTGCCGGGCGTACAACAACGCGGCCGCGCCCGGCGGCCGCACCCTCAGCGGCGGTGTCGACGCCTCCGCGCTGCTCGGGCCCAAGCGGTTCTTCGGCGCCGCCCGCCCGGCCGAGGAGGGCGGCTCGCTCACGATTCTCGCCTCGGCCCTGGTGGAGACCGGCTCCCGGGCCGACGAGTTCTCCTTCGAGGAGCTCAAGAGCACCGGCAACATGGAGCTCAGGCTGAGCCGCGAGGCCGCCGCGCGCCGGCTGTTCCCCGCCGTCGACATCACCGGTTCGGGCACCCGCCGTGAGGAACTGCTGCTCACTCCGGCCGAGTTGACCGCCGCGCGGGGACTGCGGCGCGTGCTGCGGTCGCGGGACGGGCTGGCCGATCTGGAGACCCTGCTGGGCCGGATGCGCGAGACCCCCGACAACGCGACGTTCCTGCGGCGCGTCCGGCCGACCCTGCCGGGCGGCTGACACGGCGCCGGCGTGCGGCATCCGGGTGCTCGCCCGCGGTTCCCGGCCGGGGCAGCGCGGTGTTCCGGGGAGTCCATTCCTACGTTTGCGGTATGACTATCGGATTTACTTCGCGGGGTGCCGTGTCGACCTGTGTGCTCTGCACGGCGGGCCTGCTGGTGTCCGGACCCGCCGCGGCGGCCGCCGCCGTGGATCCCGGGCCGCGGGCGACGGCCGCGGCCGCGTCACTGCTGTACCGGCCCGGCACGCACGTCCGCCCGCGCCCGGGGGCACCCGAGGTCCCGGATCCGTCCGCCCTGTCGTGGCTGGTCGCCGACGCCCGCACCGGCGACGTACTGGCGGCGCACGACGCACACCGCCGGCTGCCGCCGGCCAGCACGCTCAAGACGCTGTTCGCGCTCACCGTGCTGCCGGCCCTGCCGGCCGGCATCCGGCACCAGGTCAGGGGGAAGGAGCTGGCGGGCATCGGCCCCGGCAGCAGCCTCGTCGGGGTCGCCGAGGCCCGTACGTACCGGGTGTCCGACCTGTGGAACGGGGTCTTCCTCAGCTCCGGCAACGACGCCGTGCGGGTCCTGGCCGCGCTCAGCGGCGGCTGGCGGGACACGGCCGAACGGATGCAGACCACGGCACGCGCCCTGGGCGCCCATGACACCCGGGTCGAGTCACCCGACGGCTACGACGCGCCCGGCCAGGTGTCCTCGGCGTACGACCTGGCGGTGTTCGGCCGCGCCGGGCTGCGCAACCACGAGTTCGCGCGGTACTGCGCCAGACACGAGGCGCGGTTCCCGGCCCGCGACGGCGGCTCCTACGGGATCGTGAACACCAACCGGCTGCTCACCGGAGCGGACGGGGTCGAACCCTACGAAGGCCTGATCGGGATCAAGAACGGCTACACCAGCAACGCCGGTCACACACTCGTGGCGGCCGCACGCCGGAACGGCCGCACCCTCGTGGTGACGGTCATGAACCCCCGGTCGGGCGGCGGCCACGCGGTGTACGAGGAGGCCCGCGCCCTGCTGGACTGGGGCTTCGAGGCGACCGGGCACGTCACTCCGGTGGGCTCCCTGGACGCCCTGCGCCCCGGCCCGCCGCACGGCGCGGAGGCGGATCCCGCCACCGTCCCGACGCCCCGGCGGGGCGGCACCCCGGCCCACCCGCCGGCCTGGCCCGTCGCCGCGGCCGCCCTCCTGGGCGCCGCGGGCGTGTCGCTGTACCTGCGCCTCAGATGGGGCCCCGTGCCGACGGACTGACGGCACGGACGGCACCACGAAAGGGACGCGGGGAACCCGCGCGCGTCACGCCGGGGCCGGTGCGCCCACCCACTCCAGCGCCCGCACCGGCCGCACCTCCCCGACCGGCCGCCCGCCCCCGAGCAGCGCCTCTCCCCCGAACTCCGCGAGCAGCGACGGATCCACCCCCGCCCGCGCGAGCGCCCCCGCGGCCACGGGAACACGCGCCCGCCCCGCCCCGTCGGCGATCTTCACGGCGACCGCGCGCCCGTCCGGCAGCGCGGCGACCTGCACGCCCTCGAATCCGTCCTTGGCGAGCAGCCCGGGAACCGCCCGCATCAGCGCGGCCACGTCCCGCCCGGACCCGGAGGCCATCTCCGCGTGCTCGCGCATCGCGTCGGCGACGCGCGCCTCCGGCGTGCCCGGCGCGGCGGTGGTGATCCGCGCGGCGGCACGGGCGAGACCGCGCAGGGAGACGGCGAACAGGGGCGCGCCGCAGCCGTCGACGGTGACCGTGGCGACGCGCTGCCCGGTGAGGTCCTCGACGATCTCGGCGATCGCCTGCTGGAGGGGGTGGGCGGGATCGAGGTAGTCGTCGAGGGACCAGCCGTTCAGTCTGGCCGTGTACAGCATGGCGGCGTGCTTGCCGGAGCAGTTCTGGGCGAGCCGGGACGGCGGGCGGCCCTCGCGCACCCAGGTGTCCCGGACGACCGGGTCGAACGGCAGGTCGGGAACGTTGCGGAGGTCGTCCTCCGTCAGCCCGGCGAGTTCGAGGACGCGCCGGACGCCGGTGAGGTGGCGTTCCTCGCCGGAGTGGCTGGCCGCGGCGAGCGACAGCAGTTCGCCGTCGAGCGGGAGCCCCGCGCGGACCATCGCCACCGCCTGGACCGGCTTGAGCGCGGAGCGCGGATAGCAGGCGGCCTCGACGTCGCCGAGCCGGAAGCCGACCTCGCCGTCGGGGCCGAGGACGACGACGGAGCCGTAGTGGACGCCTTCGACGACTCCGCCGCGCACCAGGTGGGCGACGGGGGCGTGGAGGGGTTCGCGGATCGGGGGTGCGTCCGCGGGGAGACCGTTGTACATCACACTGCCTGGGGGGAGTCGGGGGCCGGCGTGCGCGCGGAGCGCACGAGGGCGGTGAGGGTCGTCTCGACGCGGTCGAGGTGCTGGGTCATGGCGTCGACCGCGTCGCGCTCGGAGCCGTCGGTGAGCGCCTCGACGATCGCCCGGTGCTCGTGGTCGGACTGTTCGCGGCGGCCGCCGAGTTCGTTGAGGAAGGCGGACTGGCGGGCCAGCGCGTCCCGGATCTCCTCGATGACCCGGCGGAACACCGGGTTCTGGGCGGCCTCGGCCACGGTGAGGTGGAAGAGGGTGTCCATGGCGACCCACGCCGTGGTGTCGGTCTCCCGCTCCATCCGGTCCAGCAGACGGGTCAGCCGGTCCAGGTCCTCCGGGGTGCGGCGCCTGGCGGCGTACCCGGCGACCGGGATCTCTATGTGCCGGCGCACCTCGAGGAGGTCGCTGGCCGCGTAGTCGCCGAAGGTGGGGTCCTCGACGGCGTCGGCGACGACGAAGGTGCCCCTGCCGGTCCTGGACACGGTCAGGCCCATGGTCTGCAGGGCCCGGAGCGCCTCGCGCAGTACGGGCCGGGAGACCTCCAGGGTGCGGCACAGCTCCGCCTCGGAGGGCAGCTTGTCGCCGATCGCGTACGTGCCGCGCTCGATGGCGTCGCGGAGGTGGGAGAGCACCGCTTCCATCGCGCTCACGCGCCGCGGACCCGCACCACCTGTCTGGCTGTCTGACAGGTTCACGGTGCCGATGGTGCGGGTGAGGCACGGGCGCTGTCAAGCGGAGGGAGGGCCGCTAGCCCCACACCGCGTCGGCCAGGGCCGCGCCCGTGACGGCCGCTCCCAGGCCGGCGGCCACGCTCGCCGCCACGTTCAGCGCGGCGTAGCCGCGGGCGCCGGTCTCGGCCAGCCGGAGGGTCTCGTAGGAGAAGGTGGAGTAGGTGGTCAGGGCGCCGCATAGGCCCGTTCCGAGGAGGAGCTGGAGGCGGGAGTCCGCCGCGCCCGCGGCCGCCGCGCCGGTGAGCAGGCCGAGGACCAGACTGCCGGTGACGTTGACCGTGAAGGTTCCCCAGGGGAACACCGAGTCGTGCCGGGACTGCACCGCGCGGTCGGTGAGATAGCGCAGCGGGGCGCCGGCCATGGCGCCCAGCACCACGTACAGCCAGTTCACCGCGGCCCCTCGCGGCGCACGTGCCGGACGGCCTCGCAGCGGTCGAGGAGGACCAGGCCCTCGGTGACGAGCGTGTCGAGTTCCGGCAGGAAGGCCCGTACGCGCTCCTCGGTGTCGACCACGACGACCGCCACCGGGAGGTCCTCGCTCAGGGACAGCAGCCGGGAGGTGTGGACGAGGGACGAGGCGCCGAAGCCCTCGATGCCGCGGAAGACGCTCGCCCCCGCGAGTCCGGCCGCACGGGCCCGGTGGACGATCTCCGAGTAGAGGGGCCGGTGGTGCCAGGTGTCGTTCTCGCCGACGTACACGGTCAGCCGGAGGACGGTGCCGGTCGGCCGGGTCATGGCTGCCTCCTGGTCAGAACGCGGCGGGTCGCCGAGGCGGCCGTCCACACGGCGGCGAGCGCCGCGAGCGGGGTCACCGCGAGGTACACGAGTCCGGCGCCCGGCCTGCCGCCGTCGAGCAGGGCGCGGACGTCGACGGCGTACGTCGAGAAGGTGGTGAAACCGCCGAGGACGCCGGTGCCGAAGAAGGGACGGACGAGGGGGTGGGCGGCGCGGACCTCGGTGACGACCACCATGAACACCCCGATGACGGCGCAGCCGGCGGCATTGACCCAGAGGATCGTCCAGGGGAACCCGTGCGCCGGTGCCGGCCACCACAGGGACGCCGCGTACCGGGCCGCGGCCCCCGCTCCCCCGCCGACGGCGACCGCGGCGACGACGGGGGCCTGGGCACGGAGGGCGGGGCGGGCCCGGAGGGCCTCGGTTTCCGGGGCTGTCACCGTCGTACGTCTCCCACTCGCTCCGGATCAGCGTAACGCCCCGGGACGCGGCGGGTCACCTCGCGCCGTGGGTGCTACCAGCCCTTGTCGAACAGTTGCGTCACCTCGGCGATCCGCGCTTCGTCACGCCGGTGGCGCACACGGCCGGTGGCGCACACGGCCGGCGGAGCAACCGGTGCGCAGCAGGCCGGGGGCCGTGAGCAGCCGCGGGTGGGTGAGGGCGGCCGGGTGGGGCAGACCGAGCCGTGCGGCGACGGTCTCCGCGGTCAGGCCGCCGGCCGGCGCGTCCTGTTCCCGCAGCAGCGTCAGGACGCGCAGCCGTGTCCCGTCGACGGGAGTCCTCGGCATCTCGTGCACCTCCGCGCCGGGCCTCGCGCTCCGGAGCCCTTCCACTCTGCCGTGGGCAAAGGCTCCGTGTCCCGGTCCGACGGCACCTTGTCCGGGACCCAACGGGCCTGCGGAAAAAGGCCGTTCGGCCCCGCCCCGGTGTGCGGGGCGGGGCCGGCGGGCTCACCGGTGGCGGAACCAGGCCGTCGCGGGCAGCGCGCGGTCGTCGTAGCCGAACAGCGCCTGGTTCTCCCAGCCGTTGCCGGAGGACGGGTCGGCGGGGTCCCAGCCGTTGCCGTCTCGGGCGGTCCAGGTGGCCTCCCAGTAGAAGACGCCGAGGCCGCGGCCGTTCGGGA
Source organism: Streptomyces sp. NPDC000348 (assembly GCF_042898795.1). NCBI lineage: Bacteria > Bacillati > Actinomycetota > Actinomycetes > Kitasatosporales > Streptomycetaceae > Streptomyces > Streptomyces sp. NPDC000348. Next base: position 141,227 of record NZ_JBIAZD010000014.1, read on the forward strand.
CGGCCTCCACGATGCTCGCCACGTCGTTCATCCAGCGGGTCTGGCCGCTGGTGGAGGCCGGGTAGCCGGGGACGAGTTCACCGTCGAGGTCGATGATGTTCTCGAGGCCGTCGTCGCTGTCGAGACGGAAGGGGTAGGCCGTCTCGGCGACGAAGACGGGCTTTCCGTAGCGGCCGGCCGCGTCGTCCAGGGTCGTCTGGAAGTCGTGCAGCGTGCCGTGCCAGTAGCCGTAGTACGACAGGCCGATGGCGTCGAACCTCACGCCGTGGGAGACCGCGTTGTCGAACCACCAGCGGGTGCCGTCGAGGTCACCGCCCTCGGCGAGGTGCAGCGCGGCGACCGTGGACGGGCTGACCGCCTTGACCGCGTCGTAGCCGGAGTTGAGCAGTCCGGCGAGCTGGGCCCAGTTGTCGGTGGAGCCCTCGTTCCACAGCATGCCGCCGTTGATCTCGTTGCCGACCTGCACCATGTCGGCGGTGGTGCCCTGTTTCTGGAGGGCGTCGAGCACGTCGTACGTGTGGTCGTAGACGTCCTTCTTCAGCTGCCCGTAGCCGTGTCCGGCCCAGGCGGCGGGCTTGTTCTGCTTGCCCGGGTCGGCCCAGGCGTCCGAGTAGTGGAAGTCGACCAGCAGCTTCATGCCCTGCGCCTTGATCCGCTTGGCCAGGGCCAGGACGTGCGCCTTGTCGTTGTAGCCGTCGGCCGGGTTCACCCAGACCTTCAGGCGGGCGTAGTTCATGCCGGCGGACCTCAGGATCGCGACCGGGTCGCCGGCGGTGCCGGACGCGGTCCGGTAGACGCCGCCCCTGGCCTCGCTCTTGGGCAGGGAGGAGATGTCGGCGCCCTTGACCGGCAGGCCCGCGGTGCCCCGGGCGAAGGTCAGGTCGTCGACGTTGATCCAGTCGCCGGCGTGTCCGTCGCTGGTGACGCTGATCGTGCACCGGCTGTTCGTCACCCGGACCGGCACGACGATCCGTATCCAGCCGGAGTCGGACACCGGCAGGTCGGTGCGCTGCTCGGCGCCGCCGCAGTTCTTCAGGGCGAGGTACGCGGCGTTCTGGCCGCCGCCGGAGCGGACCCAGGCGGTGAGCCTGTAGTCGCCGTTGGCCAGACCGGACAGGTACTGGTACGTCTCGACCTTGTAGGCCGAGGACGACCAGTGGGACAGGCGGTGACCGCCGCCCCGGCCGCCGGACTCCGTGTACGAGGCGGCCGTGTCGCCGTACTCGGACCAGCCGGCCGGGGTGGCGGCGCCGGAACCGCCGGTCTCGAAGCCGCCGTTGGCGAGGGTGCTCGCGGCGGTCGCGGTCTGGGCGGGCAGGGCGGTGAGGGCGAGCCCGGCCACGAGCGGCGGCAGCAGGGCCCGGAGCGTGCGTCTGGGATGGAACATGGTCGTTCGTCGTCCCTTCGACGTGGGGAGGGGGGATGCCCCGTGCCCGGAGGGCGGGGGCGGCAGCCCCCTCCGCCCGCGGCCTGTGCGCTCACGCGGGCGGAGGGGAGTCGCGGCTCAGCCGTCGAGCCGTACGACCCGGACGGCTCCGGCCGGGACCGCGAGGCGGCCCGCGGCGCGTTCACCGGTCAGCAGCTCGGTGCCGGGGGTGTCCAGCGGCACCTTGGCGTCGGCGGCGGTGTGGTTGATGGCGAACAGGAAGGTGCCCGACTCGCCCGCGCGGCACACCACTTCGACGTCGCGGGGCAGGCCGGTGCGCGGGGTGATCGGGGTGTCCTCGACGACCCGGCCGAGCAGGGCGGCGAGGCCCTCGGCGCCGAGCCGGGTGGAGACGTACCAGGCGGTGCCCCCGCCGAGGCGGTGCCGGGTGACGGCCGGGCGCCCCCCGGTCGGGCCGTCGGCGTACGTCCACACCGTCTCGGCGCCCCGCGGCACCACGAACTCCGTCCACACGTCGGCGCCGAGTTCGGAGCCGTCGGGGCCGGTCAGCCGTACCCGCTCGCCCTGGAGCAGGGGGGAGAACTCCTCGACGGTCAGGCCGAGGACGTCGCGCAGGGCGCCCGGGTAGGGGCCGTCGTGCACGGCGTCGTGTTCGTCGACGATGCCGGAGAAGTAGGACACCACGAGGGTGCCGCCGTCCTCGACGTACTCCCTGAGGTTCCTCCCCGCCGTCTCCGTCATCAGGTACAGGGCCGGTACGACGACGAGGGGGTACCTCGACAGGTCGGCTTCGGGGTGGGCGAAGTCGACGGTGAGGTGGTGGTCGTAGAGGGCCTCGTAGTAGGCGTCGGCGCGTTCGCGGGCGTCGTGGTCCTCGCTGGGACGCCAGTCGAGGTTCTGCGCCCACCAGGACTGCCAGTCCCACAGGACGGCGACGTCGGCCTCGGTGCGGGTGCCCCGGATCGAGGTCAACGAGTCCATTGCCGCGCCGAGTTCGGTCACCTCGCGGAAGACGCGGGTCTCCGTGCCGCCGTGCGGCAGCATCGCGGAGTGGAACTTCTCGGCGCCGCGCCGGGACTGGCGCCACTGGAAGAACATCGCGCCCTCGGAGCCGCGGGCCACGTGCGCGAGGGAGTTGCGGGCCATCTGGCCGGGGGCCTTGGCGGGGTTGCGGGGCTGCCAGTTGACGCCCGAGGTGGAGTGTTCGAGCAGCAGCCAGGGGGCGCCGCCGGCGACGGAGCGGGTGAGGTCGGCGGCCATGGCGAGGTTGACGTGGGTGCGGCGGCCGTCGGTGATCAGATAGTGGTCGTTGGTGACGAGGTCCGCCTCGCGGCCCCAGGCCCAGTAGTCGACGGAGTCGCACTGGCTGAGGGCGGTCATGAAGTTGGTGGTGACCGGGACGCCGGGGGCGAGGCGGTGCAGGATGTCCCGCTCGGCCGTGAAGTTCTCGCGCATGGTGGCGTCGGCGAACCGGCGGTAGTCCAGTGCCTGGGCCGGATTGCCGACCGTCGGGGTCCGGCGCGGCGGCTCGATCTCGTCGAGGCCGGCGTAGCGCTGGCCCCAGAACGCGGTCCCCCAGGCCTCGTTGACGGCGTCGACCGTGCCGTACTCCCGCTCCAGCCAGCGGCGGAAGTGGGCGGCGCAGGAGTCGCAGTAGCAGGCGGAGACGGGGACGCCGTACTCGTTGTGGACGTGCCACATGGCGAGGGCGGGGTGGTCGCCGTAGCGCTCGGCGAGCTTCGTGGTGATGCCGGCGGCGGCTCTGCGGTAGTCGGCGTTGCTGTGGCAGATGGCGCCGCGGGAGCCGAACTCCAGGCGCACGCCGTCCTCGGTGACGGGCAGCGCGTCGGGGTGGGCGCGGTAGAACCACGCGGGCGGCACCACGGTGGGCGTACCGAGGTCGACGCGGATGCCGCCCGCGTGCAGCAGGTCCAGGTTGCGGTCGAGCCAGCCGAAGTCGTAGACGCCGGGCGAGGGTTCCAGCAGGGCCCAGGAGAAGATCCCGACGCTCACCATGGTGACGCCGGCCTCCCGCATCAGCCGGACGTCCTCGTCCCAGACGCTTTCCGGCCACTGCTCGGGGTTGTAGTCCCCGCCGAAGGCGAGCCCGGTGAGGCCCCTGGGGGTGGTCTCCGGCATGGATTCTCTCCCGATGTGTCGATCTTTTGGGAACGTGCACACACATTTTTGGCGGTGCGAGGCCAACATAACCGCACAGCAACAACCATTGACAAGTGTCCGGGATGTTTCTCTACTGTGAACGCTCACAGAAGCAGCGCGAGCGAGCCGAAGGGGCGCGCCGGTGTCGAGGGCGCGAGCGCGCGGAGGCCCGAAGGGTCGAGCACGGTCGTGTCTTCGACACCGGCTGCAGTGCCCCGGAGGCGAGCCGCGCAGAGAGTGCAGCAGGCCTTCGCACCAGGCGGGGGCCCAGGTCAGGGGAGAGTTCCATGCCGTACACGAAGCGCCGTCGCCTCGTGAGTTCCGCCGTCGCCGTCGCGCTCGGCGCCACCGCACTCGCCGCCTGCGGCTCGTCGTCCGACGACGGCGAGGCGCAGTCGGGCCCGGTCTCACTGACGTACTGGACCTGGGCCCCCGGCATGGACAAGGTCGTGGACCTGTGGAACGAGGGGCCGGGCAAGAAGGAGCGGATCACCGTCACGGTGAAGAAGCAGGCGTCCGGCGACACACTGGTCACCAAGATCCTCACCGCGCACAAGGCCGGCAAGGCGCCCGACCTGGTGCAGGCCGAGTACCAGGCGCTGCCCACGCTGGTCAGCAACGACGCGCTCGCCGACATCGCGGACGGCGTGGAGGACGCGAAGGGCGAGTTCGCCGAGGGCGTCTGGCAGCAGACCACGCTCGGCACGGACGCCGTCTACGCGGTCCCGCAGGACATCGGGCCGATGATGTTCTACTACCGCGAGGACCTGTTCAAGGAGTACGGGCTCTCCGTCCCGGCCACCTGGGAGGAGTTCGCCGAGACCGCCCGCAAGCTGAAGAAGGCGGCCCCCGACAAGGACCTGACCACCTTCTCCGCCAACGACTCCGGCCTGTTCGCGGGCCTCGCCCAGCAGGCCGGCGCCCAGTGGTGGACCACCTCCGGCGACAAGTGGAAGGTCGGCATCGACGACGCCGCGACCAGGAAGGTCGCCGAGTTCTGGGGCGGCCTGGTGAAGGAGGGCGCCGTCGACAACCAGCCGATGTACACCCCGGCCTGGAACAAGGCGCTCAACACCGGCAAGCAGATCGCGTGGGTGAGCGCGGTGTGGGCGCCGGGCACGCTGACCACGGCCGCGCCCGACACCAAGGGCAAGTGGGCGATGGCCCCGCTCCCCCAGTGGAACGAGGGCGAGAGCCGCACCGGCAGCTGGGGCGGCTCCTCCACCGCCGTGACCACGGACTCCGGGAACAAGGAGGCCGCCGCGAAGTTCGCCGCCTGGCTGAACACCGACGCCGACGCGCTGAACGCGCTGGCGAAGGAGAGCGGCATCTACCCGGCCTCCACCTCGGCCCAGCTCAGCGGTGCCTTCGCCGGCCCGCCGGAGTACTTCTCCAACCAGCCCGACTTCTACGAGAAGGCCGCCGAGATCGCGAAGACCACCGCGCCGTCCGCCTGGGGACCGAACGTCAACGTCGCCTACACGACGTTCAAGGACGCCTTCGGCGCCGCCGCGAAGAACAAGTCGGACTTCACCGCCGCCCTGGACGCCATGCAGCGGGACACGGTCGCCGACCTGAAGAAGCAGGGCTTCGGGGTCGCGGAGTGAGCTCCCCGGCCCGTCGGACGTCGTACGGGGCCGAGGGGGCCCCGTACGACCACCCGTCTCCCCCCGCCGCCCTCAGACGAGCGCGGAGCGCCCCCTACTTCTTCCTGATCCCCGCGGCCCTCCTGTTCGCCCTGTTCTTCGCGCTGCCCATCGGGTACGCCGTCTGGCTCAGCTTCCGCAAGGTGCAGGTGTCCGGCCTCGGGCTGGGGGCCGGCGCCCGCGAGGAGGTCTGGGCCGGTCCGGAGAACTACGCCGACGCCCTGTCCGACAGCGAGCTGCTCGGCGGCGCGCTGCGCGTGCTCGGTTACGGCTGCATCGTGGTGCCGGTCATGCTGGGTCTCGCCCTGCTGTTCGCGCTGATGCTCGACTCCGAGAAGGTGCGGCTCGCCCCCTTCACCCGGCTCGCGATCTTCCTGCCGTACGCCATTCCCGGTGTGGTGGCGGCCCTGCTGTGGGGCTTCCTGTACCTGCCGGACGTGAGCCCGTTCCACTTCGTGCTCGACCGGCTCGGTCTGCCGCAGCCGGACCTGCTGGACGGCGGGCCGCTGTACCTGGCGCTGTCGAACATCGCGGTCTGGGGCGGCACCGGCTTCAACATGATCGTCATCTACACCGCGCTGCGGGCCATCCCCGCCGAGGTGTACGAGGCGGCCAGGCTGGACGGCGCCACGCCGCTGCAGATCGCGCTGCGGATCAAGATCCCGATGGTGGCGCCCTCGCTGGTGCTGACCTTCTTCTTCTCGATCATCGCCACGCTCCAGGTGTTCAGCGAGCCGACCACCCTCAAGCCGCTCACCAATTCCGTTTCCACCACCTGGAGTCCGCTGATGAAGGTGTACCAGGACGCCTTCGGCAACGGCGACCTCCATGCGGCCGCCGCCCAGGCGACCCTCATCGCGCTCGCCACCCTGGTGCTGTCCTTCGGCTTCCTGCGGGCGACGAACCGACGCAACGAGCAGGAGGCGGCCCGATGAGCTCTCTGGCCCTGCCCAAGGCCGAGCCCGCGGCCGGCACCGCCCGCGGCCCGGCGCGCCCCCGCCGGACCGCGCTGGTCCCGACCGTGACGCTGCTGCTCGGCGCGCTGTACTGCCTGCTGCCGGTCGCCTGGGTGGTCATCGCGTCCACCAAGTCCGGCTCGGAGCTGTTCTCCACCTTCACCTTCTGGCCGGGCACCGGCTTCGCCGGGAACCTCTCCGACCTCAGCGCCTACCGCGACGGCGTCTACTGGCGGTGGATGGGCAACTCCGCCCTGTACGCCGGGCTGGGCGCGCTGCTGTCGACGTGCGTGTCGGCGTTCAGCGGCTACGCGCTGGCGGTCTACCGCTTCCGGGGCCGCGAGACGCTGTTCAACGTGCTGCTCGCCGGTGTGCTGATGCCGCCGGTGATCCTCGCCATCCCCCAGTACCTGCTGCTGGCGAAGGTGGACCTCACCGACTCCCACCTGTCCGTGCTGCTGCCGCAGATCCTCTCCCCGTACGGCGTCTACCTCGCGCGGATCTACGCCGCGGCCGCGGTGCCGGCGGATGTGGTGGAGGCCGGGCGGATGGACGGCGCGGGCGAGTGGCGGATCTTCTCCCGGGTCGCGCTGCCGATGATGGCGCCCGGCCTGGTGACGGTCTTCCTGTTCCAGTTCGTGGCGGTCTGGAACAACTTCCTGCTGCCGTACATCATGCTCAGCGACGACGAAAAGTTCCCGATCACCCTCGGTCTGCACACCCTGCTCGAACAGGGCGCCAACACCCCGGCGCTGTACACCCTGGTGATCACGGGCGCGTTCCTCGCCGTGTTCCCGCTGGTCGCGCTGTTCCTGGTCGTCCAGCGGTTCTGGAGCCTGGATCTGCTCTCCGGAGCCGTAAAGTCATGACCATGGGCAACACGGGGGGCAGGCGCAAGCCGCCGACGATCCACGACGTGGCGCGCGAGGCCGGTGTCTCGCGCGGCACCGTCTCACGGGTGCTCAACGGCGGCCACTACGTCAGCCCCGCCGCGGCGGAGGCGGTGAACGCCGCGATCCGCAGGACGGGGTACGTCGTCAACCGGCACGCCCGCTCGCTGATCACCGGGCGGTCCGACTCGGTGGGTTTCCTGCTCACGGAGCCCCAGGAGCGGTTCTTCGAGGACCCCAACTTCAACGTGCTGCTGCGCGGTTGCACGCAGGCGCTGGCCGCGCACGACGTCCCGCTGCTGCTGATGCTGGCCGGCACGGACGACGAGCGGCGGCGCATCACGCGGTACATCACCGCCGGGCACGTCGACGGGGTGCTGCTGGTGTCCAGCCACTCGGGCGACCCGGTGGCGGAGGAACTGCGGGCGGCGGGCGTGCCGCTGGTCGCGTGCGGCAAGCCGATCGGGCTGGGCTCGAAGGTCGGTTACGTGGCCGCCGACGACCGGGACGGCGCGCGGGACATGGTGCGGCACCTGCTGGCGCTGGGCCGGCGCCGGATCGGCGTGGTGACCGGTCCGCTCGACACCCCGGGCGGTGTGGAGCGCCTCGCCGGTTACCGGGAGGTGCTCGCCGAGGCGGGCGTCGAGGCCGACGAGCGGCTCGTCGTCTCCGGCGACTACAGCCGGGCCAGCGGTGAGGCGGGCGCCGAGCGGCTGCTGGCGCAGGCCCCGGACGTGGACGCGGTGTTCGTCGCCTCCGACCTGATGGCGCAGGGCGTGCTCACCGTGCTGCACCGGGCGGGGCGCCGGGTGCCCGAGGACGTCGCGGTCGGCGGGTTCGACGACTCCCCCGCGGCCGTCGCGGCGAGCCCGGAGCTCACCACGATCCGCCAGCCGTGGGACCGCATCAGCACCGAGATGGTGCGGGTGCTGCTGGCCCAGATCGGCGGCGAGGACCCGGCGGCGGTGATCCTGCCGACGGAGCTGGTGAAGCGGGACTCGACGTAGGCCCCGGACGGGCCGGTCGGTCAGGATCGGAGAAGCCGCGCCCCGCCTCCCCCGCCTAGCGTGGGGGAACCGGCGCGATCGGGCGCCGGTCCCGCTGCGACGAGGAGTTCCTCATGATCGACGGCCTGAAGACGATCGTCTACCCCGTCAACGAGCTCGGCCCGGCGAAGGCGCTGTTCCACGCCCTGCTCGGGGTGGAGCCGTACACGGACGAGCCGTACTACGTCGGTTTCCGGACCGGCACGCACGAGATCGGCCTGGACCCCAAGGGCCACGACAAGGGCATGACCGGCCCGGTGCCCTACTGGAGGGTGGCCGACATCCGGGAGACCCTCGCCGCCCTGCTGGAGGCGGGGGCGAAGCCCGTCCAGGACGTGCGGGACGTCGGTGGCGGCGCGCTGACCGCCTCCGTGCAGGACCAGGACGGCAACCTCCTCGGTCTGTTCCAGAACCCGCCCGCCTGACCTGCCGGAAGGGCCGTCGTCGCGCGTTCATTGAATATCGAACGAGTGTTACCGTTCGGATATGGCAGCGAAGACGGCCGGCGCGCGGCTCGAGGAACGGTGGCGTGACCTCCTCGCGGTGCACGCCCGCACCCTGGGCGAGATCGACCGCGCGCTGCACCCGTACGGCCTGGGCGCCTCCGACTTCGAGGTGCTCGACCTGCTCGCGGCCGCGACGCCCCCGGGCGGCGAGCAGTGCCGGGTGCAGAACCTGGTGGGCCGGGTCCACCTCAGTCAGAGCGCGCTGTCCCGGCTCATCGCCCGTCTGGAGAAGGACGGCCTGGTGGAGCGCAGCGTCTGCCCGGAGGACCGGCGCGGGGTGTACGTGCAGCTCACGCCGAAGGGGCGCGGGCTGCACGCCGAGGCGCTGCCGGTGCAGCGCGCCGCCCTGGCCCGCGCGCTGGGCGAGTAGCGCGGGTCCGGCCGGCTCATGGCCGGGCCAGCAGCGTGCGCACCCCCTCCGAGGTGAGCGTCAGCCGGTGCTCGGAGCTGCCGTCGATGGTGAGCGACAGGTCCTCGGCCGGCCACTGCGCGGCGAGCGCGCCGAGCGGGACGAGCCGGTAGCGGGAGACGAACGGCAGCAGCCCGGCCATCTCCAGTTCGGACGTGAACACGGGCACCACCTGGGTGCCGCCCGGCTGCTCCAGCACCGGCAGGGCGACCGCACCGGGGTCGGCGGCCTCCTCGTCGCCCGCGTCGTCCGGCACCGGGATCAGCACGTCGCTGTTGGCGAGGGCGTCCAGCGCCCTCGCGTCCTCGGTGTTCTCCGACAGGGTGTCCAGGGCCCGCTGCGCGGGCGTGGGGGCGTTGTTCTCGTGCGCGGGTGTCTCCATGGCAGATTCCCTGGTAGCGGCGGTCGTGCGGCCCGCCCGGGACGGGATCCGGCCCGGGCGCAGTCCTGCCCGCGTACCCGTTCGCGTCCCGCGCAACCCTGCGGGTCCCGGCGCGCCCGCACCCCTTCCGGCACCCCCTCCGGAGCCGACGGCCCACATGGCTATCATATGAGCACCCTCTAGCTCGAAAGATGATCCTGTGACTGTCAACGAAGACTCGTTCACCGCTTGGAAGCACCGCGAGGAGATCGCGGAGTCGATGATCCCGATCATCGGGAAGCTGCACCGGGAGCGGGACGTGACCGTCCTGCTGCACAGCCGCTCCTTGGTGAACAAGTCGGTGGTCAGCATCCTCAAGACCCACCGCTTCGCCCGGCAGATCGCCGGCGAGGAGCTCTCGGTCACCGAGACGCTGCCCTTCCTGCGGGCGCTCACCACGCTCGACCTCGGCCCCTCCCAGATCGACATCGGTCTGCTCGCCGAGGCCTACCGCGCCGACGACCGGGGTCGGTCGGTGGCCGAGTTCACCGCCGAGGCCGTCGCCGGCGCGACCGGCGCCGACAGGATCGACCGCCGCGAACCGCGCGACGTCGTCCTCTACGGCTTCGGCCGCATCGGCCGGCTGCTGGCCCGGCTGCTCATCGAGAAGTCGGGATCCGGCAACGGGCTGCGCCTGCGCGCGATCGTGGTCCGCCGGGGCGGTGAGCAGGACATCGTCAAGCGGGCCTCGCTGCTGCGCCGCGACTCCGTGCACGGGCAGTTCCAGGGCACCATCACCGTCGACGAGGCGAACAGCACGATCGTCGCCAACGGCAACACCGTCAAGGTGATCTACGCGGGCGACCCGACGGAGATCGACTACACGGCGTACGGCATCAAGAACGCCATCCTCATCGACAACACCGGCAAGTGGCGCGACCGCGAGGGGCTTTCGCAGCACCTGCGTCCCGGCATCGACAAGGTGGTGCTGACCGCCCCCGGCAAGGGCGACGTGCCCAACATCGTGCACGGCGTCAACCACGACACCCTCAAGCCGGACGAGCGGATCCTGTCCTGCGCGTCCTGCACCACCAATGCGATCGTGCCGCCGCTGAAGGCGATGGCGGACGAGTACGGTGTGCTGCGCGGGCACGTGGAGACCGTGCACTCGTTCACCAACGACCAGAACCTGCTGGACAATTACCACAAGTCGGAGCGCCGCGGCCGTTCGGCGCCGCTGAACATGGTGATCACCGAGACGGGTGCCGCCTCGGCCGTCGCCAAGGCGCTGCCCGACCTCGACGCGACCATCACCGGCAGCTCGATCCGGGTCCCCGTGCCGGACGTCTCGATCGCGATCCTCAACCTCCAGCTGGGCCGTGCGACCGACCGCCAGGAGGTCCTGGACCACCTGCGCAACGTGTCGCTGACCTCGCCGCTCAAGCGTCAGATCGACTTCATCAGCGCGCCCGACGCGGTCTCCAGCGACTTCATCGGTTCGCGCCACGCCTCGATCGTCGACGCCGGCGCGCTGAAGGTCGAGGGCGACAACGCGATCCTCTACCTCTGGTACGACAACGAGTTCGGCTACTCCTGCCAGGTCGTCCGGGTCGTCCAGTACGTTTCCGGGGTGGAGTACCCGACGTACCCGGCCCCGGCGGTCTGACCCGGAGGGCCGGCAAGCGGAACGGAACGAGGGGGCGGGTCCTGCGAGATGTCCGGCCCCGCCCCGGTGTGCCCGCTGTACCGGCGGTAGGGGGCAGATCGGTAACGATCACCCCCTGCGGGTTGCCGGTGCACGCAGAGTTCCTAGTCTTCCGGCATGGCCCTCTTCAGCAGTCGCACCAGCAGACGCCCCCGTATCGTGCCCGCCCTCGACGACGCCGGCCTGGCGCGCGTGCTGGGGCGGTTGAGCAAGCGGAACGGGGGCGGCAGGGCCGCGGACGTGACCCTCGTGTCCTCCTTGCTGGAGGAGACGGGGGACGACTGGGACCGGCGGGGCCACCGGGTGTCGGTCCTGGCCGAGGCGACGGCCGACGCGGGGGTCGCGGCGGCGTGGCTGGACAGGGAGCCGCAGAGCGCGGACGCCCTGCTGTTCCACTCCTGGACCGAACTGGCGCGCGGACTGCGGGACGGGCGCCTGGAGGACGCCGGGCAGCTGGTCTCCCGGTGCCACCAGGCCGCCGAGCGAAGACCGGAGGATCCGCTGCCGTGGGTGGTCCTGCTCGGTGTGTCGCGGATCGAGCGCTACGGCCAGAACGACGTCAACGCCGTCTGGCGGGAGGCCACCGGACGCGACCGCTGGCACCGTGAGGCGTATCTGCAGATGCTCGCGTACCTGTCGCCGGAGGAGGGGGGGTCCAGCGCGGCCGTCCTCGACTTCGTCGACGTGGTGCGCACCCGTATCCCGGCCAACGCGCCGTGTGCCGCGGTCGAGCTGACTGCGGCCGTGCGGCAGTACCAGGGGCTGCTGGCGCAGGGCGGGGTGCGGGCCATGACGGCCGGTCAGCTCTGGGAGGGCGGGCAGATCGCCGCCGCGCTGGAGCAGGCCGCCGCGCTGTGGGCGAAGCCGGGCTTCTTCCAGCACGCGGCGGCGCAGGCCGACCTGAACGTGCTGGCGTACGCGCTGTGCGCGGCCGGCCGCGCCGTCGACGCGCATCCCGTGTTCCAGACGTTGCAGGGCATGGTCACGCCCTGGCCGTGGAACGCCGACGGGCCCGCCGTCCAGCGGTTCGAGCAGCACCAGGCCAAGGCGGAACGGGGACGGCAGGGCGGCGTCGGCGGAGCGTGACGTCCGCCGGCCGCCGCCCGCGTCAGTTCCGCGCCAGGACGGTGGCGACGGCTTCCCGCAACACCGCCGCCGGGTCCGGTACGGGCCCTTCGGAGCGCCAGGCGACGAAGCCGTCGGGGCGGACCAGTACCGCGCCGTCCGGGGTGATCCCGTGCGCCCGGGCCCAGTCGGCACCGTCCTCGGGGGTCAGTTCCGCGTCGGGGCCGTCGCCCACCCGGTACGCGTCGAGCGGTACCGAGAGGTCCTTCGCGACCTCGGCCGCCGCGGTGTGCCAGTCGCAGGCGCCGTTCGCGGAACTCAGCAGCACGCACGACCGCTCGTACAGGTCGAGCGTGGAGACCCGGGTGCCGGAGCGGTCCAGCCACACGTGCGGGGCGCGGCTGCCGGGCTCACCGGTCAGCATCACCCCGTCGGGGATGACCGGCGTCGCCGGGTCGGCGCCCAGGACCGCGCCGCGCGGATAGCGGTAGCAGAGCGCCACGTTGAGGATGCCGCCCGGCTTCATCCCGGGACCACCGGGGCCGCCGGGACCACCAGGACCACCAGGACCACCGGGACCGCCAGGACCACCAGGACCACCGGGACCGGCGGGGGCTCCGAGGGCGGGGGCGCCGGGGGCGGGCGTGTACCCCGGGTGGCTGTGCTCGCTGGAACGGGAGGAGGCACGGGCGCTGGTCGCCTCCGCGACGGGCCGGCGCTCGGCGTCGTAGGACTCCAGCAGGCCGGGCGCGGCCCAGCCGCCGAGCACGGCGGCCAGCTTCCAGGCGAGGTTGTGGGCGTCCTGGATGCCGGTGTTGGAGCCGAACGCCCCGGTGGGCGACATCTCGTGGGCGGAGTCGCCGGCCAGGAACACCCGGCCTTCCGCGTACCGTTCGGCGACCCGCTCGGCGGCGTGCCAGGCGGCCCGGCCGGTGATCTCCACGTCGAGGTCCGGCACACCGACGGCCTTCCGGATGTGGGCGACGCACCGCTCGTCGGTGAACTCCTCGAGGGTTTCGCCGTGTTCGGGGTGCCAGGGGGCGTGGAACACCCAGTGCTCCCGGTTGTCGACCGGCAGCAGGGCCCCGTCGGCCTCCGGGTTGGTCAGGTAGCAGACGATGAACCGCCGGTCCCCGACGACGTCGGCGAGGTCACGGGAGGTGAACGTGAGGCTCACGTTGTGGAACAGGTCGCCCGGGCCGTTCTGCCCGATGCCCAGCGACTCGCGGACGGGGCTGCGCGGGCCGTCGGCGGCGACGAGGTAGTCCGCCCGGATCCTGGTGTGCTCGCCGGTCTCCCGGCTCTTGACCAGCACCGTCACGCCCTCGGCGTCCTGGTCGAAGGACATCATCTCGGTCCCGAAGCGCAGGTCCCCGCCGAGCTCTCGGGCCCCCTCGAGGAGCACCGGCTCCAGGTCGTTCTGGCTGCACAGGCACCACCCGCTGGGGCTGAAGCGGGCCAGCCCGCCTCCGGGGTCGATCTCCTGGAGCAGCCACTCGCCCTCGTCGCCCGCCAGGCTCGGGGTCTGCCAGATGCCGTGGTTCTCCGCCAGGACCGACGCGGCCCGGCCGATGCGCTGCTCGAGTCCGGCCGTCCGGAACAGCTCCATGGTGCGTACGTTGTTCCCCCGCCCGCGCGGGTGGATCGACGTGTCCGCGTGGCGTTCGACGAGCGTGTGCGGCACGCCGAGGCGCCCCAGGAACAGGGACATGGACAGGCCCACCAGGGAGCCGCCGACGATGAGGACCGGCGTGCGGTGATCCGCCCGGCCGGCCGTATCCGATCGATTCATTGAAACGCCTCCAGCGTCGCCCTCGACGGGCTGTGGGACAGGACGCACCTTTCATGCCCGGTGCGGGCCGGTTCGCGTCCCGGCGGCACCCGGATGACACGCGGTTCACCCACCTGCCCCGCGTCGCTCGCGCGCACCGGAAAGTCGCGTCAATGATCGGCTCATGGCGACCGGCGGCCCTTCGGACACGGCGGTCGTTCCTGACCTTCCGACGAAGAGGAGAGGTGCGCCGGATGACCATGTCGGCACGCGTATCGCAGTCGGCGTTCGACGGTTCGAGGCTGCGGGTGATCCTGCTGCTCGACCTGTACGAGGGCGCCCAGGAGCAGTTCCTCGACGCCTACGAACACATGCGCAACAAGGTCGCGTCCGTCCCCGGTCACATCACCGACCAACTGTGCCAGTCGATCGAGAACCCCTCGCAGTGGCTCATCACCAGTGAATGGGAGAGCGCCCTGCCGTTCCTCGCGTGGGTGAACAGCGAGGAGCACATCGCGATCGTCCGGCCGATGCACAGCTGTGTCCGGGACACCCGGTCGATGCGCTACAGCGTCCTGCGCGAGACCCACCCGGAACAGCCGCTCACTCCCGAGGCGGCGCGGGCGGGCCTCCAGACGGCGGCCCGGGTGGGCGCCGGGCTGACCCGCCACGCCCTCACCTTCACCGTCAAGCCGGGCTCCGAGTCCAAGGTCGTGGACATCCTGGCCAACTACGACGCGCCCGAGACGCGGATCAACGGCATCACGCGACTGCACCGCACCTCGCTCTTCATGCACGGCAACCGCGTCGTACGGGCCGTGGAGGTGGAGGGCGACCTGCTGGCCACCCTGTGCCACGTGGCCAGCCAGCCCGAGGTCCAGGCGGTGGAAGATGCCATCAACACCCATCTGGAGCAGGACCGGGACCTGTCCGACTCCGACTCCGCGCGGGTGTTCTTCACCCGGGCCGCGCTCCCGGCCATGCAGCACGTGGAGGCCGGCCGCCCGGAACCCGCCGGCCTGCGGCGGCACATGCTGTACTACCCGGCCCTGGCGGGCCGCGGCCTGGAGCTGGCCCGGTTCCTCGCCCACCAGGACGAGGCCGCGGCGAGCGACCCGGACAGCCCGGTGTACGCGAGCACCGTCTTCCAGCGCGACGACGTCGTGACCCGCATGATCGACGTCACGGGCGAACTCGATCTCGACCCGCTCTCCGCCCTCGGCGTCAAGGGCCCGGGCAAGGCGGCCGAGCTGGAGCGTCTCCTGGACGGCGCCGCGATCGGCGTCGAGGGCTCCCTGGAGTCGGAACGCAACCTCAACCGGCTCCTGGCGCACGCCGACATGATGCCCGTCACCGACCGCCGCTCCGCGGATTCCTGACGGTCCACCGCGGTGCCGTCCGCGGCCGTGCCCGCCCGGACGTCACCGGCACACCCGGAGGTAACACCCTTATGTCCAAGCAGCATCCACGCATCGTGGACCTGAGCGAGACGGAACCCAACCGACGGCGCGGAGGTGACCTCAGAACCCTGCTCACCCCGGCCACCGTGGGCTCCACCAGCGGCTTCATGGGTCTGGCGATCATCAAGCCCGGCGAGCGCATCGGCGAGCACTACCACCCGTACTCCGAGGAGTTCGTGTACGTGGTCAGCGGCGCGCTCGAAGTGGACCTGGACGGCGAGCCGTTCGCGCTCCGCGCCGAGCAGGGGCTGATGATCCCGATCGACATGCGGCACCGCTTCCGCAACGTCGGCGACCAGGAGGCCCGCATGGTGTTCCACCTGGGCCCGCTCGCCCCGCATCCGAGCCTCGGCCACGTCGACACCGAGGAGACCGGAAGTGCCGTCGCCGGACCGCAGTTGCGGGTCGGCGGTCCTGAGCACGGTCGGTCGGCCGAGCCGAGCGAGGCCATAAAATGACCCGCCGGGTGGCCGTCACCGGTATAGGTGTGGTCGCTCCCGGCGGCATCGGAGCGACGGCGTTCTGGGATCTTCTGGCAGCCGGCCGCACCGCGACCCGCGGCATCTCCCTGTTCGATCCGGCGGGCCTGCGCTCGCGCATAGCGGCCGAGTGCGACTTCGACCCGTACGAGCACGGCCTGGACCCGGACCTGTGCCAGCACGCGGACCGTTACATCCAGTTCGCCGTGGTCGCCGCCGCCGAGGCGGTGCGCGACTCCGGCCTCGACACCGGGGCCATGGACCCCTGGCGCACCGCGGTCTCGCTGGGCAGCGCGGTCGGCGGCACCACCCGGCTGGAGCACGACTACGTGCTGGTCAGCGAGGGCGGCCGGCGCTGGGACGTGGACCACCGGCGGGCCGAGCCGAAACTGCACCTGGCCTTCTCGCCGAGCACGCTCGCCTCGGTCGTCGCCGAGCGGTTCGACGCCCGGGGCCCGGTGCAGACCGTCTCCACCGGCTGCACCTCCGGGCTGGACGCGGTCGGCTACGCCTTCCACACCATCGCCGAGGGCCGGGCCGACGTCTGCATCGCCGGGGCGTCGGACTCGCCGATCTCACCGATCACGATGGCCTGCTTCGACGCCATCAAGGCGACGTCGCCCAACAACGACGACCCCGAGCACGCCTCCCGGCCCTTCGACGCCCGCCGCGACGGCTTCGTGATGGGTGAGGGCGCGGCCGTGCTCGTCCTGGAGGAGTACGAGCACGCGCGGGCCCGCGGCGCGGAGGTCCTGTGCGAGATCAGCGGCTACGCCACCTACGGCAACGCCTACCACATGACCGGTCTGACCAGTGAGGGGCTGGAGATGGCCCGGGCGATCGACACCACGCTCGACCAGGCCCGTATCGACCCCACGCTGATCGACTACGTCAACGCGCACGGCTCCGGCACCCGGCAGAACGACCGGCACGAGACGGCCGCCGTGAAGCGGTCCCTGGGCGCGCACGCCCACGAGACGCCCATGAGCTCCATCAAGTCGATGGTGGGGCACTCGCTGGGCGCGATCGGCGCGATCGAGGTGGTCGCCTGCGTCCTCGCGCTGAAGCACCAGGTGGTGCCGCCCACGGCGAACTACGAGACCCCCGACCCCGAGTGCGACCTGGACTACGTGCCGCGCACCGCCCGCCCGCGGAAGCTGAACCATGTGCTCTCCGTCGGCAGCGGATTCGGCGGTTTCCAGTCCGCGGTGCTGCTGTCCGGGCCGGGCGGGAGGACACGATGAGCAATCGGCGCCCCGGGCGCGCGGCCGTCACCGGCATCGGTGTGGTCGCGCCCAACGGACTGCGGACCGACGCCTACTGGAAGTCCGTCCGCGAAGGCATCAGCGTGCTGGATCCGATCAGCCGCGAGGGCTGTGACCATCTGCCGCTGCGGGTGGCGGGCGAGGTGCGGGGCTTCGACCCCGCGTCCCTCATCGAGGACCGGTTCCTGGTGCAGACCGACCGGTTCAGCCACTTCGCGATGGCCGCCGCCGCCCTCGCCCTCGACGACGCCGGACTCGGCGGCGATCCCGCCGAGCCGTTCTCCATCGGCGTGGTCACCGCCGCGGGGTCCGGAGGCGGTGAGTTCGGCCAGCGCGAGCTGCAGAAACTCTGGGGGCAGGGCTCCAGGTTCGTCGGTCCCTACCAGTCCATCGCCTGGTTCTACGCCGCCAGCACCGGCCAGATCTCCATCCGCAGCGGCCTCAAGGGGCCGTGCGGGGTGGTGGCGAGCGACGAGGCGGGCGGGCTGGACTCCCTCGCGCACGCCGCCCGGGCCGTGCGGCGCGGCACCGACGTCATGGTCGTGGGGGCCGCGGAGGCGCCGCTGGCGCCGTACTCGATGGTCTGCCAGCTCGGCTACCCCGAGCTCAGCACCCTCGACGACCCCGCCCGTGCCTACCGTCCGTTCACCGAGAAGGCGTGCGGTTTCGTGCCCGCCGAGGGCGGCGCGCTGCTCGTCGTCGAGGACGAGGAGCACGCCCGGACGCGCGGGGTGCCCGTACGGGCCACCGTGGCCGGCCACGCGGCCACGTTCACCGGGGCCTCCCGCTGGGCGGAGTCCCGGGAGGGCCTGGCCCGCGCCATCCGCGGCGCCCTCGACGAGGCGGACTGCGCGCCGGAGGAGATCGACGTCGTGTTCGCCGACGCCATGGGGGTCCCCGAGGCGGACCGCGCCGAGGCGCTGGCGATCTCCGACGCCCTGGGCGCGCACGGCACCCGCGTCCCGGTCACGGCGCCCAAGACGGGCATCGGGCGCGCCCACTGCGCGGCGCCCGTGCTGGACACGGTGGCCGCGGTGCTCGCCATGGAGCACGGCCAGGTGCCCCCGACACCCAACGTGTTCGACATCTGCCACGACCTCGACCTGGTGATGTCGCGCGCTCGTCCCGCCGAGCTGCGCACCGCCCTGGTCCTCAGCAGGGGACTGATGGGCTCCAACGCGGCGCTGGTCGTGCGCCGCGGTGACGATTCCGCCCGTTAGGACCGGGCGGGGAAGGAGCAGGCACCCATGATCACCTCCGAAGTGACCTTCGACGAGCTGGCCACGCTGATGAAGCAGGCGGCCGGCATCACCGTCGACCCCCAGGAACTGAAGCGGTCGGCCGAGTCCCCGTTCGACGTCTTCGGCCTCGACTCGCTCGGCCTGCTCGGCATCGTCGGCGAGCTGGAGAACCGGTACGGCGCGTCGCTTCCGCCCGACTCGGAGCGCTGCCGGACGCCCCGGGAGTTCCTGAACCTCGTCAACAGCACCCTCACGGCTGGAGCCTGAAAGTGGCCGGACACACCGAGAACAGCATCACCATCGACGCTCCCTTCGACCTCGTGTGGGAGATGACCAACGACCTGGAGAACTGGCCGCGGCTGTTCAGCGAGTACGCGTCCGTGGAGGTCCTCGCCCGGGAGGGCGCGACGACGAGGTTCCGGCTGACCATGCACCCCGACGAGAACGGGAAGGTGTGGAGCTGGGTGTCGGAGCGCACCCCGGACCGCGAGAAGCGCACGGTCCACGCCCGCCGCGTCGAGACGGGTCCGTTCGCCCACATGAACATCGTGTGGGAGTACACGGAGCTGCCGGGCGGTGTGCAGATGCGCTGGACGCAGGACTTCGCGATGAAGCCCGACGCCCCGGTCGACGACGACTGGATGACGGACAACATCAACCGCAACTCCGTCACGCAGCTGGCCCTCATCCGGGACCGGATCGAGCAGGTCGCCCGCGACAGCGAGAGCGCGTCCGTCGCGTCCTCGCGCTGAGCACCCGTCCAGGGAAGGACACCCGATGCACCACGCCCTCATCGTCGCCCGGATGAAGCCCGGTTCGGCGCCGGACATCGCCGAGGTGTTCGCCGCCTCCGACCGGGGTGAACTCCCCCACCTGATCGGTGTCAGCCGGCGCAGCCTCTTCCAGTTCGGCGACGACGTGTACCTGCACCTCATCGAGGCCGAGCAGGACCCGGCACCCGCGATCGCGAAGGTCGCCGGGCACCCCGAGTTCCGCGGCGTCAGCAAGCAGCTGGAGGCGTACGTCAGCGCGTACGACCCGGCCACGTGGCGCAGTCCCAAGGACGCCATGGCCCAGTGCTTCTACCGCTGGGAGCGGAGCGCCGGCTCCTGAGCGAGCGGCCGCCGAAACCCCGAGGCCGCCGGTCCCGCGTCAGTCGCGGAGCCGGCGGCCTCGGGGTTTCGGCGCGCCTTCGGTCAGCCGGGGACGGTGCACTCGAAGGCGTGGAGATAGGCGTTGACCGGGCTGACGCCACCGATGACGAGGCCCGCGTCGGTCAGCCGGTCGACCATGCTCCGCCGGGTGTGCTTCGCGCCCCCGACGTTGAGGAGCAGCAGCAGGTCCATGGCGGTGGTGAACCGCATCGACGGGGTGTCGTCGACGAGGTTCTCGATGACGACGACGCGGGCTCCGGGCCGCGCCGCCCGGCGGATGCCCGCGAGCACCCGGCGGGTGCTGTCGTCGTCCCACTCCAGGACGTTCTTGATGATGTACACGTCCGCCCGGACGGGGACGTCCTCGCGGCAGTCCCCGGCCACCACCTCGGCCCGGTCGGCGAGGGAACCGCCCCCGCGCAGCCGCGGGTCGGCGTTCTCGACGACCCCCGGCAGGTCGAGCAGGGTGCCGTGGAGGTGCGGATGTTTCTCCAGGAGGGCGGCCAGGACGTGTCCCTGGCCGCCCCCGATGTCCACGACGGAGGAGGCGTCGTCCAGGTCGAGCAGCCGGGCCACGTCACGCGCGGACTGCTCGCTGGAGGTCGTCATGGCCCGGTTGAACACATGGGCGGACTCGGGGGCCGACTCGTTGAGATAGGTGAAGAACTCCTGGTCGTACACGTCCTCGAAGACGTTGCCGCCCGAGCGCACCGCCTCGTCGAGCAGCGGCCAGACGTTCCAGGTCCACGGCTCGGTGCACCACAGGGCGATGTACCGCAGGCTGTGCGGGTCGTCCTCGCGCAGCAGCCGGGACATCTCGGTGTGCTCGAAGGTGCCGTCGGGGTTCTCGGCGAAGACGCCCTGGCAGGACAGGGCGCGCAGCAGCCGCCGAAGGGTGTGCGGCTGGGTCTTGACCGCCGTCGCCAGGTCGTCGACGGTCATGGGGGTGTCGTCCAGCGCGTCCGCCACGCCCAGGCGGACGGCCGCGCGTACGGCGGCGGCGCACGCCGCCCCGAAAACGAGCTCCCGCAGCCGCATGGGCGGCGGGGGAGCCGGATCAACGGTGGTCATCCGTTGCCTCGCTTCTGCTGTCGTGCAGTGGGTGGGGGCGGTGGTGAGGGCCGGTCAGCACATGCCCGCGGGCTCGGAGAGCGTGCAGGTGTTGCGGCCGAACGTGTTGTTCCCGGCGGTGTCCCGGTCGGCCAGGTCGGCCGGGCTGTTGCCGGTCACCAGGTTGTCGCGGATGTCGTTGCGCTCACCGGGGGTGCCGACGAGGCTCTTGAAGAGCACGATGCCGCCGGACAGCGGGGAGGTGCCCTTGTTGTCCTCGACCCGGTTGTAGGCGACCAGGGTTTCCTCGGTGCCGGTGAGGACGATGCCCGAGCCCTGCAGGAAGGGCAGCCGGGGCGTCTTGGGGCAGTACTTGTTGTTGGCGTGGACGTAGTTGCGCGTCACGCGCAGGGCGCCGGCGCGCGGCCTGGACTCGTCGCCCACCACGAACACGGCGGCGCAGTTGCCGGTGGCCTCGTTGCCGTCGACGGTCAGGTTCCGCAGCCGGCGCACGGTGACGCCGACCCGGTTGTCGGCCATCCGGTTGTGGCGGATGACGGTCCGCTCCGCGTCCCGGGCGCCTTCCTCGGTGTCGACGGTGTTGGCCACGAACAGCCCGGCGTCGCCGTTCCTCCGGACGAGGTTGTCGCTGAGCACGCTGTGCACGGAGCGTTCCTCGGCGATGCCCCACTGGCCGTTCTTCTCCGCCACCACGTGCTTGACCTGCAGCCCGTCGGTGCCGGTGGCCCACAGCCCGTTCTTGGCGAATCCCCGCACCGTCAGCGACCGTACGGTGACGTCCTCGACCGGGCGCTTGTCGGTGCCGGTGACGCAGATGCCGTGGCCGGCCTTGGCACAGGCGTTCTTGCTCTTGCCGGCGTCCGCGGCGGGCACCAGTACGGTGCGGCCGGCGCCGTGGCCGCGCAGGGTCAGGTCCGGCACCTTGATGTCGACGCTCTGCCGGTAGGTGCCGGGCGCGAGGAGGACGACGTCCCCCGGCTCCGCGGCGTCCACGGCCTTCTGGATCGACTGGCCGGGCTGTACCCGGTGCACGGCCGGGTGGTGGACCGACGGAGCGGCGCCCAGTCCCGCGGCCACGGCGGCGGCGGTACAGGCGAGGAGGGCGATGTGGCGTTTGTTCATGAGCCGAAGCTATGAGCGGGGGTTGGGCCCCGCCACCGGTGATCACCCAGGCGGGCCGGGCCCCCGCCCGACGGGTGATCACCCGTCCGGCTCCTCCGCCGTGAACGGCGGACGGGGCCGCCCACCGTCGTGCGGTGGGCGGCCCCGTCCGTTTCCGTGCCTCCCGTCGGCCGGGTTCCGGCTCAGGCGACCGGGGTCGCCGGGTCCCTGTCCGGCGCGGCGCCCGCGGTGGCGGACTCCTCGGCGAGGCGTTCCATGCCGCTGGTGGTCTTCAGCGGCTTCTCCTTCAGGAACACGACGGCGACCAGGGCGAGCAGCGCGAACGGCGTGGCGACGAGGAACAGTTCGGCGGTGGCGACACCGTAGGCGTGCTCCACGATCTCCCGCATCGGGGCGGGCAGCGTGCTCATGTCCGGGACGCTGTGCCCGCCGCCCGGGCCGCCCTCGGCCCCTGCGGCGACGCCCGCCTTCTCCAGCCCCTTGGCCGTCTCGTCGGCGACCCGGTTGGCGAGTATCGCGCCGAGGACGCTGGTGCCGATCGTGCCGCCCATGCTGCGGAAGAAGGACAGCACCGAGGTCGCGGCGCCCAGTTCGGCCGCGGGGACGTCGTTCTGCGCGGCGAGCACCAGGTTCTGCATCAGCATGCCGACGCCGACGCCGAGGACGGCCATGTACAGGCTGAGCAGTCCGAAGTGCGTGTCCGCGTCGATCAGGGAGAGCAGCGCGAGGCCGACGGTCATGACGACCGCGCCCGCCACCAGGTAGTTCTTCCACCTGCCGGTCCGGCTGATCAGCTGCCCGGCGACGGTGGACGACACCAGCAGGCCCAGGATCATCGGCAGGCTCATCAGACCGGCGACGGTCGGCGACTTGCCCAGGGACACCTGGAAGTACTGCGAGAGGAAGACGGTCCCGCCGAACATGGCGACACCGACCAGGAGGCTGGCCACCGTGGTCAGGGTGACCGTGCGGTTCCTGAAGATGTCGAGCGGGATGACCGGCTCGTCGGTACGGGCCTCGACGAGGACCGCCAGGGCCAGCAGCAGCACGCCGCCGATCACCAGCGCGGCGGTCTGCCAGGACGCCCAGTCGAACTGGTTGCCGGCCAGCGAGACCCAGACGAGCAGCGCGCAGACACCGGCGACGATCAGGAAGGCGCCGAGCCAGTCGATCTTCACCTGGCGCTTGACGGTGGGCAGCTTCAGCGTGCGCTGCAACAGGACGATGGCCAGCAGGGCGAACGGCACGCCGATGAAGAAGCACCAGCGCCAGCCCAGCCAGTCGGTGTCCACCAGCACACCGCCGATCAGCGGTCCGGCCACGGTGCCGACGGCGAACACGGCGCCGAAGATGCCGGAGTACCTGCCCAGTTCCCGGGGCGGGATGACGGCGGCCATGACGACCTGCGCGAGCGCGGTCAGACCGCCCGCGCCGATGCCCTGCACGACCCGGCTGAAGATCAGCAGCGTGGTGTCGTGGGAGAAGCCCGCCAGCAGCGAGCCGACCACGAACATCAGCAGGGAGAGCTGGAGCAGCAGCTTCTTGTTGAACAGGTCGGACAGCTTGCCCCACAGGGGCACCGTCGCGGTCATGGCCAGCAGTTCGGCGGTGACGACCCAGGTGTAGGAGGACTGGCTGGCCCCCAGGTCGGCGATGATCGTCGGCAGCGCGTTGGAGACGACGGTGCCGGCCAGGATGGCGACGAACATGCCGGCCATCAGGCCCGACATGGCCTGGAGTATCTGCCGTTGGGTCATGGAGGCGGGAGGCGCGTCGGCGGGCGCCGGGGGTGAACTCACGGGATCTCTTTCGGACGATGGTCGAACGGCACGCGCGGGGTGGGCGCCGGCAGGTGCCGGCACGCCCGTGGGCGCGGAACGGACAGCGGGGGCGGCGGCCGCGGCGGGAGGCCGGGCGGCCGGGCGAGGGCTTACGCGGGAGGTGCCGGGAGACCGGCGGCGAGGAGGGCGAACACCTCCTGGAAGACGTCGAGGAAGGCGGCTTCCTCCTGCCGGGCGCACCAGTGCTCCACGCTGATGCGCACCGCGGTGCCCGCCACCGCGGCCAGCAGCCGCGGGTAGAGGTCGAGCGCGCCGCGCCGTTCCTCGTCGGTCGCGGAGGCGGGCGGGGGCACGGGGGCCGTCGGTCCGCCGGCCCGGATGCGCGCGGCGAGGACCTCGGCCAGTTCGGTCTCGTCCGCCATGTGCGCGCCGAGCGTGCGGACCAGCAGGTGCGGCGAGGCGCGCAGCACCTGGGCGTGCAGCCGCCACAGCTCGTGCTGCTGTTCCGCCTCGGCGAGTTCGGCCGCCATGGCCTCGCGCAGTGCCTCCAGCGGGGAGAGCGCGGCCGGTGCGTCGAGTACGGCCTGCCGCATCCGCGCGCCGGCGTCCGCGTCGATCACGACGAAGGCGTCGTCGCGGGTGTCGAAGTAGTTGAAGAAGGTCCGCACGGACACCCCGGCCGCCGCGCTGATCGCCTCGGCGGTGACCTTCTCCGCGCCGTGTTCGGCGGCCAGCCGCACGGCGGCCTCGGCGAGAGCGGCGCGCGTCGCCCGCTTCTTCCGCTCCCGCAGCCCGCCCTGCGCGGCACCCTTCTCCGACATACCTTGCATGCTATGCAAAGATGCACGCCATGCAAAATTATCTCCGGCCGGCTCCCGTCCGGCGGGGGCCGGCGGCGACGCCGTCCCGCCCGCCGGGTCCGAACAGCCCGGCCGGGGGCCCGGGTCGGCTGCGGTGATCGGCCGGCCGGCGTACCGGGTGCCCTCCGCGGAGGCGAGGGAGCGCCCGGCCGGCCGCACCCCGGTCGGCGCCCCGGCCGGCCGGGCGACCGTCTGCCGCGAGGCCGGCGTCCGCGGGACACCGCCCGGCCGTACCGGCGCCGGGGTCCCGTCGACGGCGGGCCCACCGCGCACGGCGGCGCGGGGTCCGTCCCCGACGCCCCGCGCGAGGTGTGCCGCCGCGCCGCCCCGATACTCGACACAGCGGCATGACGGCCGCCCGCACACCGCAAAGGGGCCGGGAAGGACGAACGATGGCGAACTCACGGTCCGGGGAGACGGTCACCGAGCGGCTCGTCCGCGTCCTCGAGACGTTCGACACCGACCGGACCGTGCAGACGGCGGCGGAGATCGGACGGCGCGCGCGGCTGCCGTCGTCCACGGCGCACCGGATCGTGGCCGATCTGGTGGAGTGCGGGCTGCTGGAACGGGACGAGGAGCAGCGGGTGCGGCTGGGCATGCGGCTGTGGGAGCTGGCGCTGCGCGGCTCCCACGCCCTCCGTCTGCGGCAGGCGGCACTGCCGTTCATGGAGCGGGTGCAGGCCCGGGTCCGGGAGCACACCCAGCTCGCGGTGCTGGAGAACGGCGAGACCCTCTTCGTGGAGCGTCTGTCGCATCCGCACGCGGGCGCGAACATCACCCGGATCGCCGGGCGCCTTCCCCTGCACGCCTCGTCGTCGGGGCTGGTCCTGCTCGCCCACGGCCCGGAGGAGCTGCGGGAGCGGGTCCTCGCCGGGCCACTCGAGGCGGTGTCGCCGGAGACCGTGACCGACCCGGCGCTGCTGCGCCGCCTCCTGGCCGGCATCCGGCGCGACGGCGTCGTCGTGGCCCCGGGGACGGTCGAGGCCGTCTCCACCGGTGTCGCCGTGCCGGTGCGCGAGGGACGCGGGCGGGTGATCGCCGCGCTGTCGGTCGTGCTCCCCCGCTCCACGCCGACCGGCCCCGTGGCCGAGGTGCTGCGCTCCGCCGCCGCGGGCATCTCGGCGGCGCTCGGCGCGCGCCGCCCGTAGCCGTCGGCCCGGCCGCGGGTCGCGGAGATCCGATTCCCGTTCAATGGGAAGAGCCGTCGTCAACGGGGGCGGACCGGCACCAGACTCCCTGCCACCCCCTCGGCCGTCGAAGGAGACGACATGCCCGTACGCACCCGAGTCGCCGTCATCGGAGCAGGTCCCGCCGGTCTGCTGCTGTCCCATCTGCTCGGCCGCCACGGCATCGAGTCGGTCGTCATCGACTCCCGCAGCCGCGAGGAGATCGAGACCACCATCCGGGCCGGCATCCTGGAGCAGGGCACCGTCGAGATCCTCAGCGAGACGGGGGCGTCCGACCGGGTCCTCACGGTCGGACAGAAGCACGAGGGCATAGAGCTGCGCTTCGACGGCGAGGGCCACCGGATCGACTTCGCCGCGACCGTCGGCCGGGCTGTGTGGCTCTACCCGCAGCACGAGGTGCTGCGGGACCTGGTCGCCGCGCGCCTCGCCGCCGGCCAGGACCTCCGCTTCGAAGTGACCGCCGAGCGCGTGGAGGACGCGGAGACGAACCGGCCGCGCGTCGTGGCCAAGGACGCCGGGGGCAACACCGTCGAGATCGAGGCCGACGTCGTCATCGGCGCGGACGGCTCCCGCAGCGTGGCCCGCGAGGCCGTGACGGGCGCCCACGGCGGCTATTTCCGGGAGTACCCGTTCGCCTGGTTCGGCATCCTGTGCGAGGCGCCGCCCAGCGCCGAGGAGCTGATCTACAGCAACTCGCCGGACGGCTTCGCCCTCATCAGCCAACGCGGCCCCGGTGTGCAGCGCATGTACTTCCAGTGCGACCCGGCGACCGACACCGGGGCGTACACCGAGGAGCGGCTGTGGGAGATCCTGCAGTCCCGCGTCCCCGGCACCACCCTCCACGAGGGCCCCGTCTTCCAGCGGGACGTGCTCCGTTTCCGCAGCTTCGTCGCGCACGAGATGCGCCGGGGCCGGGTCGTGCTCGTCGGCGACGCGGCCCACACCGTGCCGCCCACCGGCGCCAAGGGCATGAACCTCGCGGTCGCCGACGTCGTCCTCCTCACCGACGCGCTGCGCGCGCTGCTGCTCGACGGGGACGAGTCCCTGTTCGACGCCTTCCCCGACACCGCCCGCAAGCGCATCTGGAAGGCCCAGCACTTCTCCTGGTGGATGACGAGCATGCTGCACGCCGAGCCCGGAGCGAGCGACTTCGACCGCTTGCGCCGGATCGGCGAGCTGCGCTCGGTCGTCGAGTCGGACGCCGGCCGCGCGTACCTCGCCGAGGGGTACACCGGCTGGCCGCTCGGGTGAGCTCCGGGGCGGCCGACGCGGGCGGGTGACGGGGACCCGGCGGTGGACGCCGGCCGGCCGTGTCACCCTCCCGCCGGCCTACGCCTCCCCGGCCGCCGTGCGGAGGGCGTCGAGGACCGGGCGGATCAGCGGGTGTTCCTCGGCGCCGCGGCGTACGGCGGCGAAGACGCGGCGGGTCGGGGCCACCCCGTCGACCGGGCGGACGACCACGCCCGTGAGGTCCGTGCCGCGCAGGGCGGAGCGGGGCACCAGGGCGACGCCGACGTCCGCCGAGGCGAGGGCGACCACCGCGCGGAAGTCGTCCGATGAGTGCTCCAGACGGGGCTGGAACCCGGCGTGCTCACAGGCCAGCACGACCACGTCGTGGCACGGGTTGCCGGGGTACGGGCCGATCCACGGGTCCTTGGCCAGCTCGGCGAGCGGCACCTCGGCGGTGTCGGCCAGCCGGTGGGTGACCGGGACGACCGCGTCGAAGGGTTCGGCGTACAGCGGTACGTGGACCAGCCGCGGGTCGTCGGCGGGCGGCGCCCCGCGGTACTCGACCGCCACGGCGACGTCGACCTGTCGGTCGAGGAGCATCGGCAGGCTGGCGTCCCCCTCGGCGTCCTGGACCCGGAGGCGGATGCCGGGCGCCGCCGCGGCGAGGCGGGCCACCGCGGGCCCGACGACCTGGGCGATCCCGGTGGCGAACGCGGCCACCGTGACCGTGCCCGCCTCCCCCGACCCGTAGGCGGCGAGTTCGGCCTCGGCCCGCTCCAGCTGGGCGAGGACGGCGTTGGTGTGGCCGAGCAGGATCTCGCCGGCCGGGGTGAGCCGTACGCCCTTGGCGCCGCGCTCGACGAGGCGGTGGCCGGTCTCCTGCTCCAGGGCGGCGAGCTGCTGGGAGACCGCGGAGGGGGTCAGGTACAGCGCGGCGGCCGCCGCCGTGACCGTGCGGTGGTCGGCCACCGCACGGAGGATGTGGAGCCGCCGCGCTTCGATCATGGATGCGATTGTCTCAAATCGCTCGGTGTGCTCCGCTCAGGCGTCGAGCTCCGCCCGTGCCGCCACGAAGGCGTCCACCGCGCGGTTCACGTCGTCCGTGGAGTGCGCGGCGGACAGCTGGACGCGGATCCGCGCCTGATCCTGCGGGACGACGGGGTAGGAGAAGCCGATCACGTACACCCCGCGCTCCAGCAGCAGCTCCGCCATGCGTCCCGCGCGGGCGGCGTCGCCGATCATCACCGGGGCGATGGCGTGGTCGCCGGGGAGGACGTCGAAGCCCTCCGCGGTCATCCGGCGGCGGAACAGGGCGGTGTTCGCGGCCAGCCGGACGCGCAGGTCGTCGGCCGACTCCAGCAGGTCGAGGACCTTCAGGGAGGCGGCGGCGATCACCGGGGCGAGGGTGTTGGAGAACAGGTACGGGCGGGAGCGCTGGCGCAGCAGGGCGACGATCTCGGCGCGGGCGGCGACATAGCCGCCGGAGGCGCCGCCGAGCGCCTTGCCGAGGGTGCCGGTGACGATGTCGACGCGGTCCATGACGCCGTGCAGTTCGGGCGTGCCGCGTCCGCCGGGGCCGACGAAGCCGACGGCGTGCGAGTCGTCGACCATGACCATGGCGCCGTGCCGGTCGGCGAGGTCGCAGATCTCGTCCAGCGGGGCGACGTAGCCGTCCATGGAGAAGACGCCGTCGGTGACGATCAGCGTGCGGCGCGCGCCGCCCTCGGCGGCCTCCTTCAGCTGCCGCTCCAGGTCCGCCATGTCGCGGTTGGCGTAGCGGAAGCGGCGGGCCTTGGAGAGCCGGATGCCGTCGATGATCGACGCGTGGTTCAGCGCGTCGGAGATCACCGCGTCCTCGGGGCCGAGCAGCGTCTCGAAGACACCGCCGTTGGCGTCGAAGCAGGAGGAGTAGAGGATCGTGTCCTCCTGGCCGAGGAACGCCGACAGCCGCGCCTCCAGCTCCTTGTGCACCTCCTGGGTGCCGCAGATGAAGCGGACGGACGCCATGCCGTAGCCCCAGCGGTCGAGCGCCTCGTGGGCGGCGGCGACCACCTCGGGGTGGTCGGCGAGGCCGAGGTAGTTGTTGGCGCAGAAGTTGAGGACCTCGCCGGGACGGCCGCCGGCGGTGACGCTCACGGTCGCGGACTGCGGGGTGCCGATGACGCGCTCGGGCTTGTGCAGGCCGGCCGCGCGGATCTCGTCGAGGGTGGCGCGCAGGTCGTCGCGGACGGATTCGAACATCGAGGCTCCTAGGAGGTTGAGGGCGAGTGACCCGAAGGGGCGAACCGAGCCGTGGTCAATCGGTCCAGTCGAGGATGACCTTGCCGCCCCTGCCGCCGGCCGCGTCCTCGAAGGCGGCCTCGAAGTCGCGGTAGGAGTAGCGGCCGGTGATCACGGGGGCGAGATCGAGGCCGCCCTCCAGCAGGACCGACATGGCGTACCAGGTCTCGAACATCTCACGGCCGTAGATGCCCTTGATGGTGATCATCGAGGTGACGATCCGGGACCAGTCGACCGGGAACTCCTCGGCCGGCAGGCCGAGCATCGCGATCCGGCCGCCGTGCGTCATGTTGGCGATCATGTCCCGCACGGCCTCGGGGCGGCCGGACATCTCCAGGCCGATGTCGAAGCCCTCGCGCAGTCCGAGGGTCTGCTGCCCGTCGGCGATGGTGGACTCGGCGACGTTCAGCGCCAGGGTCGCGCCGATCTTGCGGGCGAGTTCCAGGCGCTCCTCGCTGACGTCGGTGATCACGACGTTGCGCGCGCCCGCGTGCCGGGCCACGGCGGCGGCCATCAGACCGATCGGGCCGGCGCCCGTGATCAGGACGTCCTCGCCGACCAGCGGGAAGGACAGCGCGGTGTGCACGGCGTTGCCGAACGGGTCGAAGATCGCGGCGACGTCGAGGTCGACGGGGACCCGGTGCACCCAGACGTTGGTGGCGGGGAGCACGACGTACTCGGCGAAGGCGCCGTCGCGTCCGACGCCGAGGCCGACCGTGGCCCGGCACAGGTGGCGGCGGCCGGCCAGGCAGTTGCGGCACTTGCCGCACACCAGGTGGCCCTCGCCGCTGACCCGGTCACCGGCCTTGATGTCGGTGACGTCCCCGCCGGTCTCCACGACCTCGCCGACGAACTCGTGCCCGAGGACCAGCGGGGTGCTGATCGTCTGCCGCGCCCAGCCGTCCCAGGACCGGATGTGCAGGTCGGTGCCGCAGATACCGGTGCGCAGCACCTTGATCAGCACGTCGCCGGGTCCGACGGCGGGCTCCGGGACGTCCGCGAGCCACAGACCGGGCTCCGCCTTCTCCTTGACCAGCGCCTTCAACGCTACGGCTCCTGAGGGTGAGTCCCGGCCCCCGGGCACGCCGAAGCGGCCCCGGTCCGGGAGGAGGAGTGGAATCGCACTGCAATCTGCCGTACGACACCCTCACCGGTCCATCGAGGTTTTCTTAAGCGCGGCCACAGCTTTCCTTCACACCGTCACCCGTCCGGCCCCGTGCCGCGCGGATTCACGGCGGCGGTCCGTCGTCCTCCCGGCGCTCCAGCCGTACGACGAGGTCCGCGGCCTGCGCCTTGATGGCGGCGAGCCCCGGCTGTCCCCAGGCGCGTGGCCGGACGTCGGCGACCGACACGGTGCCGAGCACCATGCCGGTGCTGTCGACGAGCGGCGCGCCCAGGTAGGAGCGGATGCCGAACTCGTCCACCACCGGGTTGCCCGCGAACCGCGGGTAGTCGCTCACGTCCTCCAGGACCAGCGCCTTGCGCCGGGCCACCACATGGGGGCAGAAGCCGTGGTCGCGGGGCAGCACCCGGCCCGGCAGGGCGCCGGTGCCGTCGCCCCGCACGGCCGGCGCGACGGGCGGGGTGTGCAGGCCCGCGAAGAACTGCCCCTTCTCGCCAGGCAGGTTGACCATGGCGTACGGCGCTCCGGTGAGCTCGGCGAGACCGTACGCGAAGGCGTCGAGCGCGGGCTCGGGGTGCTCCCCCAGTCCCAGCCGGCGCAGTCTGCGGGCGCGCTCCGGCGCTTGGCCGTCCTCGGGGGTGAGCAGCAGACGACCTGCCGGGCGGGGCGGGTCGTAGCTCATGGGCGGGCTCCCGGGTCATGGGGGAAGGTCATACAGGGGCTCCGAGGGTGTGCGGTGATCACATGGGGGCGCCGTACCCCGTCGTGGCGGCCGGGGTGTGGGCGATGAGGTGACGGACCAGGGTGAGCAGGGTCTGGACGCCGGAGCTGGAGATACGGGCGTCGCAGCGGACGACGGGGGTCTGCGCGGGGAGGTCGAGGGCGGCGCGCACCTCCCCGGGGTCGTAGCGGAAGGAGCCGTCGAACTCGTTGACGGCGACGATGAATCCGAGACCGCGCTGCTCGAAGAAGTCGACCGCCGCGAAGCACTCCTGAAGGCGCCGGGTGTCGGCGAGGACGACCGCGCCGAGCGCGCCCTCGCAGAGCTCGTCCCACATGAACCAGAACCGCTCCTGGCCGGGAGTGCCGAACAGGTACAGCACGTGTTCCGCGTCGAGGGTGATGCGGCCGAAGTCCATGGCCACGGTCGTCTCGACCTTGTTCTCGATGCCGTCGAGGTTGTCGGTGGCGGCGCCGACCGTGGTGAGGAGTTCCTCCGTGCTGAGCGGCGCGATCTCGCTGACCGCGCCGACGAAGGTCGTCTTGCCCACGCCGAACCCGCCCGCCACCAGGATCTTGAGCGCGGTGGGGAAGGGGGCGTCGACGTGGTCAGAGCTGTCGTCGTAGTCCATCGAGCACTGCCTCCAGAAGGGCCCGGTCCGTCGGGTTGTGGTGGAACGCGGGGGGCTTGTCGGTCAGCGCCCCGCAGTCGACGAGGTCCGCCAGCAGCACCTTGGTGACGGCCACCGGCAGCCCGAGGTGGGCGGCGACCTCGGCGACCGGGACGGGAGCGCGGCACAGGTCGAGGGCCTGTGCGTGCTCGGGGCCGAGATAGCCGAGCGGGGTGGCGCCGGTGGCCCTGACCTGCGACATGAGGTCGAGGGCGAC
This sequence comes from Streptomyces sp. NPDC000348, assembly GCF_042898795.1. NCBI lineage: Bacteria > Bacillati > Actinomycetota > Actinomycetes > Kitasatosporales > Streptomycetaceae > Streptomyces > Streptomyces sp. NPDC000348. The sequence continues at coordinate 172,990 of NZ_JBIAZD010000014.1, forward strand.
GGTGGGACGGGTGCGGCCGTTGCTGACCGTGAAGGGGCGCACCAGCCGTCCGGCCGCGTCGTCGAGCCAGGGCCCGTCACCGGCCGCCGTCACGCTCAAGGCCTCATCGCCGGCGGTTCGACGCCCTGCTGGCGGGGAGCGGTCATCAGGTACGGCCGTACGGACTTGACCAGCATCGCCATCTCGTAGCCGAGCACCGCCGCGTCGGCCTCGCGGCCGGCCATGACGGCGAGGCAGGTGCCGGAGCCGGCGGTGGTGACGAACAGCAGGGCCGAGTCGAGCTCGACGACGACCTGCCGGACGTCGCCGCCGTCGCCGAAGCGGACGCCGGCGCTGCGGCCGAGGGAGTACAGGCCGGAGGCCAGGGCCGCCATGTGGTCGGCGGCGTCCGGGTCGAGGCCGTGCACGGACTTCACCAGCCCGTCGCAGGACAGCAGGACGGCGCTGCTGGTGTGCGGTACGCGTTGCACGAGGCCGCTCATCAGCCAGTCGAGGTCGGATACCTGGACGGTCGGCGCATCGCTCGCCATGGTGGATCGACTCCTTGGGGTACGAAGGTCTGCGGGAGCGCTGGGGGTGGTGCCGGTCATCCGGCGGGGGTGCTCCCGTCGTGCCGGGCGGGGCGGTCGGTGGGGGGTGCGGGTACGGCGGGCCGCGGTGCCGCGGGGGAATCCTGCCGGGACTCCGCGAGGCTGACGCCGCGTTGGAAGGCGGCCATCAGGCCGGGGTCGTGCCCGGCGACGTACTCGGTCTCCCGGCGGGGCGCCGGGCCGTCGCGGAGCTGCGGGGCGATGTGCTCCTGGGCGCGGCGGCGGGGCAGCCGGGGCTTGCCCATGGTGCCGCGCACCGTGCCGCCGCGCGGGGTGAGGGGCGTGGTCCCGTGGTCCGTGAGGGCGTCCCGGTCGCCGTGGTGGACGCCGGGCGCGGCCTCGGCGGGGCCGGGGCACGCCTCACGGGCACCGCGCAGGGGCAGCGGCGGGGCGGGCGTGTCGCCGGCGGGGGACGGGACGTGGGGACGGGGCGGTGGGGGCGCGGGAATGAGGGGGGCCGCGGGAACGCGCCGCCCGTCCGGCGGCGGCGCGTCCGGGGGAGTCCGTACGGCGGACAGGTGACGGTCCGCCGGGACGGCGCCGGTACCGCTGCCGTGCGGGTGCCGTGCCGCGTCCGGCCCGTCGGCGGCGGCCCCGGGCTCGGTGCCGAGCAGTGCCTGCGGCACCACGAGCACGGCCTGGACCCCGCCGTAGATGTTGCTCTGGAGCCGGACCCGGATGCCGTGCCGCCTGGCGAGCTGGGAGACCACGAACAGGCCGATCCGGCCGTCGGCCAGCAGGCTGGCGACATTCACCTGGTCGGGGTCGGTGAGCAGCGCGTTCATCCGGTCCTGCTCGCCGACGGGCATGCCGAGTCCGCGGTCCTCGACCTCGACGGCGAGCCCGGAGGTGACGAGGTCGGCGCGCAGCAGCACCTGGGTGTGCGGGGCGGAGAACACCGTGGCGTTCTCGACGAGTTCGGCGAGCAGGTGGATGACGTCGGCGACGGCGTGCCCGCGCAGGGTGCCGTCGACCGGCGGCACGAGCTTGACCCGTGAGTACTGTTCGACCTCGGCGATCGCCGAGCGCAGCACCTCGGTCATGGGGACCGGGTTGCTCCACTGCCGCCGCGAGACGGCCCCGCCGAGCACGGCGAGGTTCTCGGCGTGGCGGCGGATGCGGGTGGCGAGGTGGTCGACGTGGAAGAGCCCCTTGAGCAGGTCGGGGTCCTCCATCTCGTTCTCCAGCTCGTCGAGGAGGGAGATCTCGCGGTGCACCAGGGACTGCAGGCGCCGGGCGAGGTTGACGAACACCTCGAGCTTCTGTTCGCTGCCGGTCTGGCTGGAGAGCCGGAACGCCCGCACGACGGCGTGGACGGCCCCGGCGTGCCCGCGGGCGAGGTCGGCGGCGAGCAGGTCGAAGTCGTCGGCCTGGTCGGCTTCGTCGGCCTGCTCGCCGCGCCGCCCGCGTGGGGGCGGAGCGTCGCCGCGGCGCAGTGCCTCGACGAGCGCGCGCAGCTCGGCCTCGCGCCGGGCGGTGCTCCGGCGCAGTGCGGCGATCCGGTCGTGCACGGACCGGGCGGCGCGGTCGGCGGCCACGGCGGCGATGACGATGCCGGCGAACGTCACCGAGGCGGCGCCGCCCAGGACGGCCCACAGGGCGAGGCCCGGCCGGACCCCGGTGGAGCGGACGGTGAAGAGCACGGCCGCGCAGGCGCTGAGGGCCACCGCCACGGGCGGGAGCACGGCGAGGCGCAGCAGTTGGGGCCGTACCGGTGTCCCGGGCGGCGCGGGAGCGGTCCGCGCCGGCGGCCGGCCGTGCCGTCCGCCCTCCCGGCGATCCGCGCGGTCCGCGCGGGCGGCCTGACCGGTCCGGCGGGTCCGGGCGCCGGCGGGGTGCGCCCCGGCGGGCTCCGGCCCGCGGTCCACGGCCTCGGCGCCGACGGTGCCCCGCGCGCCGGCCGGGCCCGGGGCGCCGGCCGGGCCCGGGCGCCGGGGCCCCTCGCCCCGTCCGCTCCCTCGTCCGCCTTGTGGCTGCACGTACCGGTCCCCGCTCCCTGATCCGACTGTTGGACGCGGCCCCGTGACGCAGTAGCGCCCTACGGCGTGAGGTGCCGCGGTGCCGCCCGACCGACACTCACCGTAGTCGCCACCGCATCATGCGCGGTGTGCAGTTGACAAACTCATACGGACGGCACCGCGCTCTGGTATGAGGCCTCGTACGACAGACCGATAACCCTCCCGAGCGAGGGATCACGAGTGAAAAAAGAGTGATCGAGCCTGGTCACAAGTGGTCGCCGGGAGTTCGCGGGAAAGGCGGGGCGCCCGACCGCCCGAACCGCGCCGGAACACCCTCGCTCCACCCGGGGCCGGCAGGCCGGACACTTCCGGCCACCGTCGGGGTGCCTCACCCGTCGGCCAGAACATCACTCACCGTCACGGTTCCACCGGGGCGGGGCGGGCGCCCGCCGCCGAGGCGGTGTGCAGGACGGGGGAGTTCTCCATGGGCCGGCGCTGCCCGGCCCGGCCCCTCGCACCGGCCCGGCGATCCACGAGGTGGGACGATCGCCCCTCACCAGGAGACCGCCGGGGCGAAGAGCACGTCCAGGGATTCCCGCCATCCGCTCGTCGACATGACGTCGGACCGCGGGTGGCGGGGGTGTTCCCGGGCCGGGCCGACTGCCTCCGCTTCCGCCGCGTCGAGCGCGCCGAAGGCGGTGCCACGGCCGTACGGGAATGGGCGCAGGCGTCTGCGGACGCGCATCCGATACCGAGCGCGGCGTTCCGTCCCCAGGTAATTCCCCACTCTGGCAATTCCCCGCATGCGAGTGCCCTTCGGCCGGTCCGTCCGTCACAACTGACCTGTCCGCCAAAACTCCCGATCTGTCCGAAGAAGGCGCCTTGGCCGACGCTCGTCGCTCGTCGCTCGTCGGCGGACATGCTGCGCCTGAAGGGCCTTCACCCCTCATGAGCTGGGCTGATCTGCCCGTGCGTCCGGCGAGGGAAAGCAGAAAGGGCAGTCCCGCATCTACGTGAGGGCACTACGGTAAGTCAAGTGTTGACACATGCCTGAGCCGTGACTGATCATCACCAATGCATCACGAAGTTTTCCGGCGAGCCGCAATCCCACCGCCTTCTCTTCGAAAGCGGATCACCGGTCGGTATTTCTTCCGTCGTATCCCTTACGACCGCTCAACGACGAGCCGACGCACCCTTCCTTCCCCCACCCCCTCACGCGCGCCCACTCCCCCCGACACCGGGCGCGCCCTTCTCGGCCCCGGCCGTCCGGTGATCCCGGACCGCCGTGTCCCTCCTCTCCCCCAGCCCCCTCTGACGGGAAGACCAGGTAAGCCGGTGCAGCACACCCCCGCCTCCGCCCCCCTCTCGTGCGCGGATCCCGAGAACCGCGCCGAGGCCGCCCCCCACGTCCGGCCGGCCTCCTTCGCCCAGCAACGCCTCTGGTTCCTCGCGCAGTTACCCGGTGCGAATGCCGCGTACAACGAGACCGTGGCGCTCTCGCTCACCGGCCCGCTCGACCACCGGGCGCTGGCCGGGACCCTGGACGCCCTCAGCGATCGCCACGAGACGCTGCGCACCCGGCTGGTGGCCGAGGCGGGGAGTGTCCGGCAAGTCGTCGATCCGCCCGGCACCGGCTTCGCGCTGACCTCGCAGGACCTCAGCGGCCTCGCCGACCCCGAAGCCCGGCTCACCGCCCTGCAACGCCGTGAAGCCGAGCAGGAGTTCGACCTGGAGGCCGGTCCCCTCGGGCGCGGCCGCCTGCTGACGCTGGCCCCCGGGCACCACGTGCTGCTCCTGACGTTCCATCACAGCGTGTACGACGGCGCGTCGATGAACGTCATGATGCGGGAGATCGGCCTGCTCTACGCGGCCTCGCGTGCGGGCGTCCCGGTTCCCCTGGCACCGCTCGCCACGCAGTACGCCGACCACGCGCGAGCCCAGCGCGAGGCGGTACTGGCCGGTGCCCTCGCGGACCAGGAACGCTACTGGGAGCAGGCGCTGTCGGACGCGCCGCCCGTTCTCGATCTGCCGACCGACCGGCCGCGTCCGGTGGAGCAGCGGTACGAGGGGGGCCGGGTCGAGTTCGAACTGGACGCGGACGTGGTCTCGGCGCTGCGTGCGCTGGCCCGGGCGCACAGTGCCACCCTGTTCGTGGCCGTGCTGACCGGATGGAGCAGTCTGCTCTCCCGCCTGTCCGGCCAGGACGACATCGTTGTCGGCAGTCCGGTGGCGAACCGGCGCGGGCCCGGCGCGGCCGGCCTCATCGGCTTCCTGGTCAACTCGCTTCCGCTGCGCGTCGATCTGTCCGGTGCGCCGACCACCGCCGAGGCGCTCGCCCGTACCCGGGCTGTCGTCCGCGAAGCACTGGCCCACCAGGACCTGCCCTTCGAGCGCATCGTCGAGCTGGTCAATCCGCCTCGCAGCGCCGCTCACACCCCGCTGTTCCAGACCATGCTGGCCTGGGTCCCGGACCGCCGGAACCTGCTGGACCTGCCCGGCGTCGAGACCCGGCCGCTGCCGATCGCCGACGCCCCGGCCAAGTTCGATCTCGCGCTGTCGGTGACCGAGTCCGAGGGGCGTCTGCTCGGCCACCTCGACTACGCGACCGCCCTGTTCGACGACGCCACGGCGCGGCGCTGGGCGGAGTATCTGCGACGGCTGCTGACCGGTATGGCCCACCGTCCCGACCGTGACATCCGGGATCTGGAACTGATGGACCCGGAGGAGTCGCGGCGGCTGGTACGCGAGGGCGACGCCACACCCTCGGGCGACGGGAGGCCGGAGAACGGTCCGGAGGCCGCCGGCGCGGAGGCCGATCCGGTCGCCCTCGCCCTGCGGTCGGCGTCCGGGATCGCGGCGCTCTTCGAGGCCAGGGCGCGGGCGCACGGCGAACTGACCGCGGTGGTCGACGGCGAGCGGTCGCTCGACTACGCGACCGTGGACCGCCGCGCCAACCGGCTGGCGCACGCCCTCGTCGCCAGGTCCGTGCGCCCCGGTGACGTGGTGGGCCTGCACGCCGGACGGTCGTGCGACCTCGTGGTCGGCGTCCTGGGCATCCTCAAGGCGGGCGCCGCCTACCTTCCGCTCGACCCCGGGCAGCCCCGCGAGCGGCTCGCCGGCATGGTCGAGGACGCCGCCTGCCCCGTCGTGCTGAGCGACCAGGGCGATGACACGGACCGGCCCGGGGGGTGGCTCGCGCTCGCCGCCGTCGAGGCCGAGGGGGCGGAGAGCGAGCGGCCGCCGTCCAGCACCGGCCGCGCGCCGGACCGCACGGCGTACGTGATCTTCACCTCCGGGTCCACGGGCCGGCCCAAGGGCGTCGCGGTGGAGCACCGCAGTGTCCTCAACCTCTTCGCCACCTGGCACGACCGCATGGGCACGGCCCCCGGCGAGGCCGGTTCGGCCTGGTCCAGCATCGGCTTCGACGCCTCCATCCACGAACTGCTGCTCCCCCTGACCACCGGCGGTGTGCTGCACCTCGTCCCCGAGGCGCTGCGCGGCGACCCGGAGGCCCTGCTGGCATGGCTGCGCGAGCGTCGGGTGACCCAGGCGTTCCTGCCGCCGGCCTACGTCAAATGGATCGACGAGGACCCCGCCGTACGGCTGCGCGGGCTGGCGCTGCGCAAGCTGCTCACCGGAGTGGAGTCGCTCACCGAGGCCGCCCTGCACCGCATGACCCTGCACCTGCCCGGCCTGCGGATCTGCTTCGGCTACGGGCCCACCGAGGCGACGCTGTACAGCACCGCCTACTACGCGCCACGTCCGCTGGAGCGCCCCTGCCCCATCGGCCGCCCGCTCCCCGGCACCCGTCTCTACCTGCTCGACGACCGCATGCGGCCCGTGCCGCCGGGCGTGGTGGGAGAGGTGTACCTCGGCGGGTCGTCCCTCGCCCGCGGCTACCTCAACCGCCCCGACCTCACCGAGGAGCGGTTCCTGCCCGACCCGTTCGTGCCCGGCGAGCGGATCTACCGCACCGGCGACCTGGCCAGGCGGCAGCCGGACGGCGAGGCGGTCTACGCGGGGCGCGCGGACGACCAGGTCAAACTGCGCGGGTTCCGGATCGAACCGGCGGAGATCGAGGCGGCGTTCATGGCACTGCCCGGTGTCCGGGAGGCCGTGGTCCTCGCCGACCGCGACGCCGCGGGGCAGGTCCGGCTGGTCGCCGGGGTCGGTCGGGGTACGGCACCGGCGCGTGCCGCCGGCGACTGGCGCGCCGCGCTCTCCCGCCGTCTGCCCGACTACATGATCCCCGCCGTCGTGGTCGACCTCGACGCCCTGCCGCTCAACCGCAGCGGCAAGGTCGACCGTGCCGCTCTGCTGGCGCTGGCCCACGAGCGGACCTCCACGCAGGTCAACACCTCCAGCCCGCGCGACCACGTCGAGCACGCCCTGTACCGGATATGGCGGAGCGTGCTGCTCCACCCGGACATAGGCGTCGGCGACGACTTCTTCGAGGTGGGCGGCACCTCCCTGTCGGCCATCAAGATGGCCCACGCCGTCACGGAGGCATTCGGCCGGCATCTGCCGGTGGCCGAGGTCATGACGCGGCCCACGATCGAGGCGCTCGCCGCGCTGCTGCGCGAGGACTGCGCCGACTCCGCCCCGGGCAGTCTCATCGAATTCCGGCCCGGTGCGGGGCCGCGGGTGGTCTGCGTCCACCCGGCCGGGGGCACCGCGTTCTGCTACCTGCCGCTGGCCGGGCATCTGCCCGCCGAGGCGGGGCTCTACGGTATCCAGTCGCCGGGCGTGAACCCCGGCGAGGACGTCCTGCCCACGGTGGAGGCCATGGCGGAGGAGTACCTGCGCCTCCTCGGCCCGATGGACGACGGCCCCGTGGTGCTGACCGGCCTGTCCTACGGGGGGCTGGTCGCCCACCGGATGGGGGAGATCCTCGGACGGGCCGGGCGCCGTGACGTCAGCGTCGTCCTCCTCGACACCCAGGCCACCGACGACGCCGCGGCCCGTGCGGCGATCACCACCGTCGACGAGGCGGAGTTCCGCGACAAGCTTGTGAGGTTCAACGGGATGTATCCCGGCATGGACGACGCGCAGATCGAGCGCTACTTCCGGCTGTACAACCACAACCGGTCGACGGCCCGGGAGTACCTGCCCGCCGCCTCCCCGACCCGCCTGGTCCTCGCCCAGGCCGTGCCGGAGGGTGAGGACACGCCGTTCCACGCCGAGGTCCGTGCCTTCTGGCGGCGGCGGGCCGAGGGCGACTTCCGGGTCGAGACCCTCGCCTGTGACCACTGGGAGATCCTCGAAGGCGCCGAAGCGGTTCGGGTCGGTGCCCTGCTGACGGCGGAACTGACCCACCACGGCCACCGGTCCGCGTCGGCGTCCGCCGCCGCCCTCCCCGTGGCGGGAGCCCGATGAGCGCCGACGTCACCTCCCCTTCCGGCGGCGCCTCCCCGAGCCGATCGGTCTCCGCTCTCGCCGACGCGGTGCTCGCCCGGGCCCGGCGCACCCCGTCCGCCGTCGCCGTCGAGGACGACACGCACCTGCTCGACCACGTCGGCCTCGACCGCCTCAGCGGCCGGGTGGCCGCGCGACTGCGCGACCTCGGGGTGGGCCCGGGGCAGGCCGTCGCCGTCTGCCTGCCGCGCTCCTGGCGGCTGGTGTGCGTGATGCTCGGCATCCGTCGCGCCGGTGCCGTCGTCGTCCCCCTGGACCGGCTCAGCCCGTCCGACCGGCAGCGGCACATCCTCGACGACTCGGGCGCCGTCGCCGTCGTCCACGACGAACTCACGGACGTCGGCGGAGATCTCCTCGCCCTCGACGCCGACCTGCTCCTGCGCGACGGGGAACCGGACGCGGTGCGGGACGCCCGGACCGGCCCGCCCGCGAAAGCGCCGGCGGACCCCGGGGACACCGGGACGGGTTTCGTCTTCTACACCTCCGGCAGTACGGGCCGCCCCAAGGGCGTCGAGGTCACCGACGCGGGCGTACTGCGGCTCGCCGAGCCCGGTTACATCGGCCTGCGGCCCGGCGCCCGGTACGCCTGCCTGTCCAACCCGGCCTTCGACGCCCTCAGCTTCGAGGTCTGGGTACCGCTGCTGACCGGCGGTGTCTGCGTGATCCTCGACGACGAGCAGGTGCACAGCCCGCACCGGCTCGCCGGGGCGCTGACGGACCGGCGCATCGACACGCTGTTCATCACGGCCGCGTTGTTCAACACCGTCGTCGAGAGGGTGCCCGACTGCTTCGGCACCGTCTCCCAGGTCCTCGTCGGCGGCGAGCAGCTCGACGCGCGGCTGATCCGCCGGTGGTACGAGGCCAACACCGCCTCGCCCACCGTCCTGCACAACGCGTACGGGCCGACGGAGGCGACCACGTTCGCCCTCTGCCATCCGATCCCCCGGGACTTCGCGGGCGCCACCGTCCCCCTGGGCATCCCGCTGCCCGGCACGCGCACGTTGCTGCGCACCGCGGACGGACGCACCGCGGAGCCGGACGAGATCGCCGAACTGCTCCTCGCGGGACCCGCGTTGGCCCGGGGTTACCGCAACCTGCCCCTGCAGACCGAGCAGAGCTTCGTCATCCTGCCGGACCCGGAGGGCGAGGCGGGCGGCGAGGAGCGCTGGTACCGCACGGGCGACCTCGTGCGCCGGGACACCGGGGGCCGGGTGACCTATGTCGGCCGGGCGGACCGCCAGGTGAAGGTGCGCGGCTTCCGCATCGAGCCCGGGGAGGTGGAGCGACGCGTCCTCGCCCACCCGGCCGTGCGCCAGGCGTACGTGTGCACCCGCCGCGACGAGGCCGGCCGCAACGAACTGCTCGCCTTCGTCGTCCCGGGCGGCGATCCCGGCGACCTCTCCTTCGACGCCTACGACCGGCACCTCACGACCGGGCTGCCCCCGTACATGCGGCCCCACCACACCCATCTCGTACCGGAACTGCCGCTCACCGCCAACGGCAAGGTCGACCGGGACGCGCTGCTGCGCGACGCCCCGGCACCATGGCGGCGCCCGTACGAGGGCGAGGCGCGCGTCAGCGACGGGCAGCGGCCCGTGCTCGATCTCGCCGAGGGCGTCCTCGGGGTGGCCGGCCTGCGCCCCGACGACCGGTGGATACCGCACGGCGGTGACTCCCTGAAGGCGCTGCGCTTCCGCTTCGAGGTCATGCGGCGTTTCCACGTCGACCTGCCGCAGAGCCTGGTGCTCACCGCCGACTTCGCCGCCCTCGCCGAGGCCGTGCACGCCCAGGACGCCGGAGGCGGCGAGCACCCACCCGTGCCGGCCGCCTCCGGCGAGCCGACCGCGCCGGCCACCAGGGAGCAGGAACGCCTCTGGTTCCTGCACCAGCGGGACCCCGAGGACCGCGCCTACGACGTACCGCTCGTCTTCCGCCTCCGGGGCGGCGTCGACCGGGCGGCCCTGCGCCGGGCGGTGCGCGGGCTGGTGGAACGGCACACGGCCCTGCGGACGCGACTGGTCCCCACCCCGCACGGGCTGCGCCAGCGGGCGGGCGACCCGTACGACCCCTGGGAGCCGCTCGACGGCGGCGAGGGCCTGGATTCCCGGGACCTCGACGGCGGCGCGGGCGAGGGGTGGCGGGACCTCGCCGACCGGTTCTTCGACCACCGCTTCGACCTCACGGACACCCGTATGCTGCGCGCCGCGTGGGTGGGCGGTCCGGACGCGGGGGTGCTCCTGCTGCACCTGCACCACGTCGCCGTGGACGGCTGGTCGCTCAACCTCCTCTTCCGCGACCTCGGCGACGCCTACTCCGCCGCGCTGCGGGGCGAGCCGGGCGGGCCCGGCCCCGTGTCCGCGTTCGCGCCGCCGGACTTCGCGCGGTGGCAGCGGGAGTGGCAGGCGAGTGCCGCGTACGGACGGCGACGGGCCCGGCTCGGCGAGCGCTACGGCCGGGACGGCGAGCCCTCGCCCGTCCTGCACGCCTCGGAGGCGGTGGCCGGCCGGCCCCGGGCGAGGCTGCTGCGGACCTCCCTCGACCTGGTCCGCCGGGCCGCCCTGGACCGGCTCGCCGCCGAACGCGGGCTGACCCGCTTCCAGTTGCTGGTGTCCGCGTTCGCCGCAAGCCTGTACGGCGTGACCGGCCAGGAGCGTCCCCTCGTCGCGTCGCCGGTCTCCGGCCGGTCGCGGCCCGAGTTCGCCGACGTCGTCGGCATGTTCGCCAACACCGTGCTGCTGAAGCTGGAGCTGCGCCCCCGCGACGGTCTGGCCGCTCTGCTCGCGTCGCACGCCGACACCGTCCGGGACGTCCTGGAGGACCAGGAGGTGGCCCTGGCCGACCTGTTGTCCGATCCGGTGCTCCGCGAGCGCACTCCCCTCTTCGACTATCTGTTCGTCCTGGAGAACACCGACTTCTCCGCGCTGCGGCTGGACGGCTGCGAGGTGCGGCCCGTGTGGCCCGAGCCGCTCGGCGCCAAGTGCGCGCTCACCCTGTCCGTCGTCGAGCACGAGTCCGGCTTCGACTGCCTGTGGGAGTACCGCGACGACTTCGGCGCCGAGCGCGCGGAGGCGGCGGCGCGGCTGTTCCGCCGGTGCCTGGACCATGTGACCGGCGACGACGTCACCTTGCGCGAGCTGATCGCCGACCACCGCCGCGGTCTGCCCGAGACCGGCCGGGGCGAGGCGCTCGTCCCCGACTTCCCGACCGTCGCCGACGGCTTCGCCCGGCAGGTGGCCGCCACCCCGCACGCACCGGCCCTCACGGACGGCGGGACGACCCTCACGTACGCCGAACTCGACGCGCGGGCCCATGCGTTGGCGACCGAGCTGCGTGCCCGCCATCCGCTGCCGGCCGACCCCGCCGCTCCGGCGTCCGTCGCGCTGTACCTCCAGCCGTCCGTCGAGCACATCGTGGCGCTGCTGGCCGCCGCCCGGCTGGGGGTGACCGTCGTCCCCCTCGACCCGGCCTATCCGTCGGCCCTGCTGCGGCACGTGCTCGACCAGGCGGACCCCCTGTGCGTGCTGGTGACCCGGCGGGACCTCGGTGTCCTGGAGACCCTCGCGCCGCCGTCGCTCCCCCGCCACGTCGTCACCCTCACCGGCACACCCGCCGGCATGTCCGCCGGCACACCTGCCGCAGCGCGCGTGCCGTACGCGCACGAGGGGCTGCGCCCGCTGTACACGCTCTTCACGTCGGGCTCCACCGGCGTCCCCAAGGGCGTCCGGGTCCCCGACCGGACCCTGTGCAACCTGCTGACCTGGCAGCGCGTCGTGGGCGGGCTGGACCGGCCGGCCCGTACCCAGCAGTTCTCGATGCTCTCCTTCGACGTCTCCTTCCAGGAGATCTTCACCACGCTGTGCTCCGGGGGCCTGCTGCACCTGGTCGATCCCGGCTGGCGGCACGACGCGCCGGCCCTGCTCGAACAGTTGGAGTCGGCGGCGGTGGAACGTGTCTTCCTGCCGTACGTGGCGCTCCAGCTGCTCGCCGAACATGGTGTCCGCACCGGGCGGTACCCGTCGCGTCTGCGCGAAGTCGTCACCGCGGGCGAGCAGTTGGTGTGCACCGACGCGATCCGCCGCTGGTTCGCCGGACTGCCGGGTGCGCGTCTGTTCAACCACTACGGTCCCACCGAGACCCATGTCGTCAGCGCCCTGTGCCTGGAGGGCGACCCGGCCGGCTGGCCGCTGCGCCCCGCCATCGGGCGGCCCGTGGCGGGCGCGGTCCTCCGGGTGGTGGACGGCAGCGGTCTCCCCGTCGCGCCGGGGGCCACCGGCGCGCTGCTGATCGGCGGGCCCATGGCGGGCCGCTGCTACCTCGGTGACCGGGCCGCGCACCGCGAACGCTTCACCGACGACCCCGAGCTGGGCGTGCTGTACCGGACGGGTGACCTCGCCCGCTTCGACGCGCGGGGCCTGCTCCACTACGCGGGGCGGGACGACGCCCAGGTCAAACTCGCCGGTCACCGGCTGGAGCTGGGGCAGGTCGAGGCCGCGCTCCTTCAGTACCCGGGCGTGGTCAACGCGGTCGCGGCCGTGGCGGACGGCCGCCTGGCCGCCGCGTTGGAGTGCCGGGGCGAGGACCCCGATCCGGCCGGGCTCGCGGAACACCTGTCGGCGCTGCTGCCCGCCCAGGTACGCGTCGCCCGCTTCCGGCGCGTGACCGCGCTGCCGCGCACCCCGAGCGGCAAGCTGGACCGGCGCGCGACCCTCACCGCCCCCGGTCACGATCTGCGCCAGGGAGAACCGGCCGCCGCCGGCCTGTCACCGCTGGAGGAGCGTCTGACGGCGTTGTTCGAGGAGGTGACCGGCACACCGGTCGGCGTGCGGCAGCGGTACTTCGACGCCGGCGCCACCAGCCTGGACCTCATGCGGTTCCAGCTCGCCTGCGCGGGCGAGGACGGGCTCTCCTTCTCCGTACCGGACCTCTTCGAACACGTCACGCTCCGCGCCCTCGCCGGTTTCCTGGAGGGGAGACGCGGAGAGGAGGACGCGGCGGCTCACGTGGCGGTACGACCGGACGGGGAGGCGGGCGGGGCCCTGCCGGGCCGGGTGACAGGCGTGGCCGCACCGGACCCGGGCAGCGACGCCGTCCGCCCCGGCCGGGACGCCGACGTGGTCCGACCGGCCCCGGACACAGGCGTGGTCCGCCCGGCCCCGGAGGCCGCCGCCGAACCCGTCGCCGTCATCGGCATGGCCGTGCGGCTGCCGGGCGCGCCCGACCTGGCCGCCTTCTGGGACCTGGTGACCTCCGGCCGCCGTGGCATCGAGCACTTCCCCGCGGCGGACGGCCGCGTCGGTGCCCGCAGCCAGATGGAGGGGCTCCTCGCCTTCGACGCGGGACGCTTCACCCTCAGCCCGGGCGAGGCCCGGCTCATGGACCCGCAACAACGCCACCTGCTGATGAGCTGCGCCGAGGCGCTCGCCCACGCCGGCATCGGCGACCCGGCCGGCCGGGGGGTGGGGCTGATCGCGGCGTGCGGGGAGAACACCTACTTCCAGAAGATGCTGCGCGAGGGCGATCCGGACGCGCTGCCCGACGCCTTCCGGCTGGCCCTGCACCACGAGAAGGACTTCCTCGCCACCAAGGCGGCCTACCACCTGGGGCTGACCGGCCCCGCCTTCACCGTGCAGTCGGCGTGCTCCAGTTCGCTCGTCGGCGTGCACCTCGCGGCAGGGCTGCTGCGCCAGGGCGACGCCGAGGTCATGCTCGTCGGCGGTGTCCTCGTCGACACCGGACTGACCGACGGCTACACCTACCGGCCGCAGCACGTCTTCTCCCCCGACGGGCACTGCCGGCCGTTCAGCGCGGACGCCGCGGGCACCGTGGGGGCCAGCGGCACCGGTGTGGTCGTCCTGAAGCCCCTCGCCGCCGCCCGCCGCGACGGCGACACGGTGTACGCGGTCGTCACGGGTTCCGGCATCAACAACGACGGCTCGGACAAGCTCGGTTACAGCGCGCCCGCCCGCTCCGGCCAACGGGCCGCGATCCGTGCCGCCCTGCGCCGCAGCGGCCGCAGCGGAACCGACCTGGGCTATGTGGAGGCGCACGGCACCGGCACCGCCCTGGGCGACCCGGTGGAGGCCGCCGCGCTGCGCGACGCGTACGGCCTGGCGGACGACGCGGGCGTGGCGCTGTCCTCCGTCAAGAGCCAGATCGGGCACCTGGGCGCCGCCGCGGGCGTCGTCGGCATGGTCCGTGCCGTGCTCGCCGTCCACCACGGGGTGGTCCCGCCCACCGTGGACTTCGACCGCCTCAACCCGGAGATCGACGCGGGGCCGTTCCGGGTGCCGGTGACGGCCGAACCCTGGCCCCGGGACGTGCCCCGAGTGGCCGCCGTCAGCAGTTTCGGGATCGGCGGGACCAACGCCCACCTGCTCCTGGAACACCCTGCCGACCGGCCGTCCGGTCCGGCGCCCGGCACCGCCGCACCCGCTGCCGCGTCCGCCACGGCGTCCGCCGCCGTGCCGTGCGTGGTGCTCTCCGCGAGCAGCGAGGCCGCCCTGCGTGCCGACGGCCGCCGCATCGCCGACTACCTGGACGCGCACCCCGCCGCCTACCCACAGGTGCTGCGGCACCTTCAGGCCGGGCGCCCCGCGCTCGGCCACCGTGCGGCGGCGGTGTGCCCGGACGCCGCGTCGGCCTCGGCCTGGCTGCGCGCGCCCGCGCCGGTCGCCGCTCCGGTCGCCGTCCAGGCCGCCCAAAAGGAGGTACCGGTGCGGAGCGGCGACCCGCGTCGGCTCGCGGAGGCGTGGACGGCCGGTCGCACCGTCGCCTGGCCCCAGGGACCGGCCTGCGCTCCCTGGGACTTCCCGCCGCCCGCTCTCGACCTGTCCGAGTACGACTTCCCGCGCGTCCCCGGCCGGGTCGCGCCCGCGTCCGCGCCGGTTCCGCGGGACGCGGGCCCGCCGTCCCGGCGGCTGCCCGCCGATCAGTGGCTCCACCAGCCGCAGTGGACCCGGCTGCGCCGGGCCCGTACCGGTGTTCCCTCGGGCCCGGGTACGGCCATCGGCCCGGCTCCCGGCGCCGTGAACGTCCCGGGGACGCCGCCGGACGGCCCCGCGGAGTCCCGTACCGCGCGGCGTACCGCCCTCGTCGTCACCGCGGACATCGGCGGCGGCATCGGTGCGGACACCTGGCGGTTCCTCGAGGACCACTACGCCCGGGTGGTGCGGGTGCGCCCCGCGACGGCTCTCGGCCGGCTCGCCGACGACCGTTACGAGGTCGCCCCGGGCGACGCGGCCCAGCTCGTGGCCCTGCTCACCCTCGTCGGCGACGATGCCGCCCGGACGGACGGCGGAGCCGACGGCATCGACTGGCTGCACGCGCTGCCCCTGGCCCTGGACGGCCGGGCCGACGAGGGCGCGCTGGAGGACGCCCAGCGGGTCTGCCTCGACGCGGTGGCCGCGCTGGGCAAGGCCCTGGCCGACCTGCCGGACGCCTCGAGGCCCCGTGTGTGGCTGCTGTCGCACCGGGCACAGCCCGTCACCGGGGCCGTCGCCACACCCCTGGCCGGCCTCCTCGCGGCGGGCATCGAGACACCCCGCCAGGAACTGGGGGTGGCCCCCCGCTGGATCGACCTGCCCGGCCCCGACCCGGCGGACTGGGCACCGTACCTGCCGGAACTGCTGCGCGACGACACGCTCGCCCCGCGCGTGGTCGCCCTGCGCGACGGCTACTGGTGGCATCGCACGGTCCAGCCGGTCCCCGCGCCCGCGTTCCCGTCCACCGCCGACCGGGTGGCGGAACCGGGTACGCATCTGGTCCTCGGCGGGACCGGCGGCATCGGTGTCACCCTGGCCGCCCGGCTGCTGGCGGACCCCGCCAACCGCGTGGTCCTGGTCGCCCGCGGCACCGAGGTGCCGGCGAGGCTACGGCCGTACGGGGACCGTGTGACCCTGGTCGGCGCCGACCTCGCCGCGGAGGACCTGGACACGATCGCCGGCCGGCTCGCCCCGTACCTCGACGGCCTCGCCGGTGTCGTGCACGCGGCGGGCACGGCCGCGGGCGGGCTCCTCGCCGGGCGGGTGGCCGCCACGGCCCGCCGCGCCACCGCGGTCAAGCTGCGCGGTGCCCTGCTCGTCGAACGGCTCGCGGCCCGCCACACCCCGGCGTACGTGGCCTACTGCTCGTCGATGGCGGCCCACCACGGCGGGGTCGGCCAGTTCGACTACGCCGCGGCCAACGCCTGCCTGGACGCCTTCGCCCACCACACGCCCCCGGCGGGCGGCGCGGCGACCGTCCGGTTGAGCATCGGCTGGGACATCTGGGGCGAGGTCGGCATGGCACGGCAGGCGCCGGCCGGCGACACCCGCCACCAGGAGCACCTGAAGGTCGCGCTCACCCCCGAGGACGGCGCGGCGGTCTTCGCGCACGCCCTGAGTCTGCGGCTGCCGCACCTGATGGTCAGCACGACACCTCTGCCGCAGGCCCGGTTCTTCTACGAGGCGACGCCCGCCGCCCACCGGACCCGGTCGGGGGAGAACCCGGGGGAGGCAGCGGCCGGGGGAGCCCTGTCGGGCGAACCGGCGGCCGGCCTCGCCGAGGTGCTGTGCGAACTGCTCGGCGTCGACACCGTCGACCCCGACGCTCCCCTGTACGACCTGGGGGCCGACTCGCTGACCCTCCTGGAACTGCTGGAGGAGGTGAAACGCCGTCACGGCACCGACATCGACCTCGCCGCCCTCGGTCACCGCGTGACCCTCGCGGAAATCCTGGGGAAGCTGGGCGACGGCGCCCGCCGACCCGCCCGGTCGGGCGGCGAGGCGGAGGTCGAGGTCTGGCAGCGCGGCACCGGCGAGGACGTCCTGTGCCTGGTCCATCCGGTCGGCGGCGACATCCAGGCGTACCGGCCGCTGGTCTCGGCCCTGCCCCGCGAACAGACGGTCTGCCTGATCCCCGACCCGGCGCTGCGCGACCCGCGGCTGCCCGCCCGGTCGATCGCCGACCGGGCCGCCGACTATCTGCGGGCCGTGCGGGCCGCCTTCCCCGCCGCGGGTCCCCGGCTGCTGCTGGCGGGCTGGTCGTTCGGGGCGTGGACCGCCCTGTCGATGGCGGCCCTCGCCGAACGGGACGGGCGGCCCGCGGCGGGCCTGTACCTTCTCGACCCTCCGCCGCCCGGCGCCGGAGCGGAGTTCGCCGCATACGACGAGGCCCAGGTGGACGAGGTCTTCGCCCGTGAGCTGGGCGGCAGCCGCGCCGGCGGCCCGA
The DNA here is from genome assembly GCF_042898795.1 of Streptomyces sp. NPDC000348. NCBI lineage: Bacteria > Bacillati > Actinomycetota > Actinomycetes > Kitasatosporales > Streptomycetaceae > Streptomyces > Streptomyces sp. NPDC000348. The sequence continues at coordinate 190,160 of NZ_JBIAZD010000014.1, forward strand.
CCGACCCGGGCCGCGCGTACGCCGAGCGCCTCGCCCGCTGCTGCCGGGCCAACCTGGCCGCCATGGCCGAACACCGGCTGCCGCGGATCACCACGACACCCACCACGGTGTGGCTCGCCGAACGCCCGGTGGACACCGCCGTGCTCGTCCCGCGGCCGACACCGCCGGGCGCCTGGGACGCGCACCTGCCCCGGACCTCGCGGGTGCGCCGGGTCGACGCCGACCACTACGGCCTCGTCGCCGCGCCGCACGCGCGGGACGTCGCCGCCGTACTCGCCGCCGGCCCGCGTCCCTCCGCCCGGCGGCCCCGATGAGGCACTCCCCCATGGCATCACACCCTTATGCGAGCCTGCCGGAGCGCTCCTTCTGGCGCAGCGCGGTCGCCGAACGGGACCCGCTGGACATCGCCGGCCTGTGGACGCCGAAGTGGCCCATCGGGCAGGACGCGCCCGTCATCACCGCGGGGTCCTGCTTCGCCGGCCACATCGGGCGCGCCCTGCTGGAGGAGGGCATGCACTGGTACGACGCGGAGCCGCCGCCCCCGGGACTGACCCCCGAGCAGCGGTCGGCCCGCGGCTACCGCCGGTTCTCCTTCCGCACGGGGAACATCTACACCGCCGCCGCGCTGCGCCAGTGGATCGCCTGGGCACTCGGCTCCCGTGTGCCCCCCGGGGAGGTCTGGGAGGAGGACGGGCGCTTCCACGACCCGTACCGGCCCACGGTGGAGCCGGAAGGGTTCGCCTCGCCCGGTGAGCTGCTGCGCTCCCGCGAGGTCACCCTCGCCGCGCTGCGCACCGCGCTGGCCGAGGCGGAGGTCTTCGTCTTCACCCTCGGCCTGACCGAGGCGTGGCACGACACGGAGCGGGACACCGTGCTGCCGATGTGCCCCGGGACCGTCCGCGGTTCCTTCGACGCCGGCCGGTACGTCCTGCGCAACCACACGGTTCCGCAGGTGCACGAGGACCTCACGGAGGCCCTGCTCATGGCCCGGGACGTCAACCCCGGTCTGCGGACGGTCCTCACGGTCTCCCCCGTGCCGCTGACGGCCACCGCCACCGGACGGCACGCCCTGGTCGCGACCACCTTCTCGAAGTCGGTGCTGCGGGCGGCGGCCGGGCAGCTCGCGGACGAGGACGACCGCGTCGACTACTTCCCGTCGTACGAGATCGTCACGGGACTGCCGGGACTCCCGGCCCTCCCGGCCCCTTCGGGCGACCGGGAGCCGCCGGACACCTCGGCTTCCGGGGGCCGGCGGGGCTTCTTCGAGGCCAACCTGCGTACCGTCCGTCCCGAGGGCGTGGCCTTCGTGATGGACCACTTCTTCCGGGCCCTGCGGGGCGAGGCGGCCCGCACACCGCACACTCCCCCGCAGCCGCCGCCCACCACCGGCGGAGAGGACCACTCCTGTGACGACGCCCTGCTCGACTACCACGGCCCCCGCCCGGTTCCTCCTGCTCGGTGACTCCCACGCGGCCTGCGTCGGTCGGGCCGCGCGGGCCGCCGGACTGCCCTTCGCGGGCGGGCCGGTCGGTTCGGGCCGGGATTTCCTGGGCCCCTTCTTCGACACCGACGGCACGGACGGCACCGGGATCCGCTTCCGCTCGCCCGAAGGGCAGCGTCTCTACCGGGAGTTCCTCGACGCCCTGGGCGCCGGGGGGCTCGCCGGGCTGCCGGTGCCGCTGGTGTGCACCTTCGGGTTCAGCGCCCACACGGTGGCCACCCGGCAGAACTGGGACGTCCACCGCGACCGCCGCGGCGACCTCCCGGAGTCCTTCCTGCGCAGCGCGTTCTTCTCGGCCCTGGTGCGGGCCATGGTCCGCGGCGCGCTCGCCTTCTACGACCACACGGCCGCGCTCGGTCTGCGGGTGGTGGCGGTCATGCCGCCGCAGCGCGTCCCCGGCATGTCGGACGCACGGGTGTTCCACGCCGCGCAGGACGTCGTCCGTGACGAGGCCGCCGCGCGCGGCGTCGAGATCGTCGACCTGCGTGCCCGGGTGACCGACCGCTCGGGAGAGCAACGCCCCGCCTTCTGCCTGCCAAACGACACGATCCACGGCAACCTCGCCTTCGGGCGCCTCGTGGTCGCCGAACTCCTCGACCGGGGACTGTGATCCGCCCCCGCTCCCGTCCGTTCCCGTCCTCTCCCCCACCCCGTCCCCTCCCGGAGGTCCCCATGGAGCAGTACGCCCTTCAGGCCGTCGAACGCCTGACCACCCGGCCCGCCGAGCCGTACGAGACCCTCTCGGTCAGCCCTCTCACCCCGCTGCTGGGCGCGGAGGTCTCGGGGCTCGACCTGTCGCAGGAGCTGACGCCCCGGCAGGAGAAGGAGGTCGAGCACGCCTTCCGGTCCCACCACGTCCTGGTCTTCCGCGACCAGGACCTCACCCCCGAGCAGCACAAGCGGTTCGCGGGCGTCTTCGGTGAACTGCACCCGGTCACCCTCCCCGTGGAGGGTTCCGACCCGTACATCCTGGAGATCAGCGCGGACAAGGACTCCCGGGCCGTGGCCGGCAACGGCTGGCACGCCGACGGTACGGCGGACCCGGCGCCCTCCCTCGGGTCCTTGCTGTACCTCACGACCGTTCCCGAGGGGGGCAGCGGCGGCGACACCCTGTTCGCCAACATGCACCTCGCCTACGAGCTGCTCTCCCCCGCGATGAAGGAGTTCCTCGGCGGACTGACCGCCGTGCACGACGGCGCCCTGCCGTGGACCGCCGCCGGGCAGACCCCTCCGGCCGAGTACGACGTGCCGCGCACCGAGCACCCCGTCGTCGTCCGGCACCCGGAGACTGGCCGCGAGCTGCTCTTCGTGAACGCCCCCTACACCTCGCACATCACCCAGCTCTCCCGTACCGAGAGCGACACCCTGCTGGGCATGCTGTACGCGCACGTGGCCCGCACCCCGCTGCTGCAGTGCCGCGTGCGGTGGCAGCCGCGCACCCTGGTGGTCTGGGACAACCGCAGCGTGCAGCACCACGCCGTGTGGGACTACTTCCCCCTCACCCGGCACGGCCGCCGGATCGCCGTCGAGGGCACGCCCCTGCACCGCTGATCCGTTCCGCGCACGTCATCGATCCCCCGGGGGACAGGAGGGCGGTACCGCATGACTTCCACGACCGGCGGGGCGGCGGGGTTCCTGACCGCGCTGAGGTCACCGGACGCCGGGCCCGGGTCCGGGTCCGGGTCCGGCCCGGCATCTCCCGCAGGGCTGTGGCCCGTGGCGACCGCCCTCCACGACGCGTTGCCGAGCGACGTCCGCGACGGCTGGGCCCTCCGTCTGTACGCGCTGCTCCAGGAGCGGTACGGGGAGGACACGGTCACCGGTCCGTCGGTGGGCTCCGGCCTGCGGGTGGTCCACGACTGGCACCGCCACACGGTCCTGCCCCTCGTCGCCGGGACGGTGCCCGGCGCGGAGGCGGTGCCGTTCTCCCCACTCGTCCGTCTGCACGCCGGGGCGGCCGCGGGGCGGCCGGCCGGCCCGGACGTCTGGCGGACCGCGCTGCATCCGGTCCTGCTCCACCTCCACGCCGCCGCGTACGACCGGACGGCCGCCTACGCCGAGGGCCACGCGGGGGCCCGCGACCACGCGCTGTCCCAGGGCCGGTCCCCGGCCGAGGCCGACGCCTACGGTCACGAGTACGCCGAGCTGAGCTGCACCGCCGGCGCGCGCGCCTTCGCCGAGGCGCACGCGCTGGCGCTGAGCGACGCGCTGGCGCTCGCCTACGCCGCCGACGACCGCGGGGCCTACGCGGACACCTTCCCCGGTTCCCACGTACGAGCGGTGGTCCGTGCCTGTGAGCAGGCCGGGCCGCACGCACCGGCCGCCGGGAACCCGGCCGTGCGTCTGTCCGAGGGGTTCCTCACGGCACTGGCCGGGGCGCGACCCCTCCGGAGCCGGTGATCGCGCGGTCGCCGGAACCCTGAAGCGGTCGGCAGCGGGTCGGCCGCAGAGGCCACGTCACGAGGATCACCCGCGAACGCTCCGCACGCGCGAGGTCCGCCGCAAGCGTGGCATGCAGAAGTTCCGGCCGGAACGCCACGAATGTCCTCGGCGCTGGCGCACTGGCTCAGGTCCCGGATGAAGTCGACGAGCCGCTCACCGTTCTCTCGGTGGAACGGGTGCCTGATCAGCGCGTCCGGCCGACCGGACGGCGCCTCGGCCGGCAAAGGGGCCACGCGCGGATTCTCCCTGCGGGCAGGACCCCGTCTCCGGCGCGTTCGCGCCCTTGCGAGCAGAGCTGCGCCCCGGACGGGAACGACGTCTGGGGGAATCCTGTGCATGGGCGCGGCTGAACGATCCACGACGCGGGAGCGGACGACGACCCGTGACCACGGCAAACGTGACGAAGTCCGGTGTCCCGCGGCGCCGAGGGGCGGGCGTGTCCGGGTAACAGCCTCGGACGGCCCCTTCGGCTCCGGCAAGGGGTCTGAACCGTCGAGCCGCGGCGGCACGCTCCTCACGGAGCACCCCGCTCCGGTTCGGCATCGAACAGTCGTGCTCCTCCGCGGAGAGACGCTCCAGCACCCGGTCCCTCTCCCCCAGCTCGTCCCCGACCGACGTCACCGCTCACCGGCGAGGTCGAGATCGCCCTTGCTCGTCCCGGCCGCCCCCTCGGTGATCCGGGGCCGGCGCCACGGACGGGCGATCGGACCGGAGACCGCCCGCCACCACGCCTCGACCGGCAGCCTCCCCGCCGGCTCGAACGGCTCACCCGGCCGGGGGAACGCCACCGCCTGGCCGGCCTCCTCGGCGGCGTCCTTCATCCACTCCCCCGGCTCCGCCCACGCGTGGGGCGCCAGATTGAAGGTCCCCCAGTGGATCGGCAGCAGCACCCCGCCCGGACCGCCTCCCTGCAGATCGAGGTGGGCCCGCACCCCCTCGGCGGGCGTCATGTGGATGTCGGGCCAGAAGTCCGAGTACGCGCCGACCTGGATCATCGTGGCGTCGAACGGGCCGTGCTCGGCGCCGATGTCCTTGAAGCCCTCGAAGTAGCCGGTGTCACCGCTGTGGTAGATCCGGTGCTCCTCACCCGCGACCGCCCAGGAGGCCCACAGGGTGTGCTGGGTGTTGCGCAGGCCCCGGCCGCAGAAGTGGCGGGCCGGGGTGGCGGTGAGGGTGAGTCCGCCGACCTTCGTCGTCTCGTGCCAGTCCAGCTCGCGCAGCCGTCCGGCGGACACGCCCCAGCGCTCCAGGTGGGCACCGACGCCGAGGGGCACGGCGAACAGGGTGTCCGTGCCGGCCAGTGCCTTGATCGTGGGCAGGTCCAGGTGGTCGTAGTGGTCGTGGGAGATCACGACGACGTCGACCGGGCCGAGCGCGGCCAGCGGCAGCGGTACGGGGTGCAGCCGCCGGGGCCCGGCGAAGGGGAAGGGCGAGCAGCGCTCGCCCCACACGGGGTCGAACAGGACCCGGTGTCCGTCGATCTCCGCGAGCACGCTGGAGTGGCCCGCCCAGGTCAGGCGCAGCCCGGTGGCGGGCGGACGGGAGATGTCGGCCAGGGTGGTCGGGTGCACCGGAACGGCGCCCTTCGGGGCGCGCCGGGACCGGGAGTCCTTGTCGAGGTAGGTCTTCGCCAGGTCCCGCGTCGCCCCCGAGGGGCGGATCCGGGCGGGACCCCCGGGATTCTGGAACACGCCGTCCCTGAAGTGCGGGGATCTGCGGATGCGCGCCATGCGCTCGCCACTCGGGTCCGCGCCGAAGGCCACGGGCCGCAGGGCGCGCGGCCCGGAGCTCTGGGAAGGGGAACCGGCCACGGTACCTCCAGGTGGAGTGGGTCAGACATTTCATTATGTGCGGCCGTGCCCGGCACCGCGGTGCCGGGCGGAGCGGCTCTCACGCCACCGCGGCGATCCGTACCTTGATGTCGTCCGGCGACAGCGTCCCCTTGGCGATCACGTGGTCGCCCGACGACTCCCCGCGCAGCCTGCGGCCGATCCACGGCACCAGGTACTCACGGGCCCACTGGACGTCGTCCCGCCGGACGTCGAAGGTGCCGCGGGGCGGAAGGGGCGGCCAGGGCTGTTCGGGATCGGCGGGGGTGTCCAGGCCGAGGGCCTGCCCGGCGCGGAGCGCGACGCGGGTGTGCCCCTCCGGCGACAGGTGCAGCCGGTCGGCGTCCCAGGCCCTGCGGTCCTGGACGCTCCTGAGGGACCACAGGTCGAGCACCGGGCAGCCGTAGCGGTCGGCGACGGCCCGCACGTGCCCGTTGTACGTCGCGATCTTGCCGCGCAGATGCTTCAGCAGGGGCACGCCGCGGGTGTCGAACCCGGTCGTCACCATCACCGTGCCGCACACGGCCGCCAGCGCGGCGACCGCCCGCTCGAACCGCTCGGCCACCTCGTCCGGGTCGCTGCCCGGGCGGAGGATGTCGTTGCCGCCCGCGCAGAACGAGACCAGGTCGGGGGCGAGTTCGACCGCCCTCGGCAGCTGGTCCGCCACGATCTGGTCCAGCAGCTTTCCGCGCACGGCGAGATTGGTGTACTCGAAGTCGCCTTCGGGCCGCAGGTCCGCGAGGAGCACGGCGAACCGGTCGGCCCAGCCGACGAACGCCCCGTCGGGGCCGGGGTCGCCGACGCCCTCGGTGAAGCTGTCCCCCACCGCCACGTACGACCCGATCACTGCTCTGCTGTCACTCTTCGAATCGTCTGCCACAACCGCTCATGATTCACCTTCGAATGTGACCTACGCGACCGTAAGGAAGGGTTGACGGGCGGTGAGATAAGACACTCTCAAAATGTTGGCCAATTCCGGAATACGCCGGAGGCCGGCCCCGGGAGTCGGGGCCGGCCTCCGGCGCGCGGGTCAGGAAGGCCGCCGCGGGGGTCAGCCGACGGAGACGCCCTTCGAGGCGAGGTAGGCGACCGGGTCCACGTCCGAGCCGTAGTCCGGGGTGGTGCGGATCTCGAAGTGCAGGTGCGGGCCGGTCGAGTTGCCGGTGGAGCCGGAGAGGCCGACCTGCTGGCCGCCGGTCACGGTCTGGCCGGCCGAGACGGAGAGCGAGGACAGGTGGGCGTACTGGGCGTAGTGGCCGTCCTCGAGCTTGATGACGACCTGGTTGCCGTACGCGCCGGCCCAGCCCGCGGAGACGACGGTGCCCGCGCCGACGGCCTTCAGGGAGGTGCCGGTCGGGACGGCGAAGTCGACGCCGGTGTGGTAGCCGCTGGACCACATGCTGCCGGCCACCTTGTAGGCGGTGCCGAGCCCGGCGCCGGGCACCGGGGAGCTGTAACCGGAGGTGCTCGCGGCCTGGTCGGCGCTCGCGTTCCGGGCGGGGGCGTCCGGGGAGGACTGCTCGGCGGGCTGCTCGGCCGGCTTCTCGGCGGGCTGCTCGGCCTTCTGCTCCGAGGCCTGCGGGGCCTTGGCGGAGGACGGCTGCTGCGGCGCGCTCGTGGCGGCCCCGCCGTCCACGGAGAGCTCCAGACCGGGGTGGATGAGCGACGGGTTGTCGCCGATGGCCTCGCGGTTGTCCGTGTAGAGCTTCTTCCAGCCGCCGTCGACGTTCTGCGTCTCGGCGATCTTCGCGAGGTAGTCGCCGGCCCTCACCGTGTACGTGCGGGACTCGCCGCCCTTTTCGGCGCCGGTCTTCTGGCCGGCGACGGAAAGGGACTGGACGGCCTTTTCGGGGGCGGTCTGCGGCGTGGCGGCGTGCGCGCCGGTGGCGCCGAGGAGCGGCAGGGCGAGTGCGGCGCCGCCGGTTCCGGCGACGGCGATGGAGCGGGTGAGGCGCTGGGCCTTGGTACGGCGGTGCTTACCCTTTGCGGGCATGACGAATTCCTCTCCGGCGCCTACGAGGTGAGCTGTCGGGTGCGGGCTGGAGATGCCCGGCCGCGCTGTCGCGCGGCTTAACCCCAAGCCGTTCCGGGAACCGGAACAGGCGGTCGTACCTGTGGGTCCCCCGCTCCTGCCGTACACGGGTCAGTGTGTGCGGGCTCCGGGCGGCGGCAGGATTGGGCGTCCGTCCGGATCGGTGGTGAACGTAAGCGACCCGGACGCGACGGGACAAGCGCGAGGTTCGCCGCCCACGCGTTTTCCCGTGATCCACAGGAGGAAATGACGTCACCGAGCGTCAGCCCGGATTCCCTTTCCGCCGTGAATTCCCTTGCCGTGTCACGGAATTACGTGAGCATGGCGACAACGCATCGTCACGGATATGACGATGCTCACGCACCCCTCCCCCATCTCCCTTCCTTTCGGGGCAGGTTATGCCGAATCCGCTCAATCGGACAGAACGCCCGAATGGTTACATCACAGGCGTCGCAACCGCACCACCGCGGCGTCCAGGTCTCCCCGCAGACCGGTGTGCAGACCGTGGTGCAGCAAGAGGGCACCTCGGTGCGTTTCGCCGGTTTCGCGGCATTCGTACGACGCATCCGGGTCGAGACCGCGCAGCCGGAGGGCCGGGACGGGCTCTCCGTGGTGCTGCGCCTGGAGGCAGGCGAGGACGACGGTCTCGTCGCCGAGGACGTACTGCACCGCGCTCAGCCCGCCCTCCGGGGGGCGCAGCCGGTACAGGTCGCCGCGCTGGACGACGGGCCGGATCTCCTTGTAGAGCGCGACCCACTCCCGCGCCTCGGCGAGCTCCTCCTCGGTCCACCGCGTGAGGTCGCCGCCGACGCCGAGCACCCCGGCCATGGCGCTGACGAACCGGAAGCGCAGCGAACTGACCCGTCCGTTGAGCATCGCGTTCGGGCTGTCGGTGACCCAGGCGGCCATCACCCGGGCGGGGTGGAGCTGGCTGAAGCCGTGCTGGATGGCGAGCCGGTCGAGCGGGTCGGTGTTGTCCGAGGTCCACACCTGGTCGGTGCGGGAGAGGACACCCAGGTCGATCCGCCCGCCGCCGCCCGAGCAGGACTCGAAGGCCACGCCCGGGTGCGCCGCCCGCAGCCGGTCCAGCAGGGCGTACAGACCCCGCACGTGGTCGGTCCACAGCCGCTGCGGGTACGGGTCGTCCGGCCAGCCGACGTCGCTGAAGCAGCGGTTGAAGTCCCATTTCACGTAGTCGACGGGGGTGCCGGAGAGCAGTTCGTCCAGCCGCTCCCAGAGGTACTCCCGGACGTCGTCGCGCGCGAGGTTGAGCACGAGCTGGTTGCGGAACTCCGTCCGCCGGCGGCCCGGCTGGAACTGCACCCAGTCGGGGTGCGCGCGGTAGAGGTCGCTGTCCGGGTTGACCATCTCGGGCTCGACCCAGATGCCGAACCGCATCCCGAGCCCGCGCACGTGCTCGGCGAGGGGCTTCAGGCCGCCGGGGAAGCGGTCGGGGTTGGGCGTCCAGTCGCCGAGCCCGGCCCGGTCGCTCGTCCGCGCACCGAACCAGCCGTCGTCGACCACGAACAGTTCGACGCCCATCGCGGCGGCCCGCGCCGCGAGCGCCCGCTGCTGCTCCTCCGAGATGTCGAAGCCGGTGGCCTCCCACGAGTTGAACAGCACGGGCCGGTCCCGGTCCGCGTCCGGGACGACGTGCGTCCGCTGGTAGGCGTGCCAGGCGCGGCTGGCGCCGCCGAAGCCGCCGTCGCTCCACAGACCGGCGAAGACCGGCGTGACGTACGTCTCCTCCGTGCCCAGCATCAGCAGGCCGGAGTCGTCGTGTCCCGCGCCGCCGGTGACCTGCACGCGCGCGTCGGGGAGCTGGGCGACGGAGATGCGCCAGGAACCGGACCAGCCGAGGGCGCAGCCGTAGACCTCGCCGCGCTCCTCGGTCGCGTCGGTGTCGAGCGCGACCCAGGGCAGGTGCTGGTGTCCGGTGTGGCCGCGGCGGCTGCCGATGACCTTCTCGCCGTAGGTGAGCGGGGCGCGGGTCAGCCGGGACTCGGCGGCCCAGCGGCCGTGCAGCTGGGAGAGCCGCCAGTGCTCGCGCTCGGGCAGGGTCCAGGTGGCGGAGTCGGCGCGCAGGAGCTCGGCCGCGGGTCCCCGGTTGTGCAGGGTCACCCAGCGTTCGACCACGTCGTCGCGCATCCGGTAGTGCAGGGTCACGGCCAGTCCGCCGTCGCGGAAGCGGAGGCGGAGTTCGCCGTCGTCCGTCTCGTGGCCGTCGAAGGTCCACTCGGTGCCGCGTCGCTGCGCGGTGCGTACCGACAGGGCGGGCCGGACGAAGCGGGGGCCGCCCTCGACCGGGTACTCCTCGCGCCCGTCCAGGCGGGACTCGAACGGCCAGTGGTCCGGCAGCGGGCGCGCGGCGAGGGCCTCCGCGTCGGCGAGGGCGATCCGCGGGCCCCAGTGCAGATGCACCAGCTCGTCGCGGTCCGTGACATGGAGCGCGTAACTGCTGGCCGGCCCCGAGAGAAGCCACGTACGACCGTCGTGGGAGACCTGCGTCACCGAACCTCCAACATACCCGAACAGATGCGATCAGACACCAACATCATCGGGGTTGCGGGGCGGCCGGGCAATGCCTGCGGAGAACTCATTGTCCCAGGCAGGCATGTCGTATCGTCGAGTGACGTCCGTCGACGAGCCCCGCCGGCGGCGCCGAGTGGGAGGAGTCCTTCGTGACGCAGCAGGTGCCGTCGACCGAACCCGAGCTGGCCGGAGTACGCAACTTCCGCGACGTGGGCGGGCTGCCGACCGTCGACGGCCGGCGGGTGCGGCACGGGGTGCTGTTCCGCAGCGGTCATCTCGCCCACGCGACCGCCGAGGACGCCGCCTTCCTGTCCTCGCTCGGGCTGCACACGGTCTTCGACTTCCGCAACGCCGCCGACCAGAGGCTGGAGGGGCCGGACGTCGCGCTGCCGGGCGTGCGCAATGTGAACCTGCCGCTCAGCGACCCGGCGGACGGCGCCGAGTTCTGGAGGATGGTCCGCGACGGCGATCTGGAGCAGCTGCGCTCGATCCTCGCGGACGGCAAGGGCGCGGACCGGATGATCAGCTCCTACCGGCTGATCATCAAGGAGCGCACCACCGAGCACTCCCGGGTCCTGCGCTCGCTCGCCGAGGACAGCGTCCCCGTGCTGATGCACTGCGCGGCGGGCAAGGACCGCGCGGGGCTGTCGGTGGCGGTGACGCTGCTCGCGGTGGGCGTCGAGCGCGACGCGATCCTCGACGACTACCTGAAGTCCAACGCCAGGCACCGCCGCTACAAGGTGCACCGCAGCAGCAGCTCCGCCTCGGCCTACTCCCCCGAGGTCATGGAGCTGCTCAGCCCGCTGTTCGACGCGCGCGCGGAGTACCTGTCGGCCGCCTTCGAGACCGTCGAGGAGACCTGGGGCGGCGTGGAGCCGTATCTGGAGCAGGCGCTCGGGCTCACTCCCGAGCACCGGGAGCGGCTGCGCGAGCGCCTGCTCGACTGAGCCGCGGGCCTACTTCTTGGCGCCCACCTCGAACAGGAAGTAGAGGAAGGCCGCGAAGAGGTGCCCCACCACGACGTAGATGAACAGCCTCACCCAGAGGGCGCGGGGGAACTTCTCCTCCATGTTCTTGCCGGTCATGGTGCGTCTCCGTGGGTCGGGCCCAGGCACAGCGCGGCCGTGGGACTCTGCAGCAGGGTGTGGACGAACAGCAGCTCGACCCCGTCGGGGTCAAAAGCGGCGATACGGTGCGGGGTCAGCGAGTCGAAGTGGGCGCTGTCCCCCGGGGCGAGCCGGTGCAGGGTGTCCCCGAGGCGCAGCCGCAGCCGCCCCCTGAGGACGTACAGCCACTCCTCGCCGGGGTGGACGCGCACGATGTCGCCCTGGGAGCCGTGGGGCACCTGGACCCGCAGGGCCTGCATGCCGCGCCCGGCGGCACCGGCCTGCCAGTACGTCCAGCCGCCCGCCGCCGTGGACTCCATGTCGGCGGCGCGCACCACGGCGTCCCGGCCGGCGGCCGACTCACCGAGCAGCTCGGAGACCGTCGTACCGTAGACGCGGGCGAGGGAGAGCAGCATCGGCAGCGAGGGCTGGCGCTGTCCGGTCTCCAGCCGGGAGAGATGGGCGGGCGACAGACTCGCGTCCCGGGCGGCGGCCTCCAGGGTGAGGGAGGCCCGTCGCCGCAGGGCGCGCAACTGCGGCGCGACCGCGGGGAGCGCGCCGGCCGGTTCGGCCGGCGGACCGGCCTCGGAGGAGCTCATGCCTCCATTGAGCCCCGGATTTGCCCCACGGGCAATTTCCTTGCCTCTGAGGCAAACCCCGTGCGGGGATCAGCGGTGGGCGACGGCCTGCTTCACCAGCGTCCTGCCGAACTCCCACACCAGACCGCCGTCGTGCGCGTCGTCCATCACCGCGGTGAAGGCGTCCACGAACCGGTGCACGTCCCGCTCGTCGATGATCAGCGGCGGGATCAGTTTGATCACCTCCAGGTGATCGCCGGAGACCTGGGTGAGGATGCGGTGCCGGTGCAGCAGCGGCACGACCACCATCTGCGCGAAGAGTCCCCTGCGGGCGGCCTGGAGCACGGCCCAGCGCGAGCGCAGCTTCAGCGACCGGGGCCGGCCGAACTCGATGCCGATCATCAGGCCCCGGCCGCGGACCTCGGCGAGCAGTTCGTACTTCTCGGTCAGTGCGGCCAGCCGGGTCCGCAGCAGCTCGCCGGTGCTCCGGACACGGTCGACGATCCGCTCGTTCTCCATGACCGACAGCACCGCGAGACCCGCCGCCATCGCCTGGGCGTTGGTGCCGAAGCTGGCCGAGTGGACCAGCACCCGGTCCATCGACGAGTAGACCTTCTTGAAGATCCAGTCCTTGCCGAGGGTGGCGCCCACCGGCACGTAGCCGCCGGAGAGCGCCTTGGCCACGCACACCAGGTCCGGTTCGACCCCCGCCTCGTGCTGGTAGGCGTAGAAGTCGCCGGTCCGGCCCAGCCCGGTCTGCACCTCGTCGGCGATCAGCAGCGCCTTGTGCCGGTGCAGCAGCTCCTGCGCGGCCCGCAGATAGCCGGGCGGTGCCTCGTACACGCCCTTGCCCTGGATCGGCTCCACGATCAGGGCGGCCACGTCCCCCTCGCGCAGCTCCCGCTCCAGCGCGTCGAGGTCGCCGAGCGGTACGGCCGTGTCGGGCAGCAGCGGGGCGAAGCCGTCCCGGAAGCCGGACTCGCCGTTGACGGAGAGCGAGCCGGTGGTCAGGCCGTGGAAGGCGTGCTCGCAGTACAGGACGCGCGGTCTGCCGGTCGCGTACCGGGCGAACTTCAGAGCCCCCTCGACCGCCTCCGTGCCGCTGTTGCCGAAGAAGACCCGGTCCAGGTGGGGGCTGTGCGCGAGCAGCCTCTCGGCCAGCAGGCCGGGCAGCGGCTGGCAGTCGAAGCGGGTGAGGTCGGCGAGGGAGGCGTCCAGGACGTCGTGCAGCGCCTTGCGGACCACGGGGTGGTGGCGGCCCAGGCCCATCACCCCGAATCCGGCGAGCATGTCCAGGTGGTCGTTGCCGTCGGCGTCCCAGAAGTGGGCGCCCTCGGCACGCTCGTAGACCTTGTCGAAGCCGATGGTGCGCAGCATGCGCGGGAGCTGGTGGTTGAGGTACCGGGTGTGCAGCTCGTAGCGCTCGGCTCCGCGCTCGGCCAGCAGCGCGCCGAGGTCGAACTCCCCGGTCTGCGACGACTCCGCGATGGTCATGCCTGGGGCTCCTGTGGGTCCGGGGACTGTTCCGCGGGCTCTTCGCCGGCGGTGAGGCCCGCGCTGATCCGTCCGGCGACCTCGACGGGCGTGAGGCCGATGTCGGCGCGCACCTCACCGCGTCCGGCGTGGGCGAGGAACTGCTCGGGAATGCCGAACCGCCGCACGGGCACGTCGACCCCGGCGTCGCCCGGCGCCGGCGCCACCGCCGAACCGACCCCGGCCGCACGGCTGTTGTCCTCGACGACGGCCACCGTACGGTGCCCGGCGGCCGGCCGGGGCAGGACCGCGTCGACGGGCTCGACCCGGCGCGGGTCGACCACGGTGCACCCGGTGCCGCGCGCTTCGAGCGGTTCGGCGGCCTTCGGGCAGACGGGCGCCATGACGCCGACGGCCACGAGGAGCACCTCGGGGGCGTCCGCCCGGTGGAGCACGTCCATGCCGCCGACGCGGTCCGGCGCGGGGATCGCCGGGCCCACGGACTCCTTCGGGAACCTCAGGAGGGTGGGAGCGTCGTCGACGGCGACCGCCTCGCGCAGCCGGGCGCGGAGCCGGCCGGCGTCGCGGGGCGCGGCGATGCGCAGGCCGGGGACGACCTGGAGGACGGACAGGTCCCCCATGCCGTGGTGCGAGGGACCGTCGGTCCCGGCGACCGCGTGCGCCAGGAACTCCCTTATCCCGTCGGACAGTTCGCCGAGTTCCGCCTCGGACAGCGCCTTCAGGTCGTGTGGTTGCCGGATGCTCTCCAGGATCGTCACGCTCGGGCCCCCTTCGCAGTTCCGTGCTGTTCAGCTCACGGTGACGGCCGGCTCCCCCGACGCGATGCCGTCCTTCTCCATCTCCTCGGCGATCTTCATCGCCTCCTCGATCAGCGTCTCCACGATCTTCGACTCGGGCACGGTCTTGATGACCTCGCCCTTCACGAAGATCTGCCCCTTGCCGTTGCCCGAGGCCACGCCCAGGTCGGCCTCGCGGGCCTCGCCGGGGCCGTTGACGACGCAGCCCATGACGGCGACGCGCAGCGGCACCTCCATGCCCTCCAGCCCGGCGGTGACCTCCTCGGCGAGCTTGTAGACGTCGACCTGGGCGCGTCCGCAGGACGGGCAGGAGACGATCTCCAGTCCGCGCTGGCGCAGGTTCAGCGACTCCAGGATCTGGATGCCGACCTTGACCTCCTCCACCGGCGGGGCGGACAGCGAGACGCGGATGGTGTCGCCGATGCCCTGGGAGAGCAGCGCGCCGAAGGCGACGGCCGACTTGATGGTGCCCTGGAAGGCGGGCCCGGCCTCGGTGACGCCGAGGTGGAGGGGGTAGTCGCACTGGGCGGCGAGCTGGCGGTAGGCCTCGACCATGATCACGGGGTCGTTGTGCTTGACGGAGATCTTGATGTCGCGGAAGTCGTGCTCCTCGAAGAGGGACGCCTCCCACAGGGCGGACTCGGCCAGCGCCTCGGGGGTGGCCCTGCCGTACTTCTGGAGCAGGCGCCGGTCCAGCGAGCCGGCGTTGACGCCGATGCGGATCGGGGTGCCGTGGTCCCTGGCCGCCCGGGCGATCTCCTTGACCTTGTCATCGAACTGCTTGATGTTGCCGGGGTTCACCCGCACCGCCGCGCAGCCCGCCTCGATCGCGGCGAAGACGTACTTGGGCTGGAAGTGGATGTCGGCGATCACCGGGATCTGCGACTTGCGGGCGATGGTCGCCAGCGCGTCCGCGTCGTCCTGGGTGGGGCAGGCCACCCGGACGATCTGGCAGCCGGAGGCGGTGAGCTCGGCGATCTGCTGGAGGGTGGCGCCGATGTCGGACGTGCGCGTGGTCGTCATCGACTGCACGGACACCGGGGCGTCCCCGCCCACCGCCACCGACCCGACCTGGATCCGCCGGCTCCTCCGGCGCTCGGCGAGCGGCGGCAGCGGCACCTGGGGCATCCCGAGCGGGACGGCGGTCATGGCCTCACTCCCGGTTTCCGGAGACCGTCTCGCGCAGGGCACGCAGCGACTCCTTCAGGGAGCCCATGGTGGCGAGGACGGCGGTGGGCTCGTATCCGCAGTGCGCCATGCAGTTGGCGCAGCGCGGGTCCTTGCCGCGGCCGTACCGGTCCCAGTCGGTGTCCTCGATGAGCTCCCGGTACGTCGGCACATAGCCGTCGCTCATCAGGTAGCAGGGGCGCTGCCAGCCGAAGAGGGAGTAGTTCGGGATCGCCCACGCGGTGCACGGGAAGTCGACCCTGCCCTCGAGGAAGTCCAGGAACAGCGGGGAGTGGTTCAGCCGCCAGCGGCGCCGGTTGCCGCCCGCGAAGGCCTTCCTGAACAGCTCCCGGGTCTGCTCCACGCCCAGGAAGTGCTCCTGGTCGGGGGCCTTCTCGTAGGCGTAGGCGGGCGAGATCATCATCTCGTCGACCTCGAGGTCGTCGTTGAGGTAGTCGAGCACCTCGACGACGGTCTGCGGGGTGTCGGTGTTGAAGAAGGTCGAGTTGGTGGTGACCCGGAAGCCGCGCCGCTTGGCCTCCTTGATGGCCGCCACGGCCTCGTCGAACACGCCCTCCTTCGCCACCGACTCGTCGTGGCGCTCGCGCAGCCCGTCGATGTGCACGGCGAACGCGAAGTAGGGCGAAGGAGTGAACCTGTCCATCTTCTTGCGCAGCAGCATGGCGTTGGTGCACAGGAAGACGTACTTGCGCCTGGCCACCAGCTGGCGCGCGATCTCGTCGATCTGCGGGTGCATCAGGGGTTCGCCGCCGGCGATCGACACCATGGGCGCCCCGGACTCCAGTACCGCGCCCACGGCCTGGGCGACGGGCATCCGCTGCTTGAGCACCCCGGCCGGGTGCTGGATCTTGCCGCACCCCTCGCACTTGAGATTGCAGGCGAAGAGCGGTTCCAATTCGACGATCAGCGGAAACTTGTCCCGCCCGCGGAGCTTCTGTTCGGCCAAGTATGTAGCGACCTTGATGGACTGACGCAGCGGCATGGCCATCTGGCTCACCTCCTGGGGAGCAGCAAGGAACGGTGCCATTCTTGGAAAGCCGGGAGTACGGAACTGAGGACACGGAAAGCCGATATTCCACCGCGGACCGTGCCGATGCGGACGAGTTCGTGTTCAGGAGCGTCCACGACCACCCGGACGGCCGCAACCGGGCGCCCGCCCACCCGGACGGCGCTCAGGAGCGTGGCGGCGGATTCCATGTCGACGGCGATCGCGCCGGTCGCGAGCAGACCGGACCGTTCGTGACCGCGGACGACGTGGTCGGATCCGGTGAGCGGCCCGGTGTGGACGGTGCGCCCGGGCACCGTGCGCACCAGCTCCTTCACCAGCAGTTCGGTCCCCACGCACGGGACGCTGCCGCGCGGGTCCCGGGTCTCCTCGGCGACGACCAGGTCGCCGGGGTGCATCCCGGGGGCCAGGCCCGCGCAGAAGCCCGTGGCCAGGACGGCCGCGTCGCGCAGGGCCGGGTCGGCGAGCACCCGGGTGACGGAGCGCTCGGCCGCCGCCGGGCCCATACCCGTGCGCAGGACGGTGACCGGCCCGCCCGGGGTGCCGCGCTCGCGCCTGCGCAGGGCGAACCGCTCGATGCCGAGCGCGCAGGCGATCAGCAGCGGGGCCGGGGCGGGCCGGGGACTCATCAGCTTCCCCTCGCCTCGGCGAGGGACTGCCCGGCGCCGGCCCGGGCCGGTGCCGGTCTCTTGGCGAAGGGCTCCCCGTGCACGTACCGGCCGAGCGCGGTGAGCGGGAAGACCTGCCGGTAGAGGTGATAGTTGATGGAGAAGTCCCAGGGGAAGCCGGTGCCGGTGAAGTACGGCTCGTCCCAGGAACCGTCCTCGCGCTGGGTGGCCGCCAGCCACTCGATGCCGCGTTCGACGGCCTTGGAGTCCCGCTCACCCGCCGCCAGCAGGGCCATGAGCGCCCAGGCGGTCTGTGAGGCGGTGGAGGCGCCGCGGCCGGCCCATTCCCGGACGTGGCGGTAGGAGCGCAGATCCTCGCCCCAGCCGCCGTCGTCGTTCTGCACCGACTCCAGCCAGGCCACGGCCCGCCGGATCGCCGGGTGCGAGCCGGGGAACCCGGCCGCGGTCAGCGCGGGGACGACGGAGCCGGTGCCGTACAGGTAGTTGACGCCCCAGCGTCCGAACCAGGAACCGTCCGGCTCCTGTTCGGCGAGCAGCCACTGGATGCCGCGCCGGGTGCGCGGGTCGTGGGCGAGGCCCTCGACGGCGAGCATCTCCACGACGTGCGCGGTGACGTCGGCCGACGGCGGGTCGATGACCTCGCCGAAGTCGCAGAACGGCAGCCGGTTGGGGAACGGGCTGGTGTTGTCGACGTCGAACGCGCCCCAGGCGCCGTTCCTCGACTGCATGCCGAGGTTCCAGCGCACCCCGCGCCCGACGGCGTTGTCCAGCCGCTCGGGGTCGTGGTGCTTGACCCGGCGCAGCGCGAGGACCACCTCGGCGGTGTCGTCGATGTCGGGGTAGTTGTCGTTGTGGAACTCGAACGCCCAGCCGCCGGGCGGCAGGTGGGGCCGGCGCACGGACCAGTCGCCGGGCCGCACGATCTGCTCGCCGAGCATCCAGTCGGCGGCCTTGACCAGTTGCGGATGGTCGGGGGGCAGACCCGCGTCGGCCAGCGCGATGGTGGCGAGGCAGGTGTCCCACACCGGGGACTGGCAGGCCTCGATCATCCGGGCCCCGTCCTCGCGCCACACGGCGAACCGGTCCAGCGACTCCAGGCCCGCGCGCATCACCGGATGGTTCAGGTCGTATCCGAGCAGGTGCAGCGCGATGACGGAGTACACCGCCGGGGGCTGGATGCCGCCCCAGCAGCCGTCGTTCTCCTGCCGTTCGACGATCCAGCGGGCGGCGGTGTTCATGGCCGCCCGGCGCAGCCGGCTCGGGACGGCCCCGCGCAGCGCGTGCAGGGCCTTGTCCAGCCGCTGGAAGACGCCGTCCCAGCTGGTCGGCGGTGCGAGCGGCCGGGGAGGGTTGGGGCGGTGCGGGTCGGTGTGCAGCTCGTCCAGCGGGAACGGGGCGGGACGCACCGGCCGCTTGGCGGAGACGATGGTCAGCGGCACGATGGTCTGCCGGGCCCAGCAGCCGAAGTCGTAGATGTTGAGCGGCACCCAGGACGGGAACCAGATCAGTTCGGGCGGGAGTTCGGGCAGGTCCTCCCACTTCCACCAGCCGAACAGGGCCAGCCAGATCCGGGTGAAGACCCTGGAGGCGGCGATGCCGCCGCGCTCGCGGATCCAGGCCGAGGCCTTCGCCATGTGCGGGGCGTCGGGCGGGTCGTCGGCCAGCCGCAGGGCGACGTACGCCTCGATGGTGGCGGAGAGGTCGCCGGGTCCGCCGTGGAAGGTGGCCCAGGTGCCGTCCTCGCGCTGCTCGCCGCGGACGAACAGGGCGGCGGCGCGGGTGGTGTCCTCGTCGCGGATGCCGAGGAACTGACGCAGCAGCAGGTCCTCGGCGTCCATCGTGACGTTGGTCTCGAGGTCGCCCTTCCACCAGCCCTGGTCGTCCTGCCGGGACAGCAGGAAGTCGGTGGCGCGCCGCATGGCGCGGGCGGCGATGTCGGGAACCCCGGCCGCCCCGGGGATGTCGGTGTCGTTTTCGCTGGCCGCGGTCACCGCGGGCGGCAGGGCCGCCCCAGTGCTTCCGTCGGTCGTCGCTGTCATGGCTTCCCCTTCGTGCAGTCCTGCGAGTGGTGTCTGCTGTGGGTCCGCCGTCGGCCGGTGCCGTTCTCCCCGCAACACCGGCCGGCGACTACGCGAGGGCTATTCGACCGATAGTGATCATCTCTTTCGTACGACGACGAAGTCCGCGAGCGCCGTGAACCGTTCCCGTACCGGGTCGGGCATGTTCACGGCGTGCAGGGCCTCGATGGCGACGGTGTGCTGACGGCGTGCCTCTTCGGCGGTCCAGTCGCGGCCGCCGGCCTCCTCGATGAGGGCGGCACGGGCCGCGAACTCCTCCTCGGAGAAGTTCGCGAAGTCGCTGCTCTTGGCGTCGGCGGCGAGGATCTCGCCGAGCCGCTCGGAGGCGGGGCCGCCCGCCGCGAGCGCGGCCACGACCGGGAGGGACTTCTTGCGCTGGCGCAGGTCGCTCCAGGTCTGCTTGCCGGTGGCCTCCGGGTCGCCCCAGATGCCGAGGAGGTCGTCGACGGCCTGGAAGGCCAGGCCGAGGTGGTAGCCGTACGCCTCCAGCGCGTCGGCGGTGCGGTCGTCCGCGCCGCCGAGCACCGCGCCGATGGAGCTGGCGCAGGCGAGCAGGGCGCCGGTCTTGTTGCCCTCCATCTCCAGGCACTCCTCGACGCTGACGCGGTCGCGGTGCTCGTAGGAGATGTCCTGGGCCTGGCCGTCGATGAGCGCGCGGCTGGCGGCGGTCAGCCGGCGGGTGGCGCGGCCCGCCTCGACGGTGCCGAGCTCCAGCAGCACCTCGTTGGCCAGGGCGAACAGGGCGTCGCCGACCAGGATGGCCTGGGCGGGGCCGTGCACCTTCCAGACGGTGTCGCGGTGCCGGCGCTGTTCGTCGCCGTCCATCAGGTCGTCGTGCAGGAGGGAGAAGTTGTGGACCAGTTCGACGGCGACCGCGCCGGGGACACCCGTCTCCGGGGCGGCCCCGGTGACCTCGGCGGACAGCACGGCGAGGGCGGGGCGCACGGCCTTGCCGCCGTCGCCGTCCGCGGGCCGGCCGTGGGCGTCGATCCAGCCGAAGTGGTAGGCGGCGACCGTGTCCATGGGAGGCGCCAGGCGGTCGACGGCCGCCCGCAGTACCGGCGTGGCCAGGGTCCGGCCGCGCTCCAGGAGCGCGGACACGTCCACCGCGGTCCTTCGAGCGGCCTGCGAGGCCGGGGGCACAGTGGGCACAGTCTCTCCTCTTGTTGCGGTACCGGGGGTGCGGGAACCTGCCGCGCCGCTCTGTTGCAGCATCAGGCCGCCTCCTCGATCGCGAAGAGGTGGCGGGGGCGGGGCCGGCCCAGGGCGCTCAGCGCGGCGTCCGCCGCGCCGACGCCGCTGCGGACCGCACTCTCCATGGTCGCGGGCCACCCGGTGGCGGTCCACGCTCCGGCCAGGTACAGGCCGGGTGCCTTGGTGCGGGCGCCGGGCCTGAGGCGTCCGACGCCGGGGACGGGAGCGAACGTGGCGGTGCGCTCCCGGGTGACGAAGAAGTCCTCGACCCGGGCGCCGCGGGTGCCCGGCAGCAGCCGCCGCAGTTCGGGCAGGTACCGCTCGCGCAGCGCGGCGACCGGCTCGTCGATGTCGTCCCGGGCGACGGACTGGGACAGCGCCAGGTACTGGCCGCGCTTCAGCCCGGAGGCGCCGGTGCGGTCGAAGACCCACTGGACGGGGGTGCCGAGGGCGGCGAAGAAGGGCCGGGCGAGCACCTTGCGGTCGTAGACGACGTGCACGTTGAGGATCGGGGCGGTGCCGAGGGCGAGCAGCCGCTCGGGGGCGTCGAGCGCGCCCGCGGGCAGCAGGTCGTACGCCTCGCGCTGCGGTACGGCGAGGACGACCGCGTCGGCGTGGACCGTCTCGCCGGGAAGCCGGACGCTCCATCCCCCGGTCCCGTTCGCGGAGACGGAGGTGACCCGTGCGCGGACCTCGGTGCGCACGCCCGCGGCGTCGAGCGCCTTGCGGGCGAGCCGGTCGTGCAGGTCGCCCAGCGGCACCCGGGCCCAGCCGATGTCGGCCGCCGAGGGGTCGGACAGCAGACCGGTCTTGAACACCATCGCGGCCAGCGACAGGGACGTCTCGCCCGCGACCGCGTTGAGGGTGGCGACCCCGACCAGGTCCCACAGGGCCTCGACGGCGCGCGCCGACTGGCCGTGCGCGGCCAGCCAGCTGCCGAAGTCCTGGGTGTCCAGGGCCGGATCGGTGAGGTCGAGCCCCTTCAGCGCGAGCGCGGCCCGGACCACTGCGGCCCGGTCGGCGAGCGACAGATGCGGATACGTGGCGAGGCTGCGCCCCAGGTGCAGGGGTACGGGCAGCGCGTCGCGCCGCAGCCTGCCGAGCCGCCGCCCCTCGGGGCGCGTGACGTCGAGCACGGGCACGTCGAGGCGGTCCTGCAGCGGTGCCAGCGCCGCCCCGTCGATCCGGTCGAGGAACCAGCGGTAGGCGGTGCAGCAGCGCAGGTACACGTGCTGGCCGTTGTCGACGGTCAGGTCGCCGCGCCGGAAGGAGAAGGCGAGCCCGCCCAGGCGCGGCCGGCCTTCGAGCAGGGTGACGCCCACCCCGGCGTCCGCGAGGGCGAGCGCGGCGGTGACGCCGGCGAGTCCGCCGCCGACGACGACGGCGCGGCGTCCTGCCGGAACGGGTTCGTCCGTGGGCTGCCCCGCGGAGCGCGTGCCGTGGCTCATGCGCCCTCCCCTGTCCGGCCGGTGCGCTGCCCGAGCGGTGCGAGACCGGCCGTCTCGGTCTGGGACGCGGCGTCGCGGCGGAGGGTTGCCCGCCGTTTTCCGCCGGGGTGCGGGGTCTCCATCAGGCGCGCCTCCTGACGGTGCGCCGGCTCACGTGCCGGGTGTCCAGACCGGACAGTCCGCGTACCGCGACGTACGCCTTCTCGCGTCCGGGCAGGGAGACCCGGCCGCGCAGGACCGCCCCGGGGTCGCGCTCGATGCGGTCCAGGAGCCGGCGGTAGATGCCGGCCATGGCGGCGACGCAGGCGCCGCTGCGCCGGTCGAGCATCGGGAGCAGCCGGTAGCCCTCGGCGAAGAGGGCGCGGGCCCTGCGCACCTCGAAGTGCACCAGACCCGCGAAGTCGGAGCCCTCCGGGGGCGTCGGCCCGCCGAACCCGGCCGAGCAGCCGAACTTGGCGAGGTCGTCGGCGGGCAGGTAGGTGCGTCCGCCCTCGGCGTCCTCGCGGACGTCGCGGAGGATGTTGGTGAGCTGGAGGGCGAGGCCGAGGGTGTCGGCGTACTCGGGTGCGCGTTCGGCACCGCGCGCGCCCGGTTCGGTGCCGAAGACGCCGAGCGAGAGCCGCCCGATGGCACCCGCGACACAGCGGCAGTAGACCTTGAGGTCGTCCCAGGTCTCATAGGTCTCGCCGCGTACGTCCATCTGGACGCCGTCGATGAGTTCGTCCAGGCCGCCGAGCGGGATCGGGAAGTGCTCGGCGGCGTGGGCGAGGGCGACCGCGACCGGGTCGGTGTCGTCCTCGTCGACCGCGCCGTCGCGGACCCGGGAGAGCAGCGCCCGGGTGTCCTCCAGCCGGGCCACCTTGACGTCGCCGGCCAGCGGGCCGTCGCCGATGTCGTCGACGCGCCGGGAGAACGCGTACAGCGCCGACATCGCGCGCCGCTTGGGCGTCGGCAGCAGCCGGATGCCGTAGGCGAAGTTGCGCGCCTGCTGTCCGGTGACGGCCTCGCAGTAGCTGTAGGCGGCGAGTACCGGTGCGGACGCGGGCGGTTGCGGCTCCACGGGCCGGATCACCCCTTTCCTCGCAGAGTCGCGCCCGCCTCGCGCAGCAACTGGACCTTGCCGGGCTTGGGCGGGCCGGGAAGTACGTCGTATTCGGCGGCGGCGATCGCGTGGAGGGCCGCCCTTCCTCCCGCCACGAAGCCCGCGAGCAGCAGCCGGAGCCTGCCGTGGACGCTGCCCACGAGGGGGGCGCCCTCGTCCAGCAGGTCCCGGGCGCGTTGCGCCTGGTACGCGACGAGCGCGCGCACCGACGCGCCGGCGGTGGCCGCGGCGAGGTCCGCCTCCTGGACGTGGAAGCGCTTCATGTCCGTGGCGGGCAGGTAGACGCGGTCGCGGCCGAGGTCCTCGGCGACGTCCTGGAGGTGCTCGACGATCTGGAGGGCGGTGCAGACCGCGTCGGAGCGGCGGATCCGCTCGGGCGTCGAGGTGCCGGTGACGGCGAGGACGAGGCGGCCGACGGGGTTGGCCGACAGTTCGCAGTAGGCGAGCAGGTCGTCGTAGGTCTCGTAGCGCTTGACGAGCTGGTCCTGGCGGTTGGCGGCGATCAGGCCGAGGAAGGGTTCGGGGTCCAGGTCGTGGCGGCGGACCGTCGGCCGGAGCCGGCGCAGCAGCGGGTGGCCCGGCTCGGGGCCGGCCGGATCGAACACCCGGCGCAGGTCCGCCTCGAAGGCGTCCAGCAGCACCAGCCGGTCCCCGGCCGCGTCCTCGGACACCCCGAGGAGGCGGGCGTCGGCGCCGCCGGGGGCCAGGTCGCCGTCACCGATGTCGTCGACCAGACGGGCGAACCCGTACACCGCCATGAGGTCGTCGCGCCAGGGCCGGGGCAGGAAGAAGGGGGCCACGGGGAAGTTCTCGGCGGCGGCCTTGTCGAGGGTGGCGCGCTCGGGGTCGACGGCACGCGCCGCGGCCACGGGCGTCATCGCGGACTGCCATGGGCGGGGACGGCGCACGCTGCGTTCAGCCGGGGGGTCTCCGTAGCCATTGCCGTCACATCTCCCGTTCTACACTGCTGACCCAATGCACACTATTTCGGACACGCCGCCCAGGTTTCCGCCCGGCGGCACCGCTGGATGGCGTCGGGCATTATGGCCCTGATTGCCGCCTTTCGGGACCGGTACAGCTTACGTTGTACAACGCGGCGCGTGACGGCGGGGGCTGCGCGCAACACGACAACGCACCGATCGGCGTCAAGATTCCGTGCGGCGGCCGGAGTTGACGTCTCCTTCGCAGACGCCGGGCCCCGCCGGACAGTTCCGGCGGGGCTTGGCGGCACCGCGCTACTTCCCGGTGAACTTCTCGTACTCCCTGAGCACCTCGTCGGTGGGGCCGTCCATGCGCAGCTCACCGCGTTCCAGCCAGAGCACGCGGTCGCAGGTGTCGCGGATCGACTTGTTGTTGTGGCTGACCAGGAACACCGTGCCGGCCTGCTTGCGCAGCTCCCGGATGCGCGCCTCGGAGCGCTTCTGGAACTTGCGGTCACCGGTGGCCAGCGCCTCGTCGATCATCAGGACGTCGTGGTCCTTGGCGGCGGCGATGGAGAAGCGCAGCCGGGCCGCCATGCCGGAGGAGTAGGTCCGCATCGGCAGGGTGATGAAGTCGCCCTTCTCGTTGATCCCGGAGAAGTCGACGATCTCCTGGTAGCGGGCCTTGATCTGCTCGCGGGACATGCCCATGGCGAGCCCGCCCAATATGACGTTCCGCTCGCCGGTCAGGTCGTTCATCAGGGCGGCGTTGACGCCGAGCAGGGAGGGCTGGCCGTCGGTGTAGACCTTGCCCCGTTCGGCGGGCAGCAGTCCGGCGATGGCCCGCAGCAGGGTCGACTTGCCGGAGCCGTTGGAGCCGATCAGGCCGATGGCCTCGCCCCGGTAGGCGACGAAGGACACGCCCCTTACGGCGTGCACCTTGCGCACCCCCCGCTCCTCGCCCCGCTTGACGATGCGGCTGAGCGCCGCCGTGGCGCTGCCCTTGCCGGTCTTCGCGCCGTTGACGCGGTAGACGATGTGCAGGTCGTCCGCGATGACCGTGGGGATCTTCTCGTCGGTGGTGTCAGCCACGGCCGTATGTCTCCTCAGCCTTCCAGAAGTAGACGAACCCGGTCACGCCGGCCAGCAGGGCCCAGCCCAGCGCGAACGCCCA
>NZ_JBIAZD010000015.1:0-126964 GCF_042898795.1 Streptomyces sp. NPDC000348
TTGCCCCCCTACCCCCGCTGGGCCCCGCCCCCGCACACCCCCCGGGAGCGCCTTCCCCCGGGCGGGCCCGGGTACCGGGGGGGGGGGGCCCCGGGTTCCCCCGGGGCCCCGCCCCTCGACGGTCCGCGGGCTACGCGGTGAGCTTCGCCAGCGCCGCGTCGATCCTTGCCAGCGTCTTCTCCTTGCCCAGGACCTCCAGGGACTCGAAGAGCGGCAGGCCGACCGTGCGGCCGGTGACGGCTACGCGGACCGGGGCCTGGGCCTTGCCGAGCTTGAGGCCGTGGGCCTCACCGGCGGCCAGGACGGCCTCCTTGAGCGACTCGGGGGACGTCCAGTCGGCGGCCTCCAGCTTCTCCCGCGCGGTGCGCAGCAGGGCGTCGCTGCCCTCCTTCATGGCCTTGTTCCAGGACGCCTCGTCGAAGACCGGCTCCGGCAGGAACAGGAAGTCGACGTTGTCGGTGATCTCGGAGAGGACCTTGAGGCGGGTCTGCGCGTGCGGGGCGATGGCCTGCCACTTGGTCTCGTCGAAGGCCTCCGGGGCCCAGGGCGCGAAGGGGGCCTTGAGCCAGGGGGCGCAGCGCTCGGTGAAGTCCTTCACGTCGAGCATGCGGATGTGGTCGCCGTTGATCGCCTCGCACTTCTTCAGGTCGAAGCGGGCCGGGTTCGGCTGCACGTCCGCGACGTCGAAGGCGGCGATCATCTCGTCGATCGAGAAGACGTCCTGGTCGGCGGAGAGCGACCAGCCGAGCAGGGAGAGGTAGTTGAGCAGGCCCTCGGGGAGGAAGCCGCGCTCGCGGTAGAGGTTGAGCGAGGACTGCGGGTCGCGCTTGGAGAGCTTCTTGTTGCCCTCGCCCATGACGTACGGCAGGTGGCCGAAGGCGGGGGTCCGCTTGGCGATGCCCAGCTCGGTCAGCGCCTTGTAGAGGGCGATCTGGCGCGGGGTGGAGGAGAGCAGGTCCTCGCCGCGCAGGACGTGGGTGATCTCCATCAGGGCGTCGTCGACCGGGTTGACCAGCGTGTACAGCGGGGCGCCGTTGGCGCGGACGATGCCGTAGTCCGGGACGTTCTCCGGGGTGAAGGTCAGCTCGCCGCGGACCAGGTCGGTGAAGGTGATCGTCTCGTCGGGCATCCGGAAGCGGACGATCGGCTCGCGGCCCTGGGCCCGGTACTCCTCGACCTGCGCGTCGGTCAGCTCGCGGCAGTGGCCGTCGTACCCGGAGGGCTTCCCGGCGGCGCGGGCGGCCTCACGGCGGGTGTCCAGCTCCTCCTGGGAGCAGTAGCAGTGGTAGGCGTGGCCGGCGTCGAGGAGCTTCCGCGCGACGTCCCGGTAGATGTCCATGCGCTGCGACTGGCGGTACGGCGCGTGCGGGCCGCCGACCTCGGGGCCCTCGTCCCAGTCGAAGCCCAGCCAGCGCATCGAGTCGAGCAGCTGGTCGTAGGACTCCTCGGAGTCGCGGGCCGCGTCGGTGTCCTCGATGCGGAAGACCAGGGTGCCGCCGTGGTGCTTGGCGAACGCCCAGTTGAACAGGGCGGTGCGGACCAGGCCCACGTGGGGGTTACCGGTGGGCGACGGGCAGAAACGGACGCGTGGGGGTACCCCCTGTCCGAGCGGAGTCGAGGACTTGGGGGAGGGAGTGCCGGATGCGCTAGCCACGCTTGACAACCTTGTTGGTGAGAGTGCCGATGCCTTCGATGGTGACGGCGACCTCGTCGCCGACGTTGAGGGGGCCGACCCCAGCCGGGGTACCCGTGAGGACGACGTCGCCCGGGAGCAGTGTCATGGCCTCGGAGATGTTGACGATCAGGTCCTCGATGGAGTGGGTCATCTCGCTGGTGCGGCCGAGCTGGCGCTGGGCGCCGTTGACCGTGAGCTGGATGGTGAGGTCGCCCGCGGCGGCGATGTCGAGGTCCGTCTCCACCCAGGGGCCGAGCGGGCAGGAGGTGTCGAAGCCCTTGGCCCGGGCCCACTGCTTCTCGCGCCTCTGGACGTCGCGCGCGGTGACGTCGTTGGCGCAGGTGTAGCCGAAGATCACGTCCTTGACGCGGTCGCGCGGGACCTCGCGGCACATCCGGCCGATCACCACGGCCAGCTCGGCCTCGTGGTGCACCTCCTGGGAGAAGGAGGGGTACTGGATCTCGTCGCCGGGGCCGATCACCGAGGTGGAGGGCTTGAAGAAGGCGAACGGGGCCTCGGGCACCTCGTTGCCGAGTTCCCTGGCGTGTTCGGCGTAGTTGCGGCCGAAGGCCACCACCTTGTTGGGGAGCACCGGGGGCAGCAGCCTGACCTTGCTCACCGGGACCTTGGTGCCGGAGAGCTCGAAGTCCGCGAACGGGATGCCCTTGATGATGTCCAGGACGAGTTCGTCCTGCCTCTCACCCTCGACCGCGCCGAAGGCGACGTTCCCGTCGATGGAGAATCTGGCGATGCGCACGGGATGCTCGTCCCCTTGACCGATCGGCTGAAGTCTGACGCTCCAGGCTAACGCGCGGGGGTCCCCGCCTCGCGGAACAACCCCGCGCAGCGACGAGGGGCGCCCACGTCGCCGTGGGGCGCCCCTCGTCCGGTGGGCCTTGAGTGTTTCGCGGCCGGTGTCCGTATGGACCGGTGTCACTGCGCGGCGTCGGCCGCGGCCGGGATCTCCATGAGGACGGTGCGCTTGGGGTTGGCGGTCTGGGCCGGGAGGTCGACGGTGTGCTCCGGCTGGACCGGCGTCTGCAGTTCATCGGCGCCGTTCAGGTGGGCCAGCGTGGTGCGCCGCGGGTTGGCGATCTTGTGGAACATCGTCGTCGTCTTCACTGTTTACTTGACCCTGTCCTGTTCACGGGCGCCCGGAAGGGGGTAGGAGACCCCGGCGAGGGCGCGGGTTGTCGGTTTTGCCATCCCTGTAAAGCGTCAGGCTAAACATGCGATTCCCCGCCGACTGCGGCCGGAGACCCTGATCAGGGTGTGAGTTTGCTCACGGATCACCGGACAAAACACCCATTCCAGCCCGGGTCCCGGCGAGAGGGAATCGGACATTCTCCCCCTGAAGCCATCATTCCGCTCCTGATCATGGCGACTGGGACACCCGGACCGCCCTGTCGACTCGCGGGCATACGTCCCTTATGGACGTGATCACTTTCTACCCCCGGTGACCCGCCACTCACGTGGTGTCACGTATCCCACCCGTAAGGCGGTGGGCCTTGTTGGAGGTCCTGCACTGTGCTGGAATTCCACGGACCGCCGCAGGATCGAGCCGGCGCGCAGGGGGCGCACAGACGCGCCGAGTGGCGGGCGAGAAGGGGGAACCAGCGCCGGTCACTCACGACCACCACGGGGCGTATTCAGGGCGCCCCTATGACGCCGACACCGTGCCCCGCCGTTCACGCGGAGGGGTGCCTGGTTCAGAGGTTGCGACGCTAGTGCAGGGACGTTTCAAGAGGGATGGCAGCGCTTCGGCGGAGCCGGAGCCGCACGGCGGGACTGGCCCCAGGGCCGTCGGCTCCTCGCCCCAGCACGCCCAGAACCAGGGCCCGTCCGCATCCGGGAACGGCGGCGAGGACTCCGCCGCACAGGCCGGGGCGCCGAGCCCGGCGTCGGCCGCGCCGAAGGGCCCGACCGGCCCGGGACCGCGAATAGCCCTGCGGAACTGGCGGATCTCGACCCGTCTGGTGTCGCTGCTCGCCCTCCCGGTGGTCGCGGCCACCTCGCTGGGCGCGCTGCGCATCAACCAGTCGATGGACGACATCCAGCAGCTCGACAACATGAAGCTGCTGACGGACATGACCAAGCAGGCCACCGAACTGGCCGCCGCGCTCCAGGAGGAGCGCGACCAGTCGGCCGGCCCGCTGGCGCACGGCGGCAAGGCCACCGACTTCTCGGTCAAGGGCTACCGCGAGAAGACCGACCGGGCGCGCAACCTCTTCATCGACAGCTCCGAGGAGATCGACGACGCCAGCAAGGACGGCAACCTCAAGGGCGTCCGCGACAACCTGGTGCAGCTCGCCGGTGAACTGGGCGAGCTCGAGAAGATCCGCAACACGGCGTTCCAGTCGGAGGACAACTCCACCCAGACCGTCGAGGGTTACCACCGTCTGATCGAGAAGCTGGTCGAGCTCTCGCAGGACATGGCGGAGGCGACCAGCAACCCCGAGATGATCCAGCGCACCCGTGCCCTGGCGTCCTTCTCCTCCGCCAAGGAGTACGCGTCGATCCAGCGCGCGGTCCTCGCCGCGGCGCTGCCCGCCAGCAACACCACCAAGGGCGAACTCTCCGACAACGACCGGCTCTACGCCGAGTCGGCGCTGGCGAGCCAGAAGTCCGAGATCCGCAGCTTCAAGAGCATCTACGGCGACGTCGCCGCCACCGAGCTGCTGCTGCCGATCGAGGAGGGCAACAGCACGATCAAGGCCACCGACGAGTACGCCGGGCGCGCCCTGGCCTCGGAGTTCGGCCTCTCGTCGGTCGGCAAGCGGTCCTACCGCGACTGGCTGGACGACAGCGGCACCAAGATCCAGCAGATGAAGAACATCGAGCTGACGCTGCTCGAGGACATGGAACAGAAGGCCCGTGAGCTGCGCAGCGCCACCGAGCGCGACGCGATCGTCTCCGGTGTGCTGATCCTGCTCGTGCTCGGTGTGTCGCTGGTCGGCGCCTTCGTCGTGGCCCGCTCCATGATCCGCTCGCTGCGCCGGCTGGAGGAGACCGCCACCAAGGTCGCCCAGGAACGCCTGCCCGAGCTGGTCAAGCAGCTGTCCGAGTCCGACCCGCAGGACGTCGACACGTCCGTGGAGTCGGTCGGTGTGCACTCCCGGGACGAGATCGGCCGGGTGGCCGCGGCCTTCGACGACGTGCACCGCGAGGCGGTCCGCCTCGCCGCCGAGCAGGCCCTGCTGCGGGGCAACGTCAACGCGATGTTCACCAACCTCTCGCGCCGCTCCCAGGGTCTGATCCAGCGCCAGCTGTCGCTGATCTCCGAGCTGGAGTCCCGCGAGGCCGACCCGGACCAGCTGTCCTCGCTGTTCAAGCTGGACCACCTCGCCACGCGTATGCGCCGTAACGGTGAGAACCTGCTGGTTCTCGCGGGTGAGGAGCCCGGCCGCCGGTGGACCCGTCCGGTCCCGCTGGTCGACGTGCTCCGTGCCGCCGCCTCCGAGGTGGAGCAGTACGAGCGCATCGAGCTGGCCTCCGTGCCGAGCACCGAAGTGGCCGGCCGCGTGGTCAACGACCTCGTGCACCTGCTCGCCGAGCTGCTGGAGAACGCGACCTCCTTCTCCTCGCCGCAGACCAAGGTCAAGGTCACCGGTCACGCGTTGCCCGACGGCCGGGTGCTGATCGAGATCCACGACACCGGTATCGGTCTGTCGCCGGAGGACCTGGCGGCGATCAACGAGCGGCTCGCCTCGCCGCCCACCGTGGACGTCTCCGTCTCCCGCCGCATGGGTCTGTTCGTGGTCGGCCGTCTGTCACAGCGCCACGGCATCCGCATCCAGCTGCGTCCGTCCGACTCCGGTGGTACGACCGCGCTGGTCATGCTGCCCGTCGACGTCGCCCAGGGCGGCAAGAAGCCGCAGGGCAAGCCGGGTCAGCCGGGCGCGGGCGGCGGTGGCCCCGCCGCCGCGCAGGCGGCCGCGGGCGCCGCGGCCGCACGGCGTGCGGCCGGCGCCGGCCAGTCCGCGGGCGGTGCTCTCGGCGCCGGCGCGCCCGGCGGCGGCCGGCTCGGTGCCGGTCAGGGGCCGCGGGCCGCGCTGCCCGGGCGGGACGGCGCGGGCCGGCCCGACGGGGCGCGGGGGCCGCAGGGCCAGCCGGGCAACCCCACGCCGTCGCTGTTCGACCGGGGTGCTCCCGGTGCGGCTCCGCAGGGCCGTCCGGCTCCGGCCGGCTTCGGCGGCCAGGCGCCCGGTGCCCCCCAGGGCGCGCAGGGCACGGGCCCGGGCGGACAGCAGGACCAGGACGCCTTCGGTGGCGGCCGCGGCCAGGTGCCGCCGCAGCGCGGCAGCGGAAAGCCCGAGCGCGGCCGTCGTCCGCAGCTGCCGCCGCGCGGCGGTGGACGTCCCGAGCTGCCCGGCGGTGACCAGCAGCAGCGCGTGCCCAGCTGGAGCGACGAGAACGCCCAGCCGCCGGTGCCGCGCGCCTCGCTGGACACCCCGCGCGGTCACGAGGAGCCGGACGTCGCCCGGACCTCGTCCATGCCCCGGTTCGACGACCGGCAGGGCCCCGGCGCGACGGCGGAGATCCCCCGGTTCGACGAGCGTCAGAACCCCGGCGCGCCCGCCTACGGCGCCCCCGGTGCCGACGCCCCGCAGCACACGGGCCAGTACGCCCAGCCCGGTGCGAACGGTGTCCAGCACACCGGCCAGTACGCCCAGCCCGGTGGCAACGACGCCCAGAACACGGGCCCGTTCGTCCGCGGCGACATCTTCGGCGCCCCGCAGGGCGGTCCGGGCGGGCAGAACCCGGCCGCGACGGGCCAGTTCCCCGCTCCGCAGGGCTACGACAACGGCTCCACCAACCAGTTCCAGATGCCGGGCCAGGACAACGGTGCCACCGGCCGCCACTCCCTCCCGGAGCGTCCGAACGCCGCGGACCCGGCCGTCACCGGCCAGTTCGAGCGTCCGCAGCCGAACGGCGCGTACGGGGCCGGCCCGGCCGCCCCGCGTCCGCCGGCCCCGCAGCAGCGTCCGGTCCACCCGGAGCAGCAGGGCAACGGCGGTGCGCAGCGGCCCGACGAGCGCGCGGTGTCCGACGCGTGGGCGCTGCCGCCCGCGTCCGGTCCGGGCGACGGCCGTACGCCGCTGTACGACACGCTGGAGACCAACTGGTTCCACGGTGGCGGCGGCCAGGAGCAGGGCAACGGCTCGGCTCCGGCACCCCAGCAGCAACAGCAGCCCCAGCAGCCGCAGGGCCCCACCGGTCCGCAGCGGTCCGCTTCCACCGCCTGGCGCAGCTCGCCCAACGACGAGCTGGTCCGGCAGGCCGAACGCGTCCGGCAGCCGGCCGCTGGCGGCGTCACCACCTCCGGCCTGCCGCGCCGGGTGCCCAAGGCGAACCTCGTCCCGGGTACAGCTCAGCAGCAACAGCACCAGAGCGGTCCTCAGGTCTCGCGCGCCCCCGATGACGTGCGCGGCCGGCTGACCAATCTCCGTCGGGGTATCGCACAGGGTCGTCAGGCCGGTACCACCCAGACCGGCACCTTCCCGAACCCCACTCACCAGCAGGAGCGTTAGTTGAGCCCGATGAGCCAGGCGGCACAGAACCTCAACTGGTTGATCACCAACTTCGTGGACAACACCCCCGGGGTGTCCCACACCGTCGTCGTGTCCGCCGACGGTCTCCTGCTGGCCATGTCCGAGGGGTTCCCGCGCGACCGCGCGGACCAGCTCGCGGCCGTCGCTTCGGGACTGACCTCCCTGACGGCCGGCGCCTCCCGGATCTTCGAAGGCGGCAACGTCGCCCAGACGGTCGTCGAGATGGAGCGGGGATTCCTCTTCCTCATGTCCGTCTCGGACGGCTCGTCCCTGGCCGTTCTCGCGCACCCCGAGTGCGACATCGGCCTCGTCGGCTACGAGATGGCACTCCTGGTCGACCGTGCGGGGGCGGTCCTCACCCCGGACCTGCGCGCCGAACTACAGGGAAGTCTGCTGCACTGATCGGCCCCGGCACCACCCGTCTCACCAAATCACCGTCCGGCCGCCACATTCCCCCCACCGGCCCCGTCAGACGGCTTGACTGACCGACTTGCTGTCCCGCCCGGAGGATCCATGACCCCGCCCCCCGCCTCTCATGATCCGTACGCCGAGCCGTACGAGGATGAGGGCGACCAGCCACTGGTGCGTCCCTATGCGATGACCGGTGGCCGGACCAGGCCGCGTTATCAGCTGGCCATCGAGGCACTGATCAGTACGACGGCCGACCCGGCAGCGCTCATGGGGCTCCTTCCGGAGCACCAGCGCATCTGCCATCTGTGCCGTGAGGTGAAGTCGGTCGCCGAGGTCTCGGCGCTGCTCAACATGCCGCTGGGTGTTGCCCGGATCCTGGTGGCCGACTTGGCGGAGGCGGGACTCGTCGCCGTGCACCAGCCGGGCGGCGACGAGACGACCGGCGCCCCGGATGTGACACTGCTCGAAAGGGTGCTCAGTGGACTTCGCAAGCTCTAGCGGCGGAACGGTCTCCGACAGCCGCACCACCACGTCCGCGAAGATCGTGGTGGCGGGCGGCTTCGGCGTGGGCAAGACCACGTTCGTCGGCGCCGTCTCGGAGATCAACCCGCTGCGCACCGAGGCCGTGATGACCTCCGCCAGCGCGGGTATCGACGACCTCACCCACACCGGGGACAAGACCACCACCACGGTGGCCATGGACTTCGGCCGTATCACCCTGGACCAGGACCTGATCCTGTACCTGTTCGGTACGCCCGGTCAGGACCGCTTCTGGTTCATGTGGGACGACCTGGTGCGCGGCGCCATCGGCGCGGTGGTCCTGGTGGACACCCGCCGGCTGGCGGACTGCTTCCCGGCGGTGGACTACTTCGAGAACAGCGGGCTGCCCTTCGTGGTCGCCCTCAACGGCTTCGACGGGCAGCAGCCCTACCAGCCGGAAGAGGTGCGGGAGGCGCTCCAGATCGGTCCCGACACCCCGATCATCACCACCGACGCCCGGCACCGCGCGGACGCGAAGGGTGCGCTGATCACCCTGGTCGAGCACGCCCTCATGGCGCGTCTCAGGTAGGGCCGGTCAAGAGGCGGCGTACGGCGGTCGTCGTAGGTGCACCGGAGCCGGCTGTGTCCTTTGACACGGCCGGCCCCGGTGTTCATAACGTTTCGGCAGAGGAATCGGGGGAGGTCGACACGCGACGCGGTCGCGCGATGCCACTGCGCTCACGAACCGCCCGCCTTTTGCCGGTGCTCGCTCTTTATGACCGTTTTATCTGGGGCTTACCTCACTCGGATTCTCCGTCTTCCAGTGTTTGGAAGAGCGCTGCTCGTCATGCTGGAATGCCTGAACTGCCCAATAGTCAAAGACGTACTCCACCGTTGACGGCACACCGGGCACTGAGACGAAGCGGCACGACGAAGGTGCCGACCGCCGAGAGGTTGTTGGTCGAGTGAGGCGAAGCAAGAACAGTCCCGAGCCATCGGCCCGGGGCAACTTCACGCCGCCGCCGCGCACAGCGGCGCCCGCCCCCGTGCCCGGTCCCGAACCGACGGCCGCACCCGCCAAGAGCGGAGGGCGCCTTTCCCCGCGCAACTGGCGCGTGACGACCAGGCTGAACGCGATCCTCCTCATACCCGTGCTGGTCGGCCTGGTCATGGGCGGCTTCCAGGTGAAGAGCTCGATCGACACCTGGAACGAGGCCGAGGACGCCGAGAACACCGCGCTCCTGGTCCAGGCCTCCCTCACCTACGCCAACGCCCTCTACAACGAGCGGGACGTCACCGCGGTCCCCCTGCTGCAGGGCAAGGGCAAGGACGACCCGGACGTCGTCAAGGCCCGCGCCGCGACCGACGAGGCCGCCGACGCCTTCGACGAGGCCGCGCAGAACATGCCGGACAAGCCCGGCCTGAAGCGCCGGATGGAGCTGTTCCGGGAGGCGGAGCCGCAACTGACCGCGCTGCGCGCCGCGGCGTACACCTCCAAGCTCAAGGGCGTCGCGACCGAGGAGGGCTACGTCTCCGTCGCCCACCCGCTGATGGAGTTCGCCAACGACCTCGGTCTGGGCACCGGCAACATCACCAGTTACGGACGTACGGTCTACGCGATCTCGCTGACCAAGTCGGCCCTGTCGCTGGAGCGTTCCATCGGCATGCACCTGCTGGTGAAGCCCGGCCCGACCGACAGCCAGCTGGCCAGCCAGCGCGTGGCCCTCTCCTCGTACGCCTACCTCGAGCGCATCGCCATCGAGGAGTACCGGGGCGGTGGCACCGAGGCCGACTCGGCCAAGTTGGAGCAGACCGCGCAGCGGATCGAGGCCGAGGGCGCCGCCATGGCCAAGGAGGCCAAGGAGCGGGACCCGGACTACGTGGCGCCGCCCGCCAAGCCGGAGACGATGATCTCCGAGCTGGGCCGGCTCCCCTCCACGGACGCGTCCGCCCGCGCAGAGCTCGCCGCCCAGGGCATCACCCCCGCCAACTGGTGGGCCGTGAACACCCTCAAGTTCGACGGTTACCGCGAGATCGAGTCCGACCTCACCGACACCGCGGTGAGCGAGGCCTCGCAGATCGCCGACGACGCCCAGCGCGACGCCCTCATCACCGGTGCCGCCGTCGTGGTCGCCCTGCTCGCCGCGTTCATCCTGGCCGGCATGGTGGCCCGCCAGATGAGCCGCTCCATGCGCCAGCTGCGCAACGCCGCCTTCGGCATCGCCGAGCAGCGCCTCCCGATGCTGGTCGACCAGCTCTCCCGCACCGACCCCGGCCGGGTCGACACCAAGGTCGCCCCGATCCCGATCTCCTCCACCGACGAGATCGGCGAGGTCGCCCGCGCCTTCGACCAGGTCCACCGCGAGGCCGTCCGGCTCGCCGCCGAGCAGGCGCTGCTGCGGGGCAACATCAACGCGATCTTCACCAACCTCTCGCGCCGCAACCAGTCCCTGATCGAGGGTCAGCTAACCCTGATCACCGACCTGGAGAACAACGAGGCCGACCCGGACCAGCTGGAGAACCTCTTCCGCCTGGACCACCTCGCGACCCGTATGCGCCGCAACGGCGAGAACCTCCTCGTCCTCGCCGGCGAGGAGCCCGGCCGCCGCTGGGACCAGCCGGTGCCGCTGGTCGACGTGCTGCGCGCCGCCTCCTCCGAGGTGGAACAGTACGAGCGCATCGAGCTGTCCGGTGTCCCCGAGGCCGAGATCCACGGCCGCGCGGTGACCGACCTCGTGCACCTGCTCGCCGAGCTCCTGGAGAACGCCACCACGTTCTCCTCCCCGCAGACCAAGGTCCGCGTCACCGCGACCCGTCTCCCCGACGGCCGCGTGATGGTCGAGATCCACGACAAGGGCATCGGCCTCACCGCCGAGGACTTCGCGGACATCAACCACAAGCTGGCCAACCCGCCGACCGTGGACGCCGCGATCTCGCAGCGCATGGGCCTGTTCGTGGTCGGCCGGCTGTCCGACCGGCACGGCATCCGGGTCCAGCTGCGCCCCTCGGGCGAGCAGGCCGGCACCACGTCGCTGGTCATGCTGCCGGACGCGATCACCCACGGCGGTGGCGGCGAGCAGCCGATGGCCCGCGACGAGTTCACGGTCTCGCAGATCATCCCGGAGCAGAACTTCCAGGGTGAGGACTTCAGCCGGCAGCCGCTGCGCACCGCCGCGGAGCTGGGCTTCGACGACAGCCGTTACACGGAGGTCCCGGACGACATCCGCGACCTGGACCCGGTCGGCCGTTCCCTGATGCGCGAGGGGCGCCGGACGGCGCTGGAGACCCAGGCGCAGCCCGAGCCGAACGCCCAGGAGACCCCCGGGGCGCCCGCCCACCCGGACGAGTTCGCCGCCCCCCAGGGCTACGACAACGGCCAGGGTTACGGGGGCAACGGCCAGGGCTTCGACGGCAACGGCCAGGGCTTCGACGGCGGCTACCAGGAGCAGCAGACCGCCGGGTACGACCGGCAGGCGTACGGCGACGGGCAGCAGACGGCGTACGAGGAGCCGCAGCAGCAGGCGTACGGCGAGGGGTTCTACGCGCCGAACGGCCAGGGTCCGCAGAACGACGCCTTCCCGGCCGACGGCGGCTACCCGGACCCCTCCTACGGACAGCCGGTCCAGGGCGGCGGCGCGGCGGCGGGTGCCGCCGACTCCTTCTCGTCCTTCACCGGGCGGCGCCAGGCGGACGACTGGCCCCAGCAGGACGGTTACCGGAACGAGCACCCGGGCCAGTACCCTGCTCAGACCCCGGAACCGGAAAATGCGCAGGCCGCTGACGCACGTGAGCGGGACAGCGTAGGCTTCGACCGTCCGGAACCGGCTGCCTCCGACGTCCACGCGCTGACCGACGCCGGGCTCCCCCGCCGCGGATCCACCGCGGGCGGCGCGAGCGGCTCGGGCGGGCCGGGGCACGTGAGCCAGGAGCAGCCGGCCTCCACTCCGGAGGGTGACGGCGACAGCGGCTGGCGTTCGGCGAACGACGAGCGCTGGCAGCAGGCATCGGCGCTCCGGAAGCCCAAGGCGGGCGGAGTGACCTCCTCCGGTCTGCCGCGACGGGTCCCCAAGGCCAATCTGGTCCAGGGAGCCGCCGAAACCACTCCTCAGGGAGGCCCCCAGGTCTCCCGCGCCCCGGAAGACGTCCGGGGCAGGCTGAGCAACCTGCGGCGCGGTGTCCAACGGGGCCGCGGCGCGGGCAGTGAAACGAACGGCCAGGGCTTCGGTCCTGACAGCACCTACAACCAGGAGCGTTAGTGTGAGCCCGATGAGCCAGGCGGCACAGAACCTGAACTGGTTGATCACCAACTTCGTGGACAACACCCCGGGGGTGTCCCACACGGTGGTGGTCTCCGCCGACGGACTCCTTCTGGCGATGTCCGAAGGCTTTCCCCGCGACCGCGCCGACCAGCTCGCGGCCGTCGCCTCCGGTCTGACGTCTCTGACGGCAGGCGCCTCCCGGATCTTCGAGGGCGGCAGCGTGAACCAGACGGTTGTGGAGATGGAGCGGGGATTCCTGTTCATCATGTCCATTTCCGACGGTTCGTCGCTCGCGGTTCTCGCACATCCGGAGGCGGACATCGGCCTCATTGGGTACGAGATGGCCCTTCTGGTCGACCGAGCCGGCACGGTCCTGACGCCGGACCTCCGCGCGGAGCTCCAGGGGAGCCTTCTCAACTAAAGGACAGACGGTGCGTTTTGGCGTCCCGGGGCCGTAAGGTTTCGGGACGCGGCTCCACAGTGATGGGTGCCAGGCACAGTCGGAGGAGGAGAAAGTGGCAACACCCCCAGGCGGTTCATCGTCGGGCAACTGGTCGTACGGTCCCGCACAGGGCCAGAACGACGGTGCTCAGAGCGGGTACGGCTACCCTTCCGCCCCGAACCACCCGCAGCCGTACGTGCCGCAGGGCCCCGGCCCTTCGCCGTACGAGCAGCCGCATGCCCCGCGCATCCAGCCCGTGCAGCCGCAGCGCCGAGCACCCGATCCGGCCCCCGCCGGGTCGTCGAACAATCCCCTGGTGCGCCCGTACGCGATGACGGGCGGCCGCACCAGGCCGCGGTACCAGCTCGCCATCGAGGCACTGGTACACACCACCGCGCAGCCGCACCAGATGCAGGGCCAGCTGCCCGAGCATCAGCGGATCTGCACCCTCTGCCGGGAGATCAAGTCGGTGGCCGAGATCTCGGCCCTGCTGACCATTCCTCTCGGCGTGGCCAGGATCCTCGTCGCCGACTTGGCGGAGGCGGGACTGGTCGCCATCCATCAGCCCGGCGGCGACGAGAGCGCCGGCGGCCAGCCAGACGTGACACTGCTCGAAAGGGTGCTCAGTGGACTTCGCAAGCTCTAGCGGCGGTCCTTCCCGCTCCACCACCTCGGCGAAGATCGTGGTGGCGGGTGGCTTCGGCGTGGGCAAGACCACGTTCGTCGGGGCCGTTTCGGAGATCAACCCGCTGCGCACGGAGGCCGTCATGACGTCTGCTTCGGCAGGCATCGACGACCTCACCCACACCGGGGACAAGACCACCACCACGGTGGCCATGGACTTCGGCCGTATCACCCTGGACCAGGACCTGATCCTGTACCTGTTCGGTACGCCCGGTCAGGACCGCTTCTGGTTCATGTGGGACGACCTGGTGCGCGGCGCCATCGGCGCGATCGTGCTGGTGGACACCCGGCGTCTCGCCGACTGCTTCCCCGCGGTCGACTACTTCGAGAACTCGGGTCTTCCCTTCGTGATCGCCCTCAACGGCTTCGACGGCCAGCAGCCGTACCAGCCGGACGAGGTGCGGGAGGCGCTGCAGATCGGTCCCGACACCCCGATCATCACCACCGACGCCCGGCACCGTGCCGACGCGAAGTCGGCGCTGATCACGTTGGTGGAACACGCCCTGATGGCCCGCCTCCGCTGACGGCTGCCGCCGGGCTGCGCGACGCCCCCGCGGTCACTGGGCCGCCGGGGGCCGTCGCATGCCGGGTGCGGGCGGTCCGTGGCCGGTCGCGCCCATGCGGCGCCGGCCGCACATGGTCACAGCCCCGCGCCCCGTGCGCATGGGAAGAGGCCCCTCCTCGGAAGGAGGGGCCTCTTCACGTACGTGGGGTCAGCGCCAGCTGTGGGGGGCCCGGAAGCCGTTCTCGCGTTCCAGGCGGCGCCAGCCGGCGCGGGCGCGGCCGTGGTGGGCCGGAGCCGCGGGCTGTGCGGCGGCCCTGGCCAGCAGGATCGCCGTGATCGCGGCGACCTCCTCCGGCCCGGCGTGCCCCTTCTCGACACGGATGTCAGGTGTGCTCATGGCTCTCAGTCTCCCTGGGAGAGATGTCCGCCGGGTTACTGCGGCGGGTTGCCGTGCTTGCGGGACGGCAGATCGGCGTGCTTGGTCTGCAGCATCGCCAGCGAACGGATCAGCACCTCACGGGTCTCCGCGGGGTCGATCACGTCGTCTACCAGACCGCGTTCGGCCGCGTAGTACGGGTGCATCAGCTCGGACTTGTACTCCTTGACCATGCGCGTCCGCATGGCTTCGGGGTCCTCGGCCTCGGCGATCTGGCGGCGGAAGATGACGTTGGCCGCGCCCTCCGCGCCCATCACGGCGATCTCGTTCGTCGGCCAGGCGTAGGTGAGGTCGGCGCCGATGGACTGGCTGTCCATGACGATGTAGGCACCGCCGTACGCCTTGCGCAGGATCAGCGAGATCCGCGGCACGGTGGCGTTGCAGTAGGCGTACAGCAGCTTGGCGCCGTGGCGGATGATGCCGCCGTGCTCCTGGTCGACGCCCGGGAGGAAGCCGGGGACGTCCAGGAAGGTGAGGATCGGGATGTTGAAGGCGTCGCACATCTGGACGAAGCGGGCCGCCTTCTCGGACGCCTCGATGTCCAGCACGCCCGCCAGCGTCTGCGGCTGGTTGGCGACGATGCCGACGACCTGGCCGTCCATCCGGGCCAGGGCGCAGATGATGTTGCGCGCCCAGCGCTCGTGGACCTCCAGGTACTCGCCGTCGTCGACGATCTCCTCGATGACCTTGGCCATGTCGTACGGCCGGTTGCCGTCGGCGGGGACCAGGTCCAGCAGGGCGTCGCCGCGGCGCTCGGCGGCGTCGGAGCACTCCACGCGCGGCGGGTTCTCCCGGTTGTTCTGCGGAAGCAGGGAGAGGAGGTAGCGCACCTCGTGGATGCACGTCTCCTCGTCGTCGTAGGCGAAGTGGCAGACACCGGAGGTCTCGGCGTGCACGTCCGCGCCGCCCAGGCCGTTCTGGGTGATCTCCTCGCCGGTGACCGCCTTGACGACGTCCGGGCCGGTGATGAACATCTGCGAGGTGTCACGGACCATGAACACGAAGTCGGTGAGGGCGGGGCTGTAGGCCGCGCCGCCCGCGCAGGGGCCGAGCATCACGCTGATCTGCGGGATGACGCCGGATGCCTTGGTGTTGCGCTGGAAGATGCCGCCGTATCCGGCGAGGGCGGAGACGCCCTCCTGGATACGGGCGCCGGCGCCGTCGTTCAGCGACACCAGCGGTGCGCCGGCCGCGATGGCCATGTCCATGATCTTGTGGATCTTGGTGGCGTGGGCCTCGCCCAGCGCGCCGCCGAAGATCCGGAAGTCATGGGCGTAGACGAAGACCGTGCGGCCCTCGACGGTGCCCCAGCCGGTGATCACGCCGTCCGTGTACGGCTTCTTCTCCTCGAGACCGAAGCCGGTGGCCCGGTGCCGTCGCAGCTGCTCGACCTCACGGAAGGAACCGGGGTCCAGCAGGAGTTCGATGCGCTCCCGCGCGGTCAGCTTGCCCTTGGCGTGCTGCGCCCGGGTCGCCTTCTCGCTCGGGCCGGCCAGTGCCCGGGCACGGATCTCGTGCAGTTCGGCCACGCGTCCGCGCGCGTCGGTCGGCTCACCCGGCGCCTCATCCAAAACGGTCATGTAGTGACCTTACGAAGCCCACCCGGAAATGCGAGCCGTTGACTCCTCACAGTCTCCGGGGTGTTTTCCTGGTACCCCTGAACAGAACCTCGGCGCCATGCAGCCGTTCCGACTGCTCAGAGGGCGTCCGGCTTGTGGAGGTCATACAAAGACGCCGTCTGAGAATCCGCTCACATTCCTGGGTGGCGCATGCACCCGTTCGGGTCGGCCCGCCCGCGCCGGGGCCTCAGCCGAAGCGGTTCAGGAGCTTGCGGTAGAGGCCGGGGGCGAGGGCGCGCACCCGGGAGGGGAGGGCGAGCCAGGTGGGGATATAGATGTCGTCGTGGCCCCGCGAGACGGCTTTCCAGACGGCGGCCGCGACCCGGCCGGGCGAGGTGGGGCGCGGGCGGGAGCGGTGGTACGGCGTGCCGCGGCGGGCGAAGAAGCCCGTCTCGACGGGTCCGGGCACGACGAGCGTCACCCCCACGCCCGTACCGCGCAGTTCCTGCCGGAGCGCCTCGGCGAACGCGGCGAGCCCGGCCTTGGCGGCGGAGTACACCGCCTCCTCCCGTACGCCCACCGAGCCGGCCACCGAGCCGACGAGCACCACCCGGCCGCCGCCGGCCGCCACCATCGCGGGCAGCACCTCCCGCACGAGGTGCAGCGTCGCGTTGAGGTCCAGGAACAGCACCCGGTCGATGTCGGTGTGCGGCATCGTCAGGAACGGGCCGGCCCAGCCGATGCCCGCCCCGGCGACCAGCACGTCGATGCGTCCGGTCCTCCGCAGCGCGGCCTCCGCCAGGATCCTCGCCCCGTCCGGCGCGGCGAGGTCGGCGGGCAGCAGGACCGCCGAGGTGCCGGACGCCGTCTCCTCCAGCCGCCGCCGGTCCCGGCCGTTGAGCAGCAGCTGCCAGCCCCCGGCGGCGAAGCGCCGCGCGGTGGCCGCGCCGATGCCCGAGGAGGCGCCGGTGACGAGGGCGACGCGCCGGTCCGTGCGCGGCGGCGGCCCGTGGCCGCGCGCCGCCGCCGGGGCGGAGGCGGCGGCACGGGCGGCACCGTGTGCGGGGTCCGCCGGGGGGTCGTAGCCGGAAGCGGAGCCGGTGGTGGTCACGAGTCGGTCTCCCATGCGCTGTCGCTGCGGGTCCTCGTCATCCAGGACACCCCCACTCCGGCGCACCCCGCCAGCGCTGGAGTCCGTCCGCCCGGCCCGCTCCGGCCCCACGCCG
This sequence comes from Streptomyces sp. NPDC000348, assembly GCF_042898795.1. Taxonomy (NCBI): domain Bacteria; kingdom Bacillati; phylum Actinomycetota; class Actinomycetes; order Kitasatosporales; family Streptomycetaceae; genus Streptomyces; species Streptomyces sp. NPDC000348. The sequence goes on from NZ_JBIAZD010000015.1 coordinate 17,230, forward strand.
GCGGGCCGTGTCGCGGCTCCCGGGGGCGTGCTCCGCGCCGCAGGACCACTCCTGCGTGCCGTGGGATGCGGCCAGGCGGGCGTATGGGCGGGTACGCGGTCCGGTGTGCAGGGATACGAAGGAGACACCCTTCCGTACCCGGTCCGTCCGGTCCCCGTGGCGAGGTCACCATGCGTCTGCTGCTCGTCCACCCCAGTGCCCTGATGTACTCCGAGATCTTCCTCCGCCTCGAGCCCCTGGGCCTGGAGCGGGTGGCGGGCGCCGCCCGCGCGGCCGGTCACGAGGTCCGGGTCGTCGACCTCCAGGTGCTGGGGGTGAACCGGCTCCGCGACGAGGTGCGGTCCTTCCGCCCGGAGGCGCTCGGCATCTCGCTGAACTACCTGGCGAACATCCCCGAGGCGATCGCGCTGGCGACGCGGGTGAAGCGGGAGGTGCCGGGCTGCTTCGTGTTCCTCGGCGGGCACAGCGTCTCGTTCGTCGCCGAGGAGGTCGTCGAACAGGCGGCGGGCGCGGTCGACGCGGTGGTCCGCGGGGAGGGGGAGCCGGCGGTCGCGCCGCTGCTGGAGGCGGTGCGCGACGGCGGGGTGGAGGGCGTGCCGGGCGTCGTCACGGCGGCCGGGCGCGGTCCGGCGCCGCTGATGCTGCACGGCATCGACGGACCGCTCCCGGCCCGCGATCTGATGCGCAACCGGCGCCGCTACTTCATCGGCGAGCTCGACCCGTGCGCGTCCGTCGAGTTCACCCGCGGCTGTCCCTGGGACTGCTCCTTCTGTTCGGCGTGGACGTTCTACGGCCGCAGCTACCGCAAGGCCTCGCCCGAGGCGGCGGCGGAGGAGCTGGCGGGGATCCGCGAGCCGAACGTGTTCATCGTGGACGACGTGGCGTTCATCCGGCCCGAGCACGGGAACGCGATCGCCGCGGAGGTGGAGCGGCGCGGCATCCGCAAGCGGTACTACCTGGAGACGCGCTCCGACGTCCTGCTGCGCCATCCCGACGTGTTCGAGCGGTGGGCGCGGCTGGGGCTGCGCTACATGTTCCTCGGCATGGAGGCGATCGACGCCGAGGGGCTCGACCTGTACCGCAAGCGGGTCAGCCCGGACGAGAACCTGAAGGCGCTGGAGACGGCACGGCGGCTCGGCATCAAGGTCGCGATCAATCTGATCGTGGACCCTGCCTGGGACGAGGAGCGCTTCCGGGTGGTGCGGGAGTTCGCGCTGGCCGTGCCGGAGATCGTGCACTTCACGGTGATGACGCCGTATCCGGGTACGGAGATCTGGCACACCGAGTCGCGCCGGCTCACCACCCGCGACTACCGCCTCTTCGACATCCAGCACGCGGTGGTGCCGACCACGCTGCCGCTGGAGCGCTTCTACGAGGAGCTGGTGCGGACCCAGGCGGTCATCAACCGCAAGCACCTGGGAGTGCGCACGGCGTTCGGCGCGGCGCGCGTGCTCGGCCGCAACCTGCTGCACGGGCAGACCAACTTCGCCCGGATGCTCTGGAAGTTCAACCAGGTCTACAACCCGCGCCGGCAGCTCGCCGACCACGCGCGGCCGGTGCGCCACGAACTGCCGCTCCCCCAGCGCCTCGACATCGGCGACCGGCGCATGCTGTACGTCCACACCCGGGAGGCGGCGCGGGGCACGACGCCCGGCCGGACACCGGACTAGCCGGCCGCCGGGACTCCTCCGCCATGGCGGTAGCCGTCCTCGCCTCGCTCGCCGCCGGTGTCTGCTTCGCCGTCGCGGGGGTCATGCAGCAGTGGGCGGCGGCCGCGCGGCCGGACGCGGAGGCGCTCACCGCGCGGCTGCTGGGGCGGCTGGCACGGGACCCGCTGTGGCTGTGCGGGATCGGGCTGGCCGTGGTGGCGTACGGATTCCAGTCGCTGGCGCTGGCGTTCGGGCCGCTGAGCCTGGTGCAGCCGCTGATCGTCGCCGAACTGGTCTTCGCGGTCCCGCTGTCGGCACGGCTGTACCGGCTGCGGCTGGGCCGGCGGGAGTGGTCCGGCACGCTCGCGGTGGCGGCGGGGCTGGCGCTGGCGCTGCTCTCCGCCCGCCCGCACGGCGGCGACCCCCGGGCGGCCGGCCTGCTGTCCTGGCTCCTGGCCGTCGGCGCGGTCGCGGCCGTGGTGGGCGCCGCGCTCGCGACCGCGCGGGTGCTGTCCGGTCCGTGGCGGGCCTCGGCGACGGCGCTCGCCGCGGGGGCGGTGATGGGCACCCAGTCCGTCCTGCTGGCCGCGACGGTGGACCGGCTCCGGCACGGGCCGCTCACGGCCCTGGCCGCCTGGCAGACCTACGCGCTCGTCGCGGCCAGCGTGGGCGGCCTGCTGCTCATCCAGAGCGCCTTCCAGCGGGGCCCGCTCGCCGCGAGCATGACGGTCCTGGACGCGACCGAGCCGGTGGTCGCGGTGGCCATGGGCACCCTCCTCTTCGACGAGACGCTCCGCACGGGCTGGCCCGCCTCGGCGGTGACGGTGACGGGTCTGGTCCTGGTGGCGGCGGGCATCACCGCCCTGGACACGTCCCCGGTCGTGGCGGCGTCCCACGGCCGCCACGGAGCCGGCACCGCCTGAGGCCCGGCCCCGCCCGGGAACCGTCCGCCTCACCGCGGCGGAAGCCGGACGGGCGGACGGCACCGGCGGCGCGAGCGGCCGGCCGGGGCATCGGTCCGCCGTCCCCTGCGTCCGCGGGCGGGCCCGCCCGCGGTTCCGGTCCGGCGTCCGCCGTCACTTCGACGGTGACGTCCCGGCCGCTCCCGCACCGCGCCCCGTCCCGGCGACCGGGACGGGGCGCTTCCGTGGTGCCCGCCGGCGGGCGGGCCGCTCCTTCGCGGTCCGGAAGGCGGCGCGGTGGCTCAGGAGGCGTGCGGGCCGGGGGTGCGGCCCGGGTGCGGGGCGGGCCGGGGTGCCCGGGCGGGGGCGGACCAGAGCGGGAGGAGGTCCTCCGCGAGCACGCGGTCCCAGGTGGGGTGGGTGTTCCGGGACGTCTCCGCGGCCCGGTGCCGTACCGACTCCCGTAGCGCGGGGCGGTCGGTCAGCGGGCGCAGGGCGTCCGCCCAGGTCCGGGGGTCGTCGGCCGGGACGACGATGCCGTCGAGGCCCGGTGCGGACAGCCAGCGGGTGGTGTGCGCGCCCTCGGGCAGGACCACCGCCAGACCGCACGCCATCGCCTCGGCGACGACGTTGCCGCTGGTCTCCGTGCGGGACGGGAAGGCGAAGACGTCGCAGCCGGCGTACACCCGTGCCAGCCGGTCCTGCGGGAGCGGCCCGAGCAGGGTGACGTCCCGGCCGAGCGCACGGCGCACGGCGTCCTCCTCGGCGCCGGAGCCCGCCATGACCAGGTGCGCGGCACTGCCCCCGGCGCGCAGCAGCCGGACGCTCTCGGTCAGCAGCGGCACGCCCTTGCTGGCGTCCAGCCGGCCCGCGAACAGCACCAGCGGGCGGTCGGCCGGGACGCCGTACGCGCGCGCGAGCCAGGCCCGCGCGGTGGGGTCGGGCCGGAAGAGTTCGTGGTCGACGCCCCGGCGCAGCAGGGCGACCCGGTGCGGCCCGAGGACGCGGGCGAGTTCCGCGCGGCCTTCCGGGGTCGGGACGAGTACGCGTTCGCAGGCGTCCAGCAGCCGGTCCCGGCGCCGGCGCAGCGCCCTCTCGGCCCGGTCCGCGAGCAGGTCCTCCACCTTCGGATGGCTCCCGGGCAGCCACCGCTCGGCCAGATAGCGGGCGTAGACGGAGGCCAGCAGCGGTACGTCGGTGTGCACGGAGCCGACGAGCCGGGGCCGCGGGCCGGACCGCCGGGCCGCGTGGCGGTGGAGCCGTACGGCGGTGGCGGCGAAGGCGAAGCCGTGGGTCAGGTGCCAGACGTCGTGGCGGGGCAGCAGGGCGGCGAGCCGCGGGTGGTACGGCGCGAGGTCGCAGACGTCCTCCGCGCGGTCGGCCGAACGCGTCGCCGCCGAGCTGAGCACGGGCCGGAGCACGACGAACCGGACGCGCGGGGAGAGCGGCTCGACCCGCTCGCGTTCGCCGAGGAAGTAGACGGTCAGGTCGAGGGGTGTGCCGCCGGAGCCGTCGGGCAGGGGCTCCGGCAGGCGGGCGGCGCTCCGCGCGAAGTGTTCCCAGCACTTCACCTGGCCGCCCGACGTATCACGCCGCAGCAGCTCCACCAGGACCGCGACCGAGGACACGACCGGCGGGTACCACCCGTTCCGGGGGCTCAATCGCGCCACCTTCGCCAGACATGTTGAAACTTAAACGGAATGGGTCTACGGTGGATCCCGTCGAGTTAGTTGAACATTCAACGTGATCCCTTCAGGAGGAACACCATGGGCATCTTCGGCCGCAAGGACAACGAGACCGCCACCGCCACCACCACCGCGGTGAACCCGGACCTGGCCGCGCTGAGCGGCGACTACACGATCGACCCCGCGCACAGCACGTTCGGCTTCGTCGCCCGGCACGCCATGGTCACCAACGTCAAGGGCGGCTTCCAGGACTTCACCGGCACGCTGCACCTCGACGGCACCGACCCGTCGAAGTCCACGGCCACCATCGACGTGGTGATGGACAGCATCGACACGGGCAACGCCGACCGTGACGGCCACCTGAAGAGCGCCGACTTCTTCAGGACGGAGGAGTTCCCGACGATGACCTTCCGCACCACCGGGGCGGAGGCCCTCGGCGGCGATGACTACCGCATCACCGGTGACCTGACCATCCTGGGCACCACCCGGCCGCTCACCATCGACCTGGAGTTCAACGGCGCCGCGAAGGACCCCTTCGGCAACGAGCGCGTCGGCTTCGAGGGCAAGGCGGAGATCCTGCGCTCCGAGTGGGGCCTGACCTGGAACGCGGCGCTGGAGACGGGCGGCGTCCTGGTCTCCGACAAGATCAAGCTGAACTTCGACATCTCGGCGATCCGCAACGCCTGATCCCGCCGACGGCGCCCCGCCCGGCGTCCCCCCGAGCGCGCCCGCCCCCCACTCCCCCGTACGGGAGGGCGGGCGCTCGGCGTGTCCGGAGGAGATCCCGACGGCTCAGAAGCCGCCGCCGAAGTCCCCGCCTCCGCCTCCGCCGCCGAAGTCACCGCCGCCGAAGTCACCGCCGAAGTCCCCGCCGTCGAAGTCGGCGCCCGAGACGTCGCCTCCCTGGTAGCCGCCGAAGTCGCCGTAGCCGGCGCCGTAGTCGGCCGCGTAGGCGGGGCCGGCCATCATGCCGCCGAGCATGGTGCCGACGAGCAGTCCGGGCAGCAGGCCGCCGCCGAAGTAGCCGCCGGCCCAGGGGCCGTACGCGGGACCGGCGTCCCAGTAGGGCCGGCGCCCGTACTCGGTGTCGACCTCGCGGACGACGGGATCGCGCCCGTCGGCCAGCCGGGCCCGGTCGGCCGCGCACACCGGGACCTCGCGTTCGGCGCCGCCCGGCGGCGTCCAGACGGCGTCGGCGACCGAGGGGCCGTGGCGCGGGTCGAAGAAGCAGGGCGGGCGGCGCTCCGGCAGCGGGCGTCCCTCCCGGCGTGCGGCGAGCGAGGCGAGGGCGAAGCGGCCGTCCTCCACGGCCTCGGTGACGGCCCGGACGTCCTCCGGTTTGCGGGCCGCGGCCATGAACGACTTGGACCGCTCGTAGGCGTCCAGCGCGTGCTCGTAGTCCGCGCGCATCGCGTCGTCCGCGCCGGGCTCGGCCGGGTGGAAGTCGAGGCGGTCGAGTTCCTCGCCGAACGCGGTGATGTCCTCGTCCACCACCACCCGCAGCTTCTCCAGCGCGGCCCCCTGCTCCTCCTCGTGGCGCCGCCGGTTGCGCCGGGTCAGGACGTACGCGCCCGCGCCGCCGGCCACCAGCACCGTGCCGACGGTGATCAGCCCGCCGACGGGGACGCCACCGCCGGACCCGTCGCTCCACGAGTTCGGCGCGGAGCCGCCGGTGTCGCGCAGCGCGTTGTCGACGAAGTCGTTCAGCTGGGCCTTGGCGTCACCGGTGTCCTGCACGGACAGGACCAGGTTCCGCACGCCCTGGCGGCTGAGCACGCTGCTGTCGGCACGCGCGTCGAACCGGTCGCCGAGGCGGATGCCGTACAGACCGGTGACGCCGGTCTCGGTGCGCAGGTTCCGGAAGAGGTTCTGCGTCGGGTAGTCCGCCGGGAGGACCGCCACGAAGACCGGCGCGTCCGCGTCCTCGATCCTGGCGGCGAGGGCCTCCGCGTCGGACTCGGCCAGGATGTCCCGGGCCCCGGGGTCGACGTAGACGGGGCTCTCCCGCAGTGCGCGGGCGATCTCCGAGATGTCCGTGGCCGCCTGCGCCCCGGGCGCACCGGCCGTCAGGAGCGCCAGTACGGCGGTCACCGGCACGATCAGCAGGCGTACGAGGGTACGCATCGACGCGGCCTTCATACCTTCGAAGCTACCCGAATCCGTTCGAAAACGGACATCCGGACCGGCAGGGAGTCCCGGGGCCGCCCCGCCGGTCCCGGTTTCCTACGACGCCGGTTCCACGCCGGCCCGCAGCAGCCCGTACGCGTAGGCGTCCTCCAGCGCCTGCCAGGAAGCGGCGATGACGTTGTCGGCGACGCCCACCGTCGACCACTCCCCCGCCCCGTCGGACGTGGAGATCAGGACCCTGGTCGTCGACTGCGTGCCGTGCTTGCCCTCCAGGATGCGGACCTTGTAGTCGACCAGCTCCAGCTTGGCGAGCTGCGGGTAGATCTTCTCCAGGGCGACGCGCAGGGCACGGTCCAGGGCGTTGACCGGGCCGTTGCCCTCCGCGGTGGCGACGATGCGCTCGCTCTTGGCCCACAGCTTCACCGTGGCCTCGTTGGCGTGGGTGCCGTCGGGGCGGTCCTCGACGATCGCGCGCCAGGACTCGACGTCGAAGTACTTCAGCGGCCCGCCCTCGGCCTCCGCGCGCAGCAGCAGCTCGAAGGAGGCGTCGGCCGCCTCGTACGTGTAGCCCTTGAGCTCGCGCTCCTTGACCCGCTCGACGACCCGGCCGACCAGTTCGCGGTCGCCGCCGAGGTCGATGCCGAGCTCCTTGCCCTTGAGCTCGATGGAGGCGCGCCCGGCCATGTCGGAGACCAGCATCCGCATGGTGTTGCCGACCTGCTCGGGGTCGATGTGCTGGTAGAGGTCCGGGTCGACCTTGATCGCGGAGGCGTGCAGTCCGGCCTTGTGCGCGAAGGCGGAGACGCCGACGTACGGCTGGTGCGTGGAGGGGGTGAGGTTGACGACCTCGGCGATGGCGTGCGAGATGCGGGTCATCTCCCGCAGCCGACCCTCGGGCAGGACCTGCTTGCCGTACTTCAGTTCCAGGGCGGCCACGACCGGGAACAGGTTGGCGTTGCCGACCCGCTCGCCGTAGCCGTTGGCGGTGCACTGCACGTGGGTGGCGCCCGCGTCGACGGCGGCGAGGGTGTTGGCGACCGCGCAGCCGGTGTCGTCCTGGGCGTGGATGCCGAGCCGGGCGCCCGTGTCGGCGAGCACGGTGGAGACCACGGCCTGGATCTGCGCCGGGAGCATGCCGCCGTTGGTGTCGCACAGGACGACGACGTCGGCGCCGGCCTCGGCGGCGGCGCGGACCACCGACTTCGCGTACTCGGGGTTGGCGCGGTAGCCGTCGAAGAAGTGCTCGCAGTCGACGAAGACCCGGCGGCCCTCCCCCTTGAGGAAGGACACCGTGTCGCGGACCATCTCGAGGTTCTCGTCGAGGGTGGTGCGCAGGGCGAGCTCGACATGGCGGTCGTGGGACTTCGCGACCAGCGTGATCACCTGCGCGCCGGAGTCGAGGAGCGCCCTGACCTGGGGGTCCTTCGCGGCGGTGGAGCCGGCGCGGCGGGTGGCGCCGAAGGCGACCAGCTGGGCGTGCCGGAACTCGATCTCCTGCTGGGCACGGGCGAAGAACTCGGTGTCCCGGGGGTTCGCGCCGGGCCAGCCGCCCTCGATGAAGCCCACGCCGAACTCGTCCAGGTGCCGGGCGATGGCCAGCTTGTCGGCGACCGTGAGGTTGATGCCCTCACGCTGGGCGCCGTCGCGCAGGGTGGTGTCGAAGACGTGGAACGAGTCGTCGGGCTCGCTGGTTGCGGTCATGGTCTGAAGGCTCCTGAGTTGATCTCGGTCTACCGGAATGACCGGTTCCACCGTTCCCCCATGGTCCCTCACGCCCCGTTCCCCGGCTGCGGGTGGGCCAGGAAACAGAAAAACCCCTCGCGGGTGCGAGAGGTCTGCGCGCGGGTCGAGGACGACGGTGTCCGCCCGTACGGTGTCGTACGTGCGGTCACTGCGGACCGGCGCGCCTGCTGCCAATAATCGTGGCGAACGAGAGCACGGCGGCAGTCTGGCACAATCCGCCCCCGCGCTCACGGTCCGTCTCAGGATGCGGGCGGTGCGTGCTCGCGCAGGCGGCGGACGAAGCCGTCGTGGTGACCGCCGGTGTCGTCCGGGACGAGCCGGGCGGGCGCGCCGCCGAGGCCGATCCGGCCGGGATGCCCGCACCCGGCCGGAAGGCCGTCGCGCAGGCGTCCGCCACGGGCCCCGAGGTGACGGACTCGCCGATCGGCCGGGTGCTCCCGGTGCGCAGGCCGCGGAGGCGGACACCGGCCGGCCCCGGCCGTCCGACCGCGGGGCGCGGCTCCGCCCGGCCCCGCGCCGGGGGCTCGCCGGAGCCGGCCGGTCGACGCGGTGTTCCGCGTACGGCCCGGGCGCGGGTTCAGGCGTCCGCGAGAAGCGTTTCGGCGAGGAACTCCCGTACGTGGGAGAGGACTTGTGTCCGGTCCGTGCCGCGCAGGCCGATCGCCACATGGATGGAGAGGCCGTCGAGCAGCGCGCGGAGGCGGGCCGCGTAGCGGTCGGCGTCGACGGGGCGGAACTCGCCCCGGGAGACGCCCTCGGCCAGCAGCGCCACCAGGTCGCGGTGCCAGGCGCCCTCGATGGCGGCCTGCCGGTCGCGGGCGTCGGCGCCCGCGTTCTGCGAGCGGTTCCAGACCTCCAGCCACAGCGTCCAGTGCGGGTCGCGGTGGCCGTCGGGAACGTACAGGCCGACGTAGGCGTCGAGGCGTTCGCGGGCGGTGGCGGGGCGGGCGAGCAGCCGGGCCCGCTCGGTGCCGAGGCGGCCCTCGCTCCACTCCAGGGTGCGCAGCAGCAACTCGTCCTTGGAGCGGAAGTAGTAGATCAGGTGACCGCTGCTCATGCCGACTTCACGGCCGAGGGCGGCCATGGTCAGCTGTTCCAGGCCCCGTTCGGCGATCATCGCCATGGCGGCGGCGAGGACGTCCTCGCGGGGCGGCGCGGGGGTGCGGCGGCGGGTGGTCACCGGGCGGCCTCCACGTGGACGGCGTCCGGGACGGGCCGGGTCCCGTATCCGCCGGTGCGGTCGGCGGCCACGATCGCCGCCTCGGCCCCGCACGCACGGACGTGGCCGGCCCCGCACGCACGGACGTGGCCGGTCCCGGCCCGCCCGTCCGGGCCCGGCAGCCCGTCCCAGCCGGAGTACCCGGGCATCCCGTCGAGCCGGCGGACCGGCGCGGTCAGCCGTGTTCCGCAGGTGGCGCAGGGCAGTACGTTCACCCGTACGTTCTACCCGACGAGGGCCTTCGGCTGCTGCTGGGTGACGCAGTGGATGCCGCCGCCGCCCGCGAAGACGGTGCGCGCGTCGACGAGCGTCACCGTGCGCTCGGGGAAGAGGCGGCGGAAGATCCCGGCCGCGGTCTCGTCGCGCGGGTCGTCGAACCCGCAGAGCACGACGCCGCCGTTGCAGAGGTAGTGGTTGATGTAGGAGTAGTCGGCCCAGTGTCCGTCGGCCTCCAGGACGGTCGGGGCGGGGACCTCGACGACCTCCAGGCGGCGGCCGCGCGCGTCCGTCTGCGACCTCAGCAGGCCGACGGTCTCCTTGGTGACCTCGTGATCCGGGTGCGCCGGGTCGGGCTGCACATGGGCCACGACCACACCGGGGCGGGCGAAGGCCGCGACGATGTCCACATGGCCGAGGGTGCCGAAGCCGTCGGGGGGATAGTCGCCGGTGAGGCCGCGCGGCAGCCAGATCGCCTTGCGGGTGCCGAGGTGGGCGTGGATCTCCGCCTCGACCTCCTCGCGGGACCAGCCGGGGTTGCGCTCCGGGCCGAGCTGGACCGTCTCCGTCAGCAGCACCGTTCCCTCGCCGTCGACGTGGATCGCGCCGCCCTCGTTGACCAGCCGCGAGGCGTACGTCCGGGCCCCCGCGAGGTCCGAGACGTACGCGGCGATCTTCGCGTCGTGCTCCCAGCGGGCCCACTCCTGGGCGCCCCAGCCGTTGAACGTCCAGTCGACGGCGGCCAGCCCGCCCGCGCCGTCGGTGAGGAACGTGGGCCCGATGTCCCGCATCCAGGCGTCGTCGAGGTCCCGCTCGACGGTGTCGACGCCGGGGCCGAGCAGGGCCCGCGCCCCGTCCGACTGCCCGGTGCCGCACACCACCGTCACCGGCTCGAAGCGGCGGACCGCGCGGGCCACCGCCGCCCAGGCGGTGCGGGCGGCGGCGAGTTCACCGGGGTCGGCGAAGGTGTGGTTGGGGCCGGGCCAGGCCATCCAGGTGCGCTCGTGCGGGGTCCACTCGGCGGGCATGCGGAAGCCGTCGGACGCGGGCGTGTTCATGTGGGTCCTCAGAGGAAGTAGAGGCGGTTGAGGGAGACCGAGTCGGCGGGCCGGGAGCGGAGCGGTTCCCCGTCGAGGGTGACGAGTCCGGTGCGCGCGTCGACCTCGACGGCTCCGGTGCGGGAGTTGAGGCGCAGGTCGGCGGGGCCGATGCCGCGGGTGCCGCGCACCGCGACCCTGCGGCGCCGGGTCGGCATGGTGTCGTGGCCCTGCTCGACGGCCGCCCGGGCGACGAAGGCGACCGAGAGGTCGGCGGGAGTGGCGCCGTACGCCCCGAACTGCGGTCCCAGGACCAGGGGTTCGCAGGTGTCGGTCGCCGCGTTGGGGTCGCCGACCACTCCGTACGCGGGGAAGCCGGCCTTGAGCACCAGCTGGGGTTTGGCACCGAAGTACTCCGGCCGCCACAGCACGATGTCGGCGAGCTTGCCGGTCTCGATCGAGCCCACCTCGTGGGCGAGGCCGTGGGCGATCGCGGGGTTGATGGTCAGCTTGGCGACGTACCGCAGGACCCGCTCGTTGTCGTGGTCCTCGGGCGCGCCGAACTCGGCCTTCATCTTCCCGGCCATGGCGAAGGTGCGGCGGACCGTCTCGCCCGCGCGGCCCATGCCCTGCGCGTCGGAGGAGGTGATGCCGATGGCGCCCAGGTCGTGCAGCACGTCCTCGGCGCCCATGGTTCCGGCGCGGATGCGGTCGCGGGCCATGGCGGCGTCGCCGGGCAGGTCGGTCTTGAGGTCGTGGACGGAGACGATCATGCCGTAGTGCTCGGCGACCGCGTCCCGGCCGAAGGGCAGGGTGGGGTTGGTGGAGGAGCCGATGACGTTCGGCACGCCCGCCATCTTCAGCACGTTGGGGACGTGTCCGCCGCCGCAGCCCTCGATGTGGAAGGCGTGGACGGTACGTCCCTCCAGCACCTTCAGGGTGTCCTCGACCGACAGGCACTCGTTCAGTCCGTCGCTGTGCAGGGCGACCTGGACGTCGTGGTCCTCGGCGACCCGCAGCGCCGTGTCCAGGGCCCGGGTGTGGGCGCCCATGTCCTCGTGCACCTTGAAGCCGGACGCGCCTCCCTCGGCGAGCGCCTCGATCAGCGGCGCCTCGTGGGACGAGGAACCCCGGCCCAGGAAGCCGATGTTGACCGGCCAGGCGTCGAAGGCGCCGAAGGCGTGCTTGAGCGCCCAGGGCGAGTTGACGCCGACGCCCCAGACCGGGCCGAACTCCTGCCCGATGACCGTGGTGACCCCCGAGGCCAGCGACGCCTCCATGATGCGCGGGGAGAGCAGGTGGACGTGGGTGTCGACGGCCCCGGCGGTGGCGATCAGCCCCTCGCCGGACACGATCGAGGTGCCCGTGCCGACCACGACGTCCACGCCGTCGAGGGTGTCGGGATTGCCCGCGCGCCCGAGGGAACAGATCCGCCCCTGTCTGATCCCGATGGAGACCTTCCGGATCCCCTGGACGGCGTCGACCACCACCACGTTGCTGATCACGACGTCACAGGTCTCGCGGACGGCGGCGGCCTTGAGGTGCAGCCCGTCGCGGGCGGTCTTGCCGAAGCCGGCGAGGAACTCGTCGCCGTACCGCTGGGCGTCGGACTCGACGCGGATCACGAGGCCCGAGTCGCCGAGGCGGACGCGGTCGCCGGCGCGGGGGCCGTGGGCGGCGGCGTAGGCGTGGGGGTCCAGGTGCACGGCCTCGCCGGCCTCGCGTCCCTTCGAGCGGCTCATCGCCCGTCTCCTTCCGGTCCTTCGGGTGCGGCGCCGAGGTATCCGCAGGCCGCCGCCCGGAGCAGCGCCTCCTCCCTCGCGCCCGGCGCGTCCAGGGGGCCGTCGACCAGGCCGGCGAAGCCGATGGCGACGCGTGCGCCGCCGATCGGCACGAGCCCGACCTCACGGGTCTCGCCCGGCCCGAAGCGCACGGACGACCCGGCGGGCACGGCGAGCCGCATGCCGTAGGCGTCGGCGCGCCGGAAGTCCAGGCGCGGGTTGGCCTCGAAGAAGTGGAAGTGGGAGGTCACCGAGACGGGTACGGCGGCGGTGTTGGTGACGGTCAGCCGTACCACCGCCTCGGGCTCGGTGTGCCGCGGGCCGGGCAGCAGTGCTCCCGGAGCCCGCTCGCCCAGCCCGCCGCCGATCGGGGCGGAGACGACCGCGAGCCGGGAACCGTCGTCGAAGACGGCCTCGACGTGCACCTCGGTGACCACGTCCGCGACCCCGGGCAGCACGTCGTCGGGTCCGAGCACCGACCGGGCGCGTTCGACGGCCTCGGCGAGGCGCGCACCGTCGCGGGCGGCCTCGCACACGGTGTCGGCGATCAGGGCCGTCGCCTCGGGGACGTTCAGTCGAAGCCCCCTGGCCCGGCGGGCCCGGGCCAGCTCGGCGGCCCCGAAGAGCAGCAGCCGGTCACGTTCCGTGGGGGTCAGCCTCACGACTCGGCACCTCCTTGCCTTCCCCTTTTAGAGCGTCACTCTAAACCTTTGATTCCTGTTGTGGAACTGTTGACGGGGAGCACATTCAACCAACACATTGAGCGTCGCTCTAAAACCAGCCGACCCTTCGGCGGAGACCGGCCGTGCAGAGGGAACAGCGCGGAGCCGACACCGTCCCCGAGGCGGAACGCACCAGCGGACCGCGGGACCTCGTCTCGATCCCGCTGGGGTCCAACCTCTGTCCGGGGGTGATCGTCTTCGGGTGGCTGCCGCCGTCCTTCGGCCTGGACCGGTGGTCGTCGGTCGGCTCGGTGGTCGTCGGCACGGTCGTCGGCACGGTGTTCACCGCCCCGCCGGCGCTGGTCCCGCTGCGCACGGCGGCCCACCTGTCCGCCTCCTCGGGCGCCCGGTTCGGCGTGCGGGGGCGGCTGGTGGGCTCGGTGACCGGGCCGCCGCCGGCGCCCGGGTACACGGCGCCGACCGTGTGGATCGGCGGGGACGTGACGGTGGGGTGCGCGAGCGGCTGTTCGGACTGCACGTACGTGGTCGTCGTGAGCGCCACGGTCCGCGTGTCCGCCGGGCACCACCTGGCGACGGCCCAGGACGCGATGACGTCGTTCGTGCCGCTGCTCACCGCGATCGGCACCCCGTGGGCCGTGATCACCCTCATCGGCTTCGCCCGCTGCCGCGGGGTCCACGACGCCGACGCGCTCCAGGTCCTCAACCGCCGTGCCCGGGGCGGTGCCACTGGTGCACCGCCGGCTGGAACGTCCCGGCGACGGTCTCCTGGGCGCTCGGCGCGACCGTCGGCGTGCCGGCGGTCTCCCTGCCGTCGTACGGGGGCCCGCCGGCGGCGCTCACGGACGGGGTGGACGCGAGCTTCCCGCTGTCGGGGCCGGCGGGAGGCGCGGCGTACCCGCTGTCGGCCCCGGGCTCCATGGAGCGGAACCCGGCCGCGACGGTCCCCGCGGCCCGTCCGGCGTTCGAGGACGAGGCCGCTTGAGCCCGGGGGCCCGGGGACGGAGCCCCGGTGCCCCGCCCGCACCGGCGCCCTACGCCAGCTGGTGCATCCAGCCGTGCCGGTCCTCGGCCGTGCCCCGCTGGATGTCGAGGAGGGCCCGGCGCAGCCGGAGGGTGACCTCGCCGGGCTCGCCCCCGCTCTGCCGCCACTCGGCACCCTCCCGCTTCACGGTTCCGACCGGGGTGATGACGGCCGCCGTGCCGCAGGCGAAGACCTCGGTGAGGGTGCCGTTCTCCGAGTCGCGCTGCCACTGCTCGACGGAGACGCGCTCCTCGACGGCCTCGTAGCCGAGGTCGCGGGCGACGTCCAGCAGGGAGTCACGGGTGACGCCCTCCAGGATGGAGCCGCTGAGGCTGGGGGTGACGATCCTGTCGCCGTACACGAAGTACAGGTTCATGCCGCCCAGTTCCTCGACCCACTGGTGCTCGACCGCGTCGAGGTAGCAGACCTGGTCGCAGCCCTTGGCGGCGGCCTCGGCCTGCGCGAGCAGGGAGGCCGCGTAGTTGCCGCCGGTCTTGGCGTCGCCCATGCCGCCGGGGACGGCGCGGACGCGGTCCTCGGAGACCCAGATGGAGACCGGCTTCACACCGCCCGGGAAGTACGCGCCGGCCGGCGAGGCGATGACCAGGAAGAGGTACTCGTTGGCGGGCTTCACGCCCAGTCCGACCTCGGTGGCGATCATGAAGGGACGCAGGTAGAGGGACTCCTCGCCGCCGTGCGCCGGCACCCACGCCTTGTCCTGGGCGACGAGGGCGTCGCACGCCTCGATGAAGGTCTCGACCGGTAGTTCGGGCATCGCGAGGCGCTTGGCGGAGCGCTGGAAGCGCTCGGCGTTCTTCTCGGGGCGGAAGGTGGCGACGGAACCGTCGGGCCGTCGGTAGGCCTTCAGCCCTTCGAAGATCTCCTGCGCGTAGTGCAGGACGGTGGTCGCGGGGTCGAGGGAGATCGGCGCGTACGGGACGAGCTGGCCGTCGTGCCAGCCGCGGCCCTCGGTCCACTTGATCGTCACCATGTGATCGGTGAAGTGGCGGCCGAACCCGGGGTTGGCCAGGATCGCCTCGCGCTCTGTGTCCGAGAGCGGGTGCGCCGAGGGCTTGAGCTCGATCGTGGGCGTCGTCATGAGTGGTTGTCCTTCACCGGTTGTAGTGACGGGCCGCGCACACGCCCGTACGGCCGGTGGCCAGTGCTAGGACGTCCGAGCATTCCCTCATTCCGCGGCTCCGCGTTCGATTATCGCCCGGGAGCGACGGCGGGAGGAACAGGGTGAATGCGGCCCGGTGGTCGATGGTGGCACCCGGCGGGGACAGGGGGAAGCCGCCGGGTGCGGATGCGACCCGGCGGCTTCGAATGTTCTTCGAGGGAGCGCGCCGGATCAGCCGGCTACTCGCGCGGCGAGCGCGTCGCCGATCTCGGAGGTGCTGCGGGCGGGCAGGCCGCCGCGCTCCGCGAGGTCGGCGGAGACGGCGTCCTCGATGCGGGCCGCCTCGGCGTCGTGGCCGAGGTGGCGCAGCAGGAGGGCGACGGACAGGACCGTGGCGCTGGGGTCGGCCTTGCCCTGGCCGGCGATGTCCGGGGCCGAGCCGTGCACGGGCTCGAACATGGACGGGTAGGCGCGGTCCGGGTTGATGTTGCCGGAGGCCGCGACGCCGATGCCGCCGGAGACGGCCGCGGCGAGGTCGGTGATGATGTCGCCGAAGAGGTTGTCGGTGACGATGACGTCGAAGCGGGCCGGGTCGGTGACGAGGTAGATCGTCGCGGCGTCGACGTGGATGTAGTCGGTGGTGACCTCGGGGTACTCCTCGGCCACCTTGTTGAAGACGTTCGTCCACAGGTGACCGGCGAAGGTCAGCACGTTGTTCTTGTGGACCAGCGTGAGCTTCTTGCGCGGGCGGGCCTGGGCGCGGGCGAAGGCGTCGCGGACCACGCGCTCGACCCCGAAGGCCGTGTTCACGGACACCTCGGTGGCGACCTCGTGCGGCGTGCCCTTGCGGATGGTGCCGCCGTTGCCCGTGTACGGCCCCTCGGTGCCCTCGCGGACCACGACGAAGTCGATCTCGGGCTGGCCGGCGAGCGGGGTGGCGACACCCGGGAGGAGCTTCGACGGACGCAGGTTGACGTGGTGGTCGAAGGCGAAGCGGAGCTTGAGCAGGAAGCCGCGCTCGAGGACGCCGGAGGGGACCGACGGGTCACCGATGGCGCCGAGCAGGATGGCGTCGTGCCGCTTCAGTTCGTCGAGGTCGGCGTCGGTGAGGGTCTCACCGGTGGCGTGGTAGCGCCGGGCGCCGAAGTCGTACTCCTTGGTCTCCAGCTTCACATCCTGCGGAAGGACGGCGGAGAGGACCTTCAGACCTTCGGCCACGACCTCCTGGCCGATGCCGTCACCGGGGATCACTGCGAGATTGAGGCTGCGAGACATGCGGGCACCCTACTCCTCGTCCCACGGGATGACATGCGGCGTCCGGCATACGGACGCCGTCGGCGTGTCAGTGGCCGGTCGAGCCGCCGTTGTCCCTGCGGTCGAGGGCGCGCTGGAGCGCCGCGGCGGCGTTCTTGCGGTCGGATTCGCTGGTGCGGGAGGTGTGACGGACGCGGCGGCGGACGGTCGTCTCGGCCATGGGTCATCGACTCCTTCGGCATACGTGGAGCACGGAAAGGGGTGTGCGAGACGCCGGAAGGGGCGGGGAGTGTCGGGCCGCAGGGGTTGCCTGCGCGGGGCCCGGCTCACGACCACCGTTCGCTTGATCGAGCGAGTCGTTCGGCTCCTACAAAACTAGAGGAGCGGACTGCGCCTGTCTGCACAATTACTCGGACTTCCTACTATCTGAGACGGTGGCTCGGGTCACACCGCCCTCACCTGCGAAAACACCGGACGGGCCAGGTCGGGGGGTGACCTGGCCCGTCCGGGGTCGGGGTGGGCGTCAGCCCATGTGCGGGTAGCCGTAGTCGGTCGGCGGGACCAGCGTCTCCTTGATGGCGCGGGTCAGCGTCCAGCGCATCAGGTTCTGCGGGGCTCCGGCCTTGTCGTTGGTGCCGGAGGCACGGCCGCCGCCGAAGGGCTGCTGGCCGACGACGGCGCCGGTCGACTTGTCGTTGATGTAGAAGTTGCCGGCCGCGTAGCGCAGCTTCTCCATCGTGTACGCCGCCGCCGCGCGGTCGTTCGCGATGACCGAGCCGGTGAGGGCGTAGTCCGACACCGACTCCATCTGGGTCAGCATCTCGTCGTACTTCTCGTCGTCGTAGACGTGCACGGCGAGGATCGGGCCGAAGTACTCGGTGCGGAACACCTCGTTCTCCGGGTCGTCGCACTCGATGACGGTCGGGCGCACGAACCAGCCCTCGGAGTCGTCGTAGGAGCCGCCCGCGACGATCGTGCAGGACGCGTCCTCCTTGGCGCGGTCGATGGCGGCCTTGTTCTTGGCGAAGGACCGCTCGTCGATGACGGCGCCGATGAAGTTGGACAGGTCGGTGACGTCACCCATCCTGATGCCGTCGACCTCCGCCGCGAACTCCTCCTTGAAGCCGGAGTTCCAGATCGACGCCGGGATGTAGGCGCGGGAGGTCGCGGAGCACTTCTGGCCCTGGTACTCGAAGGCGCCGCGGGTCAGCGCGGTCTTGAGGACCGCGCGGTCGGCGCTCGGGTGGGCGACGACGAAGTCCTTGCCGCCGGTCTCGCCGACCAGACGCGGGTAGGTGCGGTACTTCTCGATGTTGTTGCCGACCGTCTTCCACAGGTGCTGGAAGGTCTTGGTCGAGCCGGTGAAGTGGATGCCGGCCAGGTCGCGGTGCTCCAGGGCGACCGCGGAGACCTCGAGGCCGTCGCCGGTGACGAGGTTGATGACGCCCTTGGGCAGACCGGCCTCCTCCAGC
Organism: Streptomyces sp. NPDC000348; assembly: GCF_042898795.1. Lineage (NCBI taxonomy): Bacteria > Bacillati > Actinomycetota > Actinomycetes > Kitasatosporales > Streptomycetaceae > Streptomyces > Streptomyces sp. NPDC000348. The sequence goes on from NZ_JBIAZD010000015.1 coordinate 35,139, forward strand.
AACCGCATCAGCAGCACGGCGGCGTGGGTCTGGGTGGGGGACGGCTTCCAGACCACCACGTTGCCCATCAGCGCGGGCGCGGTGGGCAGGTTGGCCGCGATGGCGCTGAAGTTGAACGGCGTGATCGCGTAGACGAAGCCCTCCAGCGGGCGGTGGTCGAGGCGGTTCCACACGCCCGGGGAGTTGGCCGGGGGCTGCTCGGCGAGGATGCCGCGCGCGTAGTGGACGTTGAACCGCCAGAAGTCGACCAGCTCGCAGGGGCTGTCGATCTCGGCCTGCTGGGCGGTCTTGGACTGGCCCAGCATGGTGGAGGCGGCGATGGTCTCGCGCCAGGGGCCGGCCAGCAGCTCGGCGGCGCGCAGGATGATCGCCGCGCGGTCGTCGAAGGACATCGCGCGCCAGGCGGGCGCGGCGGCGAGGGCCGCGTCGATGGCGTCCTGTGCGTCCTGCCGGGTGGCGTTGGCGTAGGTGCCCAGGCGGGCCTTGTGGTTGTGCGGCTGCACGACGTCGAAGCGCTCACCGCCGCCCATCCGCTTCTCGCCGCCGATGGTGCAGGGGAGGTCGATCGGGTTGTCGGCCAGCTCCTTGAGCTTGGCCTCCAGCCGGGCGCGCTCGGGCGACCCGGGGGCGTAGCCGTGCACCGGCTCGTTGACGGGGGTGGGGACCTGGGTCACAGCGTCCATGGTTTCCGTAACTCCTTGTCTGAACGGTGTGGTGTCAGCCCTTGGTGATCATGCTTCGGGCGAAGACCCGCAGGTTCGCGGGCTTCTCCGCCGGACGGCGCGTGCTGTGCCTTCCCGGGGGACGCCCCCCGGACCCCCGGCCGGGGCCGGGGCCGCGGCACAGCCGGGTCGTCTCAGCCACGACTGATCATGCTCCGCAGGAAGAACCGCAGGTTCGCGGGCTTCTCCGCCAGACGGCGCATGAAGTAGCCGTACCAGTCGGTGCCGTAGGCCGTGTAGACGCGCATGCGGTGGCCCTCGGCGGCCAGTCGCAGGTGCTCGTCGCCGCGGATGCCGTAGAGCATCTGGAACTCGTACTCGTCGAGCTTGCGCCCGGCGGTGCGGGCCAGCTCCTGGGCGATGGAGATCAGACGCGGGTCGTGGGACCCGATCATCGGGTAGCCCTCGCCCTCCATCAGCGTCCGCAGGATGCGCACGTACGCCTTGTCGATCTCGTGCTTCTGCTGGTGGGCGACCTCGGCGGGCTCCTTGTAGGCGCCCTTCACCAACCGTACGCGGCTGCCGGCCGCGGCGAGGCGGCGCGCGTCGTCCTCGGTGCGGAAGAGGTAGGCCTGGATGACGCAGCCCGTCTGCGGGACGTCCTTGCGCAGCTCCTCGTGGATGGCGAACATCGAGTCGAGGGTGGTGTGGTCCTCGGCGTCCAGCGTGACCGTGGTGCCGATCGCGGCGGCGGCCTCGACGACCGGGCGGACATTGGCGAGCGCCAGCTCGTGGCCGCCGGGGAGGGCCTGGCCGAACATCGACAGCTTCACCGACATCTCGGCGCGGGTGCCGAGCTCCAGCGGCCCCAGCCGGTCGATCAGCTCCAGGTAGGCGTCGCGGGCGGCGGCGGCCTGCTCGGGGGCGGTGATGTCCTCGCCGACGACGTCCATGGTGAGTTCCAGGCCGTTGCCGGTGAGTTCCCGGATGATCGGCAGGATCTCGTCGACGGTCTCCCCGGGGATGAAGCGGTCGACGACCTGCTTGGTCACCGGGGCCGCCGAGATCAGGCGTCGCATCCGGTCGCTGCGCGACGCGGCGAGAATCACGGGACCCAGCACGGGGCACCTCCACAAGCTGCACGAGGCCGTCACCCGACGATTCGGACACGGCACGGAGAACCACCGTGAAACCTACGGATGCCCCCGATCGTGAGCCATCGACAGCTGTCACGCATCCGTGCCGCAGATCTCAGACAGATGTATGAAGGCCCCGGGGCTTTGCGGCAGAATGCCCGGGTGACGTCGGAACACAGGGATGACTACCAGGAGCTGGTGGACGAGATCTCGGAGCTGCTCGGCGCTCCGGCGACCCTGGAGAACCGGGATTTCGAACTGATCGCCTTCGGGGCGTACGACAGCGAGGGCGACCTCGATCCGTCCGCGCTGGACCCGGTGCGCACCCGCTCGATCCTGACCCGCCGTTCGACGGCCGCCGTCCGCGCCTGGTTCGAGGGCTTCGGCATCACCCGGGCGACCGGCCCGGTCCGCATCCCGCGCACTCCGGAGGCGGGTGTCCACCGGGATCGCGTCTGTCTGCCGGTACGCCATCGGGGTGTCGTCCTCGGGTACGTCTGGCTGCTCGACTACGACCCGGGCCCCTCCGAGCGGCAGCTGGCCGCGGCCATGCGGGTGACGGCCCGGATCGGTGCGCTGCTCGCGGACGAGGCCCAGCACGGCGCCGACCTCACGCGGGAACTGCGGGCGGTGCTGACGGCGGAGCGGGACTGGCAGCGGGAGATGGCCGTCGCCGAGCTGCGCACCGCCCTCGGCGGCCGCGCCGAGGGCCCGCACACGGTGGTCTGCGTCGCCCCCTGGCCCTCCGCCGACCCGGACGACGCCCCGTCGGTCCGTACGGTGCCGGGGGCGACGGCGCTGTGCACCCTTCCGTGGGGCGCCACGGCCCTGTCCCTGGCCCTGCTGCTGCGGCTGCGCTCGGCGGACGCGCAGGCCCCGGCGACGACGGCGGCCACCCGGCTGCTGGAGCGGGCGGGGAGCCGGGGCGGCCCTCCGGTGGCCGCCGGCATCGCCGCACCCCGCGCGGGTCTCGCCGAACTGGGCGCGGCCTGGGAGGAGGCGTCGGCGTCGGCCCGGGCGGCGCTGGCCGAGCCCCGGCTCGGACCGGTCGCCCGGTGGGCGTCGATCGGCCCCTTCCGCCTGCTGAGCGCGCTGCCCCCGGGAGCCGCCCGCGATCCGGCCGTCGCCCCCCTGCTCTCCCCCGCGCACGCCGAACTGGCCCGCACCGCCGAGGTCTACCTCGACCGCGCCGGCCAGGCCGGCCGCACGGCGGCCGAGCTGGGCGTCCACCGCCAGACCCTGTACTACCGCCTGTCCCGGATCGAGCAGCTCACGGGCCTGGACCTGGACGACGGCGAGGACCGGCTGCTGCTGCACATGACCCTCAAGGCCTCGCGTCTGTGACGGCGGCCTCGACCAGACGCCCTGACGGCTGCGGCGCGGGAGGCGTTCACCAGCGGGATGCAGGGCGCGGCGATCGCGGCGACGGTGCTGCTCCTCGGGGCGGCGGGACTGGCGGCGGCCGGGCTGCGGCACGTCCGGGTACACGGGGAGAACGAGAACGCCGGACGGGCTGACCGATTCAGCCCGTCCGGCGTGTGAGGACGAGTCCGTTCAGGACGGACGGGAGCCGGGGGCGGCGCCCCCGGTGACGTCAGACCAGGTTGACCGACCGGGCGGAGGTCGCACCGATCTCCGCCGACAGCTCGGCCAGCACCCCGGGGGCCACCGTGTCGTCGACCGTCAGCACCGCGAGCGCCTCGCCGCCGACCGTCGCGCGGGCGACCTGCATGCCGGCGATGTTGATGCCCGCCTCGCCGAGGATGCGGCCCACGGTGCCGACGACACCGGGACGGTCCTCGTAGCGCAGGACGACCATGTGGTCGGCGAGCGCGAGGTCCACGTCGTAGTCGCCGACCGCGACGATCTTCTGGACGTGCTTGGGACCGGCCAGCGTGCCGGAGACCGAGATCTCCTCGCCGCCGGAGAGGGTGCCGCGCACGGTGACGACGTTGCGGTGGTCGGCCGACTCCGAGCTGGTGGTCAGCCGCACCTCGACACCGCGCTCCTGGGCGAACAGCGGGGCGTTGACATAGGACACCGTCTCGTCGACGACGTCCTCGAAGACGCCCTTGAGCGCGGACAGCTCCAGCACCTTCACGTCGTGCTGGGTGATCTCGCCGTACACCTCGACGTCGAGGCGGGCCGCGACCTCACCGGCGAGCGCGGTGAAGATCCGGCCGAGGCGCTCGGCGAGCGGCAGGCCCGGCTTGACGTCCTCGGCGATGACACCGCCCTGCACGTTCACCGCGTCCGGGACCAGCTCACCGGCGAGGGCGAGGCGCACCGAGCGGGCGACGGCGATACCGGCCTTCTCCTGCGCCTCGTCGGTGGAGGCGCCGAGGTGCGGGGTGCAGACGACCTGGTCGAACTCGAACAGCGGGGAGTCGGTGCACGGCTCCTTGGCGTACACGTCCAGGCCGGCGCCGGCGACGCGCCCCTCCTTGAGCGCCGAGTACAGCGCCTCCTCGTCGACGATGCCGCCGCGCGCGGCGTTGACGATGCGCACGCTCGGCTTGACCTTGCGCAGCGCCTCGTCGCCGATCAGGCCGACGGTCTCGGGGGTCTTGGGGAGGTGGACGGTGATGAAGTCCGAGACCTCGAGCAGCTCGTCCAGCGACAGGACCTTGACCCCCATCTGCGCGGCCCGCGCGGGCTGGATGTAGGGGTCGTAGGCGACGACCTTCATGCCGAAGCCGGACATGCGCTGGGCGACCAGCGCGCCGATGCGGCCCAGGCCCACGACGCCGAGGGTCTTCTCGGCGAGCTCGACGCCCGTGTACTTGCTGCGCTTCCACTCGCCGTTCTTCAGCGCGGCGTTGGCCTGCGGGATGTGGCGGGCGGTGGCGAGGATCAGACCGCAGGCGAGCTCGGCGGCGGTCACGATGTTCGAGGTGGGGGCGTTGACGACCATCACGCCGGCCTTGGTGGCGGCGGAGACGTCGACGTTGTCCAGGCCGACGCCGGCGCGGGCGACGACCTTGAGCCTGTTCGCGGCGGCGATCGCCTCGGCGTCGACCTTGGTGGCCGAGCGGATCAGGATCGCGTCCACCTCGGCGATGGCCGGGAGCAGCTCGGCACGGTCCGCGCCGTTGCAGTGGCGGATCTCGAAGTCCGGGCCGAGTGCGTCGACGGTGGCGGGCGACAGCTCTTCAGCGATGAGTACGACGGGTTTCGAGCTCACGTGAGTCCTCACAAGTCCAATGCGGACGGCCGTCCCGACGGCCGCAGGCGGTGAAGAAGTGCTAGCCGCGTGGAAGACGCACGACACTGTGGGCCTGACGCGTTTGTTGTACAGCAGTCTAGTGGCGCGGGGCGGGTCGTCTTGCGCCTCTGCGGATCGATCACCCGGAAGTGGCTGTACGGGCTGGCCAACTGAGTCCAGCCCGTCCGGCGGGGTCCGGGGCGAAGCCCCGCGACGGCGCCCGTCACGCACGGCGCCGTCGCGGGGCGCACGGCTTACGCCTCCTCGTCGACCCAGCTCATGAGCTTGCGCAGCTCCTTGCCGGTGGTCTCAAGGAGGTGCTCGGAGTCCTGCTGCTTGTACTCGTTGTACTTCTTCAGACCGCCGTGGTACTCGTCCATCCAGTTCTTGGCGAAGGTGCCGTCCTGGATCTCGGCGAGGACCTTCTTCATCTCGGCCTTGGTGGCGTCGGTGATGATCCGCGGGCCGGTGACGTAGTCGCCCCACTCGGCGGTCTCGGAGATCGACCAGCGCATCTTCTCCAGGCCGCCCTCGTACATGAGGTCCACGATCAGCTTCAGCTCGTGCAGGCACTCGAAGTAGGCGATCTCCGGCTGGTAGCCCGCCTCGGTCAGCGTCTCGAAGCCCGCCTTGACCAGCGCCGCGGTGCCACCGCACAGGACGGCCTGCTCGCCGAACAGGTCGGTCTCGGTCTCCTCGGTGAAGGTCGTCTTGATGACGCCGGCGCGGGTGCCGCCGATGCCCTTGGCGTACGACAGGGCCAGCGCGAAGGCGCTGCCGGTGGCGTCCTGCTCGACGGCGGCGATGCAGGGAACGCCGCGGCCCTCCTCGTACTGACGGCGCACCAGGTGGCCCGGGCCCTTGGGGGCGACCATGCAGACGTCCACGCCGGCCGGGGGCTTGATGAAGCCGTAGCGGATGTTCAGGCCGTGACCGAAGAACAGCGCGTCGCCGTCCTTCAGGTTGTCCTTGATGTGCTTCTCGTAGACCTCGGCCTGGATCGGGTCCGGGACCAGGATCATGATGACGTCGGCCTCGGCGGCGGCCTCGGACGGGCTCACCACGCGCAGGCCCTGCTCCTCGGCCTTGGCCTTGGACTTGGAGCCCTCGTGCAGACCGACGCGGACGTCGACACCCGAGTCACGCAGCGACAGGGCGTGGGCGTGGCCCTGGCTGCCGTAACCGATGACCGCGACCTTGCGGCCCTGGATGATGGACAGGTCGGCGTCGGCGTCGTAGAACAGCTCGGCCACTGGGTTCTCTCCTTGTGTGCAGGTGTTGCGTCCCACCGTATGCCGGTGGGGGGAAGGGAAGTTTCTCGGTCTCGGCATACGGGCGGCCGGTCGTGTCCCGGCCGCCCGCTCACGGGTCTTACGCCGACCGGTCCAGGGCGCGCAGCGACCGGTCGGTGATGGAACGGGCACCGCGTCCGATCGCGATCGTGCCGGACTGGACGAGCTCCTTGATGCCGAACGGCTCCAGCATCTTGAGCATGGCGGACAGCTTGTCGCTGCTGCCGGTGGCCTCGATGGTCACGGCCTCCGGGGAGACGTCCACGGTCTTGGCGCGGAACAGCTGGACGATCTCGACGATCTGGGAGCGCGTCTCGTTGTCGGCGCGCACCTTCACCAGGACGAGTTCGCGCTGGACGGCCTGCCCGGGTTCGAGCTCGACGATCTTCAGCACGTTGACCAGCTTGTTGAGCTGCTTGGTGACCTGCTCCAGCGGGAACTCCTCGACGCTCACCACGATGGTGATGCGGGAGATGTCGGGGTGCTCGGTGACGCCGACGGCGAGCGAGTCGATGTTGAAGCCGCGGCGGGAGAACAGGGCGGCGATCCGGGCCAGGATGCCGGGGGTGTTCTCCACCAGGACGGAGAGCGTGTGCTTGGACATGATCTGCTTCCTTTACGGCTCTCAGTCGTCTTCGTTGTCGCCGAAGTCGGGGCGGACGTCCCGGGCGGCCATGATCTCGTCGTTGGAGGTGCCGGCGGCGACCATCGGCCACACCATCGCGTCCTCGTGGACGATGAAGTCCACGACGACCGGGCGGTCGTTGACGGAGTTGGCCTCCTCGATGACCTTGTCGAGGTCGGCGGGGTCCTCGCAGCGGATCGCGTAGCAGCCCATGGCCTCCGACAGCTTCACGAAGTCGGGGACGCGGGTGCCCGCGCTCTTCTCGGTGGCGTCGGCTCCGGGACCGGAGTGCAGCACCGTGTTGGAGTAGCGCTGGTTGTAGAAGAGGCTCTGCCACTGGCGGACCATCCCGAGGGCGCCGTTGTTGATGATGGCGACCTTGATCGGGATGTTGTTCAGGGCGCAGGTGGTGAGCTCCTGGTTGGTCATCTGGAAGCAGCCGTCGCCGTCGATCGCCCAGACGGCGCGGTCGGGGGCGCCCGCCTTGGCGCCCATCGCGGCCGGGACCGAGTAGCCCATGGTTCCGGCCCCGCCGGAGTTCAGCCAGGTGGCGGGCTTCTCGTACTGGATGAACTGGGCGGCCCACATCTGGTGCTGGCCGACGCCCGCCGTGAAGATCGTGCCCTCGGGCGCCAGCTGTCCGATGCGCTCGATGACCTGCTGCGGGGAGAGCGAGCCGTCGTCGGGCTGGTCGTAGCCGAGCGGATAGGTCTCGCGCCAGCGGTTCAGGTCGTTCCACCAGGCGGTGTAGTCGCCCTTGTGGCCCTCGGCGTGCTCCTTCTGGACGGCCTGGATGAGGTCGGCGAGGACCTCGCGGGCGTCACCGACGATCGGCACGTCGGCGGCGCGGTTCTTGCCGATCTCGGCCGGGTCGATGTCGGCGTGGACGATCTTGGCGTACGGGGCGAAGCTGTCCAGCTTGCCGGTGACGCGGTCGTCGAAGCGGGCTCCGAGGGCGACGATCAGGTCGGCCTTCTGCAGCGCGGTGACGGCGGTGACCGCACCGTGCATGCCCGGCATTCCCACGTGCAGCGGGTGGCTGTCGGGGAACGCGCCGAGCGCCATCAGGGTGGTGGTGACGGGCGCTCCGGTGAGTTCGGCGAGCATCTTCAGTTCGGCGGTGGCCCGCGCCTTGAGGACGCCGCCGCCGACGTAGAGGACCGGCCGCCTGGCGGCGGTGATCAGCTTGGCGGCCTCGCGGATCTGCTTGGCGTGCGGCTTGGTGACGGGCCGGTAGCCGGGCAGGTCCATGGTGGGCGGCCAGGAGAAGGTGGTCTTCGCCTGGAGGATGTCCTTGGGGATGTCGACCAGGACCGGTCCCGGGCGGCCGGTGGAGGCGATGTGGAACGCCTGGGCGATCGCCCGGGGGATGTCCTCCGCCTTGGTGACCAGGAAGCTGTGCTTGGTGATCGGCATGGTGATGCCGACGATGTCCGCCTCCTGGAAGGCGTCCGTGCCGATCGCCTTGGACACGACCTGCCCGGTGATCGCGACCAGCGGCACGGAGTCCATGTGCGCGTCCGCGATCGGGGTGACCAGGTTGGTGGCGCCCGGACCGGACGTCGCCATGCACACCCCGACCTTGCCGGTGGCCTGGGCGTAACCGGTGGCCGCGTGGCCGGCGCCCTGCTCGTGACGGACCAGCACGTGGCGCACCCGCGTGGAGTCCATCAGGGGGTCGTACGCCGGCAGGATGGTGCCGCCGGGAATGCCGAATACCGTGTCGGCGCCGACCTCCTCGAGAGAGCGAATGAGGGACTGTGCGCCCGTGACGTGCTCGACGGGGGCGGACTGTCCTCCGGATCGGGGCCGGGGCTGCGGGTGATGGGCCCCGGTGGCCTGCTCGGTCATCGGCATTCTCTTCTCGATGCTGAGGGTTTTTGCGAAGTTCGTGCGGGTTACGCGTGCTGCTCGGCGGGTGCCTGTGCAACAAAAAACCCCTCGTGCCGTAAGGCAAGCGAGGGGAGCGCGCCGGGTGGAGGTCGCTGAGCGGTGGAGGCTCAGCGTCAGCCGACGCGCTTTCCAAGTACGAGAATTCGGGTGCGCATGGCACTGACCCTCCACCCGGCGCGCACCCAGTGTCAAGTGGGTGGGACGGGAGTCTCATTATGTGAGCGCAGTGCCGTACCGCCCTGGAACACGGTGGTCACTCCGGTGGAATACACCCCGGAGCCCCCGCCGACGAACACGGGTTCGGCCGGCTTGGGCGGCACCGGGTAGTGCCCGGCGGCCAGCGCCCTGCGCAGCCGGTACTCGTCCAGCGGCCCGGAGAAGGCCTTGCCCTGCCCGTGCGTGCAGCCCATCGCGCGCAGGGCCGCGACCTGCTCGGGCAGATCCACGCCGTCGGCCACGGACTGCATCCCGAGGTCGGAGGCGATCCGCAGCAGGCCGCTGGTGATCTTGTGCAGCCGCGCGGACTCCACCACGCCGTCGATCAGGCCCCGGTCGAGCTTCAGTACGTCGACGGGGAGCCGTCTGAGGGCCGTGATCGCCGCGGGTCCGCTGCCGAAGCCGTCGAGCACGATCCGGACGCCGAGCCGCTTGAGCACGGTCAGCCGGCGCTCCAGCTCCTCGAGCGACGTCCTGGGGTCGGTGTCGGCCAGCTCGACGATCAGGGAGCCGGACGGCAGCCCGTGCCGGGTCAGCAGGGCCTCGATCGAGCCCAGGGGCAGTGACCGGTCCAGCAGCCGGTGCGCGCTCAGCCGGACGGCCACCGGGACGGGCAGACCGGTCGCGTGCCGTTCGGCGGCCTGTTCGACGGCCTCCTCCAGCACCCAGCGGCCCAGCTCGGCGGTCTTCTCGCTGTCCTCGGCCACGCGCAGGAACTCCGCGGGGGTGAAGAGCACTCCCTGGGAGGAGCGCCAGCGCGCCTGGGCGCAGACCGAGGTGATCCGGCCGTCCTCCAGGGACACCACCGGCTGGTGCAGCAGGGCGAACTCGCCGTGGTGCAGCGCCGCGCGCAGCCGGGTGGCCAGCTCCGCCCTGCGCACCACGTCCTGCTGCATCTGCGGCTGGTACAGCTCCACCCGGCCCTTGCCGGCGGCCTTGGCCCGGTACATGGCGAGGTCGGCGTTGCGCAGCAGTTCGCCCGCGCCGAGGCCGGGTTCGGCGAAGGCCACGCCGATGGAGGCGTTGACGCGGACATCGTTGCCGTCGATGACGTAGGGCTGGGAGAGGGTCGCCCGCAGGCGGTCGGCGAGCTCCAGGATGTGCCGCTCGCGGGCGTCCCGGTCGCGGACGCCGTCCCCGACGATCAGGGCCGCGAACTCGTCGCCGCCCAGGCGGGAGGCGGTGTCGCCCTTGCGGACCGCGTCCTGGAGTCTGCGGGCGGCCTGGACGAGGAGCTCGTCGCCGGCCTGGTGCCCGATGGTGTCGTTGACGCCCTTGAAGCCGTCGAGGTCGATGAAGAGCACGGCGGTGCCCCTGAGGGCGGCCCCCCGGTCCGAGGCGCGACGGCCGGACAGGGCCTGCTGGACGCGCCGGGTGAACAGGGCGCGGTTGGGCAGGTCGGTCAGCGGGTCGTGCTCCGCGTTGTGCTGGAGCTGTGCCTGGAGCCGCACCCGTTCGGTCACGTCACGGCTGTTGAAGATCAGGCCGCCGTGGTGCCGGTTGACGGTCGACTCGACGTTCAGCCAGCCGCCGTCGCCGGAGCGGAAGCGGCACTCGATGCGGGTGGTGGGTTCCTCGACCGGGCCGGCGGCGAGGAAGCGGCGCACCTCGTGCACGACACGGCCCAGGTCCTCCGGGTGGATGAGACCGGCCAGTTCGGTCCCCTCCAGTTCCTCCGCGGGTCTGCCGTACACCCCCGCGGCGGCCGGGGAGACGTAGCGGAGGATGCCGCTGGGGGCGGCGATCATGATGACGTCGCTGGAGCCCTGCACCAGGGAGCGGAAGTGGTTCTCCTTCTGCGCCAGTTCCTGGGTGAGGGTGATGTTGTCGAGCAGCATGATGCCCTGGCGCACGACGAGCGCGAGCACCACGGTGCCCCCGGTGAACAGCACGACGCGGTCGACGCTGCGGCCGTTGAGGACGTTGTAGAGGATCCCCAGGGTGCACACGGCCGCGGCGAGGTACGGCGTGAGCGCGGCGAGGGAACCGGCGATGGGCCGGGAGAGCGGGTACCGGCCGTGCTCGCCGGGCGGCGGCCCGTGGTGGTGGTCCGGCGCGCCGCGCCGCCCGGGCAGGTGCTCGCGGACCACGCGCGTGTGCCCCTCCCGCTCGGGCCGTCCGCCGCGGGGCGCGGTCCAGGGGGCGTACGCCAGGAGCAGCGAGCCGGCGAACCAGCCCGCGTCGAGCAGCTGTCCGGAGCGGTAGCCGGCGTGCAGCAGCGGGGAGGTGAACAGGGCGTCGCACATCACGGTCAGCGCGAGCGCGCCGATCGCGGTGTTGACCGCGGACCGGTTGACCGCCGAGCGCCGGAAGTGCAGCGCGAGCACCATGCTGACCAGGGCGATGTCGAGCAGCGGGTACGCCAGGGACAGCGCGGTGTGCGCGACGCCCGGCCCCTCGGCCTGCGCGGCCTGGGCGAGCGCGAGGCTCCACGCGAGGGTGAGCAGGGAGCCGCCGATCAGCCAGGCGTCCAGGGCGAGACAGACCCAGCCGGCCTTGGTGACGGGCCGTTTGGCGAGCACCAGCAGTCCCACGATGGCGGGCGGCGCGAAGCACAGGAAGAACAGGTCGGCGTAGCTGGGGCTGGGCACGGGAAGCCCGAGGACCACCTCGTACCACCCCCAGACCAGATTGCCCAGGGAGGCCATGGCCGAGGAGAGGCCGAACATCAGCCAGGCGGGTCGGAACCGGGTGCGGGGGCTGCGGGCGTAGACGAAACAGGACACGGCGGCGGCACCGGCCGCGGCGCTCAGTCCGAAGTCGCCCATGATCAGCGCGAGATGTTCCGAGCCCCAGCCGAACGCGGCGCCGACGGCGTAGGCCGCGCAGACCAGCGCCAGGACGAGTTGGGCGACCGGACCGGGCCGGCGGCCGGCGGCCGGGGCGCCGGCCGGCAGCGCCGTCGGCGCGGGCTGCTGCCGCAGTGCCCCGTCGAGCGTGGAGGTGGAGGTCGGTGCACTCACCGGTACCTCCCGGTCCGCTCCGCTCCCGGGCCCTTCGGCTCCCGGTGCACCGGGTGGGCACGCCCGCGGCGGTGACGGCCGAAGCCGTCGTGGGGGCCGCCGGGCCGGATGTGGTGGCCGCCGTGGTGACCGCGGCCGCGCGCGGCCGCGCGCCACGCTCGTCGCCGACGGCTCCGCCGCGTCGGATCGCTCGTCCTCAGGCCGTGCATCGCCCGTCGCCCCCCTCACTGTCCGCAGTGTCCTGCCCCCGCGCCGTTGGTCAGCGGCGCAGCCCCTGTCGGGACGATACACCAGTGTCGTCACTCAGGGACATAGGTTCTCTACGCTCCGTAACGATCAATCGATATATGAGTACCCACCGCGCCCGGAGAAACGCAGACGGTACTCGAAGCGGACTACGAGGTTTCCGCTCCCGTCACCAGGATCACGTTGTCGAGCTCCTCCCGGTTCAGGTGACGGCGCAACTGATGGACCAGCAAACGCTCGGCGCGCGGCCGGAAGGCGGAGGTGGGTCCGCCGACGTGCGGGCTGATGAGGACGCCCGGCGCCCGCCACAGGGGGTGTTCCGAGGGCAGCGGTTCGGGATTGGTGACGTCGAGGGCCGCGGTGATACGGCCGCTCTCCAGCTCGGTGAGCAGCGCCTCGGTGTCGACGACACCGCCGCGGGCCACGTTCACCAGCAGGGCGCCGTCCTTCATCCGGGCCAGGAATCCGGCGTCCACGAGGTGCCGGGTGGTCTCGGTCAGCGGCGTGGACAGGACGACGACGTCCGCCTCCGGGAGCAGGGCGGGCAGTTCGGTGAGCGGGTGCACCGGTCCGCGCTCCGTGGTGCGTGCGGAGCGCGCGACGCGCGCCACCCGCGCGAGCTCGAACGGAACGAGCCGGTCCTCGATGGCCGCGCCGATCGAGCCGTACCCCACGATGAGCACGTTCTTGTCGGCGAGCGCGGGCCGGAACCCGCCGCGCCACTCCCCCTTGTCCTGCGCCCGCACGAAGTCGGGGATGCCGCGCAGGGAGGCCAGGATCAGCGCGAGCGCGAGCTCTGCGGTGCTGGCCTCGTGCACGCCGCGCGCGTTGCACAGCCGCACGCCGGTGGGCAGGTCCTTCAGACCGGCCTCCACGTGGTCGGTGCCGGCCGACAGGGTCTGCACGACGCGGACGGAGCGCATCAGCGGCAGCGGGCGCACACCGACCCCGGCGGGCTTCATGTAGGGCACGACGTAGAAGGCGCAGTCGGCCGGATCGGCGGGGAACTCCTCACCGCCGTCCCAGAAACGGTAGTGCGGCCCCTCGGGAAGGCCCTCGATCTCGTCCGGCGGGATGGGAAGCCATACGTCAGCAGCAGTCATGGTCCGGAGGCTAGTTCAGGGGCGCGGGAGCGCAGAGGTTAGGTTGGGGGGCCGGAGAGGGAGGGTCACGACCAGGTGGAGCGCAGGACGATCGGCGCGGGGGCGCTCTCGGTGGGCGCCGTCGGACTCGGGTGCATGCCGATGAGCTGGGCCTACAGCACGTCCCGGCAGCGCGGCGAGGAGTCGCTCAGGGCGGTGCACCGGGCGCTGGACGCCGGCTCGACGCTCCTGGACACCGCCGACATGTACGGCCCGTTCACCAACGAGCTGCTGCTCGGGCGGGTGTTGAAGGAGCGGCGCTCCGAGGCCTTCGTGTCCACGAAGGTCGGGCTGCTCGTGGGCGACCAGCACATCGTGGCCAACGGCCGCCCCGGGTACGTGCGGAGGGCCTGCGACGCGTCGCTGCGCCGGCTCCAGACCGATGTCATCGACCTCTACCAGCTGCACCGCGCCGACCCGGAGGTCCCGGTCGAGGAGACCTGGGGTGCGATGGCCGAGCTCGTACGGGCCGGAAAGGTACGGGCGCTCGGGCTGTGCGCGGTGGGGGCGCGCTCGGCGCGGCGGCCGGGGGCGCGGCTGTACGACGCGACGATCCGGCAGCTGGAACGGGTGCAGCAGGTCTTTCCGGTGAGCGCGGTGGAGGCGGAGCTGTCGGTGTGGTCGCCGGAGGCGCTCCGGGCGCTGCTGCCGTGGTGCGCGTCGCGGGGGATCGGCTTCCTGGCGGCGATGCCGCTGGGAAACGGCTTCCTGACCGGGACGCTGACGCCCGGCGTGGGCTTCGAGGCGGACGACCTGCGTGCCCGGCATCCCCGCTTCACGGCCGAGATGATGGCCGCGAACCAGCCGATCGTGGCCGGCCTGCGCCGCGTCGCCCGCCGGCACGGCGAGCACGTCACCCCGGCGCAGGTGGCGCTGGCCTGGGTGCTGAGCCGGGGCGGCCAGGTGATCCCGGTCCCCGGCGCCAAGCGGGAGCGGTGGGTCGCGGAGAACGCGGCCGCGGTGGACCTGCGCCTGACCGAACGCGACCTCGCGGAGATCGCCGGACTGCCCGCGGCACAGGGGTCGTGGGACTGAGCGACGGGCCGGCGGCGGCGATCCTGCGGTCCGGGGTTCCGCGATCGGGAACTTCGGGAGCACGAGCGGGGTATGACAGGTAGGACCCCGCCGCGTCGAAGGGACGAGATCGTGGAACGACGAGCCGTGACGGCCGTGCTGGCCGCCGCCGCGCTCCTGCTGGCCGCCGGCTGCTCCTCCGACGACGGAGGATCGCCGGGTTCGGACGGCAGCACCTCCCCGGCCGGTACGGCGGCGGCGTCGTCGCCGCCGAGGGGGACCGCGGAGGAGACACCGCCCGCGAAGGGCTCGGTGAAGGTGGTCCGCACGGTGACCACGGGCCTGGACTCTCCCTGGGGCCTGGCCCCGCTGGCCGACGGCGATCTGCTGGTCTCCTCCCGGGACGAGGCGACGATCACCCGGGTCGACGGGAAGACCGGCGGGAAGACCGAGCTGGGCGAGGTGCCCGGGGTGTCGCCGTCCGGCGAGGGCGGCCTGCTCGGCATCGCCCTCTCCCCCGAGTACGCCTCGGACCGCATGATCTACGCGTACTTCACCTCGGCCTCCGACAACCGCATCGTCCGCATGATCTACGACGAGGGGAAGCCGGCCGGTGAGCAGCTGGGCGCGCCGGACACGGTCTTCCGGGGCATCCCCAAGGGCGAGATCCACAACGGCGGCCGGATCGCCTTCGGCCCGGACAGGATGCTGTACGCGGGCACGGGCGAGAGCGGTGACACGGGTCTGTCCCAGGACAAGGAGTCCCTGGGCGGCAAGATCCTGCGGCTGACCCCGGAGGGCGAGCCGGCCCCGGGCAACCCGTTCCCCGACTCCGCGGTGTACTCGTACGGCCACCGCAATGTGCAGGGCCTGGCGTGGGACGGCAGGCAGCGGCTGTTCGCCTCGGAATTCGGCCAGAACACCTGGGACGAGCTGAACGCGATCAGGCCGGGCGACAACTACGGCTGGCCGGAGGCGGAGGGCGAGTCGGACGAGGGCGGCTTCCACGACCCGGTCGAGCAGTGGAGCACCGACGAGGCCTCCCCCAGCGGTATCGCCCACGCCGAGGGCTCGGTCTGGATGGCGGGACTGCGCGGCGAGCGGCTGTGGCGCATCCCGCTCAAGGGCACCGAGGCCTCGGCGGACCCGCAGGCGTTCCTGGAGGGCGAGTACGGCCGGCTGCGCACGGTGGTGGCGGCGGGTGGCGACAAGCTGTGGCTGGTCACCAGCAACACGGACGGGCGCGGCAACCCCGAGAAGGGGGACGACCGGATCCTGGAGCTGGAGGTGGGCTAGCCGCTCATTCCGCCTCGGGCTCCTCCTCCGGCGCCGCCGGCGGGCGTACGGTGACCTTTCCGGAGGCGAGGTCCATCGGTCCGCGTCCGGGGCCGGCGTCACCGACGTCCTCCCGGGTCACTTCCAGCCGGTTCCGTTCGTCGCGGGTGTGTGTGCGGCCGGGGGCGAACAGTTCCTCGAAGGCGCTGAACACCGCTCCCCTTCCCGAGGGCGCATGGGTCGTACGCCTATGGTCCCACCGTCGGCCGTGCACCCGTCTCCGCCGCGAACAGACCGAGCCGATGCGCCACCGCCGCCGCCTCGCCCCGTCCGGAGACGCCCAGCTTGGCGAGGATGTTGGAGACGTGGACGCTGGCCGTCTTCGGGGAGATGAACAGTTCCTCGGCGATACGGCGGTTGGTGCGGCCGGCGGCCACCAGGCGCAGCACGTCGCGCTCCCGGCTGGTGAGGCCGAGCGCGTCGGCCGGGTCGGCGGGGGCCGGGGCGCGGGAGGCGGGGGGCAGGGGGAGGCGTGCGCGCTGCGCCAGCAGCGTGGCGGACCGGGCCAGCGGTGCGGCGCCGAGGTGGTCGGCGACGGCGGTCACCAGCCGCAGCAGCTCCGTGGCGCGGGCGCGCTCGTCGTCGCCCGCGCCGGTGGCGAGCAGCGCCTCGGCGAGCCGGAACCGGACGCGTGCGAGGTCGTAGGGCCGCTCCAGTGGTTCGACCGCCGCGACGGCCGCGGACCACGCGTCCGGTTCCGGCTCGCCCTCGGCGCGCAGCAGCTCGGCGCGCAGCCACAGGCCGTACGCCTTCCACACCGGTACGCCGGCCGCCAGGGTCTTGGCCGCCCGGCGGATCCGCTCCAGGATCTCCGGGCGGCCCGGAGCGGCCGCCGGGTCGCCGTGGGCGTCCGCCTCCACGGTCGTGGCGGCGAGCAGCAGGGGCCAGCCGTAGCGCTGGGTGCCGGGCGGGAGTCCGGTGTCCAGGGCGTCGAGCAGTTCGGCCCGGGCGTCGGTCAGGCGGCCCTCGGCGGCGGCGATGCCGAGGGCGACCCATTTCATGGGGAGGGCGTACTGCGGCATCGGGTCGTGGGTGCCGAAGAAGGCGCGGGCCTCGGCGAGTCTGCGGGCCGCCTCGGCCAGGTCCCCCCGGTCGTACGCGAGGTACGCCAGGCGCATCGAGCCCCCGGCGCGGGGCTTGGCGCTCTGTTCGAGGCGCTGGGCGTTGGCCGCGGCGCGGGCCGCCTCGTCCCAGCGGCCGAGGGAGTGGAGGGACTCGGCGAGGTTGCCCCACACCCAGCCCTCGGAGTCCGGCAGCCCGAGCCCGCGGGTGACGTGGACGCCCTCCCGGAGGAGCCCTGCGGCCTCCTCGGAGCGGCCGACGCCTTCGAGGACGGAGGGGAGGTTCACATGGGCGCGGGCCACCACCATGTCCACGCCCAGTTCGGTCGCCCGGTCCTTGACCGCGTACATCTCGGCGAGTCCGGTGTCGATGTCGCCGGCGTCGACCATGAGGCCGCCGAGGGTGAGCCGGGCGTTGAGCTCGATGTCGGGGGCGCCGACCATGCGGGCGTACTCGACGGCGCGTTCGGCGGCGGCCATGGCCTCCGGGCCGGGTTCGTGCAGCATGGACCAGTTGGCGGCGGAGGCGAGGACCTCGGCGTGCACCTCGGACGGGGGCAGTCCGCGCACCAGGTCCTGTGCGGTGCCGAGTTCGGCCCAGCCGTCGCCGCGGGCGAGGGACTGGGCGAGGCGGGAGCGCTGCACCCAGAACCAGGCGGCGCGCAGGGGGTCCGGGTCCTCGTCGAGGAGGCGCAGCGCCCGCTTGGTGATCTTCATCGAGCGTTCGCGTTCCCCGCAGAGGCGGCCGGCGACGGCGGCCTCTGCCATCAGGTCGAGGTAGCGCAGCGGCGGCGTCCCGGGGTCGCGGCCGCTGGGGGTCCCCCCACGCCCTTCGGGCAGTGGGGGAGGGTAGACCTCGGCGTGGTCAAGGGGGCGCAGGGTGGCCCGTACGGTGTCGGGGACGGCGTCCCACAGCTCCATCGCCCTTTCCAGAAGGCCCAGTTGCTCGGAGTAGGCGTGGCGCCGGCGGGCCTCGACGGAGGCGTCCAGGACGGCGGGCAGGGCCTTGGCCGCGTCGTGGGCGTGGTACCAGTAGCTGGCCAGACGGGTCACCCGCTCGTCGGCGGGGACCAGGGTGGGGTCGGCCTCCAGGGCCTCGGCGTAGCGGCGGTTGAGGCGGGAGCGCTCGCCGGGCAGCAGGTCGTCGCTGACGGCCTCGCGGACCAGGGAATGGCGGAAGCGGTAGCCGTCCCGGTCGGGTGCGGGAGCGAGGATGCCGGCGTTGACGCCGGCCCGCAGGGCCTCGATGAGGTCGTCCTCGGTGAGCCGGGCGACGGCGGCCAGCAGCCGGTCCTCGACGGTGGAGCCGCCCTCGGCGACGATCCGGGCGACCCGCTGGGCGCTCTCCGGCAGTCCCTCGACACGGACCAGGAGCAGGTCGCGCAGGGAGTCGGTGAGGCCGGTGCAGCAGCCCTCGTCGGCGGCGACGGCGAGTTCCTCGACGAAGAAGGCGTTGCCGTCGGAGCGTTCGAAGATGTCGTCGACGCGGTCGGGGTCGGGTTCGCGGGCCATGATGCCGGCCATCTGCCGGGCGACCTCCTCGCGGTTGAAGCGGCCGAGTTCGACGCGCTGGACCGTGCGGAGCCGGTCGAGTTCGGCGAGGAGGGGGCGCAGGGGGTGGCGGCGGTGGATGTCGTCGGAGCGGTAGGTGGCGAGGACGACGAGGCGGCCGGTGCGCAGGGTGCGGAACAGGTAGGCGAGCAGGTGGCGGGTGGAGGCGTCGGCCCAGTGCAGGTCCTCCAGGACGAGGACGACGGTGTGGTCGGCGGCGACGCGCTCCAGCAGGCGGGCGGTGAGCGCGAAGAGGCGGGCCACGCCCTGTTCGTCGCGGCGGGCCTCGCGGGCGGCGGTGCCGATTTCGGGAAGCAGGCGGGCGAGTTCCTCCTCCTGTCCGGAGGCGGCGGCGGCCAGTTGGTCGGGCAGTTCGCGGCGGAGCTGGCGCAGGGCGGTGGAGAAGGGGGCGAAGGGCAGTCCGTCGGCACCGATCTCCACGCAGCCGCCGAGGGCGACGACCGCGCCGCGGCGGCGGGCCGCGGCGGCGAACTCCTCGACGAGGCGGGTCTTGCCCACGCCGGCCTCGCCTCCGACGAGCAGTGCCTGGGGCTCGGCGGTGGCGCGGGCGAGGGCGGTGTCCAGGGTGTCGAGTTCGGTGCTGCGGCCCACGAACACGGGACTGACGGACTTGGTCTCCACGCGCCTGAGCATCGCATGCTCCTCCGACAACGGGTCACCGGTTTTCCCGGTGCGCGGGGTGGTCCTGCGGACGGGTGCTCGTGGTGGTGATCCGCGTCGGTGCTGGGCGGGGGTGGGTCGCGCGGCCCGGCGCTTGCGGGTGCCGTCGCGCCCACCCGTGCCGCCCTGCGGCACGACCGCCCGCGGGAACGGAGGCGCACGACCGCCCGCGGGAACGGAGGCGCGGGAGCGGCGGTCGACCCCCGTGCGGCCGCCGCCGTGGTGAGGGCTATGCGGCCCGCGCGAAACGGGAGCGGCGACGCGTATGGCTCTCGGCCTCGGTGCCCCGTGCGGCGGCTTCTCGGCGGGCGGTGCGGCGCAGCCGCAGCGCTTCCCGTACCCGGCGCTCGTGCTCCGCGCGGTGGAGAAGCTCGTCGTGACGGAGCTGGTGGAGTGCGTACTCGAACATGGTGCGGTCCCCCGGAGGAGTCGGTGTCGGCCGTCGCTTTCCGCGACGCCTCCACCTTCGGCTCCGGGGCGGGTCCGCCGCATCGGGAGGGTGCCGTATCTTGCGGCCGGCCCGGGGCCTTAGAAGGTGATCCGGCTTCCTAAGGCCCCTGTTGCCGCGCCACCGGCCCCGCCGCCCCGGCGGCGGGCAGCAGCACCACCGGCGGGGCGGCGGGGTCGGCCAGGGAGAACACCGGCGCGGCGATCACGCCCGGGCCGAAGCCGACGGACACCTGGAGCACCGCGCCCTTCCCGCCGGCCTCGCGGGTGAGCGGAAAGCGGGTCGGTGCCCTCGGGCTGGGCCGGATCGGCCGGGCCGTGGCGCGACGGCCCGCTTCGACGAGCGCTCGGCGGCCGCGGTCGCCCGGCTGCCCACCGTGGTGGGCTTCAAGGACGGCACCGGCGACCTCGATCTGCTCGCACGGATCGTCCCCGCCGTGCGGGAGGCGCTCGACGGGACCGGCAAGGAGTTCCAGTTCTTCAACGGCATGCCCACGGCCGAGGCGAGCCAGCTCGCGTACCGGGCGCTGGGCGTGGAGCTGTACTCGTCGGCCGCCTTCGCCTTCGCGCCCGATGTCTCCCTCGCCTTCCACCGCGCGGTGGAGGAGGGCGACCGGAAGCGGATCGAGGCGCTGCAGCGCACCTTCTTCCACCCGCTGGTCCGGCTGCGCAAGCGGGTTCCGGGGTACGCGGTGGCGCTGGTGAGGGCCGGGGTCACCCTGGAGGGCCTGGAGGCCGCACCGGTCCGCCCGCCGCTGACGCCCCTCACCGCGCCCGAGACCGAGGAGCTGGCCGCCATCATCGCCGAGGCGCGCGCCGTACTCGCCGCCTGAACGCGCGTGAAGGGGTCCCCGGGCGCCCGGGGACCCCTTCGCCGCCTTCGCTCAACCGGTCGCCGGCAGGCCCAGGAGCACGTCGGTGTACGTGAGGACGGCCAGCAGCAGCCCGATGACGCCGAGCGACACGCCCGCCCAGGCGACCGACTTGGTCCAGGGCGCCTGGACCGTCCGGCCGGGCGTCCCGAACGCGGGGCGCGCCAGCACCGCCACGCCCACGATCAGCGCGGTCAGCGCGAACAGGCCTCCCCACAGCGCGCTGGTGTGCCAGGCGTCGCCGTAGATCTCCTTGACCTGGGTGGCGACGGAGGCGTCCGTGGCCGTCTCCAGCTGGCCCACGAGGGTCTCCCGCGCGGCGGCCACCGTGCCCGGCCAGCTGCCGGTGAGCGAGACGAGGCCGAGGGCCGCGGAGACGACCGCGGCGGCGCCCTGCCCGACCCCGGACGGGGTCTCCTCCCCGTCGGCGTCGCCGGCTCCGGGTGCCTCCTGTGCCGCGTCGGTGACGTCGTCGGACCCGGTGGCGTCCACCGCCGCCTCGTCGTGCTCGGTGTCGGCCGCGGTTTCGTCCGCTGTCCTGGTTCCCATGCCCCGCACCGTACGGACGCTCTCTGAGAGTCCGCTTAACGAGCGTGGTGCGCGCGCCACTCCGGGGCCAGCACGGACCAGACCTCCAGGTCGTGGCGTACCCCGTGGTGGAGGTGGGCCTCACGGCGGACGCCGTCCCGGGTCATGCCGAGCCGGCGGGCGACGTCGATGCTCGGCCCGTTGCCGGCCGCCGCGACCCATTCGACGCGGTGGATGCCGCGCTGCTCGACCGCCCAGTCGATGAGCACCCGCATCGCGCGGGTGACGAGCCCGCGCCCGGTGGCGGCGGGCTCCAGCCAGCAGCCGACCTCGCAGCTGCCGTTCGCGGCGTCGAAGTTCAGCGTGAGCACGCCGCCCACGAGCGTGCCGTCCAGCCACAGCCCGTGCAGCGAGGCCGTGTCGGCGGCGCGCCAGTCGGCGTACCGCCGGAGCACCTCCCGGGCGCCGGCCACGTCCGTGGCCTTGGCGGCGAAGGGGACGTACCGGTTGATGAACTCCCGGCCCCGGTCCAGATGGGCCAGGAACTCATCGGCGTGCCAGGGCTCCAGGGGGCGCAGTTCGGCTCCGTCGTCACCCAGTCGTATCGCGTACATCCCGCTGCTGCTCCTCCTCGGCCAGCACGTCCGCCACCCCGGCGTCCGTGGCGGCGGCCAGCCTCTCATGGGCGGCCCGGGCCTCGGGCGGCTCGATGCTGATCCGCGGCAGGATCCGGTCCAGCGAGCGGGGCAGCCACCAGTTGGCGCCGCCGAGGAGGTGCATCAGGGCGGGGACGAGCAGGGTGCGCAGGACGAAGGCGTCGAGGGCGACGGCCGCGGCGAGCGCGATGCCGAACATGGCGATCACCCGGTCGCCGCTGAGGACGAAGGCCAGGAAGACCGAGATCATGATCACGGCGGCGGAGTTGATCACCCGGCTGGTCTCCGCGAGGCCGACGCGGACGGCGCGCCGGTTGTCTCCGGTCTCCAGCCACTCCTCGTACATCCGGCTGACCAGGAAGACCTGGTAGTCCATGGAGAGTCCGAAGAGGACCGACACCATGATCACGGGCAGGAAGGGTTCGATGGGGCCCGCCCGGCCGAGGCCGAGCAGTTCGCTGCCCCAGCCCCACTGGAAGATCGCGACGACGACGCCGAAGGCGGCGGCCACGGCGGCCACGTTCATCGCGGCGGCCTTGAGCGGGATGCCGATCGAGCGGAAGGCGAGCAGGAGCAGCAGACAGCCCAGACCGATCACGACGCCGACGAAGAGCGGCAGCTTGTCGACGATGACGTCGGCGAAGTCGTCGTACCCGGCCGTCACGCCGCCGACGTGCACGTCGAGCGAGGTGCCCGACTCGGCCCGCGGCAGCACGTCGTCGCGGAGCCGGTCGACCAGGTCGCTGGTCTGCTTCGACTGCGGGGAGGACTCCGGTACGACGGTGAGGTACGCGGTGTCGCCGCCCGAGCCGTAGGTCACGGGCGACACCGACGCGACGCCCTCGGTCGCGCGCAGGGTGGTGTCGAGGTTGTCCAGGGTGAGCCGGTCCCCGGCGCCGTCGACGTGGGTGACGAGGGTGAGGGGGCCGTTCACACCGGGGCCGAAGCCGTCGGCGAGGAGGTCGTAGGCCTGGCGGGTGGTGGCCGTCTTGGGGTCGTTGCCCTGGTCGGAGGTGCCCAGGTGCAGCGAGAGGGTGGGCAGGGCGAGGACGGTCATGACGACGATCGCGACGGCGCCGAGCAGCTTCGGGTGGCGCTCCACGAACGCCGACCAGCGGGCGGCGAACCCGGTCGGCACCTCCGGCTCGGGCCCGTGCTCCGCCAGCCGGCGCCGCTCCCGGCGGCTGAGCGCGCGCGTGCCGATCAACGACAGCAGCGCGGGCAGCAGGGTGACGGAGGCGGCGACGGTCAGCACGACGGTGAGCGAGGCCGCTATGGCGACGCCGTTGAGGAAGTTCAGCCGGAGGATCAGCATGCCCAGCAGGGCGATGCACACGGTGGCGCCCGCGAAGACGACCGCCCGTCCGGTGGTGGCGACGGCGTTGGTGGCGGCCTCGGTGACGGTGAGGCCGCGTTTCAGTCCGCGCCGGTGCCGGGTCACGATGAACAGCGCGTAGTCGATGCCGACACCGAGCCCGATCAGCATGCCGAGCATGGGGGCGAAGTCGGCGACGGTCATGGCGTGCCCGAGGAGCACGATCCCGGCGTAGGCGGTGCCGACGCCGACCAGGGCGGTGGCGATGGGCAGCAGCGAGGCGGCGAGCGAGCCGAAGGCGAGGAACAGCACGACGGCGGCGACCAGCACGCCGACGATCTCGGCGACGTGTCCGCCGGAGGACTCGCTGAGCTCGACGGCGCTGCCGCTCAGCTCGACCCGGAGTCCGTCGGTCTCGGCGGCCTCGGCCGTTTTCACCACGGCGGCGGCCTCGCCCGCGTCGATGTCCTTGGCCTGGTCGTCGAAGGTGACCGTGGCGTAGGCGGTGCGGCCGTCCGCGCTGACCCGGCCGGCGCCCTGACCGTCGTACGGACCGCTCACCGCGGCCACGCCGGGCAGGTCCCCGATCCGGTCCAGGGTGCGGGTCATGGTCTGTTCGACGCCGGTGTCCCGGACGCTGCCGGACGTGGTGTGCCAGACCACGGTGTCGCTGTCGCCGCCGAGATCCGGGAAGCCCTCCTCCAGCAGCTGGGTGGCCCGTCCGGACTCGGTGCCGGGCACCTGGTAGTCGTTCGAGTAAGCGGAGCCGGCGGCGAAGGCGCCGGCGGAGACCCCGCCGAGGGCGAGGAGCCAGAGCAGAACGGTGATCAGACGGCGTTGGACACACCAGCGTGCGAGGGCTGCCACGAAACGTGCTCCCGGAGTGACTGAGGTGTGGATCTTTGACCGGGAACAGTTGCGTATGAGCCGAACATCCCGCAAAGAACGCATGGGTAATGCACTGACCACTGTTGCAGGTAAAAATGATCGTTTGTCGATTTCGTGTACTAATTCACATTTCCCGGGCATCTCGGCCGGATCGGTCCCCAGCACCATGACCATGGGTTCCGCAGGCCTACGCGGCGGGGACGGGGACCGGCGCGCGGTGTCCGGCCCCCGGAAATCCGGATGCGGGGGCGCGGGGACGACTGCTAGCGTCGCCCGGTCCGACGTTCCGCGGCAGTCCGCCGCCGGCCGAAGCAGGTGCTTTGATGCTTGTCCGTCCGATCTCCGACGCGACCCCTTCCCCCTTCACGGCCCCAAGGAGCCCGTTCACCGATGTCGGACATCACACCGAACACCCCGCACGACGACCTCGCTAGCCGCATCGCCCTGCCCCGGTACCCCCGCAGCAGCGCCTACGACGCCCGCTGGGCCGTCGACAACCAGATGGGCCCGCACGCGCTGTGGCTGCTGGAGTGGCTCGCCCCGGCCCTCGGCCTCGACACCCTGCGCCCCGGCGCGCGCGTGCTCGACCTGGGCTGCGGACGCGCCATGACGTCGGTCTTCCTGGCCAGGGAGTACGACCTCCAGGTCACCGCGGCCGACCTGTGGATCAGGCCGGACGACAACGCGCGCCGCATCGCCGAGGCGGGCGTCGCCGACCGGGTGTTCCCGGTCCTCGCCGAGGCGCACGACCTGCCCTTCGGGGAGGAGAGCTTCGACGCGATCGTCTCCGTCGACGCGTACCAGTACTTCGGCACCGACGACCTGTACCTTCCGACGCTGACCCGGCTGCTGAAGCCCGGCGGGCGGATCGGGGTCGTCGTCCCCGCGCTGACCGGGGAGATCGAGGGCAGCGAACCGCCGGAGCACCTGAAGCCCTTCTGGGACCCCGCTTTCTGGTGCTTCCACACCCCCGCCTGGTGGCGCCGCCACTGGACCCGCAGCGGGGCCGTGGAGGTCGAGACGGCCGACTGGCTGGAGGACGGCTGGCGGGAGTGGCTGCTCTGGTGCGACGTCGTCCACGAGGAGAGCACGGAGGAGTTCCACGTGCGGATGAGCCGGGAGTGCGCGGAGATGCTCCGCGTGGACCTGGGCCGCACGCTGGGCTTCGCACGCGTGGTGGGCCGCCGCCCCTGACCGCGTGACCGCATGAGGGAGGGGGCGCATCGAATCCGATGCGCCCCCTCCCGCCCCCTTCGGCGATCAGCCCTCGGCGACGCCCAGCTTCTCCAGGATCAGCTCCTTGACGCGGGCCGCGTCCGCCTGTCCGCGCGTGGCCTTCATGACCGCGCCGACCAGGGCGCCGGCCGCGGCCACCTTGCCACCGCGGATCTTGTCCGCGATGCCCGGGTTGCCGGCGATGGCCTCGTCGACGGCGGTGCCCAGGGCACCCTCGTCGGAGACGACCTTCAGACCGCGCTTGTCGACCACCTCGTCGGGAGTGCCCTCACCGGCGAGCACGCCCTCGATGACCTGACGGGCCAGCTTGTCGTTGAGATCACCGCCGTTCACCAGTTCGGTGACCCGGGCCACCTGCTCCGGGGTGATCGCCAGCTCGTCGAGTCCCTTGCCGGACTCGTTGGCGGCACGGGCCAGCTCGCCCATCCACCACTTGCGGGCGGAGGCCGCGTCGGCACCGGCGTCGATCGTGGCGACGATCGGGTCCAGCGCACCGGCGTTGAGGATGGCCTGCATGTCGGTGCCGGAGACGCCCCACTCCTCGCGGAGCCGGTTGCGGCGCACCAGCGGCAGCTCGGGCAGGGCGGAACGGATCTCCTCGACCCACTCGCGGGGCGGGGCGACCGGCACCAGGTCGGGCTCCGGGAAGTACCGGTAGTCCTCGGCCTCCTCCTTCACGCGGCCCGAGGTCGTGGACCCGGTGTCCTCGTGGAAGTGACGGGTCTCCTGGATGATCGTGCCGCCCGAGGAGAGGACCGCCGCGTGCCGCTGGATCTCGAAGCGGGCCGCGCGCTCCACGGACCGCAGCGAGTTGACGTTCTTCGTCTCCGAGCGGGTGCCGAACTTCTCGGTGCCGTGGGGGCGCAGCGACAGGTTCACGTCGCAGCGCATCTGGCCCATCTCCATGCGGGCCTCGGACACGCCGAGCGCCCGGATGAGCTCGCGCAGCTCACGGACGTACGCCCGGGCGACCTCGGGGGCGCGCTCGCCCGCTCCCTCGATCGGCTTGGTGACGATCTCGATGAGCGGGATGCCGGCGCGGTTGTAGTCCAGCAGGGAGTGGGAGGCGCCGTGGATGCGTCCGGTGGCACCGCCCACGTGCGTGGACTTCCCGGTGTCCTCCTCCATGTGGGCGCGCTCGATCTCCACGCGGAAGGTCTCGCCGTCCTCCAGCTGCACGTCGAGGTAGCCGTTGAAGGCGATCGGCTCGTCGTACTGGGAGGTCTGGAAGTTCTTCGGCATGTCCGGATAGAAGTAGTTCTTCCGGGCGAAGCGGCACCACTCGGCGATCTCGCAGTTCAGCGCGAGACCGATCTTGATCGCCGACTCGACGCCGGTCGCGTTGACGACCGGGAGCGCGCCGGGCATGCCGAGGCAGACGGGGCAGGTCTGGGTGTTCGGGTCGGCGCCCAGGGCGGTCGAGCAGCCGCAGAACATCTTGGTGCGGGTGCCGAGCTCGACATGGACCTCTAGGCCCATGACGGGGTCGTACGACGCCAGCGCGTCCTCGTACGACACCAGGTCAGTCGTGGTGGTCACGGTGAAACTTCCCTCTCAGCCCAGCAGGACGTCGTCGTCGCCGAGGCTCTTCAGCTCGCGGTAGAGGATGGCGAGGTTGGTGACGACCGCGGCACCGGTGACGACGGCGTCGAGCAGCCGCAGCGTGTCGTTCTCGCCACGCGCCTTCTTGATCTGCTTGTACACACCGACGGCGCCGAACGCCGAGGTGGCCATGGAGACGTACAGACCGGACTTGGACTTCCTGAAGCCCTTGGCCTTGGACAGTGCGCTCACAGCGACGGTGCCTCCTCGATCAGCGGGTGGCCCCACTTTTCCACGAAGGCGGCCTCGACGGCGGCGCCGACCTTGTAGAGCCGGTCGTCCTTCAGGGCGGGGGCGATGATCTGCAGACCCACCGGCAGGCCGTCCTCGGGGGCGAGGCCGCAGGGCAGCGACATGGCCGCGTTGCCCGCCAGGTTGGTGGGGATGGTGCACAGGTCGGCGAGGTACATCGCCATCGGGTCGTCGGCGCGCTCGCCGATCGGGAAGGCGGTGGTCGGGGTCGTCGGGG
This sequence comes from Streptomyces sp. NPDC000348, assembly GCF_042898795.1. Taxonomy (NCBI): domain Bacteria; kingdom Bacillati; phylum Actinomycetota; class Actinomycetes; order Kitasatosporales; family Streptomycetaceae; genus Streptomyces; species Streptomyces sp. NPDC000348. The sequence goes on from NZ_JBIAZD010000015.1 coordinate 62,174, forward strand.
AGACGATCACGTCGACCTGCTCGAAGGCCGCCTCGAACTCCTGCTTGATCAGGGTGCGGACCTTCTGGGCGCTGCCGTAGTACGCGTCGTAGTAGCCGGAGCTGAGCGCGTACGTGCCGAGCATGATGCGGCGCTTGACCTCGTCACCGAAGCCGGCCTCACGGGTCAGCGAGGTGACCTCCTCGGCGGAGCGCGAGCCGTCGTCGCCGGTCCGCAGCCCGTAGCGCAGGCCGTCGAAGCGGGCGAGGTTGGAGGAGCACTCGGAGGGCGCGATCAGGTAGTACGCGGAGAGCGCCAGGTCGAAGGACGGGCAGTCCAGCTCGACGATCTCGGCGCCCAGCTCCTTCAGCAGCTCGACGGACTCGTCGAACCGCTGGACGACACCGGCCTGGTACCCCTCGCCGCGGAACTGCTTGACGACGCCGACGCGCATGCCGGCGACGCTGCCGTTGCGGGCGGCCTCGACGACCGGCGGGACCGGGGCGTCGATGGAGGTGGAGTCCATCGGGTCGTGCCCGGCGATCACCTCGTGCAGCAGGGCGGCGTCCAGGACCGTACGGGCACAGGGCCCGCCCTGGTCGAGCGAGGACGAGAAGGCGACCATGCCGTACCGGGACACGGCGCCGTAGGTCGGCTTCACACCGACGGTGCCGGTGACGGCGGCCGGCTGGCGGATGGAACCGCCGGTGTCGGTGCCGATGGCGAGCGGCGCCTGGAACGAGGCGAGCGCGGCGGACGAGCCGCCGCCCGACCCGCCGGGGATCCTGGTCAGGTCCCAGGGGTTGCCGGTCGGCCCGTAGGCGCTGTTCTCGGTGCTGGACCCCATGGCGAACTCGTCCATGTTGGTCTTGCCGAGGATGACCACGTCGGCGGCCTTCAGCCGCTTGGTGAGCGTCGCGTCGTACGGCGGGATCCAGCCCTCGAGGATCTTGGAACCGACCGTGGTCGGGATGCCCTCGGTGGTGAAGATGTCCTTGAGCGCGAGCGGGACGCCGGCCAGCGGACCGAGCTTCTCGCCGCGGGCCCGCTTCTCGTCGACGGCACGCGCCTGGGCGAGGGCGCCCTCACGGTCGACGTGCAGGAAGGCGTGCACCTTCTCGTCGACGGCCTCGATCCGGGCCAGGTGCGCCTCGGTGACCTCGACGGCCGTGAGCTCACCGGAGGCGATCTTCTCGGCGGTCTCGGCGGCGGTGAGCTTGATGATGTGATCGCTCATGGCGGGTTACTCCTCCCCCAGGATCTGCGGCACCTTGAAACGCTGCTGCTCCTGGGCCGGGGCGCCGGAGAGCGCCTGCTCGGGGGTGAGCGAGGGACGGACCTCGTCCGGCCGCATGACGTTGGTCAGCGGGAGCGGGTGCGAGGTCGGCGGTACGTCTTGGTCGGCGACCTCGCTGACGCGGGCGACCGCGCCGATGATGTCGTCCAGCTGGCCTGCGAAGTGTTCGAGCTCTTCGGGCTTCAGCTCCAGACGCGCCAGCCGGGCGAGGTGGGCGACCTCCTCGCGCGTAATGCCAGGCATGCAGCGATCCTCTGGGGTGAGTGTGTGTGGTTTGGGGCCAATCCTATGGGGCGGGGGGCCGTGCCCGTGAAACCCTTTCCCCGGGCCCGCCCCGTCGGACGCCGTACGGCGTTTCTCCGCCTGCGCCGGAAGGCCGGGGACGCTTCGCGTCGCCGGCGAGCGGGGGTGGTTTCGCGGGTTGCCCCGCGCCGGTGCCGGGTGGGATCACGCGGCCCGGCGCCTTGCGGGTGCCCCGCGTCGGTGTGGGCCGGAGGTGTTCGCGCAGCCCGGCGCTTGCGGGGTGCCTCCCCCAGAGGGGGTACCCCCAGCGCCCACCCGTGCCGCCCAAGCGGCACGACTGCCCGCGGGAGCGGTCGCCTGCCTGCGGGAGCGGTCGCCTGCCTGCGGGAGCGGAGGCGGCGGCAGCGGCTGCCCGCAGGAGCGGCGGGGCGGCGGCAGATAGCCGCGTACGGCGGGAAGGGGTCGGGGCGGGGGTGGCCGCCCGCAGTGGCCGGCGCGTCCGCGCCCCGCACCCCCTCCAAGTGACGTGATCCGCGCCGGTCCGAGGACGGCCACCCCCGACCCGGCCCCGCCCCACCCACCGGACAGCGGGCGCCGCCCAAGCCCTCACCGGCCCGACGCACCGCACCGCAGGCACCCCACCCGCACCCCACCGAAGCCCCGGGCGGCCACGCCCACCCCCACCGGACCGAACACCGCACCGCAGGCAGACCACCCGCACCCCGCCCAAGCCGCAGGCGCCACGCCCACCCCCACCGGCCCGACGCACCGCACCGCAGGCAGACCACCCGCACCCGCGGGGGCTATTCGTCGCCCGTAGTCGTCGCGGCCGGAAGCGCGGCGGCCGGGCGCTGCCAGCCGCGCGAGCCGCGGGCGAGGAGCCAGGCCGTCGTCTCCTCGGGCGGCATCGCCGCGGCGACCAGCCACCCCTGGACCGCGTCGCAGCGAAGATCCCGCAGCCGCTCCCACGTCTCGTCGTCCTCGACGCCCTCCGCGACGACGAGCAGCCCCAGCGAATGCGCCAGATCGATGGTGCAGCGCACGATCTCCGCGTCCTCGGCGTCCAACGCCAGCCGGGCCACGAACGACCGGTCGATCTTCAGCTCGCTCACCGGCAGCCGCCGCAGATGCACCAACGACGAGTACCCCGTACCGAAGTCGTCCAGCGACATCTTGACCCCGTGCCCGGTCAACGCGTTCAGCGTGTCGGCCGCACGCTGCGGATCCTCCAGCAGCACATGCTCCGTGATCTCCAGCTGCAGCGCCCCCGCCGGCACCCCGTGCCGAGCCAGCCGCGCCGCCACGGAGCCCGCGAAGCCGGGCGTGTGGACATCGCGCGGAGACACGTTCACGGCCACCGGCACGAACAACCCCTGGGCACGCCACGACGCGACCTGCCCCAGCGCGGTCTCCAGCACGTACTCGGTGAGATGCGGCATCAGCCCGGACGACTCGGCGATCGCTATGAACTCGTCCGGCGGCACCTTCCCCCGCTCCGGATGCACCCACCGCACCAGCGCCTCGAGCCCCGCGACCTGCCCGTCGAACCGGACCTTGGGCTGGTAGTGCAGCTGCACCTCGCGAGCGTCCAGCGCCCGCCGCAGATCACCCAGCAGCCCCAGCCGGTCAGGAGTGTTGGAGTCCCGCTTGGACTCGTACGCCTCGACTCCCGTACGGTCCCGCTTGGCCTGGTACATCGCCACGTCCGCCCGCCGCAGCAGCCCCTCCGCGTCGTCCGCGTGGTCGGGAAAGACGGCGACCCCCGCGCTCGCCTCCAGGACGAGGGTGAGCCCGTCGAGGTCGAGCGGGGAGCTGAGGGCGGCGACGAGGCCGCGGGCGACACGGGTCGCGGACGTCGTGGAGTCGGCGACGGGCAGTAAGACGGCGAACTCGTCACCGCCGAGCCGCGCGGCCTCCGCCCCGCGCGGCAGGGCGAGTCTGAGCCGGTCGGCTATCTGCAGCAGCAGCCGGTCACCGGCGAGGTGACCGAGGGTGTCGTTGACCGACCGGAACCGGTCCAGGTCGATCAGCATGAGCGCGGCGCGGGCACCGATCCGCTCCGCGTCGTCCAGCGCGGTCCAGATGCGTTCCAGCAGCCACTGCCGGTTGGGCAGTCCGGTCAGCGGATCGCGCAACTGCTCCTCGGCCCGCGCGCGGGCTATCCACAGGGTGGAGTCGAGGGCGATCAGCGGAATGGAAAAGAGCGGCAGCAGCACCGGCTTGGCGACCGCGACCACGCACACCAGGGGCGTGATGCCGAGCAGGGCGACCGCGACGAGCCCTTGGCGGACCAGGGCGGTACGGGCCACGGTGGGCAGCCCCGCGCGCGGGGTGTGCAGGTACCAGAGCAGGGCGCGCGTGACGACGAGGTACGCGGCGGCGACCAGCACCACCTCCGGGGCGGTGTACAGCGTCCAGGTGTCCGGAGTCGACGGCGACTCGACGGACGGCACGGAGCCGAACGCGGCCAGCACCAGCGCACCGGCGCCGATGCCGAGCAGATCCACCGCGCCGTGCAGCACACCCTGCCGCCAGCGGCCCCGCCGGGCCATGCCGACCAGTACGACGACGGTGAGGCTGACCATCCCGGCCGGGACCCAGCCGTAGAGCAGCAGCACGGCAAGGGTGAGGGCGGCACCCGAGCCGGTGCCCCCCCACCACCGGGAGCGGCCCAGCATCACCAGATGGCCGACGATGATTCCGGTCAGCACGGCCAGGGACCAGCCGACGGCCCCGGACGGGAAGAGCGCGTACCCTCCGGTGAACGCCCGCAGGAAGCCGGCGCCCAACACGAAACCGGCGGCGGCGACGACCGCCGTGGGCAACGCGGGCCAGGACGGGTGCCGTTCCGTGTCCGCCCCGGACAGCTCCGCCAGCCCGGTACCGTGCCCGGCGGCCGACTGCCCGACACCGCGCACGTCCGCACCGCGCACGTCCGCACCGCGCACGTCCGCACTACGCACGTCCGCACCGCGCACGTCCGCGGTACGCGCCCCGGTACGCCCCTTTGCGCCCGGTCGCCCCGCGGGCCGCCCGTCCTCACGGCCGCGCAGCCATGCGACCGCCATGCGGCGCAGACGCAGCCGTGAGCCCGTGGCGGCGCTCTCGGTCGGTTCCATTCCCGTCCCTCTCCCAGCCGGCGGTGCCCACGCCACGCGGCCCGATGCCCGACGACTCTCAGCGGCTCCGCGGTGGAAAGCCCTTACCCCGGACCTCTCACGAGTGCGGGGTTGCCCCGACCGCAGCTGGGCACGGCAGGCGCACCTCTCAACAGTAGGCCGCACAGGGCCTGTACGGGCACCGGTCGCCGACGGTTGCCCGAATGCGCCCCAGCCACCCGTATGCATCTGGTATGCACCGATCGAGTGGGCTTCAACCGCTACTCCTCGGCCGAAAGAGCGACGTCCGCCGCGGCCTCCGGGCCTTGCTCCAGGAGGACGTTGAAGCCGTCCTCGTTCAGAACCGGCACCTTGAGCTGCATCGCCTTGTCATATTTCGTCCCTGGATTGTCACCCACGACGACGAACGAGGTCTTCTTGGAGACGGATCCGGTCACCTTCGCCCCCTGGCTCTGCAGCGCCTCCTTCGCGCCGTCCCGGGTGAAGTGCTCCAGCGTCCCGGTCACCACGACGGTGAGCCCTTCCAGCGGACGCGGCCCCTCGTCCTCCCCCGATCCCTCGTCCTCCATGCGGACGCCGGCCGCTCTCCACTTGCGGATGATCTCGCGGTGCCAGTCCTCGGCGAACCACTCCTTCACGGAGCGGGCGATGATGTCGCCGACCCCCGGGGCCTCCGCCAGCTCCTTCTCGGTGGCCTGCTCGATGCGGTCGACGGAGCGGAACTCACGGGCCAGCGCCTCCGCCGCGACCGGACCGACGTGACGGATCGACAGACCGGTCAGCACGCGCGCCAGCGGACGCTCCTTGGCCGCCGCGATGTTCGCCAGCATCGCGACCGCGTTCTTCCTCGGCTCGCCCTCCTGGTTGGCGAAGACGGTGGCGATCTTCTCCTCGCCGGTCTTCGGGTCCCGCTTGGGCAGTCCGCTGTCCTGGTCGAGGACGTACGCCCTGATGGGCAGCAACTGCTCGACGGTGAGGTCGAAGAGGTCGCCCTCGTCCTTCAGCGGCGGGTCCTCCGGCTCCAGCGGCCCGGTCAGCGCCGCCGCCGCGACATAGCCGAAGTGCTCGATGTCCAGCGCCTTGCGCCCGGCGAGGTAGAACAGCCGCTCCCGCAACTGGGCCGGGCACGTACGGGCATTGGGGCAGCGCAGGTCGACGTCGCCCTCCTTCATGGCCTTCAGCGGCGTACCGCACTCGGGGCACTCGGCCGGCATCACGAACTCGCGCTCGCCGCCGTCCCGCAGGTCGGCGACCGGGCCGAGGATCTCGGGGATGACGTCACCGGCCTTGCGCAGCACCACCGTGTCGCCGATGAGGACGCCCTTGGCCTTGACCACGTCCTGGTTGTGCAGCGTGGCGAACTCCACCTCGGATCCGGCCACCGTGACCGGTTCGACCTGGGCGTAGGGCGTGACCCTGCCCGTACGCCCCACTCCCACCCGGATGTCGACCAGCCTGGTGTTGACCTCCTCGGGCGCGTACTTGTACGCGATGGCCCAGCGCGGGGCGCGCGAGGTGGTGCCGAGGCGGCCCTGGAGCGGGATCTCGTCGAGCTTGACGACGACGCCGTCGATCTCGTGCGCCACGGAGTGCCGGTGCTCGCCGTAGTGGGCGATGAACTCCCTCACCCCGGCGAGGTCGTCGACCACCCTGTTGTGCGGGGAGGTCGGAAGTCCCCAGGTCTTCAGCAGGTCGTAGCCCTGGGAGAGGCGGGTCATGCCCCGGTAGCCCTCCAGGGCGCCGATGCCGTGGACCACCATGTGCAGCGGGCGGGTGGCGGTGACCCGGGGGTCCTTCTGGCGCAGCGAACCGGCCGCCGCGTTGCGCGGGTTGGCGAAGGGCTTGTCGCCGGCCGCGTTCAGCCGCGTGTTGAGCTCCTGGAACTTCTCCATCGGGAAGTAGACCTCGCCGCGGATCTCCACGAGGTCGGGGACCTCGTCGCCCTTCAGCCGATCCGGGATCTCGGCGATGGTGCGCACGTTGGGCGTGATGTCCTCGCCGGTGCGGCCGTCGCCGCGGGTCGCCGCGCGGACGAGCCGGCCCTTCTCGTAGGTGAGGTTGACGGCGAGGCCGTCGACCTTCAGCTCGCACAGGAAGTGGTACTTCTGCGCGCCCAGCTCCCGGTGGATGCGCTCCACCCACGCGGCGAGGTCGTCGTCGTTGAACGTGTTGTCCAGGGAGAGCATGCGCGAGCGGTGCTCGACGGAGGTGAACTCCGTCTCGTACGCCCCGGCGACCTTCTGGGTCGGCGAGTCGGGGGTGCGCAGCTCGGGGTGCTCCTCCTCCAGCGCCTCCAGTTCGCGCAGCAGCCGGTCGAAGTCGGCGTCGCTGATGACGGGGGCGTCGTTCACGTAGTACCGGAAGCGGTGCTCCTCGATCTGCTCAGCGAGCCTGGCGTGCTTCTCCCGTGCCTCGGCGGGCACGCTCGTCGTCTCCGCTTGCTTGTCGCCGGCCACCGTGTGTCCTCCCGGTTACTCTGGGTTGTCCGCGAGTGATCTCGCCGCCCGGACGCAATGGGCGAGGGCCCTCCGCGCGTACTCCGGGGAAGCCCCCGCGAGTCCGCACGCCGGAGTGAGCGTGACCGCCTCCGGGAGGAGTCCCGGCCGCAGCCCCAGCCTGCGCCAGAGCGTCCTGACACCCATGACGCTACCGCCCGGGTCCGACAACGGGCCGTCCGTGCCCGGGACGACGCCGGCGAACAGCCGGGTCCCGCTCTCCACTGCTTCCCCGATCGCCTCGTCGTCACGCTCGGTGAGGAGGGAGAAATCGAAGGAGATCGCCGCCGCGCCCGCCCGGCGCAGCAGGGCGAACGGAACGTCCGGTGCGCACGAGTGGACCACGACGGGCCCGCCGTCGTGCACCCCGACGACGTCCCGCAGCGCGGCCTCGACGACCTGCCGGTCCACCGCGCGGTGGGTGCGGTAGCCGCTGGCGGTCCGCACGTGGCCGCGCAGTACGGCGGTGAGGGAGGGTTCGTCGAGCTGCAGGACGAGCCGCGCGCCGGGTACGCGCCGCCGCACCTCGGCGAGGTGCAGGCGCAGTCCCTCGGCGAGGGAGGCGGCGAGGTCGCGGCAGGCGCCGGGGTCGGAGAGGGCCGCCTCGCCGCCTCGCAGCTCCAGGGCGGCGGCGAGCGTCCACGGGCCGACCGCCTGGACCTTCAGGAGCCCCTGGTGGTCCTGGGTGAACTCCTCCAGCGCGTCGAGGTCCTCGCCGAGCCAGGAGCGGGCCCTTCTGGTGTCGCGGCCCGGGCGGTCGCCGATGCGCCAGCCGCTGGGCTCGACGCGGGCGTAGAGCTCGACGAGCATGCCCGCGGTGCGGCCGATCATGTCCGCGCCGGGGCCGCGGGCGGGGAGCTCGGGGAGGTGCGGGAAGTCCTCGAAGCTTCCGGTGACGGTCCTGGCGGCCTCTCGGGCGTCCCCGCCCGGCATGGAGCCGATGCCGGTGGCGGGTCCGAAGCGAAGGTTGTCGTTCACGGGTGAAGCGTACGCAGGGGTGCGGCCGGAGGGGTCGCGCCCCCGCCGCCCCTTCCCGTCCCGTCCCCGGGGGCACTGCCCCCGGCCCCCCGCTCCTCGAACGCCGGAGGGGCTGATCATCACCCTCCCGGTCGGACCGTCAGGTCGTTGACCTCGGCGTCTCGCGGCAGGTCCAGGGCCATCACGATCGTCGTGGCGACCGACTCGGGGTCGATCCACCTGCCCGGTTCGTACTCCTTGCCCTCCTGCTGGTGGACCTTGGCCTGCATGGGGCTGGCCGTGCGGCCGGGGTAGACCGAGGTGACGCGGACGCCGCCCGCGTGCTCCTCGTGGCGCAGGGAGTCGGCGAGGGCCTTCAGGCCGTGCTTGGAGGCGGCGTAGGCGGACCAGTCGGCGTGGGCGTTCAGTCCGGCGCCGGAGTTGACGAAGACCACGTGGCCCCGGCTCGCGCGGAGCTGGGGCAGGAAGTGGCGGGTCAGCTCGGCGGGGGCGATCAGGTTGACGTTGAGCTGGTGCCGCCAGGTCTTCGGGGTCAGCTCGCCGACCGGACCGAGGTCGACCACGCCGGCGATGTGGAGGAGGGAGTCCACCCGGTCCGGGAGCGACTGGTGCGAGAAGGCCCAGGAGAGCCTGTCCGGGTCCGCCAGGTCGCCGACGAGGGTGCGGGCACCGGGGAACCGGGCCGCCAGTTCCTTCGCCCGGCCCGCGTCGCGCGCGTGCAGCACGAGTTCGTCGCCGCGCGCGTGCAGGCGGCGGGCGACGGCCGCTCCGATGCCGGAGCCCGCTCCGGTGATCACATGTGTAGCCATGCCCGCCATGCTCGCATCACCGGGCGGTCACTCGACGCCCAGGCTCTCCTCCAGGTACGCCAGCGCGCCCACCGGCTCCTCGGCGAAGAACACCAGGTCGGTCAGCGGGCGGGGCAGGAAGCCCTCGTCCTCCATGCGGCGGAACTGCTCCTTGAGGCCGTCGTAGAAGCCCGCGGTGTTGAGCAGGAGCACCGGCGTCTCGGTGTGCCCGTGCTTCTTCAGCTCCAGGATCTCGGTCGCCTCGTCGAGGGTGCCGGTGCCGCCCACCATGACGACCACGGCGTCGGCCTTCTCCAGCAGCAGCCGCTTGCGCTCGGCGAGGTCCTTGGCGATCACCATCTCGTCGACGCCGTCGCGGGCCTTCGCCGCGAGGAACTCCACCGAGACGCCGCAGAGCCGGCCGCCCGCCTCGTGCACCCCGTCGGCGACGACCTTCATCAGACCGGTGTCCGAACCGCCCCACACCAGGGTGTGACCGCCCTTGCCGAGCAACCGCCCGAACTCCCGCGCGGGGCGTATGTAGCGTTCGTCGAGGTCGGCGGCGGAGAGGAAGACACAGATGTTCACGGGCACAGGGTACGGGCCCGGCCGGACGTCACGGCCGGCCGCTCCCCGTCGGCCGGATCCCCCTCGGGAAGAACTCCGCTCCGGCGTGCGCTGTACTGGCCGAGTCGGCCACCCGAGGAGGGACGATCGTGACCACAGGCCACCGCATCACCGTCGAGGCCAGTGACCGGCACGTGCGCGTGGTGCACGGCGGACGGGTGCTCGCGGAGAGCGACCGGGCGCTGGTGCTGCACGAGACGGGCTGTCCCGCGCGGTACTACATCCCGCCCGAGGACGTACGGCTGGACCTGCTGACGCCCTCGGAGACGCACACGCGGTGCCCCTTCAAGGGCACGGCGTCCTACTGGTCGCTGCCGGACGCGGCGGATCTGGCCTGGGCGTACCCGGAGCCGAAGCCGGACGTCGCGCGGATCAGGGACCACCTCTGCTTCTACGACGTGGAGGTCGGCTGATCGCGCAAAGGCCGATCGCGCGAAGAGGGCCGTGATCGGCGGACGCGCCGCCCGCCTCACCGACGAATGCCGTGCCGTGCGGCAGTCTGGTGTGACATGGACAAGAACATCTCTTCGCGTGACGGCACCTCCCTGGCGTACGAGAGCGCCGGGCGGGGTGCCACGGTCGTTCTGGTCAGCGGCGCGATGTCGACGGGCGCCACGGTGGCGCCGATGGCGGCGCCCCTCTCGGAGCGGTTCCGGGTCGTCGTCTACGACCGCCGGGGCCGGGGCGGCAGCGGGGACACGGCGCCGTACGCGGTGGAGCGCGAGGTCGAGGACCTGGCGGCGGTGATCGGGGCGGTGGGCGGCGAGGCCGCGCTGTACGGCGTCTCCTCGGGCGGCGCGCTGGCGCTCAGGGCGGCGGCGAGCGGACTGCCGGTGCACCACGTCGCCGTCTACGAGACGCCGTACGCGATGTCCGAGGAGGACCTCGGGGAGCGGGCGCGGTACACCGAGCGGCTGACGGCCGCGCTCGCCGAGGGACGGCGCGGGGACGCGGTGGAGCTCTTCCTGCGGCTGACCGGGCTCGGCGAGGACGTCATCCGGGGCGCGCGGCAGTCACCGATGTGGGCCGGGATGGAGTCGATCGCGCCGAGCCTGGCGTACGACGACGCCGTGATGGGCGACGGGAGCGTTCCGCGCGGGCTGCTGGCGTCGATCCGGGTGCCGGTGCTGTCGATCGCGGGCGACGCGAGCCCGGCGTGGATGCGCGAGGCCGCGCGGGCGATCGCGGAGTCCGCCCCCCGGGGCACGTACCGCACCCTGGAGGGCCAGACCCACATGGTCGAACCGGACGTCCTGGCCCCGGTGCTGGCGGATTTCTTCACGCGGTGAGCGCCCCGCCGGGCCCGAAGGAGCGCCTTCAGGCCACGCCGGCCGTCGCCCGCACCGTCGACGCGATCGTCGCCGAGCCCACCACGCGCGTGCCGTCGTACAGGACGATCGCCTGGCCGGGGGCGACGCCGCGGACCGGCTCGGTGAAGCGGACCTCCAGCCCGCCGTCGGACGGCTCGGCGGTCACCTCGGTCTCGCCGCCGTGCGCCCGCAGCTGCGCGGTGTAGGTGCCGGGGCCGGTGGGGGCGGCGCCGCACCAGCGGGGCTTGATCGCGGTCAGCGCGATGACGTCCAGGGCGGCCGCCGGGCCGACGGTCACCGTGTTGTCGACGGGCGAGATGTCCAGGACGTAGCGCGGCTTGCCGTCGGGGGCGGGGGTGCCGATCCTGAGGCCCTTGCGCTGGCCGATGGTGAAGCCGTAGGCGCCCTCGTGGGTGCCCACCTTGGTGCCGGTCTCGTCGACGATGTCGCCCTCGGCCCTGCCGAGGCGGTCGGCGAGGAATCCCCGGGTGTCGCCGTCGGCGATGAAGCAGATGTCGTGCGAGTCGGGCTTCTTGGCCACCGCCAGCCCCCGGCGCCCGGCCTCCGCGCGGATCTCCTCCTTGGTGGTGACCGTGTCGCCGAGCGGGAACATCGCGTGGGCGAGCTGGCGGTCGTCGAGCACGCCGAGGACGTAGCTCTGGTCCTTGGCCATGTCGGAGGCGCGGTGCAGTTCGCGGGTGCCGTCCTCGCGCAGGATCACCTTGGCGTAGTGGCCGGTGCAGACCGCGTCGAAGCCGAGCGCCAGCGCCTTGTCCAGCAGGGCGGCGAACTTGATCTTCTCGTTGCAGCGCAGGCACGGGTTGGGGGTGCGGCCGGCCTCGTACTCGGCGACGAAGTCCTCGACGACGTCCTCGCGGAAGCGGTCGGCGAGGTCCCACACGTAGAACGGGATGCCTATGACGTCGGCGGCGCGGCGGGCGTCGCGCGAGTCCTCGATGGTGCAGCAGCCCCGCGCGCCGGTACGGAACGACTGCGGGTTCGCGGAGAGCGCCAGGTGGACGCCGGTCACGTCGTGGCCCGCTTCGGCCGCGCGGGCGGCGGCGACGGCGGAGTCGACTCCGCCGGACATGGCGGCCAGGACGCGGAGGGGGCGGGAGCGCTGCGAGGTGTCAGTCATAACCCCTCCAGAGTACGGGGGGACGGGAACCACGGCCGCCGGGTATCCGTTCCTGATCACATGGGGGCACGAAGAGCATCCGAGGACGGGGACCGGCGCATCGGGCGGCGGGCCCTGATCGTGGGCGGGGTGGCGGCCGCGGCCGGCACGGCGGCGCTGGCGCGGGACGAGCTGGCGCGGCTGTGGTGGCGCGTGCCGGGCGTCGAGAAGCCGCGCGAGCAGGGCGTGGTGGACTACGCGGGCGCCCGCTGGGTGGCGGCCTCGGACGCCAACTGGCGCCGCGCGGACCGGCCGGACGACTTCGGCGTGGACATGGTGATCATGCATGTCACCCAGGGCAGCTTCGACAGCGCGGTGCGGGCGTTCCAGGACCCGGGGCACAAGGCGGCGGCGCACTACATCGTCGGCCAGGACGGCCGTATCACCCAGATGATCCGCGAGCTGGACGTGGCGTACCACGCGGGGAACCGCGACTACAACGAGCGCAGCGTCGGCATCGAGCACGAGGGCTTCGTGGACCGCCCCGAGGACCTCACGGACGAGATGTACGAGGCCTCGGCCCGCCTCACCGCCCGCATATGCGCCCGCTACGACATACCGGTCGACCGCGACCACATCATCGGCCACGTCGAGGTCCCCGGCACGGACCACACCGACCCGGGCCCGCACTGGGACTGGGACCGCTACATGGAGCTGGTCCGGCGGGCGCGCACGGAGCAGGCCCGGACCGGCCGCCCGGCCTCCCCGTCGGCCACGGCGGGCTAGGTCAGACCCGCCGCCCGGGCCCGTTCCACCGCCGGCCCGATGGCCTTGGCCACGGCCTCCACGTCGGCCTCCGTGGAGGTGTGCCCCAGGGAGAAGCGAAGGGTGCCGCGGGCCAGGTCCGGATCGGTGCCGGTGGCCAGGAGCACGTGGCTGGGCTGGGCGACGCCGGCGGTGCAGGCGGACCCGGTCGAGCACTCGATGCCCTGCGCGTCCAGGAGGAGCAGCAGCGAGTCGCCCTCGCAGCCGGGGAAGGTGAAGTGCGCATTGGCCGGAAGACGTCCCCCGGGGGCGGGGTCGCCGCCGAGGACGGCGTCCGGGACGGCCTCGCGGACCGCGGCGACCAGGTCGTCACGGAGCCTTCCGATCTCGCGGGCGAACCACTCCTGCTGCTCGGCGGCGAGCCGCCCGGCCGCCGCGAAGGAGGCGATGGCGGGCACGTCGAGGGTGCCGGAGCGGACGTGGCGTTCCTGGCCGCCGCCGTGCAGGACGGGCACGGGGGTGTGCTCGCGGCCCAGGAGCAGCGCGCCGATGCCGTACGGGCCGCCGATCTTGTGGCCGGACACGGCCATCGCGGCAAGCCCCGACGCGGCGAAGTCCACCGGGACCTGCCCGAACGCCTGGACCGCGTCGGAGTGCAGTGGCACGCCGAACTCGGCGGCTGCCTCGGCGAGTTCACGGACCGGCAGGATCGTCCCGATCTCGTTGTTGGCCCACATGACCGTGGCGAGGGCGACGTCGTCGGGGTTGCGGGCGACGGCCTCGCGCAGGGTGTCCGGGTGGACCCGGCCGTGGGAGTCGACCGGCAGGTACTCGACGGTGGCGCCCTCGTGCTCGCCGAGCCAGTGGACGGCGTCGAGGACGGCGTGGTGCTCGACGGGGCTGGCGAGGACCCGGGTGCGGGCCGGGTCCGCGTCGCGGCGGGACCAGTAGAGCCCCTTCACGGCGAGGTTGTCGGCCTCGGTCCCGCCGGAGGTGAACACGATCTCACTGGGCCGGGCGCCGAGGGCCTCGGCGAGGGTTTCGCGGGCCTCCTCGACGGTGCGCCGGGCGCGGCGGCCGGCCGCGTGGAGGGAGGAGGCGTTGCCGGTGACGCCCAGGTGCGCGGTGAGCGCCTCGACTGCCTCGGGAAGCATCGGGGTGGTCGCGGCGTGGTCGAGGTAAGCCATGGTGGGGCCGATTCTACGGGGCTCCGTGCACCGGCCACGGGTCGCGGTCGGCCGGGATGCGCCGCCCGCTCAGAAGTTCCACGAGATCGTGTCGTCCGCCTGCATGAACGCGGCGAGGACGAGGAGGTCGGCGACGCCGAGTCCGAGTCCCAGGAAGGCGCGGCCGCGCCGAGCCGTGCCCCGCCACAGTGCCAGGGCCGCCAGCACGATGGCGGCCGGGCCGAGGAAGACGTTGAGGACGAGCAGGCCCAGCAGGCCCAGGACGAAGGACGCGACGGCCATGCCGTCGGCGTCACGGAGACCGGTGCGTCGGGTGGCCGGTGCGGTCAGGTGCATGGTGATCGGCTCCCACGGTCGGAGGGACGGGGTTCGGACTGCCTGGTGCGGGTCGGTGGGCGGGTCAGTGCGCCGAGCTGCCGCGTCCGCGGCCGTGACGCTCGCGCAGGGCGAAGACGCCGAGCCACACGAGGATGACGGCGCCGACGACGACGGAGAAGGAGAGCGGGGCGTGGGCCACGGTGCCCAGGACGACGCCCAGCAGCAGAAGCGCGGCGACGAGGAACAGCATGAGTGGATCCCCCAGGTCGGTGAACGGTTGTAGTTACAGTTGTTCACTGATTTCCCAGCCTAACGCGACCCATGACTTCCCCATGACGGAGAACAGTTGTTGACTGGATGGCATGAGTCACACCCTCGGCGTCCGGCAGGCCCAGAAGCAGAAGACACGGCGGGCGCTGCTCGACGCGGCGCTGGAGCTGCTGGAGGAGCAGAGCCTGAGCAGCCTGGGACTGCGTGAGGTCACCCGTGTGGTGGGGGTGGCGCCGACCGCCTTCTACCGGCACTTCCGTTCCGTCGAGGACCTGGGGGTGACGCTGGTCGAGGAGGCCCTGGGCAGTCTGCACCCGATGATCCGGACGATCGTGTCCACGACCGGCGACGGCGAGGAACGCATCGCGCGGGCCGTCGAGCTGATCGCCGGTCACGTGGACGCGCATCCGGCGCACGTGCGGTTCATCGCCCGGGAGCGGCACGGTGGGGTGCAGCCGGTGCGGGAGGCCATACGGGATCAGCTGGCCCTGTTCACCGTGGAGGTGGCGGAGGCGTTGGCGGAGGATCCGGTGTCCGCGGGGTGGGACGAGGAGGATCTGACGATGCTGGCGCAGGTGTACGTGGATCAGATGCTCGGGACCGCTTCGCTGTTCCTGGAGGCGCAGGTGAGGGGGGCGGGAGCGGAGGCGCGGGAGCGGGTGTTCCGGATGGCGGCGCGGCGGTTGCGGCTGATCGGCATCGGGCGTGCGCACTGGCTGGACGGGGTGGGCGGGGGCGGGTGAGGGGTTTTCGCCCTCGCCGCCCCTGCCCGACCCGCACCCGGGGGCTCCGCCCCCGGAGCCCCGCTCCTCAAGCGCCGGAGGGGCTGGTTGGCGCGGGACGCGCCGTCTGACGTCAGGCCAGGCGGGCGCGGGCCAGTTGGCGGGACTGGGCGACCAGGCGGTCGGCGCTGTCCCAGACCTCGGCGTCCTCCTCCAGGAAGCCGCCGGCGAGGTTGCGGGTGGTGACGGAGACGCGCAGCGGGCCCGGAGCCGGGCGGGAGCGGACGTGGACGGTCAGCTCCACCGTCGGGACCCAGCCGGACAGACCCAGTTCGAAGGCGGTCGGCGGCAGGGCGTCCACCGCGAGGAGCAGCGCGAACGGGTCGGGGTCCCGGCCGTCCGCGAGACCGAACCAGGCCCGCATCTCGCCCTTGCCGGAGGGCTGCCCGAGCGCCCATCCCAGGGTCGAGGGGTCGAGCTTGAGCATCAGGCGCTCGGTGATCGCGGAGCTGCCGTCGACCGGGGCGGGGCCGTCCTCCGGGCCGAAGCACTGCTCCATCGGCGGCATCCCGGGCGGCTTGGCCGTCGTGCGGACGTCGTCGGGAAGGGAGTCCAGATCGCCGTAGGAGGCGAGGACGCGGATGCGCTCCACCTCGCGGCCCTCCTCGTCGACCTGGAAGAGGGAGGCCTGACCGGTCGACAGGGTCCGTCCGGTGCGCACGGTCTCGGTGCGGACGACCGCCGGGCCCGGCTGGGAGGCGGTCAGATAGTGCGCGGAGATGGTGAACGGGTCGGAGTGCGGCAGGGCGTCCGCGAGCGCGCGGCCCAGGACGGCCAGCAGATAGCCGCCGTTGACGGCGTTGATGATCGTCCAGCCGGCGGAGAGGTCGATGTCGTAGACGCCGGGCGCCCGTGGGGTGACCGCGGTGTCGCGGTCGAACTCACTGGCGCCGGTGGTGGCCCTGGCGGGCTGGGCGGAGGCTGCTTCTGGCATGGCTGAACAGTACAAGACGATAATACTAAGCGGTAGCTTTGTTCATGTGCCCCGGGGGACTACTCCTCCTGGACCGTCGAACGGCGGTGCCAGGCGCGAGGAGCCCGCCAGTGGTAGCGCATCGCGAGCAGCCGCAGCACGAAGGCCGTGACCACGGCGAGGCCGCTGGTCCCCGGGTTCAGCGCGTCGTAGCGGATGCACAGCGCGGTCAGGGCGGCGCCGACGACGGCCGGGACGGCGTACAGGTCGCGGTCCCAGCGCAGCAGCGACGGCACCTCGTTGGCGAGCACGTCGCGCAGCACACCGCCGCCGACCGCGGTGGCCAGGCCCAGGCAGGCGGAGGCGGTCAGGCCGAGGCCGTAGTCGTACGCCTTGGTCGTGCCGACGACGCAGAACAGGCCGAGGCCGGCCGCGTCGAACACGTTGACGCCGGTCTGGATGCGTTCCACGTGCGGGTGGAGGAAGAACACCAGGACCGTGGCGAGCAGCGGGGTGACGAAGTACCCCAGATCCGTGAAGGCGGCGGGCGGTACGGCGCCGATGACCAGGTCGCGGAAGAGTCCGCCGCCGAGCGCGGTGACCTCGGCGAGGACGGCGATGCCGAAGACGTCGAAGTTCTTGCGGACGGCCAGCAGGGCGCCGGAGATCGCGAAGACGAAGATGCCGATCAGGTCGAGCGTGTGCAGGACGGACGGACTGAACAGTTGCTGGAGCACCTTTACATTCTCACCCGGCAAGAACCCCTCGCCTTGCAAACCAAGGCGAGGGGCGGTGTGAACTTGCTGTCCGTGACTCCGTCGGGGGATGCCTCGGACGCGGGCGAAGGCCCGCGGGCTATACGGCCTTCTCGGCGGCCTCGGCTTCCTTGACGGCCTCGGCCTTCTCGGCCTTGTCCGCGCTCTCCGCCTTCGCCTCGCTCTCGGCGTTCTCGGCGGCACCGGCTTCGTCGGCGGCCTCGACCTTGTCGGCCTTCTCGGCGCTCACGGCCTCGTCGGCCCCGGCAGCCTTCTCCGCCTTGTCGGCGGCCTCCGCCTCGTCGGCCCCGGCAGCCTTCTCGGCGGCCTCGGCTTTCTTGACGGCTTCGGCCTTCTCGGCGGCCTCGGCTTTCTCGGCCCTGTCGGCCCCGGCAGCCTTCTCCGCCTTGTCGGCGGTTTCGGCCTTCTCCGCCTCGGCCGCCTTCTCGGCGTTCACGGCCTCGGCGGTCTCGGCGGCCTTCTCCGTCGGCTCGGGCGTGTCCTCCTGCTCCGGGGCGGTCTCCTGCCGCGGCGGTCCGGACTGTTCCGGCGCCGTCGGGGTGCCGGGCTCCTCGGACGTCGGGTTGTCGTCCACGCCCTCGCGGGTCGCCGGCACGACCTCGCCCATGGTCCGCTTCAGCGTCCCCGCCGCGATCTCCTCGGCGTAGTGGCACGCCACCCGGTGGCCGCCGCCGAGGTCCCGCAGCTGCGGCCGCTCGGTCGCGCAGCGCTCGGCCTGGGCCCAGGGGCAGCGCGTGTGGAAGCGGCAGCCGGTGGGCGGGTTCGCCGGCGAGGGCAGGTCACCGGTGAGCAGGATGCGCTCGCGCTTGTCCTCCACCTCCGGGTCCGGCACCGGCACGGCCGACATCAGGGCCTTGGTGTACGGGTGCTTCGGCTCGGCGTACAGCGCGTCGCTCGGCGCCTCCTCGACCAGCGAGCCCAGGTACATCACGCCGATCGTGTCGGAGATGTGCCGGACCACCGCGAGGTCGTGGGCGATCACCACATAGGTCAGGCCGAGTTCCTCCTGGAGCTCGTCCAGCAGGTTGATGACCTGGGCCTGGACCGACACGTCGAGCGCGGAGACCGGCTCGTCGCAGATGATCACGTCGGGTTCGAGGACGAGGGCACGGGCGATGCCGATGCGCTGGCGCTGGCCGCCGGAGAACTCGTGCGGGTAGCGGGCGAGCGCGTTGGAGGGCAGGCCGACCTTGTCCAGGATCGACTTGATCTTCTCCCGGCGCTCCTCCTGGTCCTTGCCGATGCCGTGGGCGATCATGCCCTCGGACAGGATGGACTCGATGTTCTGCCGGGGGTTGAGCGAGCCCAGCGGGTCCTGGAAGACCATCTGGAGCCGGCGCCGGAAGCGGCGCATCTCCTCGCCGGGCAGCTTCGCCAGGTCGGTGCCGTCGAGGACGACGGACCCCTCGGTGATGTCGACCAGCCGCAGCACGGACCGCCCAAGGGTGGTCTTGCCGCAGCCGGACTCGCCGACCAGACCGTAGGTCTCGCCGGCCTCGACCTTCAGCGACACCCCGTCCACGGCGTAGACGTGACCGACCGTGCGGTCGACGAAGACGCCCTTCTTGATGGGGAAGTGGACCTTGACGCCGTCCAGTTCGAGCAGGCTCATGCGGTGACCTCCTCGGCCTTCGCGTCGTCGAGTACGGGGTTGACGCACCGCACCTGGTGGCCGGCCGCACGCGGCTCGGTGAGCTGCGGGGTGCCGGTCAGGCAGCCCATCTCGTACCGGTCGCAGCGGGGCGCGAAGGCGCAGCCGTCGGCCCAGGCGATGCGGTCGTTGATGGAACCCCGGATGGGCTTGAGGGGTTCGCCCCGGGGAGCGTCCAGACGCGGGATGGAGCCCAGCAGTCCGTGCGCGTAGGGGTGGGTCGGGTGGCCGAACAGCTCGCGGCGCCCGGCGGACTCGACGGTCTTGCCCGCGTAGAGCACGTTGACCTGGTCGCAGAGGCCGGCGACCACGCCGAGGTCGTGGGTGATCATCAGCAGGGCGGTGCCCTCCTGGTCCACCAGTTCCTTGAGCAGCTCCAGGATCTGCGCCTGGATCGTCACGTCGAGGGCCGTGGTGGGCTCGTCGGCGATGAGCATGCGCGGGGCGCAGGCCACCGCCATGGCGATCAGCGCACGCTGGCGCATACCGCCGGAGAGCTGGTGCGGGTACTCCTTGAGCCGCCGGGTCGGGTCGGGGATGCCGACCCGGTCCAGCAGGTGGGCGGCCTCCTTGCGGGCGGCCTCGCCCTTCAGCCCGCGGTGGCGCTCCAGGATCTCGGTGACCTGCACGCCGATCGGCACGACCGGGTTGAGCGAGGACAGCGGGTCCTGGAAGATCATCGCCATCTCGCTGCCGCGCAGGTCGCGGCGGGCGGAGGAGCTCATCGTGAACAGGTTCGCGCCGTCGAAGTCGGCGCGGCCCCCGATGGTGACGCCCTTGTGGGGCAGCAGGCCCATCAGGGCCAGGGAGGTGACGGACTTGCCGCAGCCGGACTCGCCGACCAGGCCCACGACCTGGCCCTGGTCGACCTCGAAGGAGACGCCGTCGACCGCACGGGACTCCTTGCGGCCGCGTCCGCCGAAGGTGATGGTCAGTTCGTCGACAGTGAGCAGAGACATGGTGGTTCAGCCCCTCAGCTTCGGGTCGAGGGCTTCCCGCATGGCCTCGCCGAGGAGGGTGAAGCCGAGGGCGGTGATGATGATGCCGACGGCGGGGTAGACCGCCATCATCGGCGCGTTGTCGAAGAACCGCTGCGCCTGGGTGAGCATGACGCCCCACTCGGGGATGGCCGGGTCGGGGTTGCCGAGGCCCAGGTAGGACAGGGCGGCCGCCTCGATGATCGCGGTGGCCAGGGAGAGCGTGGCCTGCACGATCACCGGGCTGAGCGAGTTGGGGATGATCTGCGAGACGACGATGCGCCGCTTGCGCACACCGAGGGACCTGGCCGCGAGCACGTACTCCGCGCTGCCCTGGGCCAGCATGGAGCCGCGCAGCAGCCGGGCGAAGACCGGGATCTGGACGACACCGACGGCGATCATCACGGTGGTCAGCGACTGCCCCATGACGGCGGCGATGGACACGGCCAGCAGCAGCGAGGGCAGCGCCAGCATGATGTCGATGAAGCGCATGATGACGGAGTCGATCCGCTTGCCGGTCTCGCCGCCGAGGGTGGCGAAGGCGCCGGCGAGACCGCCGATCAGGAAGCCGATGATCAGGCCGATCAGCGTGGCGACGACGCCGACGAGCAGCGTCTGGCGGGCGCCGACCAGCATGCGGGAGAACATGTCCCGGCCGAGGTGGTCGAGCCCGAACCAGTTCTCGCCGCGCATGCCGACGAACTCGCCCCGGTTGGGGAAGACCTCGTTCCGCCAGGTCTGGGCGGTCGGGGAGTACGGGGCGATGTAGGGCCCGACGATCGCGAGGACGACGAACAGGGCGATGACGACCGCGCCGATGATCGCCATCTTGCTGCGCTTGAGGCGGCGGAAGGCCTCCCGCCAGAGGCTGGCGCCGGTGCTGGTCTCCTTGGTGGCGGCCAGTTCCGCGAGGCGCTGGATCTTGTCGGTCTTGGTGGCGACACTCATGTCAGTGCACCCGCACTCTCGGGTCGATGAGGCTGTACGCCAGGTCCACCAGCAAGTTGATCAGGACGTATATCAGCGCGATGAACATGATGAACCCGACGAGCACGGGGTAGTCGCGGCCGTCGATCGCGGTCCGGATGAAGGAGCCGATGCCGCCGAAGGAGAACACGGACTCGGTCAGGACCGCGCCGGACAGCAGGGAGCCCGTGAGCAGGCCGACCGCGGTCACCACGGGGAGCATCGCGTTGCGCAGCACGTGCCGGCTCCGGATGACGCTCCGCTTGAGGCCCTTGGCCTCGGCGGTGCGGACGTAGTCCTCGTCCTGCACCTCGAGGACGCTGGCGCGGGTCATGCGCACGATGACCGCGAGCGGGATGGAGGCCAGGGCGACGGAGGGCAGGATCAGGTGCATGATCGCGTCCCAGGAGGCGTCGAACTCCCCGGTGAGGACACCGTCCAGGACGGCGAAGCCGGTCACGTCGGTGGCGTTGATGCCGGTGTCCTGGCGCCCGAAGGCGGGGAAGATGCCGAGGTTGACGGCGAAGACCTGCTTCAGGAGCAGAGCCAGGAAGAAGACCGGGATACAGATGCCGACGAGCGAGCCGGAGACGGACGTGACGTCGAGCCAGCCGCCGCGGTTGCGGGCCGCGAAGTAGCCGAGGGGCACGCCGACGGCGACCGCGATGAGGATCGCGAGGAGGGACAGCTCCACGGTCGCGGGGAAGCGCAGGACGAACTCGTCCCACACCGGCTGTCCGGTCTGGGTGGAGGTGCCCAGGTCGAGTTCGGCGATGCGCTTGAGGAAACGCCAGTACTGGACGTAGACGGGCTGGTCCAGCCCGAGCGCGCGGTTGATGCGCGCCACTTCGGCCTCGGTGGCCTTCTCCCCCAGGATCGCTGAGGCGGGTCCACCGGGCAGACGGTCGAGCCACAGGAAGAGCAGAACCGACAGGCCGAGCAGCGTGGGTATGAGCTGGAGCAGTCTTCGTACGACGAGACGCAGCACCCCGCATGCCCCTTTCTTACGTGATGTCTTACATGAATGGACCCGCCCGGCCGCCGAGTTGCGACGACCGGGCGGACCCCCCGTTTTGGTTTCCTACCGCTGTTCGCCTACTTGAAGGACGTCTCGGCGAAGACCTCCTGCGTCAGCGGGGAGACGTTCGGCGGGTTCACGTTCTTGGCGAAGGCGATGGCCGGCGGGGAGGACGAGATCGGAACACCCGGGAGGTACTCCATGATGGCCTCGTTGGCCTTCTCGTACGCGGCGGTGCGCTCCTCGGCCTTGCCCAGCTTCGAGCCGGCGTTCACGGCGTCGAAGACCTTCTTGTCCTTGAAGCCCCACTGCTTGTCGTACCCGGCGAACCAGGTGCCGATGAAGTTGAAGCCGTCGTTGAAGTCACCGGTCCAGCCGAGCATGTGCAGGTCGCAGGAGCCCGCCTCGGTGGCGTCGATGTAGTCCGGGGCCCACTTCATGGCCTTCGGCGTGACGGTGATGCCGGCCTTCTCCAGGTCGGCCTTCATCAGCTCGAACAGGTCCTGCGGGGCAGGCATGTACGGGCGGGTGACCTCGGTCGGGTAGCAGAACTCGACCTTGAGCTTCTCCTCACCGGCCTTCTTGAGGAGGCTCTTCGCCGCGGCGGTGTCGAACGGGTACTTCTTGACGTTCTTGGAGTAGCCCGCGATGGTGTCCGGCATGAACTGGTCGGCGACCTTGCCGCCCTCGGGCAGCTGGGTCTTGACCAGGTTCTCCTTGTCGATCGCCTGAGCGATCGCCTGGCGGACTTCCTTCTTCTTGAGCGCCTTGTTGGCGCCCTGGCTCATGCCGACGTAGAAGAGGTTGAAGACGCCACGGGTCGGGACGACGTAGCCCTGGTCCTCGAGGGTCTTGACGTCGGCCGGGGCGACGAGGTCGTAGCCGTCGATGTCACCGGCCTGGAGCGCCTGGCGGCGGCCCTCCTCGGTGTCGATGGTGCGGAAGACCAGGTTCTTGATCTTCGCCTTCTCGCCCCAGTAGTCGTCGAAGCGGGTCAGGCTGACTTCCTTGTTGCCCTTGTTCCACTTCGTGATCTTGTACGGGCCGGTGCCGGCGACCGTGCCGGCCTCCTGGCTGTACTTGGGGTACGTGATGGCGTCGCCCTTGGCGGTCGCCTCTTCCTTCTCGTACTCCTTGAGGGCCTTCGGCGAGTGGATCGCCAGGGCCTGGAGGGAGAAGCCGCCGGGGAGGTTGGCGGAGGGCTTCTTGACCTCGATGACGGCGGTGTTCTCGTCCTTCGCGGTGCAGGACTTGTAGTTCGCCTCGGGCGTCTCCTTGTCCTCGTTCTTCGCGAAGCCGCCCATGATGGTCTGCCAGTAGTACGAGACCGCGCTGGACTGGTAGGTGCCCTTCCAGTTGAACCAGTGGTCGTAGTTGGCGCAGACCGCCGCGGCGTTGAACGACTCGCCGTCGTGGAACTTCACGCCCTTGCGGAGGTTGAAGGTCCAGACCGTGCCCTCGTCGTTGCTCGACCAGGTCTCGGCGAGGCCGCCGACCAGCTTGGTGCCGCCGGACTCGTGCTCGAGCAGGGCCTCGAACGCCTGGCGCGTCACGCGGAAGGTTTCACCGTCGCTCGCGAGGGCAGGGTCCAGGGAACCCGGGTCACCCGCACCGGCGAACACGAAGGTGTCCTTCTTGCCGCCGCTTTCGTTGTCAGCGTCCCGTTCGCTGGAGCAGCCCGTGGCGATCAGACCGACCGCCACCGCGGCCGTGATCGCCCGAGCGGCTCGGGACTTGAATATGCGCATACTGGGGCCACTCCGGGTCCGCTATGTGGATGCATCTTGACCGGCCGAACACTACAGACGATCGCAGCGCGTCAGGAACAGTCCGGATAGCGGTGATACCTACCTGAGATCTGAACAGTTGACATAAGGGACGGTTCAGGCGTTCCCCTGTCGGGATTTAACCCGCCGGACACAGAAGCGTCTTTCCGGCGGTCGCCCAGGTGGCGCCGGACGGCGTGAAGAACAGGTGAAACCGCAGGTGACAGGCGGTCAGCGCGCTGTCGCTGAGCGCGCATGGCCGAAAATCTGGCGCGAAATCAGCAGTGCGCGACGGGCCGGGCGGACGCATCGGTTCCGGCCCGCGCCCCTGTCCACTCCGTGGACCGTGACGGACCGTCAGGAGGGCGGCGTCCGGCCGGTCAGCCCCGGTGCGCGGGCGGGTAGCCGTAGGCCGTCGCGGGGGACGGCACGGCGCCGTGGGCCTCACGGTCGTAGAACGGGCGGGAGTTGGCGCGCAGCCACATCGCGACCGGGTCGTGCTCGTCGGACATCGCGACGGTCGACACGGGCAGTCCGTCCGGGACCGCGCCGAGGGACTGCTGCATCATCGCGCGCACCGCGTCCACGGCCGGCGGGGAGGTGTCGTACACGTCCAGGCCGATGGCGAGGTACGGGGCGCCCAGTGCGGGCTGCACCCAGGCGCGGCGCAGGGCGCGGACGGCCGGGGTGCGGTGGGCGTTCTGCGCGAGGAGGGCGTAGAACTGAGGGATCGCGATGGCCGGTTCGGACAGGCGCAGCGGTCCGGCGGGCTGGCGGTCCAGGCCGCCGGCGATCCGGCGCAGGTCCAGCCAGGGGATGCCGACTCCGCCGCCGGGGGCGTGCGGATTGAGCCAGAGTCCGTAGCGGTCGGGATAGAGGGCGCGGGCCACTTCGAGGCCGTCGACCACCTCGTACGACCGGTTCCAGCCGCTGGCGGAGAGCTCCTGGGCCGAGGTGACGCAGGGCGCGTAGCCGAAGCCGTCGACCTCCATGTTCCCGTACTGGGCGTCCGGGGAGCCGGCCTGGCCGTGCCAGAGCAGCATCCAGACCTGGCCGGAGGCGGGGGTCGCGAGGGCGCGCAGCAACGCCTCGTACGCGTCGTAACGCCCGGGCGTCACCTGGCGCAGCATGTGCTCGACCTGTCCGGTCGCCGCGGTGCCAGCGCTCACTTGTATCGCCCCTCCGTACCTCGCCAGCGGATGAACCTAGCTTAAGCCGACGCCGTGCGGCGGGCTCCTGTCCGGCGGGCGCGCGGAGGAGCCCGGGGCCGCGCGTCGTCCGGCGGGGGCGGGGGCGTTGGGGCGGGGCGCGCCCGCGCGGCGGAGCCGCACCTCGACACGGCCCCGCGCCCCGGGGGTCACCGCGGCCGTTCGTAGAAGGGGCGGACCCTGGTGCGGAGCCAGTCGCCGACCGGGTCCTGGGCTAGGTCCAGGACGATGAGGTTGACCGGCCAGGGGGCGGGGGTCCGGCCCAGGGCCCGGCCCAGGGCGTCGAGGGGGAGGGTGCGGGCGTCGCCCTCCCACTGGGAGAGTTCCACGCCGACGAAGAGGACCGGGTCGGCCGTCTCGATCGCGGCGAGGCAGCGGCGGGCGGTGGTCACCACGCCGATGGAGTCGAACTCCGCCGAGGCGGCGGCGAGGAAGTCCAGCGGGTCGTCCTGCCAGTCGGGCTCGAACAGCCGGACCCGGCCGCCGGTCGCCGGGCCGTCCAGCGGGGAGCGTCCGGCCCGGCACAGCTCGGCGACGGCCGGCGGCGGCAGCGGGATGCCGACCACGCCGCCGGGGTTCACCGCGATCCCGGCCTGCGGCGGCAGGCCGCGGGCGAACTCCACGGCGGGCGCGACGGTGTACGACAGGTGGGGGCCGACGGCCTGGCGGAGCTGCTCCTCGGAGCTGAAGACGGGGACGTAGGCCTGGCCGTCGATCTCCAGGGTGGGCAGGTCCAGCGGGCCGCTGTCCGGGCCCCCGCCGTTCGGCAGCGGGACCCAGACGAAGCTGCGGCCCAGCACCTCCACGATCCTGCCGCCCGCCGAGGGGACGCCCAGGGAGACCGAGAGCACCTCCTCCAGCTCGTTGCCGGGCCATCCGCCGTGCGGATGGGGGTGCGCCTGTGCCGGGAAGTCCGCCGGGAAGTCCATCTGCCTACCGCCTGCTGCCTGGAACCACTGCTGTGACCGAAAGGCTATCCGGTCAGCCCGTGAAGGCGACCCGGCGCAGCGCGTCCGCCGCGTCCCGGTCGATCAGCACCGCCGATCCGCAGCCGGCCGGCAGGACGCCCCGCTCCACCGCGCGCAGCAGCCGCTCGCTCGCCGTGCGGTGGCGCAGGAACGCGTACCGGGAGACGCCGCGCCCGCGTTCGCGCTGGCCGGCCAGGGCCTGCTGCGGGGTGACGTCGAGCAGCAGCAGGTGCAGGTCCGCGCCCCGGCGCCGGGCCTCGCGGGCCAGCCAGCGGCGCACCCAGGCCTGCGTACCGCAGTCGTGCACGACGACCGGCCCTCCGGCCCGCAGCACGCGGCGCAGCCCGGCGTAGTGGACGAGGCGGACCAGCGGGCGGTACACCGCGTACGGCAGCAGGCGCGGCATGCGGGGGTCCCAGCGGTCCCGGGCGTCCTGGGAGTCGACGCGGGCGCCGCGCACCGTGCGCCGCATCAGCGTGGACTTGCCGCTGCCGGGCAGCCCGGTGACCACGACCAGGTCCCGGGGCCCGAAGAGCAGCGCGCGCGGGCTGCGGCCGCCCCGCGCGCGCAGATCGCGGACGACGGGCGCCGGCAGCGCGCCGCGGGCCCCCCGGGCCTGAGCGGCCGGCTGCTGGGGCAGCGCGACGCCCGTGGTGGTGGCGCACGCCGTGGTCCTGTTCACCGTGATCGTCCTCCCCTGGGGCCGGGTACGAGTACCGATCCCCGCCGAGTGTAAAGAGAAGGTAATGCCGGATGTCGTCGTTTCCGTCCGTTTCCCGGAACAGGCTTGTCACAGCCCCCTGTGACGGCGCCCGCACATCCTGCGCACCCCCTGGGAAGGGTCCCCCTGCCGTGCCCCCGCGATGCGTGCAATGATGTGCGCGCCAACTGCATACCGGCCGCTTGAATCCGCGCGGGAGAGTCCCCGGCACCGTTTGCCGCCGGGGCGCCGAAGGAGCAAGTCCCTCCCTTGAATCTCTCAGGCCCCGTTACCGCGCGGGCGAGGCACATCTGAAAAGCGGGCCGTCGAAGGGCATCCAGCGGTGCTCCGGCGGCCCCACCCAAGGTGCAAGCCAGGACCGTCCCCGCGTGGGCGTCATGGCGAACCTCTCAGGTTCCGATGACAGATGGGGAGGAAACGTCCTCGCCTTCCCCCACGCTCGAATGAACTCGCGCGGGAGGGACCCCCATCGCCTCTGGGAGACCGACCGATGAGCAGTACCGAACCCCGCCGGACCGCGCTCGACGCCCTGCACCGTTCGCTCGGCGCGACGATGACCGACTTCGCCGGCTGGGACATGCCCCTGCGCTACGGCTCCGAGCGCGACGAGCACAACGCCGTGCGCACGAGGGCCGGCCTCTTCGACCTCTCGCACATGGGCGAGATCACGGTCGCCGGCCCCGGGGCGGCCGCGCTCCTCGACTTCGCCCTGGTCGGCAACATCGGGGGCGTCAGGCCCGGCCGCGCCCGCTACACCATGATCTGCCGCGAGGACGGCGGCATCCTGGACGACCTGATCGTCTACCGGCTCGGCGAGTCGGAGTACCTGGTGGTCGCCAACGCCTCCAACGCCCAGGTCGTCCTGGACGCCCTGCGGGAGCGCTCGGCCGGCTTCGACGCCGAGGTCCGCGACGACCGCGACGCGTACGCGCTGCTGGCCGTGCAGGGCCCCGAGTCCCCGGGGATCCTCGCGTCGCTGACCGACGCCGACCTGGACGGCCTGAAGTACTACGCGGGCCTGCCCGGCACGGTCGCCGGCGTCCCCGCGCTCATCGCCCGCACCGGTTACACCGGCGAGGACGGCTTCGAGCTGTTCGTGAAGCCCGAGCACGCGGTCGAGCTGTGGCAGGCGCTGACCAAGGCGGGCGAGGGCGCCGGCCTGGTCCCCTGCGGGCTGTCCTGCCGGGACACGCTCCGCCTGGAGGCCGGCATGCCGCTGTACGGGCACGAGCTGACCACCGGCCTCACGCCCTTCGACGCCGGTCTCGGCCGGGTGGTGAAGTTCGAGAAGGAGGGCGACTTCGTGGGCCGTGCGGCGCTCGCCGAGGCCGCCGAGCGCGCCGCTTCCGAGCCGCCGCGCGTCCTGGTCGGCCTGGTCGCCGAGGGCCGCCGGGTCCCGCGCGCCGGGTACGCGGTCGTGGCCGGCGGCGAGGTGATCGGCGAGGTCACCTCCGGCGCGCCCTCCCCCACGCTGGGCAAGCCGATCGCGATGGCGTACGTCGACGCGGCGCACGCGGCGCCGGGCACCAAGGGTGTCGGCGTGGACGTCCGCGGCAGCCACGAGCCGTACGAGGTCGTGACGCTGCCGTTCTACCAGCGGCGGAAGTGACACCGTCGTAGCCGGTTCCCGCGCCGGTTCCCGCGCGTGAGGTGAGCACGTCATGCCTGCTCACGGGCGCCGTACGCAGTCCCCTCAGTCATCCGCAGTCCCCCCGTACAGGAGAATTCAGGCCATGAGCAACCCCACGCAGCTGCGTTACAGCAAGGAGCACGAGTGGCTGTCGGCCGCCGAGGACGGCGTGTCGACGGTCGGCATCACGGAGCACGCGGCCAACGCGCTCGGCGACGTGGTCTTCGTCCAGCTCCCCGAGGTCGGTGCCGGCGTGACCGCGGGCGAGACCTGCGGCGAGCTGGAGTCCACCAAGTCGGTCAGCGACCTGTACTCCCCGGTCAGCGGTGAGATCACCGAGGTGAACGAGGACGTGGTGAACGACCCGTCGCTGGTGAACTCGGCCCCCTTCGAGGGCGGCTGGCTGTTCAAGGTGCGCGTCACCGACGAGCCGGCCGACCTGCTGACCGCCGCCGAGTACGACGCCCACACCGCGGGCTGAGGAGCCGTATCCGCATGTCGCTTCTGAACACCCCCCTGCACGAGCTCGACCCGGCGGTGGCCGCCGCGGTCGACGCCGAGCTGCACCGCCAGCAGTCCACCCTCGAGATGATCGCCTCGGAGAACTTCGCCCCGGTCGCGGTCATGGAGGCCCAGGGCTCGGTCCTCACCAACAAGTACGCCGAGGGCTACCCCGGCCGCCGCTACTACGGCGGCTGCGAGCACGTCGACGTGATCGAGCAGATCGCCGTCGACCGGGTCAAGGAGCTCTTCGGCGCCGAGCACGCCAACGTGCAGCCGCACTCCGGCGCGCAGGCCAACGCCGCCGCGATGTTCGCGCTGCTCAAGCCCGGTGACACGATCATGGGCCTGAACCTCGCGCACGGCGGGCACCTGACCCACGGCATGAAGATCAACTTCTCCGGCAAGCTCTACGACGTGGTCGCGTACCACGTCGGCGACGACGGCCGGGTCGACATGGCCGAGGTGGAGCGGCTGGCCAAGGAGAGCAGGCCGAAGCTGATCGTCGCCGGCTGGTCGGCGTACCCGCGCCAACTGGACTTCGCCGCGTTCCGCCGGATCGCGGAC
Source organism: Streptomyces sp. NPDC000348 (assembly GCF_042898795.1). Lineage (NCBI taxonomy): Bacteria > Bacillati > Actinomycetota > Actinomycetes > Kitasatosporales > Streptomycetaceae > Streptomyces > Streptomyces sp. NPDC000348. The sequence goes on from NZ_JBIAZD010000015.1 coordinate 91,111, forward strand.
GAGGTCGGCGCGTACCTCATGGTCGACATGGCGCACTTCGCCGGACTGGTCGCCGCGGGTCTGCACCCGAACCCGGTGCCGCACGCCCACGTCGTGACCACGACCACGCACAAGACCCTCGGCGGCCCGCGCGGCGGTGTGATCCTCTCCACGGCCGAGCTGGCCAAGAAGATCAACTCCGCGGTGTTCCCCGGCCAGCAGGGCGGCCCGCTGGAGCACGTGATCGCCGCCAAGGCGGTCGCCTTCAAGGTGTGCGCCTCCGAGGAGTTCAAGGAGCGCCAGCGCCGCACCCTGGAGGGCGCCCGCATCCTGGCCGAGCGCCTGGTCGAGGACGACGTCAAGGCCGTGGGCGTGGACGTGCTGTCCGGGGGCACGGAGGTGCACCTGGTCCTGGTCGACCTGCGGAACTCCGAGCTGGACGGGCAGCAGGCAGAGGACCGGCTGCACGAGGTCGGCATCACCGTCAACCGCAACGCGATCCCGAACGACCCGCGCCCGCCGATGGTCACCTCGGGTCTACGGATCGGCACGCCCGCCCTGGCCACCCGCGGCTTCACCGCCGAGGACTTCGCCGAGGTCGCGGACGTGATCGCCGAGACGCTGAAGCCGTCCTTCGACGTGGAGGCGCTCCGGGCCCGGGTGACGGCACTCGCCGCGAAGCACCCGCTGTACCCCGGTCTGCAGTAATTCCGTACGCTTTCCTTCGTACGGACATCAGGGGCACCGCGCACACTGGACCGGTGGGCGCGGTGCCCCGCACCATGCGCCCCGCATGAACGTTCCCTCTTCTGTGCACCACCTCTTCCCCGGTGGACAGCGTCGTCCGCCGAACCCTTAGGAGTCCTCCCGTGGCCATCTCGGTCTTCGATCTGTTCTCGATCGGCATCGGCCCGTCCAGCTCGCACACGGTCGGCCCGATGCGGGCGGCCCGGATGTTCGCCCGACGGCTGCGCAACGAGGACCTGCTGGACTCGGTCGCCTCGGTCCGGGCGGAGCTGTACGGCTCCCTCGGCGCCACCGGTCACGGCCACGGCACGCCCAAGGCGGTGCTGCTGGGCCTGGAGGGCGACTCGCCGCGCACGGTGGACGTGGAGTCGGCCGACGAGCGGGTGGAGAAGATCAGGGACGGTGGCCGGATCCGGCTGCTCGGCGAGCACGAGATCGCGTTCTCCTTCGACGACGACCTGGTGCTGCACCGCCGCGAGGCGCTCCCCTACCACGCCAACGGCATGACCCTGGGGGCGTACGACGCCTCCGGCGCGAAGCTGCTGGCGAAGACGTACTACTCGGTCGGCGGCGGCTTCGTCGTGGACGAGGACGCGGTGGGCGCGGACCGCATCGTGCTGGACGACACGGTCCTGAAGTACCCCTTCCGTACGGGCGACGAGCTGCTGCGTCTCACCGAGGAGACCGGCCTGTCCATCTCCGCGCTGATGCTGGAGAACGAGCGCGCCTGGCGGAGCGAGGAGGAGATCCGCGCGGGCCTGCTGGAGATCTGGCGCGTGATGCGGGCGTGCGTGGACCGGGGCATGTCCCGCGAGGGCATCCTGCCGGGCGGTCTGAAGGTGCGCCGGCGCGCCGCGAACACCGCGCGCAAGCTGCGCTCCGAGGGCGACCCGCAGGCCCTCGCCATGGAGTGGATCACGCTGTACGCCATGGCCGTGAACGAGGAGAACGCGGCCGGCGGCCGGGTCGTCACGGCGCCGACGAACGGCGCGGCCGGGATCATCCCCGCCGTCCTGCACTACTACATGAACTTCGTGCCCGGCGCCGACGAGGAGGGCGTGGTCCGCTTCCTGCTCGCCGCGGGCGCGATCGGCATGCTCTTCAAGGAGAACGCCTCCATCTCCGGTGCCGAGGTCGGCTGCCAGGGCGAGGTGGGCTCCGCCTGCTCGATGGCGGCGGGCGCCCTCGCGGAGGTGCTGGGCGGCTCCCCGGAGCAGGTGGAGAACGCCGCCGAGATCGGCATGGAGCACAACCTCGGTCTGACCTGCGACCCCGTCGGCGGCCTGGTGCAGATCCCGTGCATCGAGCGCAACGGCATGGCGGCGGTGAAGGCGGTCACGGCGGCGCGGATGGCGATGCGCGGCGACGGCTCGCACAAGGTGTCCCTGGACAAGGTCATCAAGACGATGAAGGAGACCGGCGCGGACATGTCGGTCAAGTACAAGGAGACGGCCCGGGGCGGGCTCGCGGTGAACATCATCGAGTGCTGAGGGAACGGGCCCCGGCCGCCGCGTCCGCACCCGGTCGCCGACGGGACGGGGGCGGCCTCCCGCCGCAGGCGTCCACGGCGGCGCTTCCCCTGGCGGGAGTCGCCCGTCCGGCCGCCCCTCGCCTCGTCCCCGTCCCTGATTCCAGGGACCCCCACGGCCCCTTCCTCGTGTTCCCCGCGGACGCCGGGAGCCGGTTCGTGGAGGCCCTCAGGGACGAGTCGAACACCGTAGCGGGCACGGAGGCCGTCATTCCCCTCCAGCCGTGTCACCGCCGCTGAACCGTGAATCCACGGAACCCGGTCGGCCGACCCGGAGCAGGAGCGCTCCGCGGTCGGCGTCCCCGTCGTCACCGGCGCGTGCGCCCGGGCTCACGTCCCGGGCGTGAATGCGGGCAGGGTGAGGGCCGAGTGGGCGGGCCGTCCCTCCCCGGAGGGGGCGGCCCCGAGTCCGCGGAGCCTGTTGTTGCGTTCCTCCAGGGCCCGGGGGGTGGTCGGGAAGAGCGTGGCGCCGCCCTTGCCGACCAGCGCCTGGTTCAGGGTCACGAACTCGCGGGTGCCGTGTTCGTAGGCGGCGAAGCCGGTGGTGTGGTCCTGGTGGGCCAGGGAGCCGGCGAGCATGTAGGCGCCGACGAGTGCGAGGCTGGTGCCCTGTCCGGTGAGGAACGAGGGCGCCCAGGCGGCGTCGCCCACCAGCGCGACCCTGCCACTGGACCAGCGGGGCATACGGATCTGGCCGACCGCGTCGAAGAACAGGTCGTCCGCGTCGCGCAGGGCGGCCAGCAGGCCCGGGACCTCCCATCCCGCGTCGGCGAAGGACGAGGCGACCAGGTCCCGTTGGGCCTCCGGGTCGCGGAACACGTCCCGCGGCGGTTTCGGATGGGCGAAGTTCAGGAAGGCGTGCACGTCGTCGTCCCCCACGGCGTAGAGCGCCGCGGCCAGGCCCGGAGCGTTCCACATGACGGTCTCGTGGGAGAGGCCGAAGGTGTTGGGCAGGGTGAACACGGCGAAGCAGTGGCCGAGGTGGTGGTGGAACCGCTCTTCGGGGCCGAACAGCGTCTCCCGGGTGGACGAGTGCAGACCGTCCGCCCCGAACACCATGTCGAACGTGCGCCGGCCGCCCCCGCGGAAGGTGACGTCGACCCCGTGGCCGGACTGCTCGAGGGTGTCGACGGAGTCGCCGAACACGAACTCCACGTCGTCACGGACCGCTGCGTAGAGGGCGTCGGACAGATCTCCGCGCCGCACCTCCAGGTCCCGCCCCGCGACACCGCCGGTGACGTCGTGCGGGCGGAGCGAGGCCACTTCGTCGCCGTCGCCCTCGAGGAAGGTCAGCCGGCGCAGGTCGATGTGCGCGTCCCGCAGCCGCGGCAGGATCCCCATCCTCGCCACGACGTCCAGTGCGGTGCCGCGCACGTCGACGGGGTAGCCACCGCCACGGAGCGCGGGCGCCTTCTCGACCACCGTCACCGCGTATCCGTAGCGGTTCAGCCAGAACGCCAGGGCAGGACCGGCGATACTGGCTCCCGATATCAGGACCTCGCGCCTCGGCGTGGTACGGGTGCATGCCGGCTGATCGGTGCGGGTCATCCCTTGACTCCTTTGCCCATGGTGCGGGTGACGAGCAGGGCCGGCACCATGACGGCGCCGGCTATGACGAAGCCGGTGACGTAGGCCGATTCGGCCGCGACATCCGCCCCGGAAGGGGTTCCGGCGGTGAGGAGCGCACCACCGAGCTGCCCGCCGACGGCGTAGCCCAGCACGCGGGTCACCAGGATCAGGCTGGTGGCGATACCGGTGTCGCTCCGGTCGACGGATGTGGCGGTGCTGGTCATCATCGCCGTGACGCACAGGCCACTGGCCAGCGCGATCAGCGCCTTGCCGACGACGAGGTGCCAGACCTCGGTGTGTACGGCCGCCAGGGCGAACAGGGAGGTGGCCAGGACGACGACTCCGGCGGTGACCATGGCACGCGAGCCGAAACGCCGGTCCCCGATCCCGCCGAGCGGCCCGGCCAGCGACGCGGCCACGGCGCCGGGCAGCAGGAAGAAGCCGATCTCGGTGGCGCCGGCCCCGAAGCCGTAGCCGTCGCCGGTCTCGTCGAACAGCTGCGGAACGAGATAGACCGCCGTCGAGGTACCGACACAGATCACGAACGTCAGCACGCACGCCTTCCACATCGCGGGCCGTGCCAGCATGCGCAGGTCGATCATCGGTGCGGCCGCACGCCGTTCGACGGCCACCCATCCGGTGACGAAGACGGCCAGGGCCGCGACGAGGGCGCAGAGCACGAGTGGCTGCGAGGCGAGGTCGGGCGCCAGCGCGAGGACGAGCATGAGCGTGACCAGCGTCCCGCTCAGCAGGAGCAGGCCGGGCCAGTCGGTCCCGGCGTCGTCCGACCGGCCCGGTGGATCGTTCGGCATCAGCCGGTTCACCAGCAGGGTGGCCCCGATGACCGCGATCGTCGGCAGCGCGAACATCCAGTGCCGGGAGAGCTCCTCCGCCACGGGCCCGGCCGCCAGCATGCCCACCATCCCGCCCCCGACGAACAGTCCGCTGACCACCCCGATGGCCACCTTCGCCTCTCCCGCGGGGAGGTGCGTGCGCACCACGACGAACGAGAGGGGCAGCGCGCCCACCATCGCCCCCTGCAGTACCTGGCCGAGCAGGAGCACCGGCAGGTTCGGCGCCAGTGCGGACACCAGACCACCGGCACAGACCACCGCCATCAGCCGGATCAGGATCCGTTTTCCGCCGTGGCGGTCGCCGAGCCTGCCCGCCAGCGGTGTGATGAGCGCGCCGGTGATGAGGAGCACGATGCCCAGCAACGCCCCTTCGGCCGGACTCATGTCCAGCTCGCGCTGCAGGAGCGGGAGCGTCGGCGTCACCGCCGACTCCAGGGCGCCGGTGGAGAGTGCCAGTGCGCCGAGAGCCCCGACGGCGGCCTTCCCGACGGGGACCGCGGGAACCGCGGCGCCGCGCGGTCCGGTGGCGGGAGCGGATGTGGTGGGTGGGTCCTCCGGTCGGTCGTCCGTCTTCCGCCGCTTGTCGTTGCGCAGTCTCATGTTCCGCCCTCTCGCGTTCTCCCGTGCTGTCGGGTGGAGAGTGCGGGGACGGATGCGCGCCGGGCGTCATACCCGGGAGCCAAGGTGGAGGTGCTACCGCGGTAGGGGGTGGAGGAGGGGCGGGCTTTGCCCTCCGCCGGGGCCGCCCGTGCCGTCCGGGTGCGTGGAGCGGGCCGCTCCGACGGACCGCGGGCCGCCCGACACGGTTCGGGGACGCCGGCACCCGCGCCGTACGCGTGCCCGGAGCAGTCCTACTCGCCCGGGGTCACCAGCCCGGATTCGTAGGCGAAGACCACCGCCTGGGCGCGGTCGCGCAGGTCGAGCTTGGTGAGGACGCGGCTCACGTGTGTCTTCACGGTCTGCTCGGCCAGCACCAGCGTCGACGCGATCTCCGCGTTGGACCGGCCGCGGGCCACCAGGGTGAGGACCTCGGTCTCGCGCTCCGTCAGGGCCTTGAGCCGCAGCGCGGGCCTGCCCCGGCCGGCGGGACGCTGCCGGGCGAAGTCCGCGATGAGGCGGCGCGTCACGGAGGGGGCGAGGAGCGCGTCGCCCGAGGCGACGACGCGTACCGCCGCGATGAGGTCGGCCGGCGGGGCGTCCTTCAGCAGGAAGCCGCTCGCGCCCGCCCGCAGCGCCTCGTAGACGTAGTCGTCGACGTCGAACGTGGTGAGCATCAGGACGCGCGGCCGGTGCTCCCTCAGGGGGGTGTCCCCACCGCCCGGCGGGGGCGCGAGGAGGCGGCGCGTGGCCTCGAGGCCGTCCATCTCGGGCATGCGGACGTCCATCAGCACGACGTCGGGACGGGTGCGCCGGCTCAGCTCGACGCCCTGGGCGCCGTCGGGGGCCTCGCCCACCACGTCGATGTCGCTCTGGGCGGCCAGCAGCGCGGCGAAGCCGGCCCGCACCATGGCCTGGTCGTCGACGACGATGACGCGGGTCGTCACGTGAGGTCCTTTCCGTTCAGGGGGATCCGGGCCGCCACCCGGAAGCCGCCGTCCGGCAGCGGCCCCGTGTCGAGGGTGCCGCCGACGAGCCGCACCCGCTCGCGCATGCCGACGAGGCCGTGCCCGGTGCCGCCCTCCTCGAGCGGCGCGGCGGGCGGCTCGGGCGGCGGCCCGTTGACGACGAGGACGGTGAGCCGCGCCCCGTCCTGCGCGGTGGACACCGACACCTGCGTCGGAGCGCCCGGCGCGTGCCGCACCACGTTCGCGAGGGCCTCCTGGACGATGCGGTACGCGGAGAGGCCCACCGCCTCGGGCACCTCGGCGTCGCAGGGGGTGAACTCCACCGGCATGCCCGCCCTCGCCGTCGCCTCCACCAGCTGCCCGATCCGCGTCAGGCCCGGCTGGGGCGCGAGCTCGCCGTGCGCCTCCTCGTTCCGCAGCACGCCGAGGAGCCGTCGCATCTCGCCGAGCGACTCGCGCGCGGTCGCCGCGATGGACGTGAACTCCTCCCGCACGTCCGGCGGCAGTCCGTCGAGGCGGTACGCCGCGGTGTCCGCCTGCACCGTGATGACGGACATGTGGTGCGCCACCACGTCGTGCAGCTCGCGTGCGATGCGGGCGCGTTCCTCCAGCAGCGTGCGCCGGCCGCGCTCGGTCTCGCTGATCGTCTCCTGCTCCGCAAGCCTGCGCTGGACCTCGTACCGCTCGCGGAGCGCGCCGGCGAGCAGGAGCGCGACGCCGCTGAGGATGGTGAGCAGGAGCTCCATGGCGCTCGTGCCGTGGGGCGCGACGAACCCCAGGCCGGCGTTGGCGGCCGCCGTCGCCAGCCACACCAGCAGCAGCGTCCGGCGCGGCTCGCGCAGGCCGAGGGCCAGGCAGAGGCCGACGTACCCGACGATCTGCATCGGCGGGAACGGCCACAGGAGCCGCTCCTCGAAGTCGACGGTGAGCAGGGCGAGCGCCCCGGCCACGTCCGCGGCGAAGATCACGCACCAGGCCCGCAGCGGACGGACGACGGCGAGCAGCAGGGGTGCCGACTGCGCGACGGCCAGCGCGCTCGCGACGCCGCCGTGCAGCCCGTAGTCGGCGGTCAGCACCTGGATGGTGGTGGGCAGCAGGGCGACGCACAGGACGAACGCCACGCCCCGGGGCAGCAGCCGTACCCACCGGCGCGAAGCCCCCGCGAGCAGCGCGCGCGGCGGCTCCTCCTCGGCTGACGTCATGGGCTCCACCCTAGGCGCGGCGGGACGGTGTCGGGGGACGCGCGGCCCCCAAAAGCACCCGAAACAAACGGAGTTACCGGCTCCGGCGGTGTCGGCGCGCCGGGGACACCCCGGTCGCGGCGGTGGGCCTTCACCACGGAAGGGGCGGGGCAGGGCGGGGAGCGGGTGGTGCCCGGCCTATCCGGCCGCGATCGTCTCCGCGAGCCGGTCGGGCTCCAGGACGGTGCCCGCGGGGCCGGCCGGGTTGACGTAGAGCGCGTGGCCGGGCGGGAGGCGGTCCAGGAGGGCCGGGACGGTGACGCGTTCGGAGGCGAAGCCGCCCACCGCGGTCAGGTGGGGCGGGGCGGTGAAGACCGGGACCACGGGCCTGCCGTCCGCCACGGCGGCGGTCACCGGGGTTCCGTCCGGCAGGGTCAGCACCGCCACCTCGGCGGTGGCCAGGGCGCGCAGGGCGTCCTCGACCGGCCCGTAGCCGGTGACCGCGAGCTGGAGGGCCGCGTCGACGTCGTCGGTGGGCTCGGGCCAGCCGAGCGCCTCCGGGGAGGGGCGGTACGCCTCGTTGTCCTCCCACTCCTCGATCCCGCCGGTCGCTCCGGTGCGCCAGCGGCCGACCACGACCCGGTCGGGCGGCACGCCCTCGCCGTCCCAGCCGGGGTCGATCATGCTGATCCAGTGCTCCGGCGCGAGCAGTGCGGCCGCGACGACGTCTTCGGGGGGTGTGGGCATCGTCGCCGGTCCGCGCTGTTCACTCGCCTCGTTCATCGGTCGCTCCACTCGTCGCCTGCTTCGTGTCCGTCCCCAGGGGCGGCAGTCCGAGGATCTCCCGGAACCGTGCGGCGAGGCCCGCGGCCGACCTGGGGTCCGTCCCTCCCGCCGCCAGCAGCACGGCGAGCCGGCGCACCGCGTCGCGGAACTCCTCCCCGGCGTACCGCCAGTCCCCGAGCGCGGCGTCCGGTTCGCCCGGCAGGAGCAGCCCGAGGGCCGTCTCCCAGGCCCGGGCGGCGTCCGGGTCCGGGGTGGCGCCCTCGAAGTCCGTGAACGCCGAGCGCCAGATCCGGCGCGACACCGTGGCCGCGACGGCGTCGAGGGCGTCCGGCCACGGGCCGGGGCGGGCCAGCAGCAGCCGCACCTGGTCGAGCGGCGCCAGTCCGCCGCCCCGGACGCCTCCGCCGAGCTGTGCCTCGACGTCCATCCCGGGAGTGATCCCGATGCCCGCGTCCCTCAGTTCGGCCAGGGTGACGAGCTCGGCGCCGGTGAACCCCGGCGGATCGCCGGGCAGGTCCTCCGCGCTCACCCGGCCGGCGATCCACCGGCGCCGGGCCTCCTCGGACGGCGGCGCCTGGAGCGGGGTGTCGTCGCCGGCCGTGACGACGCCGGGGGCGGGTCCGGAGGGCCGGACCGCGATCTCGGGCGGACGGGTCCGCGACCAGTGCGCCCCCGTGTCGTCCTGAGGCGAGGTCATCACGAGGAGGGTCTCGTCCACCGCTGGCCGCCGGTCGAGGAGCCGGAGCGGCCGCGTCGGCAGCCACACGGTCCGGGCGGCCCCCGTCCGGGCCGCGACCGCCTCGGCCAGGGCGGTGCCGTCCGCCCCCGCCCCGACGGGCACGACCGTGACGTCCTGGTCGAGCCGCGCCAGGACGGGGTCGTGGGAGAGCAGTTCGGCGATCTCGTCGTAGGGCACCGGGCGGGTGGTGCCGTCCGGCCAGGGCATGTCGGCCCGTCCCGGGGTGGTGCCGCTCAGGTCCAGTACGTACCCGCCGGGATGGGCGCCCTTCCCGGCATCCTTCCCGTACCAGGGCGCCAGGGCCCCGCGGCTGTTGTTCAGGCCGCCGTCGGGTGAGATCACGTAGCGGTCCGCCCACATGCGGCCCGGGGCGGGCTTCCCCGTCCAACTGCGGCCGGCGCTCGCGCCGTTCACGGAGGTGATGAGGGTGCGGGCGTCCAGCGCGCCGTGGCGTTCGAGGTCGTACGCGGCGAGGACCGTGGGGTTGTGGACGTCGCGGCCGAGGGCCGCCGCCGCGGCCGCCATCCGGAGCAGGTCCGTCCGCAGGGTCTCGTCCCGCGGATCCTCGCCGGTGGTCAGATGGAGCGCCTTCGTCGTCAGGGCGTCGGGGTCGGGGTGGTTCTCCACGCCCTCCACGGCCTTGACCGTGGCCCACAACGCGTTCTGCCGGTCGGCCGCGGTGACCGGCGCCGACGCGCGCAGCCCCAGCACCTGGCGGGTCCACCGGTCCGGGTCGTGCCGTGCGATCAGTTCGCGGGCCCGGTCCACGGAGGGCAGGGCGACGAAGCCGGACAGCGCGGAACCGGGATCGGCGGACAGGCGCGCCGAGGCGGCTTCCAGCATCGTCCGTACGTCGTCGGGGGCCGGCGGCGCGGGCCGGGTACCGGGGGCGGTCGTCGGGCCGTGGTGCGCGCGGGTGACCCGGTCGAGCAGATCGAGCGTCAGCTCGCCGTGCTCCCGCAGGTTCCCGTCCGCGCGGCGCATGACCTCCAGGGCGCCGATGCCGCGCAGCAGCCGGTGGTACGTGCCGGGCGGGACGCCCTCGTCGTCCTCCACGTCGACGCCGAACGTGGCCCGCAGGGCGCGGACCAGGCGCAGCGCCGTGTCCCGGGCCATGGCCGGGGTGAGGTCGGGGGAGGTCTCCAGGCCGGCCCGCGCGGCCAGGGCGTCGAGTTCGTCCGGGGTCGGTTCGGGGCGCAGCTTCACCATGTCCACCGGGTCGTTCGCCGGTGTGGTGCCGATCCCGTGGTCGTACAGCCTCCCTCTCTTCCCCTTCGTGTAGCGGCTCAGGTGCTGCCGGTCGGGGGCGTAGACCTCGCGCCGGGTCACGTTGGAGACGCCCTGGGCCGCCGACAGGACGGCGAGCGGGTCCGGGACGAACGGGGTGCTCCGCTTCAGGGCGGACTCGGTGTGTCCTTCCGGTCCGCTCCCCCAGCAGGACAGGAACACGATGGGGGTGTCCCGGTCCAGCCGGGTCACGCTCGGGCGCCGCCGGAGGTAACCGCCGGTTTCCGAACCCGGGACCGGGACGTTGTTCTGGAACATCCGCTCGACCATGAGGGTCTGTCCCGGAACGCCGTGGACCACGAAGAAGTAGGGCTTCCGGCCCTGCCACGGCACCGGCCGGGGACTGCCGACCGGCTCACCGGTGACCGGGTCGTAGACGGACCACTCCGTCGACCGGATCAGATCCTGGAGCCACGGCTCGCGCTGGAGCAGGTCCGAGCCGCTGACCACCGCGCGGCCGACGGGCCGGCCCTCGTCGGTGAGGGTGACCGACTTGACGTCCGCGTCCCTCAGGGTCTTCCCGTCGGCCGTGCGCAGGACGCCTTCCCCGGGTTCCGGCCGTCCCCCGTCCGGCCCCAGGTCGTCGGGGCCGCTGGCGATCCACTCGCCCATCGGCTCGCCCATGGGCTCGTCCACGAGGTCGTCGACGGGGTCGTCCACGGGGTCGTCCACGGGGTCGTCCGTCGGCTCGCCGCCGAGGCCCCGGTCGTCGGTCACCTCGATGCGGTGCCGGCCGGTGTCGGGGTCCGGCTTCAGGGCGACCTCGCCGCTGTGCGACCACAGCGTCCTGCGCGCCCGGGCCGCGGCCCTGCGGGGCAGGTCCAGCCCCATGGCGCCGGCGTACTGCGACACGACCACCACCTCGGCGGCTTCCTCACGGTCCGCCAGTTCCCCGTCCTGCGCCAGCAGTTCGGCGAACTCCTCCGGCGACAGCCGCCACCGCCTGCTGCCGTCCGGCAGGACCAGCACGACCTTCGTGTGGTCGCCGCCCTTCGTGCCGATCACGTACGGGAGGGGAGCGCCGGGCCGGCGTGCCCACGGGGACGGCCGGGGGTCCCGGTCGTCGCCGTCGACCACGTCGTACGAGGAGACGTCGACGTCCCGGGCGGGCCGGCCCGTCCAGTTCCGGCCCAGCGGGGTGCCGTCCGGTGCGGTCAGGCGGGTGGCGTCGGAGAGCAGGCCCTGCCGGCCCAGGTGGTACGCGGTCAGGGAGGCCGCACTGGTCGCCCGGCCGGCCGCCATCGCCGCGTCCACCAGCTCGTACAGCCGGCGGACGCGGTGCGACAGGTCGTCGGCGTCGAAGCGCACGGGTGCGGGGGCGGAGTCCGTGGACGCGGTGTCCGAGTCGCTGTCCGACCCGCTGTCGGAGTCGTCGTCCGAGTCGGGGTCGTCCCCGGGGTTGTCGTCGAGGTGCAGGAGGTTCCTGGCGAGCCGGTCCGGGCCGGTGAAGTAGTCCGGCTCACCGAAGTCGTCCGGGCTCAGTTCCGCCAGCCGGGCGGCGGCCTCCGACAGGGGGGAGCGGTCGACGGTGACGACCGCCTGCCGCCGTGCCGCCCGCCCGGTGGCGCCGTCGACCGGGCCGACGGCGCCGATGTCCCGGCCGCCGCTCTCCGTGGTGATCGGGAAGTCCTCGGCCCGGACCGTGCGGCCGCGTACGTCCGCGACGTTGCGCACGGCCGGCTCGTGGAGCTCCAGTTGACGCCGGATCTCGTCGAGGAGGAAGTCCCGTACGGCCTCCGCCCGCTGCCGGCCGACCGTCCCGGCGTGCTCGACCGCGCCGCCGGACAGCGCGAAGCGCGGGCCGTTGCTGTAACCGGTGACCGTGATCGTGGGGAGCCGGAGACCGGCCCTGAGGTCCCGCAGGCCAAGGAGCACGATCTGCTCGGCCAGGTCGGCGAGCCGGCGGCGCCCGTCCGGATCGGTGATGTCCCGGTGGCGGTACTCGAAGGCCACCCGGGCCGCGGACGGGGGGAGCGCCGGGGCGGTCTCGGCGGGCCCGGCGTCGTCCGGCACCGCCACGCTCTCGGCCTCGTCGAGGTCGGAGTCGAGGTCGAGGTCGGAGTCGAGGTCGGAGTCGAGGTCGAGGTCGGAGTCGAGGTCGAGGTCGGAGTCGAGGTCGGAGTCGAGGTCGGGATCACCCTCGGGGACGGTGTCCGACAGCGCCTCCCGGCCGGCCGGCCGCGGCACCGTGTCCGTCGGGGCCGGGGCGTCGGTGGAGGTGGGCGGCGCGGCGGGGGCGTTGGGTCCCTCGGCGTCGGAGGGCCGCAGCCGGCCGGTGCGCGCGGCGTGCAGCAGGTGGGCCAGGGAGCCGGCGGTCACGGACCGGTCCCAGCCCTGCCGGGCGGCGTACTGGCCGACGATGTGCCGGAGCCCGCCCCAGGTGAGCGGGCCGGGGTCGGCGTTGCCGGCCGCCTGGAACCGCAGCCCTTCGAGGGCGCCGAAGCCCTCGATCAGCTCGTGGAACTCCGCCTCGCGGTCCGGGTCGGAGTCGATGTGCACCCCGTGGGTCTGCCGCAGGGCCCGCACCCAGTGCAGGGCGCGCTCGGTGCGCCCCGGCACCTGGGCGGGCAGTCCGCCCAGGTCGGCGAGCGCGTCGAGGGCGGCGCTGCGGGGCTCGGGACGGAATTCCTCGATGTGGCCCACGGGGCGGTCGGGGTCGTCGTCCACGACCAGGCGCGGCGGCAGACCGCCCTCGGCCTCGGTCGGCGAGATCTGCCGGTCCACGGTGAAGACGGTGCGGCGGGTCTCGTTGGCGACGTACTGGGCGGAGGAGGGGTGGGCGAGCAGGTCCTGGTCGGCGCGCGTCATGGACATCTCGCAGATCAGCAGCCACACCGGCGCCTCGGGAGGCAGCGCCTGCATGCTCCTGCGCCGTGCCAGCATCCGGCCCAGCTGCCGGGGGTGGACCGCTTGGTTGGCGCGGGTGCTGCGGCGGGGCACGGTGGTGCGTCCGCTGTCGCCGTGGCCGACGAAGATGTAGGAGCCGGCCAGGCCGCGCGGCAGGGGCAGCAGGCCGCCCTGCCGCGCGGGGTACACGCCGGGCAGCCCGTCCACCTCGTTGGTGTAGTGCTGGATGGCGGACACCACCCGCAGGGCCTCCTCCCGCAGCGCCATGTCGTGCGCGTCGAGGAACGCCCGCCCGGTCAGTGCCTGCCCGTCGACCGTGACCAGCGGGTACGAGTGCAGGTCGGTGTCGGGGAAGACGATGCCGTTCGCGGCCCTGACGGTGGCCGCCGGGTCGTCCGGGACCAGTCCGGGGTCGGCGGGGATCCAGGTCCCCACCGGATCACTCCCGGGGGTCGGCGCGGCCAGGACCGGCACCCGGCGGCCGGACGGAGCCGTCTCCAGCCGCAGGTCGCCGTAGGTGAACCAGACGCGGGCGCCGGTGCGGTCGGCGATCACCCGGGCGAGGGCCTCGTTGCGGCCGTCCTCCTCCCCGATCAGGAGCACCACGGGCGCGCCCGGCCGCCGCTCCGGGTCGTGCAGCACCAGTTCGGCGAACTCCTCGTCCGACACCGGTGTTCCGTTCGCCAGCACCACCCCCTCGTCGTTCCGTTCGGCCACCATCGCGTAGGCGCCGGGCCCCCAGGGCGCGGGGTGGACGCCCCGGGGATCGGCGACCACGTCCAGGTGCAGGCGGATACCGGGACGTCCGCTCCAGTTCCTGCCGTACGGCGCGCCGTCGTCCCCGCTGAGCCGGGACTGCTCCGCGTAACCCTGCCGGGTCAGCCCGTAGGCGGCGATGGCCTCCAGGCTGCCGGCCCGGCCCCGGCGGTGGGCGCTGCTCGCGAGGGAGAGGGCGTCGTAGTGCCGGGCCGCGTCCACCGGCGCGTCCGGCGCCAGGTGCAGCAGCATCCGGGTGATGCCCTCGAGGTCCAGGCCGGCGCCGAGGCGGGGGTGCCCGACGCGCGCCGCTTCGATCACGCGCAGCGAGTTGAACAGCCCGTTGCGCAGCTCCGGCGTGAGCGGCTGGGAGCCGAAGGTGGCGTCGACGACCGCCCGGAGTTCCTGAAGGCGTTGCTGGACCGCGCCCTCGGTGGGCGGCGGTGCGGCGGCGGACCGTGTCTCCGGCGCCGGAGTGGGCAATGGCAATGGCGCGGGGGTGTGCGGCTGCGGCGCGTGCGCGCCGGTGGTGCCGTCCCACAGGGCGCGGACGGCCACGTAGGAGTCGCTGCCGTCACCCGGTCCGCCCTCGGCGGCGTCCCACAGCGCACGGGCCCGGGCCAGCGCCTCGTTCTCCACGTCGGTGGCCTCGACGGGGTTGACGTCCGCGGGACGCGTCCCGCGGGGACGGGCCGGTTCGACGCTGCGCGGGTGGCGGGGCTCCGGCCGGGGGCCCTCGCCGTACAGCCGGCGCAGCAGGGGGTACAGGGCGGGCTGGCGGGTGCGCACCCACTCCGGGCCGGCGTTGACGCGGGGCAACCCGGTGTAGGGGTCGTTGCCGCCGTTGGCCATGAGGTAGACGTTGGTGAGCTGGGCGAAGAACTCGCGCTCGTCGCGGCTGCTGTAGTTGGGGGCGCTGCGGCGGCCGTCGGCGTCGCGGCTGTACAGGGGGCCGTCGGGCCAGTTGCCCGCCTCGCCGGCCCGGGTGGTGGTGCGGAAGGCGTTGGTGATGCGCTGCCGGTCGACGGGGTCCAGACCGTGCAGGTGGATGGTGTGGGCGAATTCGTGCAGGGTGGTCGAGTAGCCGTCGGGGTAGGCGGACTTGCCGGTGCCGACGGTGGTGCGCTCGCCGAGCAGGTTCTCCTCGGTGACGGCCGCGGTGTGCGTGCCGACGCCGCGGACGTCGTCCCAGGGGCGGCCGTCGCCGGTGGCGGCGCCCCGCAGGAAGCGGAAGGCGTCCAGGGAGGTCAGGGCCTTGTCCCTGGGCACCACCACGACCCGTGAACCGCCCTTGAGCAGCCGCGCCGCGACGTCGGGGTCCCGCAGCATCCGGGCGATCTGGGCGCGGGCCCGGTCACCGGCGGAGACGGGCTGCTCGACCCCGTCGGGCACCTGCGTCATGAGGCGCGCCGCGACCGAGGCGAACTCGGCCGGGTCGCGCCCGGCGCGCAGGGCGTCCACGAGCACCGGGTCGGCGGCCAGCCGCTCGCGGTCCGCGGGCGACAGCGCCGCCAGCGCCGCGTCGCGGTCGGCGGCGGACAGGCCGGGCAGCCGGGCGGCGAGCGCCCGGACCGGGTCCGCGGTCACCTCCGGACGGACCCGCAGCCCGTCGGCCAGCGCGGTCAGCTCGGCGCGCAGCGCGGGCAGGTCGGCGTCGGTGACGCCGAGGGCGCGCCAGGTCTCCTCGTGGCGGGCGAGGGCGTCGGGGTCCCGGGCGGCGGAGTCGAGCAGTTCGCTGAGCCGTACGGCGAGGGAGCCGGCGGCGCCGGCGGGCCGCGCGGCGCGGTAGGCGTCCTCGCGCGCGAGGACCGGCGTGAGCGTGCGGGGGCCGTCGGCGGGGGTGCGGTGCAGCGCCCACAGCAGGTCGAGGAGGTCGCGTCCGCGCAGCTCCCGGTCGGTCCCGGTGGCCAGGGCGAGGGCGGCGTCGGCCAGGGAGTCCGCGGGCGCGGGCACGGTGAAACCGTCGGCCGTGACCGTGCCCGAGGCCGGCCGGTCCACCGCCGTGACCGTGATGTCGACGCCGTTCACCGACAGGTCGAGCACACGGCCGCCGCCCCTGACGGACCGGACCCGCACCGACGCTCCGGGCATCTCCCGCTCCAGCGCCCCGCGGATCCCGGCGGCGGCGGGCAGGGCGGCCGCGGAGAGCCGGAACTCCACGGCGCCCAGCGGCCGGGGCTGGCCGAACTGCACCCGGCCGCGGGCGGCTCCGGCCAGCACCACGGGATGGCCGAGGCCGTGCAGCACGGCGCCGACCCGGCGGGCGACGTCCAGCTTGCCGGTGTCGTCGCCGTACGGGGTGCCCTGCCCGTCCGCTCCCTGGGGGGCCGGGGCGCCGGGGCCGGCCGGGCCGGCGGTGGGGGCCGACGGCGGGGGCGGGGGCAGCGCGGGCTCCTTCGGCGGGGCCGGAGGCGGTGCGGGGACGGCCGCGGCGGTCTTCACCTGGTCGGTCCGGACGACGACGCCCAGCCGTTCGCTGAACAGGGCCGCCACGTTGGTCAGCCAGTCGGCGGCCTCCGAGGCGTCCAGACCCGGCCGGACCGACTCGCTCATGTAGCGGCCCGACTTGTCGTTCACCACCCAGGAACCCAGCTTCTGGCTCCAGCGGAACTCGCCGGACACCCGGCTGCGGCCCGGCAGCGTCCGGCCGGCCGTCTCCCCGCCGTCGTCGACGAAGCCGGCGGCGATGCCGGTGTGGCCCAGCCCGTCCAGCGTCCTGCGCAGCGACTCCGCCGTCAGATCGGGGTCCTTCTCCCGCATCCCCGCCAGCAGCGCGTCGAACTGCTCCGGCGTGATGATCCCGCTCAGGTCCTCCGTGCCCAGGATCACCCGCCCGTCATCGGTGACCGTATACAGCCATACCGCGTCCCGGTTGCCGGTGATCAGCAGGTCCGGATCGACCTCGTCCAGCGGCACCCACAGGGGGTTCAGCCGTACGTCACCGTCCTGGTCGCGTTCCTCGTCCTTGATCCGCTTCGGGAGGACCGGGTCGCCGAACCGGTCGCGGGCTCCGGCGTCGCTGCCGTCGTAGTGGTTGACGCCGTTGTAGTAGACCTCCGTCTGCCGCGTGGCGTTGTCGGGCCCCGCGCCGCTGACCCGCCGGGCGCCCGACGGGAGCGACCGCACCACGTCGACCCGCAGGTCGAACGCGTGCGCGAGGAGAGGCAGGAAGACCTCCCCCGCCGGTGTCTCCCAGCGCTGCTCCCAGTTGGCGACGGCGTCGAGGAGCGTGAGCAGTTCCGTGTCGTCCAGCGGTGCGGCGCTCTGCGTGTAGACGGTGCTGAGCAGGCGGCCCAGGGCGTGGTCGTCGAGGTCGTCGGGGGTCGGCAGCAGACCCTGCCGATCGAGGTGCTCGAACATCTGGCGCGGGCTCAGGTCCTCGGCCTCGGCCTCCATGACGGCCCGGGCGTCCTGCGGGGAGACGGCCGGGCCGGCGGGCTGCGACGCCATGCGTGCGTCGACGTACCGCCTGAGCAGATCGGCGGGGTCGAGGGCCTCGGGGACGGGGACGTGCCGGACGCCGTGGTGGTCGAGGAGGGCGAGCATCCCGGCCCGGTCCATTCCCCGGACGTGTGCGTCGAAGGCGTCGGCGACCGTCTGCCGGAACTGGCCGATGATCTGCGGATGCAGCCGCCCCCCGCTGCGGGCCACGTAGTCCTCCACGTAGGACCGCATGGCGTACAGCGCGGCCTGCGAAGGGCCGGTCGGTGCCTTGCCGGTCCCGGCGCGGACCGCGGCCTGGTGACGCAGTTCGGCGCGTACGGCGTCGGGGTCCCCGAGCCAGTCGTACGCGGCGCGGTCGGTGGCGGCGAGGCCGCCCAGACGGCTACGGATGTGCACGGGGTCGCCGGCCATGAAGGAGTACAGCAGGCACTCCCCCGTGCCGGGCACCGGCACCCGGCGGCCCCTCGCCCGGCCGCTGCCGCTCTCCGGCTCGGCACCCTTCTTGCCGTCCCCCTGAGGCGGAACGTCCGGTGGCCGGGACTCCGGCCCCGCGTCCTTCGGCAGCGGATCCACGCCCTTCGGCAACACCCCCGCGTCCTTCGGCAGCGGATCCACGCCCTTCGGCAACACCCCCGCGTCCTTCGGCAGCGGATCCACGCCCTCCGGCAACACCCCCGCGTCCTTCGGCAGCGGATCCACGCCCTCCGGCAACACCCCCGCGTCCTTCGGCAGCGGATCCACGCCCTTCGGCAACACCCCCGCGTCCTTCGGCGTTGTCTGGGCGGTCGGCAGGGCCAGTCGGTAGTGGCGGTCGTCGAGGCTCAGCACCACGTGTGCGCCGGAGTGCGCGGGTGTTCCGACGAGTCCCTGGAGGTTGCCCGTCGGGTCCCCGGGAGTGAAGTCCTGGAAGGCGCCGTCGCTCCCGACCACCGTGACGCGCACGCCGAAGGTGCGTGCGGCGAGCAGCGGAAGCAGGTCCGCCGCGGCATGGTTCCAGCCGGCCTCGGACGGAGCGTCGCCCCGTCGGAGGAGCTGCGCGATCGCCAGTCCGGCCCGTTGTGCGGGGCTCAGGTCGACGGCGTGCGGGATCAGACCGCCGAGGCCGTCGAACTCACGGCGGGCGGGTGTGTCCGTCCCGAGGTCCAGGTTCGCCGCGGCGATCTCCTCCGCGCCGAAGGCGTCGGTGTCGTCCGGGGCGACGGCGGCCAGCAGGTCCTCGTCGGCATGGTCGGTGAGCCAGGAGGCCATCCTCCGGCGCAGCCCGGCCATCGCCCGCGGATCGCCGAGGTCGATGCCCTCCGCGGCCAGCAGCCCCGGGGCGGCGCGTTCGAGGCCCTGGGCGAACGCGCGGAAGAAGGCCTCACCGTCCCTCGGCACGTCGTGCAGCGTGTACGTCTCGTCCGTGGGGGACGTGAGGACGGTGTCCGGTCCCGTACCGGTCCTGGTGTAGCGGGGCGGGGCCGGGGGCTTGGCCGCGGGCGCCTTGGCCGGCGCCTGATATATCACAGCCGGCGGTTCGGCGAGACCGTCCAGCTCCTCGCGGCCCTGAGCGGTGGCCGCGAGCCGGTGCCAGCGGGTGAGCTGGTCCGCCCCGGACCGTACCCGGTGGTACTCCGCCGCGGCCCGCTCCGCCGCGGCCCTGAGCGCGTCCAGCTCGGCCCGTCGGGTGTCGAAGGCCGCGCGTGCCGCGTCCCGGCGGGCGGTGGCGGCGTCGAGAGCCCGGCCCGGTGCCCTCGCGGACAGCAGGGCCGCATCGAGCCGCGCGTCGGCCGCCTCCTTCTCGGCGCGCGCGGTCTCCACCCGCAGATCGGCCGCCCTGCGCAGCTTCCCGGCGTCCGCTGCCGCCTCGGCCAGGCGGGTCAGGGCAGCGTCCCGCTCCTCGCGCAGGAGGTCCGCCCAGCCGTCGTGCTCGGCCTGGACGTACTCGTCCTCGGGGAAAGCGTCGACCTCGGCCTGCGCGGCGGCCACGTTCGCGTCCGCGATGCCGTGGTCCCGGCGTGCGTCGGCCTCGGCCTGTGTCAGGGCGTCGGTCGCGTCCTTGACGCCCTGACGGGCGAGGTCGACGGGGCGCTCCGCCGCGCGGGCGGTCCCGGTGGCCTCGTCGAGGGCGGTCCGGGCCGCGTCAAGGTCCGCGCGCAGCCCGCCGGAGGCGCGCCGCTTCTTCCAGTAGGCCTTGTCGGCGTCGACCCACGCCTTGCTCGCGCTGCCGACCGCGTCCCATGCCTTGGCGACCTGCTCGGGGAAGTTCGCATCGGTGACGAGCCTCAGTTCGCGGGCGACGTCCTCCCGGATCCAGGTGACGACGTACGCCTCGGCCTTCATCGCCTGTGGACCCGACCGGGCCTTGGCGAAGGTGCCGCCCCGGATGCGGTTGGCGAGCCTCGAGTCCACGATGGTGCGGTGCACGTCGCCGACGCCGGTCCAGGTGGCCGGGACGGCGAAGAGGAAGGACCGGTCCGTCTTGGGCTTGAGGTTGCGCGAGGACAGATGGTCGTCCCCGACCGGCATGCCGTCGCCGTCGAGGTCGTTGGGGCCGGGTCCGGAGGCTCCGATCTGGTTGAGGCCCACCTGGTCGGGAGAGTTGTACAGGAAGGCGCCGCCGAGACCGCCGGACTGAGTGTGCTCGCCGGCCGACGACGTGCCCGCGTTCTCCCCGTACTGTCTGAGCACCTCCAGTTTCTTGCCGTCGGCGACCGTCAGCAGCAGCGCGCGGCTGAAGTCGGGCGCCGAGCGCAGGGTGAGCCGTCCGATGTCGGTGCCCATGAGGGACTTCTCGGTCAGTCCCACCACCTCGTAGCCGTCCGGTTCGGTGGTGCGCGGGAAGAACGACGTGACCGCCATGTCGCTGATGCCGTCCTCCATGGCCTGCGCCGAACCGGTGCCCAGCCGGGTCAGGCCGGTCTTCCTCGTCGTGCGGAGGAGTTCGGTGAGGGCGTCGGCGTCGGGACCGTCCTCGGCCTCCAGGGCGCTCAGCGAGAAGCCGGTGTCGTACGCCTTCGTCAGGAGGAGGTCGCCCGCGGCGCGGATGTTCTCGATGCCGATGATGCCGCGTGGGTGCATGCCGTTGTCGGGGAAGACGAACGGCCGTGTGACGCCGTCTCCGTACCGGACCGTCAGTTCCTCGCCCACTTCGGGAAGCGGCACCGGCCGGGGCGGGGCGGACAGGACGGGGTCGGCCGCCGGATCGGGCGCGGGCAGCAGCCGGGCTCCGGACGTGCCGGTGCCGTCCGCCGTGTCCGCCTCCGACGGCACCGGCTCCATCAGGCTGAGCGGCACCTGCTCGCGCAGCTCGCCGACGTCGTCCTCCTCGACGATGCGCAGCCGTCCCCGGAAGCGGTCGAGGGCCGTGGCCTCCCCCTCCGTCGACTCCTCCTCGGCCGGTGCGCCGGTGTGGGGGGTGTCGTCGGCCTCCAGGGTGATCCGCATCCGGTACGGGGTGACGACCTCCGCGTGCGGCTCGGTGGACGCCGCCCGGTAGATGGTGACGGTGGTGACCGTGTGGCTCGACGCGACCGTCTTGCGGTGGGAGCCGCTCTCGGCGTACGTCGGTCCGGCGGCCACCACCTGCGCGTTGTCGGTGTACACCAGCTGGCTGGTCAGGAAGCCCACGTCCGCGCCGGAGGCGGACTCCGAGTTCTGCTGGGCGGTCTCGGTGGCCCGCCGGTTCTCCTCCAGCTCCACGCTGTGGTCGAGTCCGTCGAACACGGGTGTCCCGGCGATCAGCTCGACGCGTGCCCGCACCTGCCGGCTGCCGATCCGCACGCTGCCCCAGCCCCAGCCCCCGGCGGTGACCGTCGTCGACGGGGCGGTGGTGGTCATCTCCCCCTTCAGGGCCCGCGTGGCGCGGCCCGTCACCAGCTGCCGGATCCGCTCCCGGCTCGCCTGGTCGAGCCCCAGCTCCCCGAGCCGCCGGTCGAGCGCGAGCAGCACGTCGGTGGGGTCCAGCGCGTTGACCGCGTGGGTGCCGAAGGCGGCACGCCCCAGCCAGGGCTGCGGCGCCCAGACCTGGCGCGTGTAGCGGGGGACCTCTCCCATGCCGTCGTCGAGCAGCCCCATCCGGTGCGCGCTCTTCTCCGGCAGGTGCGCGAGCAGACCGCCGGGGATCGTCAGCTCCGTCCCCGCCGCTCCGGCGAGTGCGCCCGGTACGTGGGCACTGGCCGCCGCGGCCGTTCCGATCCGGCCGGTGCCCAGCCGGCTGGAGAACAGCGCGAACCAGTGGTGCACGTCGCCGGCCACCAGCACGTGGTGGGTGAAACCCTTGCGGTTCAGGTCCGCCACGACCGTGCGTACGACGTTGACGCTGCGCGTGTGGGACCTCGAGAGGGGGTTGGCGGCGAAGCCGTACGCGCCCATGACGCCCTGGCCCCGGTGCTGGGGTGTGGAGTAGACGAACTGGCCGCCGAAGACGAGGCTCCTGCTGTCGCTGGTCTTGCCCGCCCCCTGCCGGGAGCCGCCGAGCGTCGTCTCGGTGTCCATGGGCACCGACGGGGTGAGGACGCGCAGGTTCCCGACCGCCGTGGCGTACCGGAAGGTGCCCCACAGCTCGCCGTACGGCCCCTTGCCAAGCAGGCCGCTGCCCACCAGGCCCAGCGGTCCCGAACTCTGGTCGAAGCTCGCCGTGAGGTACTGGGGGGTGAAGGTGCGGACGATCGCGTCCCGGGTGGGCGCGCCCTCCTTGACCAAGTGCCAGGCGCTGCCCGACGCCTCCTTCAGGACCCGGTCCACCTCCGCGGCCAGCGTGGGTGACAGCACCACGTTCACGATCACGAACGAGTGCTGCTGGAACTCCTTGGACTGCCGTGGCCCGCGGTCGCCGAGCCGTCCGGCGGGCCGGCCCCCGCCGGAGGGCAGGACGAGATCGCCCTTGGCCAGGGCGAGGGCCCGCTCGGTGTTCATGGCCGTAGGGGCGGGTTCGTCGGACAGATAGGGGTTGAGCGCCCCGTCCGCGTGCGGGTCCGCTTCGGGGGTGTGCAGGACGGGGACGCCGAGGAGCACCTTTCCGGTCATCGGGCCGCCGCCCGCCAGGAGGCCCGTCGGCGTTCGGCCGAAGAGCACGTTGAGCGGCTCGTCCAGGACCAGCAGTCCCGGCAGGCCGAGGCCGAGGCCGCGGATCAGGCCGCGGGGCCGCCAGTAGCCGCTCATGGTCGCGGTGAGGGAGAGGTCGTAGCGGTACAGGTGGGTGGGCTGGCTGGTCACCGACATCAGCTCGTTGGTGACCGTCGAGCCGAAGGAGGTCTCCGTCTCCCACTGCCATCCCCGGCGCAGACCCAGGGTCAGCCCGAGCGTGTTCTGCGGCAGGCCGGCGCTGTCCCGGTCGTTGTCGCGGCCCGAGAACGTGCCCTCGAAGCCCAGGTCCAGGCCGCGTTTCGCGCCGGCCTGGCCGTCGATCCGGTCGGCGCCCTGGACGCCGAAGCGCATGCCCTCGTCGACGTCCTTGCCCTCGTACCGTCGTCCGGTCAGCGTCCCGTACGCCCGGACGGTGTAGTAGGTCTGGCCGACGGAGTCGGGGTCGGTGAGCCGGATCGGCAGGCCGACCGTGGTCAGCGCCTCCAGGTTCGCGGTGACGTTCTGCTGGGACAGCACGCCGAGGATCTGGAGGGTGTTCTGGAGCGCGGTCCGGTACTTGACGGGATCGGTCCACCGGGGCGGCATGGGCAGGCTCTGAACGGCCTGGAGCACCCGGTCGGGCTCACGCCCGAGCAGCTCGCCCAAGCGGGTGCGCCAGCCCTTCGGCAGGTTCGGCGGAAGCAGCTGGTCGAGGGGCACCACCAGTCCCTGGCGCAGGCTCGCGATGGCGTCCACCAGGTTGTCGGCGAACGCGTCGAGCAGGGTGCGGCCGACGCCGTCCGCCGCGTCCGGTGCGACACGGGTGCGCAGACCGTCGTCGAAGGTGAACTCCTTGACCCGGTGCATGCCCAGGGTGCGCGGGCGGTCCACGGTCAGATAGGCGGGGACGAACGGCGGGGCGACGCCGTTGCGCAGGGCCAGTGTGCTCCCGTCGTCCCATCCGGCCAGCCGCCGTGCCTCGGAGCTGGTCATCCGGTCCAGGCTCCAGGTGAGGAAGCGTGCCGGTGGCGCGGTGTCACCGGAGCGCCGCACCCGCACCGACTTCACGACCAGGTAGAGGGCGGTCCTGGGGCCCTTGACGTGTCCGGCCGACGTGAGGGTGCCGGCCCCGCCGAGTCCGGCCGACCAGGTCTTCGCGAACGAGGCCTGGAGGGTCGGTCCGAACTGGAGCCGCAGGTCGAAGGGGGCCGTGCCGGGGTCGTGGAAGTTGAAGGCGGGTCCGGCGACGGCCTGCAGCAGCAGGCTCCTGCCCTGCGCCCGGCTCCGTTCGCTGCGGACCGTCGAGATGTTGAGGTCCCGCATCTCGGCCTGGTCGGTCTCGCCGACGAGCACCGCCGCCTGCGGGATCAGTTCCTCCACCACGAAGACGCCCAGCGGTGACTTCTTCTTGTCGTCGGCGAACAGCGGCGGGGTGGTGATGCGGCCGCGCGCCATCGTGCCGCCGTGCCGCTGGAAGCTGTCGCCGGAGAAGAAGACGTCCAGCTCGGTGTAGGCCGAGCTGCCGGGGAGGACTCCGATCTGTGCGGCGGCCCAGTCGCGGATCGCCGCGACGGGGCCGAACCCCTCGATGCGGACGAAGCGGTACTGGGAGTTGCGGTCCAGGGTGATCGACCGGGGGATCCGGCCCGGCTTCGGGGTCTTCGTCACGCTGTCGGGCAGGCGGACCAGGAGGCCCTTGCGGATGCCGAAGCCGAACCGGGCGGGCGCGGCCGGGTCGGTGTCGGTGCCGGTGACGACCCGTCCCGCGGTGTCGGTGACGCGTATCTCGTAGTGGATGTCGTCCAGGTACGACCGGGACTTGTCCAGCGTGCGGGTCTCCATCTGGTTCATGCGCTGGTCGGTCAGGGTGTAGCCGACCTTGTTGATGAAGCCGAACCGCAGGGCGAGTCGGCCGAAGCCGCCGAACGCCGCGGTGCCCGCCGGGCCGATCGGTCCGCCGAGGCCGTACTGGGAGTTGGCCTGCATGTTCTTGGTCAGCCCGAAGGTCGCGGCCGCCCGGTGCATGCTGTCGATCTTCGTCGAGTCGCCGATGCCGTCGTCGAACGGGGCCCAGTTGCCGTGGTGGCGCGCCCTGACCCACAGGACGCGGGTCTTCCCGTCCGCGTTGACGTACGGGAACGGGCGCCCCTGGCCGTCCGCCAGCGTCTTCGGTTTGTCCCGGAGCGTCCGCCGGATGTCGTCCAGCAGCCGTGCGTCGTCCGCGGGCCGGGCGTCGGGCCGGCTCCCCAGTTCGCGGCCGATGGTGTCCAGGGCCTCTTCGTAGCCGCGCAGGACGACCGTGCTCTGGCCGAACGTGCTCGGATTGGCGAGGAGTTGTTCGAGTTCGGCGGGGGTCAGGTGGGGCGGCAGCAGCGACGGGAGGTCGTCGACGTACCGGGGCATCTGCCGGCCGTCCGCGAACCGGGCCGGGTCGCGGCGCCTCGGCGGGGGCGTCATGGCGCGGTCGAGGCGCGGGGCGTGCGGGGGCGTGGTGGGGGCCGTGACGGGCGCCGCCGTGGTCGTGGTGAGGGTCGTGACGGGCGCCGCCGTGGAGACGGGGCCGGTGGACGGCGTGACGACGGGGGCGGGCGTGATCGGGTTCGTGGTCGCGGTCGTGTTCGTGGTCGTGTTCGTGGGTCCGGCCGCGAGGGTGGTGTCCGGTGTGCCCGTCGAGGGCTGGGGGGCCGACCGGACGACCGACCAGTCCCGGGCCGACTGCCGCCCGCCGTCCGCGAGGGGGAGCAGGGCGAGGACGTGCGGCCTCGACGGGTCGCTCTGCGCGGACAGGTCCACCGCACCAGGTGAGGTCCACACGCCGCGGCCGGTCCCGGTGCTGAGGACGTCGGTGTGCCGCGGCGCCGGCCGCACCACGGGCGCCGTGGACGAGGCGGCGAGGACGATGTCGGCGTCCCGCGGGCGGTCGTTCAGCCCCGGGTCCCGCGCCAGCAGCTCGGCGACCTCCTCGTACGGCACCCGGACGCGGAGTCCGCCGGGCAGGTCCATGGTCAGGTGGTCCGGGCCGGTCTCGCCCCACACCAGGTACGGCGTGGGTCCGGTGGCGCCGGTGGTCCACGGCATCTTCGCGTGGCGCATGGGGCGGTGGCCGCCGTCCGGTGTCGCCGCCATGACGAGGGCGCTGTCGACGTCCACCCGCGCGGCGGCCGGGCCCCGCGCCCAACGGCGGCCGGCCGGGACCCCCTTGTCGTCGGACAGCAGGGTGTCCGGGGAGAGGGCTCCCAGCAGTTCCAGGTGGAACGCGGCCAGTTCGGTCGGGTTGTCCAGGTCCACGCCGACCGCCGCCGCCCGCGCCACCAGGTCGAGGAGTTCGGACACCCGGGACGGGTCCGGCCGGTCCAGGTGCAGCACCCTGCCGGTGAGGGCGACCGGGTCGGGGGTCCGGCTCTCCCACTCCAGGGCCTTGACCGTCGCCCAGAACAGCCGGGCCCGCTCGGGCGCCCCGATGACCACCCGGTCCGGGTCCAGCCCCAGGACGTGGGCGGCCTCGTCGTTCACGTCCTGCTCCGGAAGGCCGGCCAGCCCTTCGGCCACGGTGGTCACGTGCGGCAGGGTCACGAAGTCGGTGAGCACGGCGCCCGGACGCAGGCGCGCGGCGTCCTCGGCTCTGGCCAGCAGGTCCCGGTAGGCGTCGGGTCCCGGCTCGCCGTCCACGTCGGCGTGCTCCGTCGCGCGGATCTCGCGGGCCGCGCGCTCGAACAGGTCCAGGCTGAACGGCACGGCGTCGCGCAGCACCGGGTCGGCGTGCCGCATGGCCTCCAGGGTGCCGATGCCCCGGAGGAGTTCGCCGTAGCGGCTGTCGTCCTCGATGGCCACGCCGAACGTCAGACGCAGCGCGCGCACCAGCCGCAGCGTCCGGTCGCGGACGGCCTGGGGGGCCGGCCCCACCGGGTCGGTGTGCAGGCCCGCCGCGCGGGCGCGGTCGTCGAGCAGGGCGCCCGCGGGTTCCGGCCGGTGCTCCACCCACGTGCCGCGCCGCCCCCGCGCATCCGTGTGCATCTGGTGGACGACCTTGCCGTCCCGCCGGGCGAAGCCGAGCACGTGGGTGCCGCCGTACACGGTGCGCCCGGTCTCGTTGGCGGCGTGCTGGCTCTCGCTGACGGAGCCCAGCGGGTCGGGGGCGAACAGCTCGTGGGCGCCCCGGCGGGTGCGGAGCAGGCCCGGCGGGGCCGCGCTGAAGCACGCCTCCATCACGACGGCGTGGTCCTTGGGGAGCCGCGCCAGGCTCGGACGCCGCTTGAGCATCCCGCCGGTCCGCTCCTGCCGGGTGCGGTGGTCCGGGTTCGACGCGGTCGGTACGTGGGTCTCGCCCGGCAGGCCGTGCGCGGCGAAGACGTACACGGGTTTGCCGGCGAACGGTACGGGCCGGTCGTCCCTGGTCCACTCCCCGGAGACCGGGTTGTGGTGGTAGAGGTCCGTCGCCGTCGTCGCGTGCCGGATGTCCTCGAGCACCCGCACGCGTTCGGTGTCCCGGAAGACGCCCCGGCCGATCGGTCCCCGGTCCGTGACGATGGTGCGGGAGAGCGTCCACTGCTCCCAGAGCGGGGCGTTCGCGGTCTCCTCGGGGCCGAGCACCTGTCCGGGGGTGCTGCGGATCCAGTCGGTCCGCGGCCTGCCCCGGCCGCCGCGCAGGGACACGACGTGCGGGAGGGACGGATCCTGCTGCGCGGTCACGTCCACGCCGCCGTCGGCCGACCACACGTCCCTGCCGACCCGGTCCGCGGCCCGGCGCGGCAGCTCCAGGCCGCGGGCGCCGGCGCCGGGGACGAGCAGCACCACGGGAACGTCCGCGGGGAGCCCGGCCAGCTCCGGGTCGAGGGCGAGCAGTTCGGCGAAGACGTCGAGCGGCACCTGGCGCGGGGCGCCGTCGTAGCCGCGTACGACGATGTGCTCGTGATCGCCGTCCGCCCGCACGACGTACGGCTCCGGCCCGCCGGGGCGGTGCCAGGGCGCGGTGTCCACGTCGGAGCGGTCCGGGCCGCCGTCGGACCGGAGCACCGTCCTGCCGGTCTTCGTGAGGTCCAGGTCGGGGAGGTGGGCGGTGGTCCAGTCGCGGCCGCGGGGGCGCCCGTCGAGGCCGGTGGTCATGGCGTGGGTGGGTGACAGCACGCCCTGGCGCCGGAGGTGGAGCGCGGTCAGGGCGGCGAGGCCGGCGGCCGACTCCGCCGCCGGGTCCGTCGCCAGTTGCACCAGCTCGCTGAGCTGCGCGTCGCTCACCGGGGCGGAGTGGTCCAGGAGCAGCACCGTGCGGGCCACCTGGTCCAGGTCGAACGGGGTGGGGCCGAACAGGGGGTCGGCCGGACGGAGCCGGTCCAGACGTGCGAAGCCGTCGCGGAGGACGGGGTACCGGGGGTCCGACAGGATGCCGGGGCCGTAGAGGTCCGCCAGCAGCTCCCGGTACCGGGCCTCCTCGGCGGCCGGCAGCGGGCCGGTCCCGGCGGGGCCCCCGAACAGGTCGTCGTCGAGGCGGTCCGGCAGCGGTACGTCCAGGCTCTCGGCCGTCCCCGAGTCGCGCCGGCCCCCGGTCGCGTCCCCGTCCCGGTCCGCGAACGTGACGTCGTCCACTCCGGTGCCGCCGGTCGGGACACGGGCGCCCGGCGCGGCGGGGTCGCCGGGACGGACGGCCGACCAGTCGGCGGCCACCGGACGGCCCGGCGCGGTGGGGAGCAGGGTGGGAACGTACGGCCGGCCCGGCCCGGTGCCGGCCAGGGCCACGTTGCCCTGCGAGGCCCATACGGCCCGCCCGGTGCCGGCGCTGACGACGGCGCGGGGATCGGGGGCCGGGGTGGGGCCGGTGGACGGGCCGGCGGTGGGGCCGGTGGAGGTACCGGTGGACGGGCCGGTGGACGGGCCGGCGGTGGGGGCCGCCTTCGAGACCGCCAGGACGATGTCCGTGCCGTCCATCGGGCGGGTGTTCAGCACCGGGTCGCGCGCCAGCAGCTCGGCGACCTCCTCGTACGGCACCCGGGCGCGGAAGCCCCCGGGCAGGTGCATGAGCAGGTGGTCCCGGCCGCCTCCGGCCCACACCGTGTAGGCGGAGGGGCCGCCCGGCGCGCTCCACGGCGGCCGTTCCTGGCTCACGGGCTGGTAGCCGCCGCCCGGCTTCGGGGCGGCGACGACGACGCGGTCGGTCGCCATGGTCGCGTTCGGCGGGGCCTGCGCCCAGTGGCGGCCGACCGGCGCGCCGCCCGCGTCGCGGAGCTGGGTCGCGGACGAAAGGGCGCCGAGCGTCTCCAGGTGGAAGGCGCCCAGTTCGACCGGGTCGTCCACGTCGACGCCGACGGCCGCCGCCTGGGCGACCAGGTCGAGCAGGTCGGGGCGCCGGGACGGGTCCGGCTGGTCCAGGTGCAGGATCCGGCCGGTGAGGGCGTCCGGGTCGGGGGTCCGGCTCTCCCACTCCAGGGCCTTGACCGTCGCCCAGAACAGCCGGGCCCGTTCGGGGTCGCCGACGGCCGCCGGGCCGCCGTCGAGCCGCAGGACGCGAGCGGCCTCGGCGTCCAGGTCCCGCTCCGGGAGACCGCCCAGCCGCTGCGCGGCGGCGGTGACGTGGGGCAGGGGGACGAAGTCGGAGAGCGTGGTGTCCGGTTGCCTGCGTACGGTGTCGAGGGCCCGGGTGAGAAGGTCGCGGTAGGCGTCGGCGTCCTGGCCGCCCTGCCGGTTCGCGTGGGCGGCGCGTTCGAACAGGTCCATGGAGAACGGGCCGAGGTCGCGCAGGACCGGGTCGGCCGCCCGCATGGTCTCCAGCGCGCCGGCACCGGCGAGGAGGTCGCCGTACCGGCTGTCGTCCTCGATCGCCGCGCCGAGGGCCAGCCGCAGGGCGCGGACCAGCCGCAGCGTCCGTTCCCGGGTCTCGTCGGACACCGGCCGCGCCGGATCGGTGTGCAGGCCCGCCGCGCGGGCACGGTCGTCGAGCAGGGCGCCGGTGGGTTCCGGCCGGTGCTCCACCCACGCGCCGCGCCGCCCCCGCGAGTCCGTGTAGAGGCGGTGGACGAACGTCCCGTCCGGCAGCGTCGCGAAGCTGACCATGTGGGTGCCGCCGTACGCCGTGCGGCCGGTCTCGTTGGCGACGTGCTGGCTCTCGCTGACGACCGCCAGGGGGTCGGGGACGAAGGTGTCGTCGATGCCCCTGCGGGTGCGGACCACACCCGGCGGCTTCGCGCTGGAGCACGCCTCCATCAGCACGGCGTGGTCCTGGGGGAGCCGCGCCAGGCTCGGACGCCGCTTGAGCATCCCGCCGGTCTCCCGCTGCCGGGTGTGGTGCCTCGGGTCCGTCGTGGTCGGCACCCGGGTCGCCCCGGGCCGGGCGTGGGCGCCGAAGACGTACACGGGCTTGCCGGCGAACGGAACGGGCTGGTCGTCCTTGACCGACTCCCCGGTGGCCGGGTCGTAGTGCCACAGCTCCGAGGACTCCGTCGCGAGCCGCAGCGCCGCGATCCGGCGCGGGGCCTCGGAGTCCTCGAACACGCCCCTGCCGATGGTGGTGCCCCCGTCGCCGACGACGCTGTGCGACCGCGTCTCGCGCTCCCAGTCCGGCGCGTTCTCGCGCTCCGCCGGGTCCAGCACCTGGCCGGGGGTGCTGCGGATCCAGTCGGCGCGCGGCAGCCCGTCCCCGAACAGCAGGGAGACCACGTACGGCTGGGACGGGTCCCGCTGCGGGGACACCTTCACGGTGCCGTTGGCCGACCAGACGTCCCTGCCGATCCGGTCCGCGGCCTGGCGCGGCAGCTCCAGGCCGCGGGCGCCGGCGTCGGGGACGAGCAGCACCACGGGGGTGCCCGGGGGCAGTCCGGCCAGCCGGGGATCGCGGGCCAGCAGTTCGGCGAACACGTCGAGGGGCACCTGGCGCGGGGCGCCGTCGTAGCCGCGTACGACGATCCGCTGGTGGTCGCCCTCCGCCATCACCACGTACGGCTTCGGGTCACCGGGCCGGTGCCAGGGCGCGGGCTGGACGTCGCCGCGCCCCAGGGTGCCGTCGGGCTGCCGGGCGACCTTCCCCACCTCGGTGAGGTCGAGGTCGGGGATCGTGGCGTTCGTCCAGTTGCGGCCCCAGACGCCGCCGTCGTCGGCGGTCAGCGCGTGGGTGGAGGAGAGTGCGCCGCGGAGCTCCAGGTGGAAGGCGGCCAGGGCAGCCAGACTGCCCGCCGACTCCACCGCCGGATCCATCGCCACCCGGAACAGCTCGCCGCGCTGGGCGTCGGTCACCGGGGCGGCGGTGTCCAGGAGCAGCACCCGGCGGGTCAGGTCGTCCAGGTCGAGCGGGGCGTTCCGCAGGGCGGGATCGGCCTGCCGGAGCTGGTCGAGGTGCGTCAGGGCGTCGCGGAGGGCGGGGTGGACGGGGTTCGTCCCGATCGTGGGACCGAACACGTCCGTCAGCAGCCGGTCGTACAGCGCCTCGGTGTCCGGGTCCGGCTCGGACCCGGAGTCGTCCGCGTCGTCCTCCCAGTCCATGATCATGTCGATCGAGTCCGGGGAACCGGGCCCGGAGGACTCCCCGGTCGGGAGGTCGGCCGGGGCCCGGGAGCTGAGCGGTGTCTCGTCGACGGTGACGGGCTGGGCGGGCGGCGTCTCGCGGGAGACGGCCGGGGCGGATTCCACCGTGGAGCCGGTGGTGGCCGGCAGTTCCTCGGACTCGGTCCGCACGGGCCGGTAGGGCTGCGGGCCGTCGGGCGTGGTCCGGGTCTCGGTCTTCGGCGCCGGGGAGGCCGGGCGGGACTGCTCGGACTCCTCGGGCGCGGGGGTGCGGACGCCGTCCGGGGTGTCCGTGTCCGCATCCGGGTCCGGGTTCATGTCCGGGTTCGGGTTGGACCGCTCGGCGGTGACCGCCGGGTCGCCGGACGGTGCGGTCTGGGGCCGTGGCTGCGGGGTGGCGTTCGGCGAGGCGTGACCCGGGGACGTGGTGGTCGACGGGGTGCTCGACGAGGTGCTCGACGGAGTGGGTGCGGTGGGGGTCGCCAGGGGTGCCTGCGGGTCCGGCTGCTGCCGCTCGTCGGAGGTGGACCGGGTCGTGTCGTCGCCCGTCGACCGCTGTCGTTCGGTCCCGTCCGGTGCGAGGTCGCCGCCGGCCGTCCGGTTCGGAAGCGGTTCCGGGACGGAGGAGCCGACGGTGGCGGGCCTGTCCACCGGCAGCGTGCCGTCCGTGCCGGCGGACCGGTCGGTCCCCGGGTTCCCGGTCGCCGACGGGTTGAGGGCGGAGAAGACGATGTCGGTGTCCGGGTCGTCCACGAGGGCGTCCCGGTAGGCGTCGTCGTACGCGTTCGACGGCAGGGGTGAGTACGACGGCTTGACCGTGCCCGTCGTCCCCGGGAGTCCGTACGCGTCGACGTCGTTGCCGACGCCCTGCGCCGTGTCGGGGTCAGGGAGGGTCGAGAGGGAGGAGACGGACGAGACGTCACTGGTGTCGCTGAAGACCGACGCGTTGTCGTCGATGTCGCTGACGTAGGAGTCGGAGTCGTCGCCGTACGTGTCCCGGTACGTACCGGCGCCCGCGTACGGGTCGCTGTACGTGCCGCCGGACGTGTCTCCGTAGGTGTCCCGGTACGTGCCGCCGTCGTACGTGGTGTCGTCGTACGTGGTGTCGTCGTACGTGTGGTCGTCGTACGTGTGGTCGTACCGGTTCTCGCTCCCGCTCCTGCCACCGTACCGACTGCCGCCGCCCGGCAGGTCGTTGACCTCGCCGGAGCCGAAGCCGGTGTCCTGGAAGTAATTCTTGTAGACGAACTTTCCGCCGAACTCCGCGCCGGTGGAGGCCGCCTCGAAGACCAGGCCGCTGAGGCCGGCGCTCAGGAACGTGCCGGGGTTGAGGGTGAACGTGCCCAGGAAGATCAGGCCGGTGAAGGCCTCGGCGAAGGTCTCCGCCTGTCCTTCGTTGATGAAGCTGAACGGGAGCTCGGAGGCTTCCTTCCAGAAGTTGTTGTTCTTGAAGTACTTGTTGATGAACTTCCCGGCGACCTCGCCGAAGATGCCCCCGAAGAGTCCCGCCAACGCGCCGGCCACCGCCGACTGGCCGATGTCCTTCCAGTCGAACCGGGTACGCCGGCGCTCCGGGTCGTCCGGCGCGGTCATGGAGATCAGCTGCGAGGCGAAGGTGACGAACGCCTCCTGGATCGCCTCCAGCAGCACCGACAGCGGCGTGGGGATGGCGCGTCCCAGCCGCTGGAGGATCAGCAGGATGGTGAGCGCGGTGCGCGCCTTCTGGATGGCGATCTCGGTGAGCGACGTACCGCCGGTGAAGACGGCCAGCGCGGCGATCAGAGCCAGTTCGATGTTCATCAGGATGAACTCGATGAGGATCTGGTACTTCGCCTCGGACAGCTTGATGGAGCGATTGACCTGCTGGGCGCTCAGCTCCCGGAGTTCGTCGGAGAACTTCTGCAGGTGGTTCTGGCCGTTGTCGTCGACGAAGAGCTTCATCGCGGCGACGAACTCGCGGGCGATCCGCGGCGGGAGCGAGCTCCCGGCGGTGGAGATCGCTCCCTTCATCGCGTCGGAGAGGTCCCTGACGTCGTCGGCCAGCCGCTTGTAGGGGTTACGGCTGTCGAAGCCCAGGTCCTCATTGCCGGTGGCGACGTTCGCGCCCACCCAGACCTCGATGAACTCCCGCAGGCCGGGCGGGAACATGATGGCCATTCAGCGCCTGTTCTCGCTCTCCGAGCCGTGCGCCTCGATGTCCTCCACCGCCTGGGTCTGCGGCCGCTGCACGTGGTCGGCCACCGGGGCGAACGCGTCGACCAGCGCCATGAACCCGCTGGTGATGGCCAGGACCGTGTCCGCCACCTGCTGCTGTTCGCGCCGGACCTGCTCGCCGACCGCGTTGGCGAACTCGTCGTCGCCGCCCTCCTCGCCCCACCAGCCCGCGTACGCGGCGCAGCCGGTCTCGAACCGGGGCAGCATCTCGTCGCCGTAGCGCACGGCGTCGGCGAGGTGCCTGGAACCCTGCAGGATCGCCTGGATGTCGGCGGAGTAGTTGCCGGCCATGGTTACGCGCCCTCCTGCCGTTCCCGTCGTCCGTCGTCCGTGGTGCGCGCCGCCCTGGGCGGGGCGGCGGACTCCTCGTCGTCCTCGACGATCTCGTCGCGGAGCCTGCTCATCGCCGTGGGCCCCTTCTCCACGGAGGTCTCGCTGAGCAGCGAGCCGAAGAGGGACTCCCAGTCGACGCCCATCCGTTCCGGTGCGGCGCCGCGCGCGGTCATCCTGGTGAGCGGGTCGAGCGTGGCGACGACCCGGCGGGCCATCTCGGCCCGCGCCTTGTTCGCGGCCTCCAGCACCGCCGCGGAGAGCTGGGCGGCGGCCATGGTCCGGTACTTGCCGTCGAGGAACTCCAGGCTGGTCAGCTCGCCCTTCGCGCCGACGGAGACCCGCACCGACCGGTCCGCCGACCGCGCGGTGACCGACGCCGCGTCCAGTTCTGCGCGTGCCGAGGCCGCGGCCTGCTCCGCCGCCTTGAGGTGGGCCATCGCCTGGGCCACACGGTCCTCCATCGGCTGACTCATCCCGGTCCCCTTCCCTTCAGCGTCCCAGGGCCTGCGGCGCGCCGCCCTCGTCGGTGCCCCAGACGTCCTCGTCCTCGGCCAGCCACGTGGTCCGTTCCCTGTCCCCGCTCTCCGTCTGCGGCCTGTCCCCCGCGCCGCCCATGGGTCCCATCGGCGGCATGAAGGGTGTGCTGCTGCTGGTCTGCGTGGTCCTGGGGACGACGCGGTGCTCCTCGTCGTCGACGGTCTGCGCGGCGGCGGCCGTCCGGCCGGAGCGGCCGACCCCGGGCTCGATGACGGTCCTGGTGCGCTCCCCGGAGCCGCCGCCGGCCTCGCCGCCCGCGCCGCGCGCCATCGGCGGGTACATCCCCGGTGAGCCCGACCCCGTGCCGGTGCCGCCGGTGGAGGAGCCCGTCAGGGCGTCGCCGCTCTGCGGACGGCCGAGCGCCGAGGTGAGGTCGTCCTGGTTGTAGAGGTTGTCGTTGAACGCGGAGGAGTAGGCGGAGCCCGCCGAGCCCGTGGAGCCGCCCGGGTTGTAGGCGGAGAGGTCGGGGGGTTCGGGGAGGTCGGCGATGCGCTGCCGGATCAGCTCGTCGATGTCCTTCTGATCGGCGCTGATCCTGTCGTACTCGGCCTGGATGTCGCGCATCCGCTGGTCGTACTCGGTCTTGGCGTCCTTGCGCGCCTGCTCGGCCTCGGTGCGCGCCTCCTCCCGGTCCTCCTGGGCGTCGGCCTTCGCCTGGTCGTACTCGCGCTTGGCCTCGGCCTCGGCGGCGTCCGCCCGCTCCAGGGCCTCCCGTTCGGCGGCGTCGATCTCCGCGATCCGCCGGTCGTACTCCTCGCGGGCCACGTCCTCGTCGGTGCCGTTGGCGATCTCGCGCTCGTACTCCCGGCGTGCCTCGGCCCGTTCCTGCTCGGCGTCCTGCCGTGCCTGGTCGCGCTGTTCCTGGGCCTCGGCCTTCTCCTGCTCGTACTCCTGGCGCGCCGCCGCCTCCTGGCGGTCGGCCTCCTGGAGGGCGGCGTCGCGCTCGGCGCGGGCCTCGGCCTTCTGCTGCTCGTAGTCGGCCTGTGCCTCGGCCTTGGCGTTCTGGGCGTCCAGCCTGGCCTGCTGCTGCTCCTGGAGGGCCTCGCGGCGGGCCTCCTCCTGCTGGGCCTCCGCCTCGGCCTTCGCGTCGGCCTGTTCCTGCTTGGCGGCTTCCTTCGCGGCGGCCTGTTCGGCCTTGGCCTCGGCCTGCGCGGCCTCCTGTTCCGCCTTGGCCTCGGCCTTCTCCTTCTCGGCCTCCGCCTTGGCGGCCTCCTGCTCGGCCTTCGCCTCGGCCTTCTCCTTCTCCTGCTCGGCCTTGGCCTCCGCCTTCTCCTTCTCCGCCTCCGCCTTCGCGGCCTCCTGCTCCGCCTCGGCCTCGGCCTTCGCCTGGGCCTGTTCCTGCTTGGCGGCTTCCTTCTCGGCGGCGGCCTCCGCCTTGGCGGCCTCCTGCTCGGCCTTCGCCTCGGCGCGGTCGGCTTCGGCCTGGGCCGCGGCCCGTTCCCGTTCCTTCTTCGCCTCGTCCTGCGCCTTCTGGTTCTGCGCGAGGGCGAACGCCTGCTGCTCGGCCGCGGCCTGCTTGGCTTCGGCCTTCTCCTTCGCGGCCTCTTCCTTGGCGGCGGCCTGTTCGGCCTTGGCCTCGGCCTTCTCCTTCTCGGCCTCCGCCTTGGCGGCCTCCTGCTCGGCCTTGGCGGCGGCCTTCTCCTTCTCCTGCTCGGCCTTGGCCTCGGCCTTCTCCTTCTCGGCTTCGGCCTTGGCGGCGGCCTGTTCGGCCTTGGCCTCCGCCTTCTCCTTCTCCGCCTCCGCCTTGGCCTCGGCCTTCTCCTTCTCGGCTTCGGCCTTCTCCTTGTCCCGCTCGGCCTTGGCCTCCGCCTTCTCCTTCTCCGCCTCCGCCTTGGCCTCCGCCTTCTCCTTCTCGGCCAGGGCCTTGGCCTCGGCCTTCTCCTTCTCGGCTTCGGCCTTCTCCTTGTCCCGCTCGGCCTTGGCCTCCGCCTTCTCCTTCTCCGCCTCCGCCTTGGCCT
>NZ_JBIAZD010000015.1:127060-185580 GCF_042898795.1 Streptomyces sp. NPDC000348
GCCTCGGCCTTCTCCTTCTCGGCCTGGGCCTTGGCGGCCGCCGCTTCGGCCGCCGCCTTCTTCTTCTCGGCGTCGGCCTCCACCTTGGCGGAGATCTCGGAGAGGGGGCGGTCGTCCTTGTCGGTGATGCTGGTGTCGAACGCCTTCTCGGCCGCCTTGAACGCCTTGTGGATCTCGACGATGGCCTCGGCGCCCGCCGTGCTGAGCCAGTCCTGCACGGACTGCTCCCACCGGCGCACCGCCTCGTCGGCGATCGCCTTCCACGTGGTCATCTCGCTCGGCTTGCCGTACGACTTGCCCTCGATGACGATGTTGTTCTGGAAGCCGTCGGTCGACACCACGTAGTTGTGCCAGGAGGTGTACGGACCTGAGCCGCTGGAGACCGTCTCGATGTCCGTCTTGTCGTACTGGGTGTCGAAGAGGGTGAGCCGGGCGTTCTGCAGCATGTCGTAGAGCCAGCGCTGCGGATTGCTCTCGGCCTTCCACGCGTTCCAGGCGTTGTAGAGCTTCTGCGCCTGGGCGAGGAGGACCCCCTGGGCCTCGGCCAGCGCCCGGGCCGGCTCGGAGGTCACCGTCACGCCGTCGATGGTGACGGCGCTGCTGTCGCCGCCCTTGCCGTTGAGCTGGTCGGCGTAGCCCTCGTAGTTCCGGGCCAGCTTGTGGATGAGCGCCTTGAAGATGGCGGCCGACGTGCCGTCCCAGGCGTCGCTGCCCTCTCCGATGTTCTCGGTGTCCCACTTGCCGACGGTGACCGCGCTGTCCTCGAAGAACTTGACGACCCGGTCGAAGGCCTTGGCCGTTTCCGTGAAGGTGCGCAGGTCGACGTAGTCGGCGTCGTTCACCGAGTAGCTGCGGTTGCTGTACCCGTGGGTCGAGTAGGGCCACATGGTGAGCTGCGCGAGGGCGTCCCTGGATCCGTAGATGTACCGGACCAGCGCGTTGGTGTTCCAGTCGAGCTTCTCGCCCTCGTTGTTCCAGCCGCCCTTGTCCTTCAGGCGCTCGCTCGTCTTCGTGTAGTCCGGGATCACGTCGTCCCCGCCGGGCGGCCAGGACTGGCCGGACGCGAGGAAGGTGATGTAGGCGCGGTACCGGTAGAGGTACTTCCCCGGGGACACGTCCTGGGAGTCGTCGCTGGGGCGGTAGAACGGAATGGTGTAGTCGGTGTTGTGCGTCTTCCATCCGCTCGAGGACAGGAAACCCGACGAGTACTCCGGGCCGCCGTGATCGTCCAGCCGGACATGGATCAGCGGGATGCCGTCGTTACCCTTCAGATCGTCGAACAACGTTTTCCGCTCCGGCAGTACATAGCCGGTGAGCATGTCAACCGCTTTTTTCCAGTTGTCGTTGTTGTTGTCCTCGGGGCTGGCCATCGCCGAACTCCGCTACTCTTCCTCTTGGTTGCCACCGGGATTGCCGAGATCACTGTCGACATCCTCGAAGATGTCCATGAAATCGTCCGGGGTGATGTTTTCGAGATTCTTGCCCTGCGCCTTGGCGAGCTTGTCGATCGTCTCCCACAAGGCCTGTTCGAGGTCCTCGAAGAGGATCGTCTGGTCCTCCAGGATGCGCACGACCTCGCCCGCGCCCTGCTGGATGACCTTGTTCAGGGCGCCCCCGCCGGCCGCGCTGTTCTCGCCGGCCATGAGGCCGATGACGAGCGGCTTCGCGGAGTCGATCGTCGTGGTCGAGATGCTGTCCGCGATGAACGTGATGGCCGGGCCGGCGGTCGGGCTGTCCTTGAGGATGTTCTCCAGGGTCGTCCGGAAGCCGTCGACCTGGTTGTTGATGAAGTTCTTCAGGAATGTGCTGTCGAGGACCGTGACGGCCACGTGATCACCCTTCCGTCACCGGCCGGCGTCAGCGGCTGCCGATCCTGATGTCGCCCCACCGCTGCGACAGGTTCTGCTCCGTGTACCGGTAGTTGGTGGAGATGTCGGTGAGCAGGTGGGAGTGCTTGGCGAGCAGGTCCTTGATGTTCTGGACGGCGTTGTCCCACTTCGCCTGGACCTCGCTGTAGACGTCCCGGTCGTCACCGATCCAGCTGTTGCGCAGTTCGGCCAGCTCCATCTCCAGGTTGGCCAGGATGCTCATGATCGACTGGGACTGGCTGACCATGTCGTCCGCCGCGCCTTCGGCATGGTTGTAGTCGACGTAGATGTAGCCGTCGGAGAAGTCCATCGGATTCCTCTATTCACCGGGAGAACGAAGAGAGTGGAAGGGCTTGAGGTCTTGCCGGGTGCGCGGGGGTCAGTTCGACGACGTGTTGGTGCCGTTGAGCTCGTCGAACACCTGCGTGGAGCGCGAGTACTCCGCGTCGATGGCGTCGTTGCTGGATCCCTGCACCAGCCCGTGCTCCCGCAGGGTGCCGTTGAGTTCGTCGACCATCCGGTCCAGGTTGATCAGGATGGTGTCGACGTGCTCGTCCCACTGCTCCAGCAGCTTCTTGTACTTGCCGCCGTCCACGCCGCCGTAATTCGAGGCGAGCGTGTGCGACGTGGTCTGGACGTCCTGCTGGCAGCGCTGAACGCCGGAGAAGGCCTGCTCCAGCGCCAGGATCCCGTTGCGGGTAGCGCGTTCTTCGGACTGCTGCATGGCCATGAGAGAACTCCCTTTTCGGCGACACTCACCGGGCTGCGGCCCCCGTCCCACTCCGTGGGCAGACGGAGCGCCCCTTGGATCACGACTGACTCACCGGGGGCATGGGGTGGCCAGATGCTATGCAGGCCGCAACTTGTTTGGCAATTATCGGCGGAACCGCGAACTCCCCCATTCGTAAGCTCAATTGAGCAATGAACCGGAATTCACGCCGCTCAAGTGAGCGGCACGGTGATTCCGGTCGGACAGATCGGGCATCGGCGCCGTCCGCCGGAGGCCGCCGGGTGTCCGGCTTAACAGAGGGTGACCACGCGGGTGCCAAGAATTTCCCTTCCGGACTCCCGCCGGCGGGGCCCGGTCGTCCCCTCCCGCCCGCCGTCGCCCGCTACCGCCCGGGGCACCGCAGCGTCACCCGTGCCTCGCCCTCGGACGCCGCCTCGGGGGTCAGGTCCGGGCCGCTGGGCAGCATGGCCAGCATCGGGGACGGCATCGTCCGCGCCTCGACGCCCTCGTAGCCCAGCGCCTTCACCGCCTCCTGGGACAGCAGGCGGTACTTCACGCCCTCGTCCGTCACCAGGTACGTGGTGTCGCCCAGTGCGCTGCCGCTCGCGCTCAACGCCCTGACCAGCGCGCCCTTTCCGGCCCGTACGGCGATGGAGTCGACCTTCAGGCAGCCCGGTTCGACCTCGGGCGCCGGCGGCTGCACGGCCTGGGGCAGGGCGCTCACGGGCAGCACCGAGGTGCCCACCCGTACGCCGGAGTCCGCGGAGTCGACCTCGGCGCAGGCCACGGAGCCGGTGGCGACGGTGACCGCCGTCGGCGGCTTCGCGGGCAGCTTCGCCTGCTCCGAGCTCTGCGCGTCGGGCGCGAGGTGCCCGGCCAGGGTGTCCGCGCCGAGCGTCGCCACGGTCGCGGCGCCCCCGCCGTACGCCTTCTCCCGGGTCAGCGGGTCGCCCAGCAGAAGGGTCGCCCCGGTGTCGGTGAGGGGGACCAGCCCCTTCCGCGTGAGCAGGTGGTAGCGGGCGGCGGAGCCGGGCACGTCGACCTTGAAGAGCTGCCCGATCCTGGTGCTCCGCCCGGCCAGTTCGGGGCCCTCGGCGCCCCGGCCGGGCACCTCGGCGGGGGCCAGGTCGGGTCCCAGCGGGAAGGAGTCGAGGAACGCCGCGGAGACGGGCCGCGGGGTGACGTCGCCGTACCCGAGGGCCTCGGCCGCCTTCGCCCGCTCGTCCAGGCGCAGCCGGCTGCCCTGCCACAGCAGGTACGTGGCCTTGTCCGGTCCTGCGACCAGCACGCCCTCGTTCTCGCCCAGTTGCCTGCCGCCGGACACGTCCTGCGGGGCCTCGGCGCCGAGGGCGAGCGTCGTGGTCGCCGTGACGACGCCCGTCGTCCGCGGGAGGACGCCGGAGCAGACCAGCCACGGAGTGCGGTCCAGGTCACCCGTTCCCGGCAGCGCCTCGGGCCCGTCGGGGATGCCGACGGGCGTGCCGTGCGGGGTGCCGGCCAGCGAGGACGTGCCCACCGTGGTGACGCCGACCGCGCCGCCGGTGACCAGCCGGGCCGAGGCGTAGTTGCGCACCGGGCGCAGCCGCCCGTCCAGGTACAGGTAGCGCGCGCCGGTCTGCTTGTCGACGATCAGGTTCTCCCCCGAGCGCCACGAGTCGTTGCCGCCGGGCTTGATGAGTCCGAAGACGAAGGCGCCGGCGCACACCAGCACGGCGATGATCACGCCGATCGCGGCGCCGCGGTTGGTCCTGCCCAGCGGGCTCTCCGGGGCGTCGGGCTCCGAGCGCAGCATGGCCGAGGCCAGCCGCCCCATGATGAAGAGGTGCGCCTGTACTTGGTCGCGCTTGCTGTGCATGTCGCCGTTCTCCCGGGTCAGCCGTTGATGCCGCGGAGCCAGCCGTAGACGCCCATCGACCAGAGCGTCAGCGGCAGGATGCTGATGGCGGCGAGTGAGTGCAGCAGTTCGGCCGCGCGTCCCCAGTACGGGACGAGCCGCCGGCCGGGCACGGTCCACGACGCGATGGTGATCGCGGCGGCCAGCCCCATCAGACCGGCCGTCAGGGTCAGCCGGTCCGCCGGGCCGAGGGAGCGCGCGGAGACGAACAGCAGCAGGGCCACGCCCCAGGCCCCGGCGCAGGTCAGCGCCAGTCGCTGCCAGACGTTGCCCAGCCCCCGGCTGTGCAGCAGCAGGAGGAGGGAGAGGGCCACGACGGTGAGGACCTCGGCGAGGCCCGGCGCGGCCATGAGCGCCACCTGGCAGGGCAGGCAGACCAGGCCGATGGCGCCGTAGAGGGCGGTCATCCAGCCGTCCGCCAGGGCGGAGCGCGCGTCGACGTCCGAGGAGGAGTACGGGTCGATGCCCTGCTGCAGCTGCTGGACGTTGGTCGGCAGGGGCGGCATCCGCATGCCGGCCAGCCGGAACGACAGGGACGGGACGAACCCGCCGAAGAGCACCACCACGACGGCCACCACGCCGGCCGCCTGTTCCGGCGCCAGGTCCAGGGTCATCAGGGCGGCGCCGAGCGCGCCCGCCGCCGCGACGCAGGCCGCGCCGATGAACAGCGCCGGGTACACGCCGACCGCCGCCAGGGCGAGCACCGCGCCCGCGCCGCCGGCCGCGGACGCCGCCAGCAGCCGCGCGCCGAGGACGGCCTCGCCGTCGGCGCCGCCCAGGTCGCCGCCCGGCAGCAGCCAGCCGGCCAGGGCGAAGTAGGGGGCCGCCATCAGGCCGAGCACCGAGCCGGCCCCGGCGTCCCCGACGGCACGGGAGGCGGAGCCCGCTCC
The DNA here is from genome assembly GCF_042898795.1 of Streptomyces sp. NPDC000348. NCBI lineage: Bacteria > Bacillati > Actinomycetota > Actinomycetes > Kitasatosporales > Streptomycetaceae > Streptomyces > Streptomyces sp. NPDC000348. The sequence continues at coordinate 132,443 of NZ_JBIAZD010000015.1, forward strand.
GGCGATCAGCAGCAGTCCGGCGGCCGAGGCGGCCACGGCCCGCATCCAGCCCGCCGTCCCCGGCATGGCCAGGAACACGATGCCCAGTGCGAGGGTGGCCGCGGCCAGTCCGCGCAGCAGCCGCCGGCCGGCCTCCGGGCTCCAGCCGTGCGGCCTGCGGCCCATGCCGTCGGCGATGCCGTCGACCAGGTCGTCGATGTGCACCTCGGGCAGCGCCTCGGTGCGCGGCCGCAGATAAAGCTCCTCTCCGTCCCGCAGACCGAGGGAGTCCAAGGTACTCTCGGGGTCGAGCGGTGGACCGCCGAGGCGTTGGAGCACCCAACCTCCGTGCTCCAGGCCGGACTCCTCCAGGTCGTCCCCTCCGTAGCCGATCACCGTGGGCAGCAGATCGGCGACGGGGACGTCGGAGGGCACGGCCAGGTCGACGGTCCTGGCCGGAGCACGTACGGTGACGCGGCACAGGCTTGCCGTCTGAATCTCACTCATGGGCTCGGGGTTCACACTTTCTGGCGGGCCACGCCATACACGGTGGCTGGAAGGTGGCAGCGGCACACCGGTCGGTCGCCGAACGCGACGGAAAAGCCGGACGGGGCATGCGCCGACGAGTTTGACCGTACACCGGGCTTTTCGCAACACCACTCAGGGAGTTCAGCGTTACGGAACCCCACGGCAATTCTCCCGCCGCCGTCGCGCGGGACTCTGACCCTTTACGGAAAACCCGCGACGTTCCCGCGAGGTTCCCCGGAATTCCTTCCGAAATCGTTGAGGAGGACGTTCGTTGAGCGTGATCCTGTTCCGCCGGCCGGCCCGCCGCAAAGGGCCGGAAATGCCGTCGGGGGAACTGAGTCTTCAGGAGCCGCCGACACTTCCGGAAGTCGTGCCGGACAGCTCCGCGGTGTGGACGTACCTGCCGATGGCGCTGATGTCGGTCTCCATGATGCTGATGTTCATGCGGCCGGGGATGAGCCGGGACAGCGGCGGATTCATCTACATCGCGCTCGGTGTGATGGTGATCGCGTCGGCGGGCATGATGCTCGGTCAGGTCATGCGCCGCAACGGCGAGCGCAAGCAGCGGATGAAGGGTGAGCGCCGCGACTACCTGCGGTACCTGCGGCAGACCCGGCGCATGGTGCGGGCGTCCATCGTCGAGCAGCAGCGCGCCCTCGCCTGGCGCCACCCGGAGCCCGACGCGCTGTCGTCGCTGGTGCGCAGCACCCGGCTGTGGGAGCGGCGGTCGTCGGACGACGACTTCGCCGAGGTGCGGATGGGCGTGGGCGACCAGCGGCTGGCGATGAAGCTGACGCCGCTGTCGACCAAGCCCGTCGAGGACCTGGAGCCGCTGTCGGCGCACGCGCTGCGCAGCTTCACCCGGGCCTACTCCACCGTCCGGGACCAGCCCATCGCGATCTATCTGCGGGCCTGGTCGAAGGTGCTGTTCCGCGGGGACGAGGAGCGGATACGCGCCCAGGTCAGGGCCCTGCTCGCACAGTTGGCGGTGTTCCACTCCCCCGACGACCTGTGGATCGCGCTGTGCGTCTCGGACGAGCGGCGCTCCGAGTGGGAGTGGGCGAAGTGGCTGCCGCACAGTCTGCACCGGCACGAGGAGGACGGCGCCGGACCGGCCCGTCTGATCGCCTCGGCCTTCACCGAACTGGAGAACCTGCTCGGCGCCGAGTTCCTGGAACGGCCGGGCGCCGACCCCGACGCGGTCCCGGGGCGTGAGGAGCCGTACACGGTCGTCGTCATCGACGGCTGCACGGTGCCGACGGGGCACCGCTTCGACGGCCACGGGTTCCGCAACGCGGTGGTGCTCGACCTCACCGGGGCGCTCGCCTGGAAGCCCGGGCGGACCACGCTGCGCCTGGAGGTGGACGAGGGCGGCGTCGCGCTGGTGCGCACCGACCGCGACCGCAAGGAGCAGTCGACGGTGCTCGGCCGGCCCGACCGGCTGGGCACGGCGGGGGCGCTGGCGCTCGCCCGGCTGCTGGCCCCGTACCGGATGAGTGTGGGCGGCGACGACTCCAGGCCGCTCGCCAACGACGTCGAGCTGACCTCGCTGCTGAACATCCCCGACCTGCACCGGCACGACCCCGCCACGCTGTGGGCGCGGGCGACCGGCAGTGCCCGGCTGCGGGTGCCGATCGCGGTGAGCGGCGAGGGCAGGCCGGTGGAGCTGGACATCAAGGAGTCGGCGCAGGGCGGTACGGGACCGCACGGCATGCTGATCGGCGCGACCGGTTCCGGCAAGAGCGAGCTGCTGCGCACGCTGGTGCTGGGACTGGCGCTGACCAACTCCTCCGAGACGCTGAACTTCGTCCTCGTCGACTTCAAGGGCGGCGCCACCTTCCTCGGGCTCGACGAGCTGCCGCACACCTCGGCGGTCATCACCAACCTCGCGGACGAGGTGGCGCTGGTCGCCCGGATGCAGGACGCCCTGCACGGGGAGCTGATCCGGCGGCAGGAGCTGCTGCGCGCCGCCGGGAACTACACCTCCGCGCTGGAGTACGAGAAGGCGCGGCAGTCCGGGACGCCGCTGCAGCCGCTGCCCAGCCTGTTCGTGGTGGTCGACGAGTTCAGCGAACTGCTGGCCTCGCACCGCGACTTCATGGAGCTGTTCGTGATGATCGGCCGGCTCGGGCGCAGCCTCGGGGTCCATCTGCTGCTCGCCTCGCAGCGGCTGGACGAGGGCCGCATGCACCAGCTGGAGAGCCACCTGTCGTACCGGATCGGTCTGCGGACGTTCTCCGCGATGGAGAGCCGGGGCGTGCTGGGCGTGCCGGACGCCTACGAGCTGCCCGCGCAGCCGGGTGCCGGTTTCCTCAAGAGCGGCGTCGACGCGCTCACCCGGTTCCGGGCCGCGTACGTCTCGGGGCCGTACCAGCGGCGCCGGGCCGTCGTGCAGGCGCAGGTGGCGCGTCAGGTGGTGCCGTGGACGGCGGAGTGGGTGGTGCCGCGCGCGCCCGCGGCCCCGGACCCGGCGGGCGAGCCCGACGCGCCGGAGCCCGAGCCGGGTGGCGAGGGGGACGGCGGGGAGACGCTGCTGTCGGTGGCGCTCGACCGGCTGCGCGGGGCGGGACCGCCCGCCCACCAGGTGTGGCTGCCGCCGCTGGGCCGGCCGGCCACCCTGGACCAGATCCTGCCTCCGCTGGCACCCGATCCGCGGTACGGCCTGACCACGGCGGACTGGCCGCTGCGGGGACGGCTCACGGTGCCGGTGGGCGTCGTGGACCGGCCCTTCGACCAGCTGCGCGACCTGCTGACCGTGGACCTGTCGGCGGCCGGCGGCCACGTGGCCATCGCCGGCGGGCCGCAGAGCGGCAAGAGCACGCTGCTGCGGACCCTCATCACCGCGCTGGCCCTCACCCACACACCGCGCGAAGTGCAGTTCTACTGCCTGGACTTCGGCGGCGGCACGCTGGCCTCGCTGGACGAGCTGCCCCATATGAGCGGGGTCGCGGCGCGGGTGGACACCGAGCGGGTGGGCCGTACGATCTCGGAGGTCACCACGCTGCTCGCCCGGCGGGAGCGGTTCTTCCTGGAGCACGGCATCGACTCCATGGCGACGTACCGCAAGCGGCGCGCGGCGGGCGAGTTCCCCGACGAGCCGCACGGGGACGTCTTCCTGGCCATCGACGGCTGGGCCACCGTGCGCCAGGACTTCGACCGGCACATCCCCACCTTCAACGCGCTGGCCGCCCGCGGGCTCAACTACGGGGTCCACCTGATCGTCACCACCGCCCGCTGGGTGGAGCTGTCGTCCTCGGTCCGCGACCAGACCGGGACCCGGCTGGAGCTGCGGATGGGTGATCCGATGGACTCGCAGATCGACTCCCGGAAGGCGGCGACGATCCCGCGCAGCGCGGGGCGGGGGCTGACCTCGGACAAGCTGCACTACCTGTCGGCGCTGCCGCGCGTCGACGGGGTCGAGGACGCCGACGACCTCGCGGACGGGGTCGCCGGGCTGGTCGCCGCGATCGGCGAGAACTGGACGGGGCCCACCGCGCCGCGGGTGCGGATGCTGCCGTCGAACCTGCCGGTCGAGGAGCTGCCGGAGCCGGAGGGCGAGAACGGCCTGCGGATCGCCATCGGCCTGGACGAGAACGAACTGGCCCCGGTGTGGCACGACTTCACCGAGAACCCGCACCTGATCGTGGTGGGCGACACGGAGAGCGGCAAGACGAACCTGCTGAAGCTGGTCGCGCGCGGCATCACCGAGCGGTACACGCCCGCCGAGGCGCGGATCATGACGGTGGACTACCGGCGGGAGCTGGTGGAGAGCGTTCCCGAGCCGTACCGGCTCGGACACGCGGTGTCCCTGGACATGCTGCGGGACCTGGTGGACGGGGCGGCGCGGGCGGTCAAGCAGCGGGTGCCCGGTGAGGACATCGCCCCGTCGCGGATGCGGCTGTGCGACTGGTGGCAGGGGCCGCGGCTGTTCATCCTGGTCGACGACTACGACATGGTGGGCGGCGGGCCGATGACGCAGCCGTTCGCTCCGCTGCTGGACCATCTGGCACTGGGGCACGAGGTGGGGCTGCACCTGGTGGTGGCGCGGTCGTCGGCGGGCGCCGGGCGCGGGCTCAACGAGGCGTTGCTGCGGAGGCTGCAGGAGGTCAACACGCCCGGGCTGCTGATGTCGTGCCCGCCGAGCGAGGGGTACCTCTTCGGGAGTGTGAAGGGACGGGAGCTGATTCCGGGGCGGGCGGTCCGGATCGCCCGCCGGAAGACCCTGCAGGTGCAGACGGGGTTCGTGGGGGACGCGTCGTGAGGCGTCCGTCCCTCACGGGTGAGGAGCTGCCCCCTGCGGGGCCGGCCGGTCACGGGGGTGGTGCGGCCCGGGGTTCGCGGGGTGCGGCGTGTCGGTGTGGGACGGGGGGTGGTCGCGCGGCCCGGGGCTCGCGGGGTGCTTCCCCCACTCTCGGCTCCGCTCGAGCGGGGGGACCCCCATCGCCCACCCTCCCCCGCTCTCGGCTCCTCCCCCACTCTCGACTCCTCCCCCACTCTCGGCTTCGCTCGAGCGGGGGGACCCCCATCGCCCCTGGGGGTGCCTCCCAGGCCCTTCAGGCACTGGGGGAGGCACGACTGCCCGCGGGAACGGGGCTGTGGCTGCCCGCGGGAGCGGCGGCGTGGCTAGAGGGCCGTCGGGGGGCGCCAGTTGCGGGCGCGGCCGCGGGGAATGACCGCGGCCAGGGCCGCGAGCAGGAGAACCGTCGTCAGGCCCACGGCCGCGATCGTCAGGGAGCGGTGGTGGGGGGCGGGGTCGGCGGGGGCCGGCATGTGGGCGGGGACCGCGCTCGGCGCCGGGTGTTCCGTGCGGTCCTGGATCAGGGACAGGGCGGCGTACGGGTCCAGGCGGGGGGTGTCCGACGGATAGGCGGTGTCGAGGAGGCGGCGGGTGACCTCGGCCGCCGTGAGGTCGGGGTGGTAGGCGCGGACGAGCGCGGCGGTGCCGGCGACGCCCGCCGCGGCCAGCGAGGCCCCGGAACCGATGTAGTGGCCGGTGCCCTCGGGGCCGACGCTGACCATCTGGCTGCCGGGCGCGGACAGGTCGGGCCGGTGGGCGGGCGGCGCGTTCTGCTGCCGTACGCCGCCGGGGCCGAAGTCCACGACGGCGAGCGCGCCGGGCGCGGCGGCCGGCCAGTACGGCCCCTCCGGCATCTCGCCGTCGGGCCCCTGCTCCTCGCGGGGCACGGCGTCCGGGGCGGCCGGCGCGACGACCAGTGCGTCGCGCCGGGTGGCGTGGGCGACGGCATCGGTGAGTTCGGCCCTGCCGGTGGACAGGACCTGGCCGACGTAGATGACCTGTGCGCCGCGGTCCGCCGCCGTCCGGATGCCGGCGGCCACGCGTTCCACGGAGGGGACTCCGCGGTCGTCGGTGCCGGACAGGGCGAGGATCTCCGCCTGCGGGGCGACCCCGGTGATGCCGCTGCCCTTCTGCGGCGCGGCGGCGATCAGGCCGGCGGCGAACGTGCCGTGGCCGACGCAGTCCTCGGCCGCCCCGCCGACGGCCTCCACCCTGCCGGACAGGCTGGGGACGCCGGTGGCGACACCGGTGTCGACCACCGCGACGGTCACACCGCCGCCCCGGGAGATCCGCTGGGCGCGGGAGAGTCCGAGCGCCGTCTGCGACCACGCCGCCCCGGTGGCCGTCTGCTCCGAGGCCCCGGTGCAGGGGTTGCCCTCGCCGAGCCGGACGGGCAGCGGGGGCAGCAGTGTGGCCCCCGGATCGCCGGCCTCCGGACTTCCCGACGGCGCGGCCGGGGCGGCGGGGAGGGCGAGGGCCGGCCCGCCGGTGACCGGCAGGACCACGGCGATCGCCAGCACGAGGCCCGCACCCCGGCCTTTCATGACATTCCGCATAGCCCGCATGATATGCACACAAGATGTACGGCGCACAACGCCAACTACCGCAGCAGCACAAGGAGGTTCGAGGCGTGGCACGGCAAATACTCACGGTCGGCCCGGAACGGTCGGACGGCTTCCAGACGATCGGTGAGGCACTGGCCCAGGCCCGCACCGGGGCGGTGATCCGGGTCCGTCCCGGCCGCTACGCCGAGAACCTCGTCATCCGGCACCGGGTGACGATCGTCGGCGAGGGCGAGCCGGGCACCGTGGAGCTCTGCCCGCGGGACGGCACCGCCGTCACCCTCATGGCCGACGCCGTGATGCTCAGCGCCCTGACCCTCCGGGGCCGCGACAAGGAGGCCGCGGTCGTGGACGTGCCGGCCGGTCAGGCCGCCCTCGACGGATGCACCGTGACCGGCGCCGGATGGACGGCGCTGCTGGTCCGGGGCAAGGGCTCGCTGGCCGCCCGCGGCTGCCGGATCGGCAACCCCGGCGGCGCCGGACTCGTCGACTCCTCGGAGTCCGAGAGCGTCGTCGAGGACTGCGTGTTCGAGAACTTCGGCACCTCCGCGGTGGTCATCGGCGAGAGCGCCGGCCCCCTCGTCCGCGACTGCCGCATCCGCGGCGCGCGGGCCAACGGCGTCCTGGCGAGCGGCGAGGCCCGGGGCACCGTGGAGGGCTGCGACATCTCCGGCACCGACAAGCCGGCCATCGCCCTGGAGGGTCACAGCTCGACGCGCGTGCTGCGGTGCGCCGTGCACCACACCTCGGTGGGCCTGCTGGTGACCAGCATGTCCCGCCCGGAGATCGAGGAGACCTCCTTCGAGTCCATCGCGCAGAGCGGCATCGTCATCTCCGGCGGGGCCGACCCGATGCTGCGCGGGTGCGTCACCCGGCGCACCAAGACCAGCGGGCTGCTCGTCCTGGACCGCTCGCGCGGAACCCTGGAGGGGTGCTCGTTCCACGGCTCCACCGAGGCCGCCGTGCGGGTCGTCGAGGGCAGCGCCCCGCTGCTGCGGGACACCGTGGTGAGCGACTGCGCCGACACCGCCGGGGCGGTGCAGCTCGCGGACGACTCCACGGCCGAGTTCGAGCGCCTGGAGGTCCTGGACGCGGCGGGCGTCGGCATCTCGGTGCGCTCCGCCGCCAACCCCCTGCTGCGCCGCGCCCGGGTCACCGGCGCGGGCGGTCACGGCATCGAGTTCACCGACGACGGGCGCGGCCGGCTCGAGCACTGCGAGGTCGAGTCCGCCGGCGGCTGCGCGCTGAGCATCGACGACGACTCCGACCCCGAGATCAGCGACACCGTACTGAGCTCCGCCGCCCGCTCGGGCCTGCTCGTCGGCGAACGCGGCCGGGGCACCCTGCGGGACTGCGAGATCGGCGACAGCGCCGACGCCGGGGTCGGTGTGCGGGACGGCGCGGAGATCACCCTGGAGCGGGTCCGGGTGCACGGCTCCAGGGCCCACGGCGTCCAGGTGTCGCGCGGCGGCCGGGCCGTCCTCAACGCCTGTGAGATCACGGGCAGTACGGGCGACGGCGTGCGGATCGACAGCGCCGAACCGGTCGACGTCACCCGGTGCGTCGTACGCGACAACCGCGGCGCGGGACTGCGCCAGAGCCGTGCGAGCGAGCGGCTCACGGTCGAGCTGCTGACCAGCGCGGACAACGGCCTGCCGGACAGCTGGGGCGAGTCGGCCGAAACGGCCGGCGAGGACGGCGCCCCGGGCGGGTCCGGCAAGGAGCCGGAGCCCCAGGGCCCGCTCGCCGAACTGGAGTCGCTGGTCGGCCTGGAGAACGTCAAGCACCAGGTGAACACGCTGGTCAACCTGAACCAGCTCGCGGAGCGCCGGCGCCGGCTCGGCATGCCGGTCCCCTCCATGAGCCGGCACCTGATCTTCGCCGGGCCGCCCGGCACCGGCAAGACCACCGTCGCCCGCCTCTACGGCAGCATCCTCGCGGACCTGGGCGTGCTCAGGAGCGGGCACCTGGTCGAGGTCGCCCGCGCCGACCTGGTCGCGCAGGTCATCGGCGGTACGGCCATCAAGACCACCGAGGCGTTCAACAGCGCGCTGGGCGGGGTGCTGTTCATCGACGAGGCCTACACCCTCACCGTCGAGGGGACGTCCAACGACTTCGGCCGCGAAGCCGTCGACACCCTGCTGAAACTCATGGAGGACCACCGCGACGACGTGGTCGTGGTGGCGGCCGGCTACTCCGAGCAGATGGAGTCGTTCCTGACCGCCAACCCGGGTCTCGCCTCCCGGTTCACCCGCACCATCGAGTTCGGCAACTACGCGGTGGAGGAGCTGGTGACGATCACCGAGAGCCTCTGCCACCGGCACCAGTTCGAGCTCGGGCCGCTGACCCGGGAGGCCCTCGCCGTACGCTTCGAGCAGATGACGCGCGACGCGACCTTCGGCAACGGCCGCGCGGCCCGCGGCGTGTTCGAGGACATGGTGGACCGGCAGGCGTTCCGGCTCGCGGCCATGACCGACCCGGCGGAGAACGACCTGACGCTGCTGCTGCCGCAGGACGTCGGCGACGCGGAGGCGGCGGCCGTCGGCGGCGGCGGCACGGCGCAGGACGCCGACGACGCGTCCGACCCGATGGCCGAACTCACCGCCATGGTGGGGCTCGCCGCCGTGAAGCGGGAGGTCGCCGACCTGGTCAGTCTGCTGACCAACGCCCGGCAGCGGATCGCCGCGGGGCTGCCCGCCCCCCGGATCAGCAACCACCTCGTCTTCAGCGGGCCGCCCGGCACCGGCAAGACCACCGTCGCCCGGCTGTACGCCAGGCTCCTGCACTCGCTGGGGGTGCTCCCCCGCGACTCCCTGGTGGAGGTGGCGCGGGCGGACCTGGTGGGCCAGTACGTCGGCCACACCGCCCAGCGCACCAAGGACGTCTTCACCAGCGCGCTGGGCGGGGTGCTGTTCATCGACGAGGCCTACACCCTGACCCCCGAGGGATCGTCCAACGACTTCGGCCGCGAGGCCGTCGACACCCTGCTGAAGCTGATGGAGGACCACCGCGACGAGATCGTGGTCGTCGTCGCCGGGTACACCGAGGAGATGGAGCGCTTCCTCGCCTCCAACCCCGGCCTGACGTCCCGGTTCTCCAAGTTCGTGACGTTCGAGGACTACAGCACGGACGAACTGGTCACCATCGTGTCCCGGCACGCGGCCGCCTCCGGGTACGAGTGCGCCGACGCGACCCTCGCGGCGCTGCGCGCCCATGTGGACGCCATCCCGCGCGACCGGTCCTTCGGCAACGCGCGGCTCGCCCGGCAGTTGCTGGAGACGATGATGACGAGCCAGGCCCGCCGCCTCGGCGGGCTGAGCTCGCCCAGCCTCGCCGACCTCACGACACTGCTGCCGGAGGACCTGCCCGTCCGGCAGGTCCTGGGACAGCCGCCGTCCCGGTGAGGACGGACGCCCGCCGGCCGGTGCCGGCGGGCGTCCGCTGCGCTGTCGCGTCCCTCAGACGTTGAACTTGACGCTCTCCAGCCACACGTTCGGATCCAGCGACCCGCCGAACCTCCAGCCCTCGGACGACTCGCACAGATAGGCGCCCCAGTCGTGCCCGCCGAGCTTGTGGTGGTGGCAGACGTTGCCGTCCGCGACGCCGATGGCGTAGCCGCTGAGGTTCGGCGCGTTCGGGGCGTCGCTGCCCAGCGTCAGATCCGTCCCGTCGGCCGCACTCGACCACGCGGTCGTCCAGCCGTCCTTCTGGACGAACTCGTTGGCGGACACCTTCGTGGCGCCGACCACCGCGATGTTGATGGCCGTGATCGGCAGCCCCTGGCCCGACATGGCCCCGTCGCACCTCGGGGTCGTCCAGCCGGCCCCCTTCCTGTGGACCCGGTAGCAGATGTGCCGGCCGGGGTTCGACGCGGCCAGCCGCTGGACGGCGTAGGCAGCGGTGTTCGGCGGGAGCTTGGGAGCCTCGCGCTCCTCGATCCGGGGCTCCGCCTTCTCCGTCTTCTTCTTCTCCGTCGCCTTGGGCGACTCGCTGACCGGGGCCGCCGAACTCACCACCGGGGGCGCCTTCTCGACGACGGGTTTCGGCTCGGCGGACGGCTTCTTCGTGGAGGGCTCCGGGGTGGGCTCCGCCGGGGCGTAGTCGCCCTTCGGCACCTCCAGGGGCTCCTCCTCCAGCAGCGTGTCGGACCCGGCGGCCACCGCCACGTTGTCCTTCTTCTGCCGCGAGTCGTCCGTGGCCCAGATCAGCAGCGGCACGGCGAGGAGGACGACGCCCGCGATGCCGGCGGCGGCGAGCAGGGGCTTCTTCGGGTTCCCGGACGGCGGTCCGTCCGCACCGGCGGCAGCGGCGGTTCCGCCGGCCCCGCCGGCTGCGGCGTCCGGGACGCCCCGGACGGCGGCGGCCGCTTCGGCGGCGCCCTCGCTCTCCGCTTCCGACCGCTCCTTCGAGGCGGCCGCGACCGGCGCGGCGGCCGTCGCGGCCGGCTCCTCGGCCGTGGCGGTCGCGGCGGCGGGCTGCTCGGGGGTGGTTCCGCTCTCGGCGGTGTCCGGGGCCGGTCGTGTCGTCTCGGCTCCCCCGGCCGCGCCCTCGCCCGGCTCCGGTGCGGCCGTGCGCCGCGCGGCCGGTGCCAGCATCGGGCCCGGGTCGGCCGCCGCCGACCCGAGGGAGACGGCCCGGCGGACGGACGAACCGCCCGTGCCGTCGGGCCCGTCGGGAGCGGGCGGCTTCTTCTGACTTGCCATCGTTCTCCTCGATCTGTGGGGACTGTGGGGTGATGGGTGGTCGTGCGGCGCGGCCCCGCCCGCTATCCGTCCTGGCCCACGGGCCCGGAACAGCGGTCCGGCCAGAGCGGGTCGTCACCGGCGCGGAAGCCCTTGGCCAGCGCCTCCTCGAGGTGCGTGAGGGCCTTGAGGTCCAGCCCGCTCAGTTCCTGCGACCCGTCCATGTAGGCGGTCGCGTTCCCGGGGAGCTCACGCAGCAGGACGACGGAGGGGCCCGCGGGCGCGGTCCGTACCCCCAGCACGCGGAAGCCGGTCCCCGGCACGAAGACGATCTCCTCGTACGCCTCCGTGGAACCGCCCGGCCGGTCCAGCAGTTGCCGTGCCTTGCGTCCGGTGACGGACCAGATGGCGTAGCGCACGGGGCCCCCGGCGGGGAGCGCCGAGGACCCGGCCAGGGCGCTGACCGGGGCGGGGTCCTGCAGCAGCGTGCCGACCGCCGGTTCGGGGCCGTCGGCGTCCCCGCCGCGCAGGGCCACGCCCCGGTAGGAGGGCAGCCGGCGCAGAGCGGACGCCAGACAGCCGGCGTAGGGCAGCAGGCGTCCCTCGCCGCTGTGCAGGTCCCGGATCAGCTCGCGGTGGTGCAGCGGCCCCTCCTCGGCGGTGAGGTAGGCGTGCGCGGCGATGAGATCGGTCCGCGCCGCCTCCAGTTCGTGACCGCGCAGGGCGGGCATCCGGGTGAGCACCCGCGACACGGCGGCGGCGTGCCCCTCCCAGGCACCGCCCGCCGCGTCCCGGAACGCGGCACGCTCGGCGGCCCCGCTGACGTGTCCGGGCACGAACGGAAGGGCGACACGGTTCGGGGCGGGTGCCTCACCGCTCCGGCTCCGCGGCCCGCTCCCCGCCTCGGCACGCCCGGTCCGGCCGCCGTCCGGCCCCGGGCCGCCCCGCTCACCGGCGGCGCGCCCCGCTCCGCCGGCTCCGGGGTGCGCCCCGGCCGAGGAGGCGGACAAAGGCCCCGCGGCCCCCGGACCCGCTCCGCCGTCCGGCGCCGCGCCTGGCCCGGAAGCCCTCCGCTCGCCCCCGGCGCCGGCTCCGGCTCCGGCTCCGGTCTCCGGCGACGCGGCGGGCCGCCCCTTGGGACGGGGCTCCGAGGACGCGGGGGGCACGGACACCCCGGGCTCCGCTTCCTCCGGTCCGGCGTCCTCCGACGAGGTCCCCGGCGGCGTCCCCGCCGCTCCCCCGGCACCGGCGGCACCGCCGACCGGAGGGGAATCCGACGACGGAACGGACCCGCCCCCACGGAGGACTCCCTGCGACGTCCCCGCCTCTCCCCCGGCACCGGCGACACCACCGACCGGAGGGGAATCCGACGACGGGGCGAGCCCGCCCTCACGGAGGGCTCCCGGTGTCCCCGCCGCTCCTCCGGCACCGGCGACCGGCCGGCCGGGAGCCTCGGCATCGATGTGGGCATCCGGGGACGCAACGGCCCCGGCGGCCGAAGGCCCGTTCGCTTCGGCCGCCCCACCGCCCCCGGGTCCGTCCGGGGACGCGGCAGGCGGGGGCACCGGTACCCCGGGCTCGGCAGCCTGCGGATCGGTGGCGGCCACACCGTCGGGTCGGGTCACCCCGGCACCGGGCCCGGCGGCCGGCGGACCACTCACAGCCGCACCGGCCTCGCCGGCCCGCGGGCCGGCGACAGCCCGGCCGGACTCCTGACTTGACGTACCGGCCGACGACGCCTCACCGGACCCGGTGGCCGACGGACCACCGGCGTCCGTGCCGGGCTCCCGGCCCGGCGCACCGGGCGGCACAGCCCTGCCGGGCCCGCCGGCCTGCGGGCCGGCGCCGGCCCTGCCGGGCCCGCGGCCCGTCCCGGCGGCAGGCGGGGCAGGGGCTGCACCGGGACCGTGGGAGACGGTCGGCAGGACCTGACCGGGCCTGGCGGCCGACGGGCCGACGACGCCCGTGCCTGGTCCGGCCGCGGGCGGCGCGGCAGCCGGACCGGGCCCGTGGGCCCCCCGCCCGGGCGGGGGGACACGGCCGGGCGGGGGGACACGCCCGGGCCCCGCCGCCGTCCCCGGCCGGCCGGCCGCCGTGCCGGACCACGGGGGCCGGGCGGTGGTGACGTAGCGGATGTTCGGTATGCCGTGTTCGGCGGCCAGGCGGCGCAGGGCGCCGTCGCCCGCCAGGAGTCTGCCGCGGACCAGCAGGGTGGCGCGCGACCGGACGTCGGTTCCGAGGCCGCGCACGAGGTGGGCGAGCGCGGGCAGCAGGGTGTCGTCCAACGGCTGCCCCGGCATGCCCAGTTCGATGGCGCACACCTCCGGGTCGACGGCCGGTCCGAGCGGCCCGGGACGGGGGCCGTCCGGCGCCCACAGGGCGAGACCGGCCCGGGTCACCGTCGCCTGCCAGCGGTCCGTCAGCCGTACCGTCCCCCGTTCGCTGCCGCCGAGGATCCAGTCGGGCGGGTGGAGCTCCGTCGGCCTGGGTACGGGAGCCCGTCCCTCCGAGTCGACCGGCCCGCAGACCACGGACGACACGAACGGCCGCCAGCTCGGCCGCCCGTCCAGCCCGACGAGCGTCGGCCGGGGAGGCGTTCCGGGCGGTGCGTGGTCGTCGAGCAGCGGCAGCCCGGTGAGCACCTCCACCTCGGTGCCCAGCAGGTCGGCGACCGACTGCCCGAGCCGCAGCAGGTCACGCCGGCCGCCGGGGGCGAGCCGGGTGCGGGCGCGCTCCGCCTCCGGCAGCCCCGCGAGGACGGCGGCGACCTCGTCGGCGGCGACGTCCTCCGCCTGCGGGGCCCCGACCAGCACCGTCAGGCGCTCGAAGTCGACGGGCACGGAGAAGCACAGGTCGTCGGGGGCGGGTCCGGGCGCCTCGGCCGGGCGGATCACCACGCCCGCCGGGACCCGGTCCACGACACAGCCGCCGGCCGTGCGCGCGGGCACCCCCTCCAGCGCCTCCTCCCAGGCGGGCGCCGGCGCCCGCCGGCCCACCTTCCGGGGCTCCGCGCCGGGCGTGAAGCGCCACCACGCGCAGCCGGGGCGGGAGTCGCCGTGGACGAAGAGCGCGCCCCCGGGCGTGATCAGCACGGCCCCGTCCGGAGCCGTCACCTCCAGTTCCCAGGCGTCCGCGATCCTGCGGGCGACGCTGGGCCGGTCCGGCCGGTCGTCACCGGCGCCGGACATCACGAGCCGGACCCGGTCGGTGCCCCGCGCGCGGAGGGAGTCGAGCAGCGCGCCCAGCCGTGCCCAGTGGTCGGCGTCGGGCGCCCCGCCCCCGGCGGCGGAGCCCACGATCACCGTGACGACGTCCTCCTCCCGCCCGACGGCGCCCGCCACCTCGGCCACGACGTCCAGCGGGAACGAGTCGTCGTCGACCGCGCGCACCAGCAGCACGCCGTCGACGTCCTCGACCGGCGGGCCACCGGCGTTCCGGTTCCCGGTGCCGCTCGCGCCGCCTGCCGGGCCCGCCGTGCCGCGGCGGCCCGTACCGGAGCCGGACCTGCGCCCCCGGCCCGGCATCACGGAGGACCAGCGGCTCACGCGTCCGTCCCCCGCACCGGGTGAACGGCCTCGGTCAGCACCCGCGCGGTGCGGCCCGCGGGCGCGGCGGCGGGGGGCCGCTCCCCCGCGCCGCCCCGGACCGCGTCGCGCACGGCGTCGGGGTCCAGCAGCATGCTCACCGCGGCCGAGGGGTTCAGGTACAGCACGTGTCCCTCGGGGACGCGGGTCACCAGGTCGTCGACGCCGACGAGTTCGAAGGCGAAGCGCCCCGCGGTGTGCAGGAACACCGACGAGGTGAACACCGGCACGACCGGCGTCCCGTCCGGCGCCGCCGCGCTCAGCGGACCGCCGCCCGGTGCCGTCAGCACGGCCACCTCGCGCCCCGCCAGCGCGGCCGGCACCGCCTCGCCGGGCCCGTATCCGGTCGACGCGAGCTGGACGGCGCGGTCCACCTCGTCCTCCGGTTCGGGCCAGCCGAGCGCACGCGGGGACGGCCGGTACCCGGGGTTGTCCTCCCACTCGACGATCTCGCCGTCGAGGCCGGACCGCCACCGGCCGGTCATCGCCCACTCCGGGGGCTTCCCCTCCCCGGACCACATCGGATCGACCACCCCCAGCCAGTGGTCCGGGGCGAGGCGGCCCGCCTCGCGGATGTCGTCCGGAACGGGCGGAAGCGCCTCGTCCTGCTGGCTCATCGCTGTCCTCATTCGGTGGATCGGGACGACGGTGCGGTCCGTGCCAGGTCGTCCGGGTCGTCGTGCCGGAGGAGGCGGCGCGCGGTCGTGGCGTCCGTGACGACTCCGGTGAGCAGTCCGGACCTCAGCGCGGCGCGGACCGCCCCGGTGCCGCGGCCACCGGCCGTGACGCCGATCAGCTCCGCGACACCACGGAGTTCGGCGGCGCTGACGGCGATCGTGCGGGCGTTCAGCTCGGTGGGGAGCACCCGGCCCGCGGCGTCCAGGACATGGCCGGCCATCTCGGCGCACGCTCCCGCCTCCCGGAGCGTTTCCCGCTCCCGCTCGGACAGGGCGTCGTACACCGTGGAGTGCGGGGCGTCCCACTCCGCGACTCCGACGACGGCCTTGGTGACCAGGCCGAACCGGTCCAGCGTCTCGGCGGTGGCGGGCTGGCTGCGCAGCACGGCGGCCGTCACGGCGTCGGGGAGCAGGAACGGGGTGTGCAGCGGGTACGCCCGGCCCCCGCCCGCCGCGGCCGTACGGAGGACCGCGGTGATCGCGGCGTCATGGGCGAGGTCCCGCCCGTGCACCCCGGTCAGCTGGACCACGTCGCAGAGCGGCAGCCGCGTGACCGCCTCGCTGAGCGCGTCCACCGGGTGGCTGCCGTCCAGCCCGAGGACGTCGCCCTCCTCGGCGATCTCCGAGATCAGCCGGGCCGCCGCCGTGCCGAGCCAGCGGTCGGTCTGCCGCTGGTCCGCCGGCGCCGCCGCACCGCCTTCGCCGCGGCCCAGGGTGACGACGATGCCGTGCCGGAGCCCGAACCGTTCGGTCAGCGCCCGCCCGAGCGGGACGTCGATCTCGGCCGGGACGGTGATGTCGATCCGCACGATGTCGTGGGCCACGGCCGCGTCGAGGAGGCGGGCCACCTTGAACCGGCTGATGCCGAGCTCCTTGGCGATCTCCACCTTCGACCGCTGCTCCAGGTAGAAGCGGCGGGCGACGGCGGCGGCGAGGAGTTCGTCGACCGGTGCGGCCGGAGCCGCCGGCCCACCGGGTCCGGCCCCGGCCAGGTCGTGCCTGTGCGTCTTCATCGGTCGGTCCGCTCCGCGGCGAGGAGGAAGTCGTAGAGCTCCCGGGGCGTTCTCTCCCCGCCGTCCCTCCCGACGGCGGTGTTCCACTTCCGGGTCAGCCGCCGGTGCTCCGCCCACGCCTCCCGGTTGCGTTCCAGGTCGCGCCGGTACGTGGCCAGGTCCATCGCGGCGAGGTTCCACGCGTCCGGTCCGCAGACGGTGTCCTGGCGGATCCCCACCGCACCGCGTTCGAGGGTGGTCGGGAAGTTGCTGCACACCAGGGGGCGGTGGGCGTACACGCCGCAGCGGGCCTTTCCCGCGTCGAGCTCCATCAGGAACACGCAGCCGCCGCTCCCCGGTCTGCGCACGAGATAGAGGTCGAGGGTCGGCCCGCCGGGGCGCAGCCGGAAACCCGTGTCGTCCTCGAGCAGGGTGACGAACTCCTCGGGGTGCAGGGACGTCCCGGCCGCGACCCTGCGGACGTCCGCGGCGGTCACGCCGACCTTGTACCTGCGGCAGCAGTCACCCGTGCAGCTCGCGCACCCCGCGACATTGACTCCGCTTCCGTTCACGGCGTCCCCTCCCCGTGCCGTGCCGTCCCCGCCTCGCGGACGGCGTACGCCTCCAGGAGGTAGCGCTGGAAGTCACGGATGCCGGACTCGCCGTCGGAGTCGGGATCCCCGGCCAGCGCGTTCCATCGCTCGACCACCTCGAACCAGTGGTCGCGGTCCGCCGCCCAGTCGCGTCTGGCCTCCGCCAGCAGTTCCTGGTCGAGGTCGTCCTCGGTCCACCGGCGCGTCCCGCCGGAGGGCCGCGCGGGGCGGTTCCCGGCTCCGGCCGGGTCGGCGCCGTCCCCCAGACGCGCGGGGAACGCCCGGCACGACAGGGGGGCGAGCTCGCCGAGTCCGCAGTGGCCGAGCCCGCCCGCGGTGCGCAGGAGGAAGAGGCAGCCCTGCGGGCCGTTCGCCGGCCTGAGGTTCACCCGTCGCCGTCCGCCGTCCGTGACGATCCCGGTCGGATCGTCGGCCGCCGCGGGCGCGGTCTGCGTCAGGTGCCACGGCTCCAGGGCGAGGGCGCGGGAGATGCGGACGATGTCCGCGCCCGTGACGAAGCGGGGCCCGCGGGTGCAGAGCGCCTCCGTTCGGGAGGCATGCCAGTCGGCGCGCTCACCCAGCGCGCCGTCGTTTAACAACACGTCGCTCCATCCACCTACTGCCCGGGCGCCAACACGCACCCTCCATCTGCGTAGTTGAACCGTACAAGATGATTAATACATGACGGGAAAGCGACTTCGAAGTGACACAGGTGGTCGGAGTGACCTCCGAAACCACCACGGCCGGAGCGCGGCCGCCCGAGATGCCGAGGTTCCCCCGCCTTGGGAGGGTCGCCGGTGTCACGGTGGGGAATGAATCATCCGACTCCCCTCCCCACAAGCACTCCAGGGAGCGCGCATGCTGCGTGGCATCGACGTGAGTTCGTACCAGCCGGCCTCGTACGACACCGACGGCCTGTCCTTCGTCTTCATCAAGGCGACGGAGGGCCGTTCGTACACCAACCCCAAGCTCCCGGCCCAGACGGAGCGGGCCCGCGACGCCGGTCTGGTCGTCGGCTTCTACCACTTCCTCTGGCCGGGCGACCTCACGGACCAGGCGGAGCACTTCGTGGGCAGGACCCCGGAGAAGCGGGGCGACATCCTCGCGGTCGACTGGGAGACGACGGGCGAGGGGACGCGGGCGAGCAACGCGGAGAAGGACCGCTTCCTCCGCAAGGTGCGGAGACTGCGGCCGCACCACCGGGTGATCCTCTACACCAACCGGGATTTCTGGCTGAACGTCGATACGACGTCCTACGCGGGCGACGGCCTCTGGATCGCCGACTACGTCACCGCCGGAAAGCCCCGCATCAAGGCGAGGTGGCGTTTCCACCAGTACACCGACGACCCGCTGGACAAGAACGTCGCGGACTTCTCCAGCAGGTCGGCGCTGAGGGAGTGGGCCGAGGACGCCTAACCCCGGAACTCCGGCTTGCGCTCCGGCGACGCCTCGGCGAGGGCCCTGGTGACGACCTCGGTGCCCGCGCGCAGGCCGTAGACGGGGGTGTCGGGCTGCTGGCGCCAGGAGTCGTCGATGCCGCCCGCGTCGACGGTGTCGAAGCCGAGCTCCTCGATCAGGGCCCGGACCTTGCGCTTGGCCGCCTCGTCGTCGCCGGCGACGGGCAGGGCCGGCCGGTCGGGGTCGCCGGCGGGGCGGTGGCGGTCCAGGATGTCCTGGGCGTACGTGCCGTTGAAGGCCTTGATCACGGGGTGGCCGATCTGCCGTTCGGTCCAGCGGCTCTCGGTGATGCCCTCGTCCTCGATGCCCGCGATCCTGCCGTCGCGCTGCCGCGGGTAGTAGTTGCCGGTGTCGATCACGGCCACGCCGTCGGCGGCCTCGTCGAGCAGGCCGGACGGCAGGTCCGGTACGGCCTTCAGCGGGACGGCGACGACGACGATCTCGGCGCCGCGCGCCGCCTCCTCGACCCGTACCGGGGTCGCGCCGGTCTCCTCGGCCAGCTCCGTGAGCGTGTGGGGCCCGCGGGAATTGGCGACGGAGACGTCGTGGCCGAGGGCGGTGAGCCGCCGCGTGAGATTGCCCCCGATGTTGCCCGCGCCGATGATGCCGATCCTCATGTCCGCTCGCCTCGCCCTTCCGGGGATCGATGTCCGCTCCGGTTCCCTCCTGGGAACCGCCATGACCGGCGTCAACCCCCGGACCGGGCTGGCTATTCCGGACCTACTTGCTCAGGTGCACCCAGAACTCGTCGAAGGACAGGACCTTGTCGCCGTTCAGGTCCCGGGACCCGATCACGGCCTCGGCGACCGACTCGGTGACGTTCCAGTCCCCGCCCTGGGCCAGGGCGGCCTTGAACTCGGCAGCGGTGATGAACCCGTCCCCGTCCGTATCGATCCGCTCGAACTGCTTGCGCGCTTCCTCGATGTCCGCCACCGATCCGCCCCTCATCTCGTGCTGTGCCGTCGTACTGACGCAGGCCAGATTATCCGGCCGCCCGGGACTCCAGTGCGGCGACCACCCACCCGAACTCCTCCTCGAAGGAGGACGGCGGCTCCAGGCCGTTCACGATCGCGGAGAGCGCGCGGTAGCGGGCGAGGCGTACGTTCGCCGCCGCCGCGAGGCGTTCCAGTACGGCGGCCGGGTCGGCGTCGCCGATCAGCTCGCGCAGGACGTCCGCGGCGCGGGGCGAGCCGGGGGCGACGCCGTCCTCGATCGCTCCGCCCGCGAGCCGCACGAGCCGGCTCATGAACCACAGGGAGCCGCCGGAGGGGACGTCCGGCCCCCGGTCCGCCGCGTTGAACTCGATCATCCTGCGCATCGTCGCCCGGAACTCCGGGTCCCGGATCAGCTCGGCCAGCTCCACCCAGGCGTCCACCTGCTCGGGGGTGGGGTCCTCGGGCAGGTCGGCCGCGGCGAAGCGCAGACGGCGGCGGATGTCGGGGTCCGCCGTGTCGATGCCGTCGAAGACCTCCGCCATGAAGTCCTCGATGATGCGCCTGCGCCCGGCCGTCGACAGTCGGGCCAGCTTGTTCATGAGCGTCGTCTCCTCCGCGGTCGAGCCGCGTCGTGCCACGGTCGACAGCACCGCGCGGGTCACCCTCAGCGACCGGATCTGCGCGTCCAGTGCGGCCACGTGCGCCGCCGCGACCTGCGCGACCGTCGTCTCGCCGGTCAGCACCCGGCGGACGTCGGCGAGGCCGAGACCCAGCTCGCGCAGGGTGCGGACCAGCTCCAGGCGGGCGACGGAGCCGGCGTCGTAGAGCCGGTACCCGCCCGCCGAACGGGCCGCCGGGGGCAGGGCGCCCTCGTCGGACCAGTAACGGATGGTGCGTACGGGCAGTCCGGTGGCCCGGGCGAGCCCGCCGATGGTGAGAAGTCCGGTGCCGTCGTCGGTCATGTCCGGGAGTCTGGGCCTTCCAGTGGGTGGAGACTCAAGCCACGCGGGCCCCCGGGGCCCCTCAGCGGTCCGTCACGCGGATCTCGAACCAGGTGGTCTTGCCGCGGGGCAGCAGGTCGACGCCCCAGCGGTCGGCGAGCGTGTCGACGAGGAAGAGGCCCCGGCCGCTGGTGTCCGTCTCCTGGACCGGCAGGAGACAGGGCAGTCCGCGGGACGGGTCGCGGACCTCGATCCGGATCCAGCCGCGCCGGCGGCGCATGCGGAGGCCGAAGACCCGCGCGCCGGTGTGCCGTACGGCGTTGCCGACCAGTTCGGAGACGAGCAGGACGGCGTCCTCGGCGGTCCTGGCGGCGAGGCCCCACTCCCGCAGGACGATCACCTGGACGATCCGGCGGGCGGTGGCGGCGGACTCGGGGCGGGACGGCAGCGGAACTTCCGCCTCCGTCGGGTTGCCGTACAACTCCAGCGCCTTCAGGGCGCGTTCGTCCTCTACCGTCGGCGACCAGCGCGACGCGGTCGCACGTCCGTCTCCCCGCGGCTGTTCCATGCCCTCCAGCCCCGCCATGCCCCCATCATGGCCGTCCGGGGATGCCCCGGGGGCCGTTCCGGGGGAACACGCCCCCCGTGGACCCCGGCCCGACAAGGGCCCGTCGGCATGTGCCGATGGCACTTCGGAGTCCTCGAATGCCCGCCCGACCTGGTGAAACGGCTCACGCTCAGGCAATCGACGGGCTCCCTCGACATGAAGGGCTTAAGGGTGCACCAAGGCTCCCATAAACCGCCCCATCGAGGGACCCGGATCAGACATCGTGTCAATTGCAAGGCATCGCACGAGTTTTCACATGAACTTTGCCTTGCCCGGCCCCTCCTCCACGAAGCTGCGCATCCCCCGCTCGCGGTCCTCGGTGGCGAACAGGCCCGCGAACCAGTTCCGTTCGACGGCGAGACCGGTGTCGATGTCCGTCTCGAGACCGGTGTCGATCGACTCCTTCGCCGCGCGCAGCGCGATCGCCGGTCCCTGGGCCAGCTTCGCGGCCCACGCGTGCGCCTGCGCGTAGACCTCCCCGGCGGGCACCACCCGGTCCACCAGGCCGAGCGCCAGCGCCTCGTCGGCCCGCACCTGGCGTCCCGTGAAGATCAGGTCCTTGGCCTTGGAGGGGCCGATCAGCCGGGACAGCCGCTGGGTGCCGCCCGCGCCCGGGATCAGGCCGAGCAGGATCTCGGGCTGGCCCAGCTTGGCGTTCTCCCCGGCGATGCGGTAGTCGGCGCAGAGCGCCAGCTCGCACCCGCCGCCGAGCGCGTAGCCGGTGACGGCGGCCACGACCGGCTTGGGGATGCGGGCCACGGCCGTGAAGGAGTCCTGGAGGGCGCGGGCGCGCAGGACCATGGCCGCGTGGTCCATGGCCTGCATCTCCTTGATGTCCGCGCCCGCCGCGAACACCTTCTCGCCGCCGTGGATCACCACGGCACGCACGTCCTCGCGCCGCGCGGCCTCCTCGGCGAGCTCCTTCAACCGGTCCTGCGTGGCGATGTCCAGCGCGTTCATGGGCGGCCGGTCCAGCCGCAGCGTGCCGACGCCTTCGGAGACTTCGAGATGTACGGTCATGCCCGCAGGTTAGCGGTCGTTCACACCCGGGGGTACCGCGGGCCGCCCGGCCGACCTCCACCGGGCCGCAGTGGGCCTTGCGCCACCACGCACGGTCTCGTCCTCGATTCCGTCACGGTGATTCGACGGCGCGCGTGAAGCGGTGTGATCACCCTGATCCAGCGGCAGAACCCGAACAGCGGATCGGAGCCCTTCACACGGACTCCAGGATCACCTCCCACCAGGCATACTCCTCCGGGATCGGCCTGGTGGCGGCCCGGGATGGCCACTTTCCGGCGGTGCGGCAGCGGGATAGGAACCCTGAGCCCTGGTTCTACTCCACCTCGATGCCGAAATCCTGAACAAGCTCCTCCAGGCCGCCCGTGTAACCCCTGCCGCCCAGGACGAAGTCCCAGTCCCCGTTCGACCTGCGACGGAAGGAGCCGAGCACCAACGCGGTTTCGCCTGACCGGCCGTCGGAGACCTCCAGTTGTCCCAGCTCGGCCAGCCTCGGGTCGAGCAGGCGGATGCACGCGTCCGTGAAGCCCGAGAGGTCGGCGTCCGGGTTGACCTCCGGGTCGATGGCGGCCACGAGTACGAAGCGGTCGGCCTCGTCCGGCAGCGCGTCGAAGGAGACACAGATCGCGGCTTTGTCGGGTGCGGTGGCGGGAAGGGCGCGCACGGAGCCGTCCGGTGTCTGTGGGTTGTTGAAGAAGACGAAGTGATCGTCGCTGAGGACGTGGTTGCCGTGGCAGACGAGAGCGCACACGTCCAGGGCGACGCTTCCGGTCCACGACATGCCCAGGACGTTGTAGTCGTCGGGCAGGCGAGTGTCCGGGACCGTCGGCGTCGGCTGCGCAGCGGATTGACGGACACCGTCGCCCAGGCGTCCACGGAGCCCATGCCGATGCAACAGGTCGACGAGTTCGGGTCCCGAGATCAGTTCCAGCGGCTTGCCGTTGGCGAAGGTGTGTGAGCCAGGGCCGAACCGTGACGTCGTCACGAGGACGCCCTTGTTGGCGCCGGCGTCCTGTACGGTCCCGTACAAGTCACGTACAGCGGTGGGCGGCACGGTGTTGCGGTAGCGCTTCACCTGCACGACGATTTTGCCGCCTCGGATGGGCGTCGGATCGAGTGCGTCGACGTCCACCCCGCCGTCGCTCGAGCGTTGGGTGGTGACGGCCTGCATTCCCATGGCCCGGAAGAGATCGGCAACCAGGTTCTCGAAGGCGATCGGATCCATCTCGTACAGGTCGGGTTCCTCGTCACTTCCGTGCGTGACGACACGGTTCCCGACCTCCTGCGGCCGGCGGCTCGGCCGTACCGGAGTGAGTTGGTCGGGACGAGCCGAGAGCTGCCCGCGCAGTGCGTCGGCCAGGCAACTGCAGGCGTCCACCTGCGCCAAGTGCAGATCGCGGAACGTCGAGCGCGGAACCATGACGGTCGCCAGGTAGATGTGACCCGGTCGGCCCGTCGTAGGGTCGTGCCCATCCACGAATCCGTTCAAGGTCACTGACTCGAGCGCACCCGGTTCATCCGCGGCGAAGAGTTCGTGCAGGACGAGCAACATGCACTGTGCGAGGACCTCCCGGTAAAGAGCCCGACGCTGGTTTACCGGCCGGGGACTCTCCTTGTACTGGTCCGCCGCGTACATGTACCGAACGGATTTGGCCTCAGGGGCGATGCTGTAAGCGGGCAGCTCCCAATCCAGCACCAACTGTCCGGCTGCCGAGTCGTAGGCCGCCGCCACCTGGCGTGGGAAACCCTCCGGCCACGCGGTCGACGCGTAGAGGGCAGCGGAGAAGTACTCGACCACAGCGTCGGGATCGCGGCGTCTCACTCCCTCGGTCAGCTCGACGATGTTGGCGTTGTGCCGCCGCACCTCGGCCAGCTGGGCATCAGCCCACTGCTGGTACTCCCGCTGGTACGCCGCCAACTGTTGCTGCCGTTGCGCCTCGGCCGCCTGGGCCGCGTGCCAGTCCCGCTCGAAGCGCGCCCGGGCTTCGGCCTGCGCCTGTGCTCGGCGACCGGCAGTCCATCCGCTCTGCGCTTGGTAGTGATCGAAGTTCGGCATGGTCACGGGCTGCGCCAGTGGCCCCGGGGCGAACGGCTGGACCTCTTCAGGACGCATGAGGGAGGAGGCGCGGAAAGCCGGAGCCCGGCAACCCGAGGCGAGGAGACCTTGCAGCGACGCAACCTGTGCGTCCAGTTCTTCCGTACGACGTAGCGCCTCTGCCTGCATGTACTCGCGGTGGCTCTGGGCGGCTCGCCGCTGGTAGGCACGCGCTTGCTGCGCTTCTTGTCTCCGTCGCCTGGCGTCGGCCTCCACCTGGCGCTGCTGCTGCCTCTGCATCTCAGCCCAGACGCCGACCAAGCCCTGAGAACGACGACTCATATGCTGCATGCCCTCCCCGTGGCAATCCGGTTGTCCCCACAACCATGTGTAACGGGGCGACTCTATCCAGCGAGGACGATCTCGCATATCCGCTCAGCAAAAGGGACCTGCTCAGTCGTCTCCGTGGATGATGTACCGCTGCGGGTGGGACACCAAGGAAGGCCGGCAGAGTGTCCTCGCGGCCGAGATCACCCGAGAAGGCTTCGAGTGAGCACTGTGACACGCTTGCCCGTCTCCTACGAGTATGGACTCCACGGTGACCGCGCCACGTGGAAGCGCCAGCCGAAGTGGACTCCTGCCCGGGTGCAGGGGGACCCGAACACGACCTGTACCTTCAGCCGCTCACTGCACGCAGACCCGTGTCAGCGCAGGGCTTCAATGACGCGTCGGCGCAGCACCTCGTCCTCGATGGTGTCGGCGTACCGCCATGCGGCGGCCGTGACCTCCTCGGTCTGCAGCTCGACGGCTTCGGCCGAGGTACGGAAGACGAACCGGAAGTCGACATGCCGGTGGGCCGGCTCGCCCTTGCCGGGGTTGGCGGGGATGGGATGAACATCGATGTGCACAAACGGGATGAGTTGCATCTGATGCAACATTCCGTCCGGTGGTGAGGATGTCATTCTGGCTGCTCCAGCGCGTCGATGGAACGGGGGGCGGCTGAGTCCGCATGACCTTGACCTGGGGCGCCGTGTATTGATTCAACAATGTTGCGCCTGATACAACAGCGGCGTGAGTGCGACAGCGCCGGGTTCGGCCTCCCTTGTCCTCGCCCGGAACGTGGCCCATCTGGACCCGGCGGCCGCGGTGTTCAAGGCCATGCTCGATGGGTGGGCGAGGCAGCAGTCGGCTCGCTTCCTGAAGAGTTCGACGATCGATCCGCGGCGGCGGCTGATCGAGCGGTTCGAGGAGTTCACCGGGCTCTACCCGTGGCAATGGACGCCAGCGGAGGGCGAGGCATTCATCGCAGACTTGCGCAGCGGCCAGACGCCGATCCAGATGTCGACCGCCCGCGGCTACGAAGTCATCATCAGCCTCTTCGTCGAGTACCTGAGGGACAGTCGCTACGACTGGCTCAAGGTCTGCGAAGAGCGGTTCGGCGAGGTGCCTCAAGAGGTCTTCCACGAAGGTAACTCGGTGATGCACACGGTCGAGTACGAGGGAGACCCTCGGCGCCGGCCGCTGACCTACGACGAGCTCCAGGCCCTGTTCGACGCCGCTGACGCCCTGCCGTCCAAGATCCGCGGACAGGGACGCAAGGGCGCCCTGACAGCGATGCGGGACGCGGCCGTCATCAAGACCGTCTACGCCTTCGGCATACGGCGAACCGAAGCGTCGCGTCTGGACCTCGTGGACATGCGGCGCAACAGACAAGCGCCGGACTTCGGGAACTTCGGTTCCATGATGGTGCGCTTCGGCAAGTCGTCGAAAGGTGCTCCGCCGAAGCGGCGCATGGTCCTGACCGTCCCGGAGATGGACTGGGTGGTCGAGGTCCTCAAGCACTGGCAGACCGAGATACGCCCGCGCCTGGTCCCGGGACGCCACCCGGCGCTGTGGGTCACCGAACGTTCGGGGCGCCTGTCGCCTCGGTCGATCAACTCCGCCTTCACCGCCGCACGCGAGGCGGCCGGGCTGGATCCCGATCTGGACCTGCACTGCCTTCGCCACAGCTACATCACCCATCTCACCGAGTTCGGATATCCGGCACGATTCGTCCAAGAGCAGGTCGGGCACTCTCACGCATCCACGACGGCGATCTATATGGGAGTGTCGAACGAGTACCGCAACAACCTGCTGGAGGCGGCGTTGAAGAACCGACTAGGCGACGTCTGGGACGTGACCGCGTGATCAAGAAGATGGGATACCACTGGCAGCTGCGTCAGCTGATGGCCGAACGCGGCATGTTCCAGACCACCGACCTGGTTCCCCTGCTCGCCGAACGCGGCATCCAGCTCTCGCGCGAACAGGTCTACCGCCTGGTCACTCAAGCCCCGCAGCGCATGAGCATGGACACCCTGGTAGCCCTCTGCGACATCCTCGACTGCACACCCAACGACCTCATCAAGCCCGAAGTCGTCAACGTTCAGGTCCGCAAGACCGCTGGTGGTGACTCCGACGTCGCCCCGCCCACGCAACCGCGCCGGACGGTCGTCCGCCGCCCGGGCACGTGAGCGCCCCAGTGAGCCGGCCCAGCCGGGCCAACGCTCGGGTGCGTCGCAGCCGAGCCGAACTGGCAGGCTACAGAGCCGACTTGGTACGCCACGTCCAGGCCGTTGCCGGATCACAACTCACCTTCAGCGACGCTCAGCGCATCCTGGAAGCAGCCAACGCCTGGGAGCCTCGGCCCGCCCGAGCTCTGGTCGCCCACCTGGCCGAACACCCTGACGCGCTCACCGCACCGATATCTCACAGCCCGGCAGCTCTTCCCAGGCTCCTGCTGGAACTGGCCGCGGCAGGCTTCGCCGTCACCAGGCTCGCCTGCGCACGCTGCGGACGCACCGATGACCCGTTGCCTCGCAACTCGCCTGTCGGGCGTCTCTGCAACTGGTGCGTCGAACGTGACCGCCTTCAGCAGTGCACCCGATGCGAACGTCAAACGCACATCCACAGCCGTACGGCAGACGGCCCGGTCTGCCGCTCCTGCTTCCAGAAGGACCCCGCCAACCACCGTCAGTGCGACCGCTGCCAGCGACTTCGCCCCACCAGCCGACGCCCGGACGGCACGAACCTCTGTTCCTCCTGCAGCCCCCGCCCCAAACGCTCCTGCATCCACTGCGGCACCGTCGCCCGCGCCAGCACCATCACAGACGCCGGCCCGATCTGCCCCCGCTGCTACGAACGGCCGACGCGACCATGCGGCATCTGCGGACAGACCACCACCATCAAGATCCGCGCCACGGACACGAGCCCCGACATTTGCGAGCCGTGCTCGCGCCACCACATCGCGACATGTGAGGCGTGCGGCCATCAACGCCGAGGCGCTGTTCGCAGAGGCGGCACCTTCCTCTGCCACAGCTGCCAGCCACGGACGCCAAGGACCTGCGCTGACTGCGGCAAGTCCAAGCCTGTGACCGCGACCTACCCGGTCGGCGCCCTCTGCAGCACCTGCTACCACCACCGCCGACGCAACCCCCGAACCTGCGTCGAATGCGGCAACACCCGTATAGCCGCGGGACGCACCTCGGAGGGCGGGGACCTCTGCGGCCCCTGCAGCGGACGCCCTGACCTGCACACGACCTGCAGACAATGTGACTACCCCGGAGACATCTACGCCAACGGCCGATGCACCCGTTGTGCTATCACCGACCGAGTCACCCACCTTCTCGCCGGACCCGATGGCACGATCGCCCCACCGTTCCAGCCCCTTGCCGACGCGCTCACCCAGGCGGAGAAGCCCTGGTCGGTCATGAGCTGGCTGCGGATCAGCGCCGCGGCTGCACTCCTCGACGAACTCACCACGGAGTACACCGAGATCAGTCATGGGCTCCTCGACCGGCTGCCTCAGACCACGGTCACACGCAACGTCCGGCACCACCTCGTCATGACCGGAGCCCTCCCCGAACGCCACGAGACCTTCGCCCGGCTCGAGCTCTGGGCGAAAACCACCCTCGAAGCCCTGCCCCCACACCAGTCCCGGATCGTCAGCCCCTTCGCGGAATGGCACGTCATCAAGGACGCACGCCGCCGAGCGGAGCGCGGACGCTACACTCCCGGCGCCGCGAAGGCCGACCGTGGCAACATCCGAGCCGCAATCCGCTTGCTGAACTGGCTCGACCAGCACCAGCTCACCCTCGCGGACCTGCACCAAGAGGATCTGGATCTGTGGCTCACGCAGAACCCCACCCGACGGCAAGCCGTCCACTCCTTCGTCCGATGGCTCACGAAGCGAAAACTGACCCGACCGCTCGATACACAACTCGCCCGCAAGGGATTCCCTGCGAACTTCCAGACGGACGACGAGCACCAGCAACAGCTGCGGAGATGCCTCACAGACGAGGCTGTGCCCCGAGAGCTCCGCATCGTGGGAGCCCTGATCCGCCTCTACGCACTCCCCATCTCGCGCATCAAAGAGATCACCACCTCCCAGTTCCAACTGAACGACGCCGGTGCTTTCCTCACCATCGATCGCCACCCTGTACTGCTGCCTCCGACGCTGGCCCGGCTCATCAAGGCCCACATAGCCAGCCCGCAGGCCAGCTCGATGCTCAAGCCCCGCGCGTCCTCCGAACCCGACTACCTTCTCCCTGGTCGACACGCAGGTCGCCCCCTGAGCGCCGGCCACCTCATCAAACGGCTGCGGAACCACGATCTCCCCACCCGTGCGGCACGCAACACGGCAATGATCACCGCCATCACCGAGCTGCCGCCGATCGTGGTCAGCGACCTCTTCGGCCTCTCGGCCGCCACGACCTTCCAGTGGGCCAAGTTCGCCCAACAGAACTGGACCGACTACCTCGCGCTCCACGATTAGTGCAGGCATCTGGTCCCTTCTCCAGCCAAACGAACTATTCCGAGTGCGTGTGCGAGTGTGGCGTTGCACTCTCAGGTCTTCCTCAAATCGCGCCCAGCGTTCAGCGTGTGCCTGCATGATCTGGTCTATGGCATCTTCACAATGGAGTGTCGGTCGCGTGCTTGCCCGCTGGAAACTTGCTCTAGTTCCTGTGGGCTTCTCGATGATCGGGTATGGGAACTCTCTTTATGGCGGCCCAAATCGGCGTCTCGGTTGGGTTCTATTTCTCGCTGGCTGGGTTATCACAGTCAGCGGTATGCCGGCCTGGAAGCGGTTTGTGGATGAGGACCCACTTCGTGCGGGGTATGAGAGATATGTCTGGGTGGTCTTCTTCCTGATCCTATTCCTGGCGGGACCTGCCCATGTTGTTTTCATGGCTGCCGTCGGAGCGGCCCATGCGGGCAACTACCGCACTGCCGCAACATCGCTGGGCCTGATCTACCTCATGCTTCCATTGATCGTGCGGTGGGCTGAGCCGAAGGACTACACCTTTGCGCGGCTCCCCAGTCGTATTGGGCGAGCCACATTCTTTCGCACCGTCGCCAACGCGGCTGGTATTGGCGCAGTCGGGGCGTTCCTTGGTGCACGCTTTATCGCTACCTATCCGGCGCCGCTTATTTCTACGGTCTTGACTCTCATGGTCACCATGGTTGTGGTCACGCATAAGACTTTTGCGCGGGCACGGAAGCTCTGCACGCAGACTTGTATTGACGTGCAGGCTCTGCTTTGGGTAATGGACGAGCTCGATGATGCGAAAAGGCGGGACAAGCCGGCGAGCGGACTGATGGATTGGCGGCGCTGGCGACGCAGCCGTCAGGCGACGGGCGCAAAGCACGCTGATAAGCAGATGGCGGCTCACCAGAGTTGGCACACTCTCAAGCTCGACCTCTGTACCACCGTAGACAGCGGCTACCGCCTGTTCGGGCTGCCGCTCCTTACCAAGGGTGAGGTGGACGAGTTGGAGAGAGAGGTGCTGGCTGAGATCGAAGCCGCCGGTCCCACGGACGCTGCCTCGACGCGTAAGAACCTGCACGCCATCCTGAAAGCGTGTGCTGGACGCATCGACGTCTTGGCCTAGCTCCATGCATCGGCGCCCCTTCCCGACGGCCTCCCTCACTTGCCTGCGGAAGCCGGACAGGACTACAGAGTCGATCACGTCACCTCGCCCCTCGAATACTGCAGGGTTGGAACACCGGCTCTTCCCCAGTCCGGCCGATGCCCGACCGGGGCGACAGCCGACGCCGGAATACCGGTCTCCTCGACCAGTTCCCGCTGCGCGGCCGCGAGCAGGCTGCCGTCCTCGGCCTCGACGTGTCCACCTGGCAGGAGCCAACGGTTCAGAGCGCGGTGGCGGACGTGGAGCACTCGGCCCTCGGTGTCGCCGAGAACCGCACCGGCGGTCACATGGCCACGGAGCTCCTTGCGGCTGACGAGGTCCGCGGACTCGTCCAGCAGTTCGGAAAGGATGGTCAGTCGCTCTTTCTCCTCCGGGTACGCAGCGAGGTAGTCGTCGAGGGTCGCGCGGATGTGGCCGGCCGTGACGGGCATGGGGGTCTCCTCACTTGTTGAAGTAGTCGAGCCATGTGACAGCGATGGCAGCCCGGTCGGCCGCGCCGAGTTCGTGCATGCCCGGTTCCAGCCCGCCACCCGCGAGCACGGCGGAGGCGGCGATAATCTCGCCCTGCACGAGGAAGATGAACGGTCCGACACTGGCTCCGTGCAGGAAGTTGACAGCGTTTCCGCCGTTCAAGAGGTAGAAGTAGTGCCCGGTCGTCGAATAGCGAGTGATGTGCTGTCCGACGTGAGTCCGCTCATACACGTCGTTCACCCCCGCCAGCTCGAGTTCGTCCTCGCTGCTGGTCACAGTGGCGATGTACGCACCGTTGCGCAGCCGCCCGAAATTCTCGCTCCGGAGCGAAAGCGCGCCACTGGCGCACAGGACCAGCCCCGCGTCCTCAAGTCCCTTCTCCAGCGCGTGCACCACCGCGAAGCCCTGGGAGAGGGCCTGCGTGCGCCGTACGGGGTCGATGTCGTAGACCGTGACGCGAACGCCCTTCGCATGCAGCAGACGCGCGATACTCGAGCCCAGCTTCCCGAACCCGATGACGAGTGCGGTACGGCCGTGCAGGATGTCACCGCGGCTGCGCAGGAGTGCCTCGGTCGAGAACACGACGGACTGCCCGACCAGGAAGTCTTCCGGATCTTTCAGGGGTGAGCGGGCCACCGAAACAACCGGGCAGGGAAGCTTGCCCAGGTCGGCGTATCGACGATGGCCGTTCTCGGTGTCCTCGACCACGCCAATGATGCTCCCGGAGAAGCGTTCGCACAGTGCGTGAAGGGACGGCGCGAAGTAGCCACCCACGTCGAGCAGGACGACACGCAACCCTGCCGCCCTCGCCTCGATGTACCGCACGGCACGATCAGGCTCGGCGAACAGCTCCCGCGACAGCCTGTCGCACACGTACCCGCTGCTCTCGACCAGTCCCATGGCCTCGGCGTGCACGGACTTGGGTTTGGGCAGCACCGCCCGGAGCTCCGTCACCTCCGCCACGCCGCGGACGAACGCCGGACGCTCGGGCAGCAGATGCGTGATCAGCACAGAGGCCGGCCTTTCGACCGGAACGAAGCGGGAGGCGATACGCCCGAAGTAGGCGTTGAGTCGCGCGTGCTCAGTTGCTTCCATCACTGTCCTCCATGTTTACGGAGTCCATCTTGAGCACCGCCCAGACGGTTTTTCCGGGATGGTGCGGTGTCACGCCGAAGTCATCGGCGAGGGCCATGACGAGGTGAAGTCCTCTGCCTCCGCAGTCGTCCGCCTCCGCGTCCCTCACCTGCGGGCTCCCGCCGCCGCTGTCACGCACCTCGACGCGGACGAGGGGTCCGTCGCCGGTCAGCCCCAGGGAGAATTCGCGCCCTGGCGGGGCTCCGTGCAGCAGGGCGTCGGTCGCCAGCTCCGACACACAGAGACGCACATCGTCCTGCCGGTCCCGGTAGCCCCACTCCATAAGCGTTTCGAGAGCGAACGTGCGCGCGGCGGGCACGGAGCGGCGCACCCGCGGAAATCGACGTTGTCGTGACAGAGGCACGGTGAGCCACCGCCTTGGTCCAGTGGTGTACGGTCCGGCAAACCGTACCACTATTCACGAAAAGCAGATAGATAAGGGATGAGAGCGGCGCTCTCCGGCGACTCGCTTAATGTGTAAAGCGGCAAGCTCGAACACCCGCCCCTCTGGAGGAGACAGTGAGCGACAGCACCTGGGTCAGCTCCTCGCTGCCGTACCTGACCGCACGGGAGAAGAGGCGGCCGGACGCCTGGGCGGCCGAAGCCGAGTCCCGTGGAGGCAAGGGCACGCAGCGCATCGCGTACGCCGGTGAGACGGCGGCCCCGGAGGAGGTCGCCGCGCTCCTCGAACTGCCTGCGAAAGCGACGGTGATCGTGCGCCGCCGGGTGATCGAACTCGATGGACGACCGTGCGAGTTGACGAACACCTACTACCCCGTGCACATCGCCCGGGGCACCCGCCTCGCCGAGGCGAGGAAGATTCCGGGCGGCGCCGTGACCTTCCTCGCCGAGCACGGGCACGTCGGCGCCCTTGTACGCGAGGACGTGACCGCGCGGATGCCCGACGCGCAGGAGCGCGAAGTCCTGCGCCTCAGCCCGGACGAACCGGTCCTCCTGCTGAGCCGGGTCACGCTCGACGGCGACGACCGGCCCTTTCAGGTCGACATGATGGTCATGCCGGCCCACCGGCAACGCCTGCGCTACGAGATCCGGATCGGATGACAGTGCCCATCACCCACACCGACTCGCCGGACCGACGGTCGCTCCATGAGCGGATCGCCGCCGATCTCCGCGACGAAATCATGAGCGGCGACCTGGCACCGGGCGCCAAACTGCCCTCCACGGCGCAGCTCAAGGAGAGGTTCGACGCCTCGAACGCGACCATCCAGAAAGCACTGCAGCTCCTCAAGGACGAGCAGCTCGTGGTGGGCCGCGCCGGGTCCGCCGTGACCGTTCGCGAGCACCGGCAGCGAACGGTGCGCCCGGCCGCGTACATGGCTCCCGCGGAGCCGGGAAAGCCGTACCGCTGGCTGGCCGAGGCCGCGAAACTCGGCGCCCCGGCGCACAGCACGCTGCTCGACGTGGTCGAGACCCGTCCTCCGGTCGATGTCGCGTCCGCGCTGGGCCTCGACGGCGCCGAGACCGCGGTACTACGTCATCAAATCCTGTCGATCGACGGGGAACCGGTCGAACTGGTCAAGTCCTACTACCCGCTGTCCATCGCCCGGGACACCGACCTCACGGCCAAGCGGAAGATCAGGGGCGGCACCCCGACGCTCCTCGGCCGGCTGGGGTTCCCACCACGCCTGAGCGTCGACCGGGTCTCGGCCAGGGTCCCCACCCAGGAGCAGTACCAGGCCCTGAACCTGCCCAGTGATCTCCCCGTGCTCCGCACCCTGCGCGTCGTGTACAGCGACGACGAACGCCCCGTGGAGGCCACCGTCATGGTCAAGGCGGGCCACCTGTACGAGCTTCAGTACGAGTTCACGCCTGACTGAGTTCGTCTCTTCCCGTTGGCGGCGCTGCCGCTGTGGGCGGCGGCAGGGTCCGTCCCAGGCGGGCGAGTGGGGAGAGTGCCATCAGTGCGGGGGACAGCAGCATGCCGACCGCCGTGGCGAGGAGGGCGGTGCGCAGGCCCCACCGCTCCGCGAGGAGGCCGCCGAGCAGGGAGCCGAGCGGGGTCGGGCCCATGCCGGCGAAGGTAATCGTCGCCGCGACGCGGCCCTGCATCCCGTCCGGGGTGACGGCCTGCCGGACGGCCATGACCGTGACGTTGACCAGCTGGCCGCAGGCGCCGAACACGAGGTTGACCGCCACGAGCGCGGGGACCGTCACCGCGGCGGGGCCGTGCAACGCGGGCACGCACAGCAGCACGCCGTCGCCGAGCGCCGCCGCGGACACCAGCACCGCGCCGTGACCGAACCGGCCCGGCAGACGGGCGGCGAGCAGCGAGCCCAGGAGGGCGCCCGGCCCGGTCGCCGCGAGCGCCAGCCCGACGGCGGTGCCCGACAGGTGCAGTTCCCTGGGCAGGAAGAGCAGGTAGACGGTCATCATGGCCGCGAAGGAGAACTGGAAGGCGGCCGAGGCGAGGCCCACGGTCCGCAGCAGGGGGTCACCGGCGACGAAGCGGAGGCCCTCCTGGATCCGCCGCCGGACCCGAGGGGGCCGTTCCGCGCGCCCGGGCACCGCTTCGGGGCGGCGGATCCGCCGGATCGACAGGAACGACAGCACGAAGAACAGCGCGCCGGCCGCGAGGGCGACCGACGCCGACAGCAGGGAGACCAGCGCGCCGCCGAGAGCGGGACCGCCGATCTGCGCCGCGGACCGGCTGCCCTCCAGGGCGCTGTTGCCCGGCAGCAGCCGATCGCGTCGCACCAGCCGCACCAGGGAGGTCTGGTACGCCACGTCGAAGAGGACGGACAGGGCCCCGACGGTGAAGGCGACCACGAGCAGGGACGGCAGTCCGAGCACGCCGAGGAGGCCTGCCACGACGGCCGCGCCCAGCACCACGGCCCGGCCGGCGTCCGCCAGCACCATCACCGTACGGGCCCGCCACCGGTCCACCCACGCGCCGACGAAGAGCGAGAGCAGCAGGACCGGCGCCTGCCCCACCGCGCGCAGGACGCCCAGCCGGCCGGGGTCGGTGTGGAGCGTCAGGACGGCGATCAGCGGCAGCACCACCAGGCTCGCGTGCTCGCCCAGCTGGGAGGCGCTCTGGCCCACCCAGAGCCGGCGGAAGTCGGCGTCCCGCCACAGGCCGGACGGGGCGGGACGACGGGGGACGGAGGAGGAACCGGACGGCACGGGGACCCCTTGGGTTGCCGAGGACACGGCCCGCCGTCCGGCGCACGGCAGGGCGCACCGACGGTTCGGGCGGGGGAAGGGCTCGCTGTGCCACGGCTCGAGGGCGGCACGCGATGACGGGCCGACGACGGCCCACGGCGTCAACGCGCGCTCGGACGACCGACCATGTGCTCAGCTCCTCGTGGGTCACTCACTGCCCGCACAGTAGCCCGCGGCGCTCCGGCGGGAAACCGGTTAAGCGCCGGCGCGGGCGGCCCCGTGCCCCGCGGGGCCGGACGGGGCGCGGGCGTGGACGACAGCGGCCCCGGTGCGGTACCTCGCACCGGGGCCGGACGCGTCGCGCGCGGAGGGCTACGCCTTCCACTTCTCCCAGGGCATGTTCCAGCCGTTGAGGCCGTTGTCCGGGGCGATGGTGGCGTCGTCGGAGTTCTTGACCTCCACGACGTCGCCGAGCAGGGAGTTG
Source organism: Streptomyces sp. NPDC000348 (assembly GCF_042898795.1). Taxonomy (NCBI): domain Bacteria; kingdom Bacillati; phylum Actinomycetota; class Actinomycetes; order Kitasatosporales; family Streptomycetaceae; genus Streptomyces; species Streptomyces sp. NPDC000348. The sequence goes on from NZ_JBIAZD010000015.1 coordinate 167,508, forward strand.
TCGAAGAACCAGGCGGCCGGTGCCCCCTTGTCCCAGCCGCCGCGGACGTCGCGCAGGCCGACGCAGCCGTGGCTGGCGTTGCGGTTGCCGAAGGCGTCGCCGCCCCAGTAGTTGCCGTGGATGAAGGTGCCGGAGGTGGACAGGCGCATGGCGTGCGGGACGTCCTTGATGTCGTACTCGCCGCCGTAGCCGACCGTATCGCCGTTCATCCGGGTGACCGCCAGCTTCTCGCTGATGACCATCTTGCCGTTCCAGGTCTCGTAGCCGGGCGCGCCGGTGGTGACCGGGATGGTCTTGAGGAGCTTGCCGTCCCGCATGACCTTCATCGTGAGCTTCTTGGCGTCGACGACGGAGACCTGCTCGCGGCCGATGGTGAAGGAGACCGTCTTGGACTGCTCGCCGTAGACGCCGTCGCGGCCCTCGACGCCGTCGAGGTTGAGGTCGACGGTGACCTTGGTGCCGGCCTTCCAGTACTTCTCGGGACGGAAGTCGAGGCGGTCGTTGCCGAACCAGTGGCCCTCGACCTCGACGGCCGGCTCGGTGGTGACGCGGACGGCCTTCTCGACGTCCTCCGGGTTGGTGATGCCCCGGGTGAAGCGGAGCGAGAACGGCATGCCCACGCCGACCTTGGAACCGTCCTCGGGGGTGAAGTGACCGATGAAGGTGTTCTTCGGCGTCAGCGTGGTGAAGCTGGAGTCCTCGGCCGCGGTGCGGCCCTCGGAGTCCTTGGCGACCGCGTGCACCGTGTACTTGGTGGAGGCGGCCAGGTGGGTGGACGGCGTCCAGGTGGCGCCGTCGCCGGATATCTTCCCGTCGATCGTGTCGCCGTCCGGGTCCTTGACGACGACCTCGGTGAGCTTGCCCCTGCTCGCGTTCACCTTCAGCGCGCCACTGGTCTCCACGGACTTCGCGCCGTCCTCGGGCGCGATGCCGACCACGGCCTCGGACTGCTTGCTCTGCGCGGCGGTGGAGTCCTTGCCCTTGCCCTTGCCGTCGCCCGAGCCGGAATCCGTCCCCCCGCCGCCGCAGGCGGTCACCGCCAGCATCACGCCGAGCGCCAGCGCCGCCAGCTTCCTTCCGCCTCGCCCCCGCGCGCCGACCGGCGTCGCCCCCGATATGGGCCCCACGTTCACTTGTTTCTCCCCTCGGCGGACCCAGTCCCTGCCGGACCCGCGCCCCCGCGCGCCCCTCGCGCGCTCGGGCATAGTAACCACAGGCCAGAGCGGTTCGAGGCGGCGGGTTTGTCACCGTTCCGTTCCAAGTTCGACGGCCCGCCGGGGGAGTCACTTCACCGCGCCGCCCGCCTTCCACCTCTCCCAGTTCATGTTCCAGCCGCCGAGGCCGTTGTCCGGTGCGACCTTCCTGTCCTTGCTGTTGACGACCTCGACGACGTCGCCGACGAGGCTGCGGTCGAAGAACCAGCCCGCCGGGGTGTCCGCCCCGCCGCCCTTCACGTCGCGCAGACCGATGCAGCCGTGGCTGACGTTGGAGTCGCCGAAGACGTCGGCGTCGGCCCAGTAGTTGCCGTGCAGGAAGGTGCCGGAGCCGGTCAGGCGGATGGCGTGCGGGACGTCGGGGATGTCGTACTCGCCGCCGAAGCCGACCGTGCGGCCGTCCATGCGGGTGACCTCGAGCATCTCGGTGATCACCATCCTGCCGTTGTACGTGGGCGTCTTCCGCGCCCCCGCCGTGATCGGCACGGTGGCCAGCAGCTCCCCGTCCCGCCGCACGCGCATGGTGTGCGCGGCGGCGTCGACCACCGACACCTGGCTGCGGCCGACGGTGAAGGTGAAGGTGCGGTGCTGGAGGCCGTAGACGCCCGGCGCCCCCTCGACGTCGCGCAGGTTCAGGTCGACGCTGACCTCGGTGCCGGGCTTCCAGTAGTGCTCGGGGCGGAAGTCGAGGCGGGAGTCGCCGAACCAGTGCGGGCGGATCTCGACGGCCGGGCGGGAGGTGACGCGGACGGCGCGTTCGACGGCCGCGCGGTGGACGATCTTCCGGTTGAACTCCAGGGAGACGATCATCCCGGTGCCGACGGTGGAGCGGTCCTCGGGGGCGACGTAGCCGATGAAGCGTTCCTCCGGGACCTGGGTGGTGAAGGTGGTGTGCCGGGCGGAGCGGCGGCCGTCGCCGTCCACCGCCACCGCGTCGACGGTGTACTCCGCGGCCAGCGCCAGCCGTTCGTCGTCGGGCTTCCAGGTCAGCCCGTCGCCGGAGATCCGCCCGGGGACCGGTGACTCCCGCGCGTCCTGCTCCACGACGACCTTCACCGACTCCAGCCGCCCGTCCGGCACGCGCACCCGCAGCGCCGAGCCGGGGCGTACGCCCCTGCTGCCGTCGTCGGGCGACACCCGGATGACGTCCCCGGCGGCCGGGGGCCCGGACGCCCCGCCTACGGTGCCGTCCGCGGTGCAGCCGGCGGCCCCGGTCAGCAGTCCTGCCCATGTCACTACGGCGGCCAGCGCGGCCCTCGCGCGCCGTGCGCGCCCTTGTACGTACCTCACGCGGTGCCCAACGACGGGCCTCGCCTCCGGGAAACGACCATGCCGCCCCCCGGGGAAACGTGAGTGCGAGGCACGCTCTGGGCAGAACAGGGGGGAGGACGACGCGCCGGGGAGCCGCGGCCGAGCCGATCGACGGGCCGTGCCCCCTGTCCGCCGTCGTCCCCCACGAGCCGCGGGAGGCTGACAGGTGTCCAGCGCAGCCGAGCAGGAGGCGGTGGCCTCGGAACGGGCCACCGGGGACGGGCGCCCGGCCGTCGTCGTGAACGGCGCGCGGCCGGCGCCGCCCGTGCCCACGGTGCCCGTGCGGCCGGGCCGGCCGACGCCGCTGGGCGCCCGGTTCCGGGTCGGCCCGGACGGGGTGGCGGGGACCGACTTCGCGTTGTGGGCGGGCGGGGCGGAGGGGGTCGAGCTGTGCCTGTTCGACGAGCGGGGCAGGGAGAGCAGGGCCCCGCTCACCGAACTGACGCACGAGATCTGGCACGGTTTCGTGCCGGGGGTGCTGCCCGGGCAGCGCTACGGCTACCGGGTGCACGGCCGCTGGGACCCGTGGACCGGCGCCCGCTGGAATCCGGCGAAGCTGCTGCTGGATCCGTACGCCCGCGCGGTGGACGGGGACTTCCGGCTGCCGCCGGAGGTGTACGGGCACGTCCGCGACTGGCCGGAGCAGCACGTCGCGGACACCGTGCGCGACGACCGCGACTCCGCGCCGTACGTCCCCAAGGGCGTCGTCGTCCACGACGACGACGACTGGGCGGACGACCGCCGGCCGAAGACGCCGTGGGCGGACTCGGTGATCTACGAACTGCACGTCCGGGGCTTCACCCGGCGGCACCCCGGCGTCCCCGAGGAGCTGCGCGGCACCTACGCGGGTCTCGCGCACCCGGCGGCCGTCGAGCACCTGGTGAGGCTGGGCGTCACGGCCGTGGAACTGCTGCCGGTGCACCAGTTCGCGCACGAGGACCACCTGCTGCGGCGCGGGCTGCGCAACTACTGGGGCTACAACTCCATCGGCTACTTCGCCCCGCACGCCGGCTACGCGGCCTCCGGGACGCGGGGGCAGCAGGTCGGCGAGTTCAAGCGGATGGTGCGGGCGCTGCACGCGGCCGGGATCGAGGTGATCCTCGACGTGGTCTACAACCACACCGCGGAGGCGGGCGAGCTGGGCCCCACGCTCTCCCTGAAGGGCGTCGACAACCGCGGCTACTACCGCCTCCAGCCCGACGCGCGCAGGTACGCCGACTACACCGGCTGCGGCAACACCCTCCACGTCGTCCAGCCGCACGTCCTGCGCCTGATCACGGACTCCCTGCGCTACTGGGTGACGGAGATGGGCGTCGACGGCTTCCGCTTCGACCTGGCGGCGGCGCTGGCCCGCTCGATGCACGACGTCGACATGCTCTCCCCGTTCCTCGCGGTGATCGCCCAGGACCCGGTGCTGCGCCGGGTGAAGCTGATCGCCGAGCCGTGGGACGTGGGCTCCGGGGGCTACCAGGTGGGCGCGTTCCCGCCGCTGTGGACGGAGTGGAACGACCGGTACCGCGACGCCGTACGGGACTTCTGGCGGCACGCGCTGCCGGACGTGCGGGAGATGGGCTACCGGCTGTCCGGGTCCAGCGACCTGTACGCCTGGGGCGGGCGGCGGCCGTACGCCTCGGTCAACTACGTCACCGCGCACGACGGCTTCACCCTGCGGGACCTGGTGTCGTACGGGCGCAAGCACAACGAGGCGAACGGCGAGGGCAACCGGGACGGCACGGACGACAACCGCGCCTGGAACTGCGGCGCGGAGGGGGAGACCCAGGACGAGGGCGTACGAGCCCTGCGGCGGCGGCAGCTGCGGAACCTGCTGACCACGCTGCTGCTGTCGACGGGCGTGCCGATGCTGGTCGCGGGTGACGAGATGGGCCGCACCCAGCGCGGCAACAACAACGCCTACTGCCAGGACAACGAGATCGGCTGGGTGGACTGGACGCTCGTGGACGACCCCGACTGGCGGCCCCTGCTGGAGCTGACCTCCCGGCTGATCGCCCTGCGCCACCGGCACCCGGTGCTGCGCCGCCGGGCCTTCTTCTCCGGCCGGGCGCACTCCGCGGACGGGCTGCGCGACCTGGCCTGGTTCACCCCGCGCGGCACGGAGATGACCGAGGACGACTGGTACGCGCCGGCCGCCACGCTCGGCATGTACCTCTCCGGGCGGGACATCCCGGGGCGCGACGAGCACGGGGCGCCGGTCCTCGACGACAGCTTCCTGGCCGTCCTGCACGCGGGGCACGACCCGGTGGAGTTCGAGCTGCCGGGGCCGCCGTGGGCGGAGCGGTACGAGGTGGTCGTGGACACCGCGCGGGAGGAGCAGGACCGGGCGCCGGGGGTGGAGCACCGCGCGGAGACCCGGGTCACGGTGCCGGGCCGGACGGTGCTGCTGCTGAAGGCCGTCGGCTGACGTCTCGTTGCGGCTCCGTGAAATCGGCGGCGATCTTCTTGACCGGCCTGCGGCGCGCCTGGGAACGTCCCTGGTCATGAGGACTGCCACTGCCCGCCGGTGCGTGCGCGTCGCGCTCGTGCGGCGACGCCACGTCGACCTGTGCCGGCAGTCCGGCGCGCTCTGTCGCTGACGCGTGCCCGCTTTCCCCTCACTCCTTCCTCCTCTCCACCGCCTCTTTCCTCCCGGGGATCACGCATGCCTGAAATATCCCGTCGTGCCTTCACCGGCCTGGTCGGCGGCGGCGCGGTGACGGCCGTCGCCGGCGCGTCCGCCGACGCCCAAGCCGCCACGCCCGCCGAACGCCCCTTCAGATCCCGCGCCGCCGGCCGGCCCGGCAGACGCCCCAACATCCTGTTCGTCCTCGGTGACGATCTCGGCTGGGCCGATCTGTCCTCGTACGGCTCCCCGCACATCAGGACCCCGCACCTGGACCGGCTGGCCGCCCAGGGCGTGCGGTTCACCCAGGCCTACTCCGGCTCGGCGACCTGCTCCCCGACCCGGTTCAGCCTCTACACCGGCCGCTTCCCGGGCCGTACCGAGGGCGGGCTGGCCGAGCCGATCGGCAACCGCACCCAGGGCCTGGAGCCGGGCCACCCGACGCTCGCCTCACTGCTGAAGGAGGCCGGGTACGCCACCGCCCTGATCGGCAAGTGGCACTGCGGCTTCCTGCCGGACTACAGCCCCACCAGGTCCGGCTGGGACGAGTTCTTCGGCAACTTCGGCGGCGCCCTGGAGTGCTTCTCCAAGCTCGGCCAGCTCGGCGAGTACGACCTGTACGAGGGCGACGCCGAGTACGAGGACCTGCGCTACTACACCACGATCCTGACCGAACGGGCCGTCGAGTACGTCTCCCGTGACCACGACAGGCCCTGGCTGCTCAACCTCAACTTCACCACCCCGCACTGGCCGTGGCTGACCGAGGACGACGCGGAGACGGGTGCCGAGATCGCCGCGAAGATCCGGGACGGCGGCGGGGTGCGCGCGCTGCTGCACAACGACGGCGGCTCGGTGGCGAAGTACAAGGAGATGGTGGAGAGTCTGGACGCCGCCGTCGGCCGGGTGCTCACCGCGCTGCGCCGCGCCGGGCAGGAGGAGAACACCGTCGTCGTCTTCGCCAGCGACAACGGCGGCGAGCGCTTCTCCTACCAGTGGCCGCTCAGCGGCGGCAAGTCGGAACTGCTGGAGGGCGGCATCCGGGTGCCGACCCTCCTGCGCTGGCCGGCCCGGATCGACAGCCGCCAGGTCAGCCACGAGCCCCTCTACACTCCGGACTGGACAGCGACCCTGCTGGAACTGGCCGGCGCCCGGCCCGACCCGGCGTACCCGCTGGACGGGACCAGCCTCGCCGGATACCTGCTGCGCGGCGAGGACCTGCCCGGGCGCGACCTGTTCTGGCGGGTGCGGCGCAACCGGGCGCTGCGGCGCGGCGACTGGAAGTACTACCGCGGCGCGGACGGCGGGGACCACCTGTACGACCTCGCGGCCGACGCCCGTGAGCAGGCCGACCTCGCCGCCGCCCGGCCCGCGCTGCTGGCCGAGCTGCGGGCCGCGTGGGAGGAGGTGGACGCCGCTCTGCTGCCCTACCCGGCGTCCTGACCCGGCCGGACGGGAGGCAGCCGCAGGACCCGCGCGCATCGGCTGACGGAGTGATACGGCTCCCGGGGCCCGGACGGTGCGACCGGCCGTCCGCGCAGGTCGTAGGACCTGCGGTGGAGGGCGGTCCGGCCAAAACTCGGTGGGCAGGGCCGGTGGCGATCCGTAGGCTCGCTGCTGATGCCCACTACACCTTCTCCCCCGGAATCCCGCTCCACCGTGCGTACGCTGCTGCGGCTGTGGCCGTACGTGCGGCCCGTGCGGGCGCGGCTGTTCAGCGCCGCGTTCGTCGCGGTCGTCGCCTCCTGCATCGGGCTGGTCATCCCGCTCGTCCTGAAGTGGATGGTGGACGGCCCGATCGCCGACCGGGATCCGGCGGGGGTGTGGCTGGGCGCGCTGTACCTGCTGCTGCTCGGGCTGGCGGAGGCGCTGCTGTTCGGGTTCCGGCGGTGGCTGGTGGCGCGTCCGCTGTCGCACGTCGAGGCGGAGATGCGGGCGGGTCTGTACCGGCATCTGCAGCGGCTGCCGGTCGCGTTCCACGACCGGTGGCCGTCGGGGCAGTTGCTGTCGCGGGCCACGACGGATCTGATGCTGCTGCGTATGTTCCTGGCCTTCCCGCTGACGTTCTTGCTGGTCAACGGGGTGACGATCATCGTCGGCGTGATCATCATGCTGGTCCAGGACTGGACGCTGGGGCTGGTCGTCCTGGTGCCGGCCGTGCCGGTGATGGTCACGTGCGTGGTGTTCGAGAAGCGGTACTCAGGCGCGGCGCGGCTGGCGCAGGACCAGGTGGGTGATCTGACGACGGTCGTCGAGGAGGGCGTGCTCGGCATCCGGATCATCAAGGGGTTCGGGCGGCACCGCAGTCAGGCACGGGCGTTCCGGGAGCTGTCGGGGGAGCTGCGGGGGACGGAGCTGCACAAGGCGCGGCTGCTGGCGACGATCCTGGGCGTCATCGTGACGCTGCCGGAGCTGGCGATCGGGGCGGCGCTGGTGCTGGGGGCCGTGCGGGTGGCGGACGGGTCGCTGTCCGCGGGGACGCTGGTGGCGTTCCTGTCGACCGCGCTCGCGCTGCGCTGGCCGGTGGACTCGATCGGCTTCCTGCTGGCGATGAGCCAGGAGGCGGCGACGGCGACGGAACGGTACTTCGAGGTGATGGACGCGGAGCCGGAATCCTCCGCGGCTGCGGGCAGTCGTGCCGCTGGGGCGATGGGGGTCCGCCCGCTCGCGCGGCACGACCGCCCGCGGAAGAGCGGAGACGGGCTCGTCTTCCACGGCGTCACCTTCCGCTACCCCGACGCGCCGTCCGGGTCCCTGCCCGTGCTCGACCGCGTCGACCTGCACATCCGTCCCGGCGAGTCCCTCGCCCTCGTCGGCGCCACCGGCAGCGGCAAGACCACGCTCACCGCGCTCGTGCCGCGCCTGCACGAGGTCACCGAGGGGCGGATCACCCTCGACGGGACGGACATCACCGAGATGTCCCGCGAGGAGCTGCGCTCCCGTGTCGCCGTCGCCTTCGAGGAACCCACCCTCTTCTCGGCCAGCGTCGGCGAGAACGTACTGATGGGCGGCGGCACCGGGGACGAAGACCTGGAGCGCGCCCTCGCCGTCGCCCAGGCCGACTTCGCGCACGCGCTGCCCCAGGGCACGGACACCCAGGTCGGCGAGCAGGGGCTCAGCCTCTCCGGCGGTCAGCGGCAGCGGCTCGCGCTGGCCCGCGCCGTCGTCGGACGCCCCGACTTCCTGGTCCTCGACGACCCCCTGTCCGCCCTCGACGTCCACACCGAGGCCGCCGTCGAGGCCGCGCTGCGCCGGGTGCTCGCGGACACCACCGCCCTCATCGTGGCCCACCGCCCCTCCACGGTCCTGCTCGCCGACCGTGTCGCCCTGCTCTCCGGCGGCCGGATCACCGCGGTCGGCACCCACCACGAACTGCTGCGCGGCAACCCCGAGTACGCGCACCTCATGTCCGGCGCCCCCGCGGGGGAACAGGAGGACGAGCGATGACGGCGGCCACCACCGCACCCGCCCGGGACGAGGACGACGACCGGACCCCGCCCTCCGACGACCCCTTCGACCGGGACCAGCTGCCCGCTCCCCCGGGCGCCACCGGCGCACTGCTGCGCTCCCTGCTGTCGCCCCTGCGGGGCAGGGTCGCCGTCACCGCGCTGTTGCTGCTGCTCCAGCAGGCCGCGGTGCAGGCCGGCCCGCTGCTGGTGGCGTACGCCATCGACCGGGCGGTGCCCGCGTTCCGCGGCGACGACCACGGGCCGCTGATCGCGGTGGCGGTGGGCTACCTGCTGTGCGCGGTGGCGGCCGGCGCCCTGCAGTACGCCTTCGTCACCGCCTCCGCCCGGGTCAGCCAGGACGTGCTGCTCGATCTGCGCGGCCGCATCTTCCGGCACGCGCAGGCGCTCAGCGTCGACTTCCACGAGCGCTACACCTCGGGCCGGCTGATCTCCCGCTCCACCACCGACGTCGAGTCCCTGCGGGAGCTGCTGGAGGAGGGCCTGCAGGAACTGGTGATGGTGATCCTCTCCGCCGTCTACATCTCGGTGCTGCTGCTCTGGCTGGACCTCGGCCTCGGCGCCGTCGCGGTGGCGTCCTTCGTGCCGCTGTACCTGCTCGTACGGTCATACCGGCGGCGGGCGGGGCGGGTGTACCGGAAGCGGTCGACGGTCATCGCGGCGGTGATCGTGAAGTTCGTCGAGACGATGAACGGCATCCGGCCGGTGCGCGCCTTCCGCCGGGAGGCCGCCAACGACGCCGAGTTCGCGGTGCTGAACCGTCGGCACGAGCGGACCAACGGCGACGCGCTCCTTGAGATGGCCCGCTACGTCGTCGGCTCCCGGATCACCGCCAACACCACGGTCGCGCTGATCGTGCTGTGGGGCGCCTACCGGGTCGCGGACGGGTCACTGGAGCTCGGTGTGCTGGCGGCGGCGGTGCTGTACCTGCGGCGGCTGTACGACCCGATCGACCGGCTCGGCATGTTCCTGAACTCCTACCAGTCGGCGGCGGCCTCGCTGGAGAAGATCGCCGGCCTGCTGGCGCAGACCCCGTCCGTGCCCGAGCCGTCGGCCCCCCGCGAACTGCCGGAACGGCGTTCCGGGCTCCCCGGCCGCGAGGTCGTCTTCGACGGCGTCCGTTTCGCCTACCGCACCGGCGGCGAGGTGCTGCCCCGCTTCGGCCTCACCCTCCCGGCCGGGCAGACCGTCGCGGTCGTCGGCTCCACCGGCGCGGGCAAGTCGACCCTGGCGAAGCTGCTCGCCCGCTTCTACGACCCCACCGACGGCTGGGTGCTGCTCGACGGGGTGGACCTGCGCGACCTCACCGGACGCGGTCTGCGGCGCGAGGTGGTGATGGTGACGCAGGAGGCGTTCCTGTTCTCCGGCACGGTCGCCGAGAACATCTCGATCGGGCGGCCGGACGCCACCCGTCAGGAGATCGAGCAGGCGGCCAAGGAGATCGGCGCGCACGACTTCATCACCGCGCTCCCCGACGGCTACGACACCGACGTACGCAAGCGGGGCGGCCGTATCTCGGCCGGTCAGCGCCAGTTGGTCGCCTTCGCGCGGGCGCTGCTCGCGGACCCGGCGGTCCTCATCCTCGACGAGGCGACCAGTTCGCTGGACGTCCCCGGCGAGCGGGCGGTGCAGCGGGCGATGGCGACGGTGCTGAAAGGGCGTACGGCGGTGGTGATCGCCCACCGGCTGTCGACCGTGGAGATCGCCGACCGGGTGCTGGTGATGGAGCACGGACGGATCGTGGAGGACGGCAGCCCGGCCGAACTCATCGCCGGGACGGGCAGGTTCGCCGATCTGCACCGGGCCTGGCGGGACAGTCTGGCGTAGCCGCGACGGCGCACAGGGGGAGAACGAGCGGTGATCGACGCGTACGAGGACCCCGGCACGCCCGTCCGCCGGGGCGGGGTCCGGTACCTGTGCCGGCTGGTGCTGCGGCAGCCGGGGCGGTGGTGAGCGCGGCCCTGTACCTGCTGCGGTGGAGCGGGCCGCTGGACGAGGTGCCGATGCGGGTCGAGCAGGTGCGGAGCGGCGGCGCGTCCTTCGCCCGGGTGGAGGGGCCGGCCCGGGCGCCGCGCGGCGGAGCGGGGCGACGGTCCGGATCCCTCGGCACGCACGACGCCCCGGTCGCGGCCGGCGGGGCGTACGCGGCGCTCTGGCACTCCTGGCACGGGGACCGGGGCCCGGCCCTCCCGTAACGGTTCGCATATCGAACGTGAACTCCCGGACAACGAACGGTTTCCGGCCAAATTTCTGACGCGCCCCTGACAGAAACCGCGATCCCCTGCCACTCTTCCCACGGCCGCTCCACAGCAACCCCACCACACCGTCCACCGCTGTCCGGCGGCCACGGCTCAGAGCACTTCCGTTCTGCCCGGCCGGCCCACCCGCCGTCCGGTCTCCCCAGGCCGCGCGATCCGCGGCCACGCAGAAGGAGTCAGCGTTGAGAAGCAGGTCGTCCCACAGACGCACCCCCCGCACCACGCACCGCCGCGCCGCCGCCGTCGCCCTCGCCGGGGTGGCCGCGCTGATCGCCACCGCCGTGCAGTCGGGCAGCGCCACCGCCGCCCCGGAGCGGACGCCGGCGGCGGCGAGCAAGGCGAAGCCGGGTTCCGAGTCGGTCCGGCTCACCCCCGCCCAGCGCGCCGAGCTGATCCGCGAGGCGAACGCCGCCAAGGCGCGGACCGCGAAGGACCTCGGTCTGGGCGCGAAGGAGAAGCTCGTCGTCCGTGACGTCCTCAAGGACCGCGACGGCACCGTGCACGTCCGCTACGAGCGCACCTACGACGGCCTGCCCGTCCTCGGCGGCGACCTGGTCGTCCAGGGCGACACGGCCGGCGCGGCCGACTCCGTCGTCAAGGCCACCCGGGCCGCGGTGAAGCCCGCGACCACCACCGCCGGGGTGCCGGCCGCGAAGGCCGAGCGGCAGGCCCTGTCCGCCGCGAAGGCCGAGAAGGCCGAGGGCGCCGACGTCGACCGGGCCCCGCGCAAGGTGATCTGGGCCGCCGGGGGCGAGCCGGTCCTGGCGTACGAGACGGTCGTCGGCGGCCTCCAGCACGACGGCACCCCGCAGGAGCTGCACGTCGTCACCGACGCCACCACGGGCGAGAAGCTGTACGAGTGGGAGGCCGTCCGGAACGGGACCGGCCACACCGTCTACAGCGGCACCGTCGGCCTGACCACCACCCAGTCCGGGTCGACGTACAACCTCACCGACGGGGCGCGCGGCGGGCACAGGACGTACAACCTCAACCGCGGCACCTCCGGCACCGGCACGCTCTTCTCCGGCTCCGACGACGTCTGGGGCGACGGCAGCCCGTCCAACCTGGAGTCGGCCGCCGCCGACGCCCACTACGGGGCCGCGCTGACCTGGGACTACTACAAGAACGTGCACGGCCGCAGCGGCATCCGCGGCGACGGCGCGGCCGCCTACTCCCGGGTCCACTACGGCAACAACTACGTCAACGCCTTCTGGTCCGACAGCTGCTTCTGCATGACCTACGGCGACGGCTCCGGCAACGCCAACCCGCTCACCTCGATCGACGTGGCCGCGCACGAGATGACCCACGGTCTGACCTCGAACACCGCGGGCCTCAACTACAGCGGCGAGTCCGGCGGCCTGAACGAGGCGACCAGCGACATCTTCGGCACGACCGTCGAGTTCTACGCCGACAACTCCTCCGACGTCGGTGACTACCTCATCGGCGAGGAGATCGACATCAACGGCGACGGCACCCCGCTGCGCTACATGGACAGGCCGAGCCGGGACGGCGCGTCCAAGGACAGCTGGTACTCCGGCATCGGCTCGATCGACGTGCACTACTCGTCCGGCCCCGCCAACCACTTCTTCTACCTGCTGAGCGAGGGCAGCGGCGCCAAGACCGTCAACGGTGTCGCCTACGACTCGCCCACCTCCGACGGCCTCCCGGTCACCGGCATCGGCCGCGCCAAGGCGGAGAAGATCTGGTTCCGCGCGCTGACCACCAAGTTCACCTCCACCACCACCTACGCGGGCGCCCGCACCGGCACCCTGGCGGCGACCGGTGAGCTGTACGGCACGGACAGCGCCGAGTACAAGGCGGTGCAGGACGCCTGGGCGGCCGTCAACGTGGGCACGCGCTCCGGCGGCGGCAGCGGTGGCGGTACGTCCTTCGAGAGCACCACCGACGTGTCGATCCCGGACGCCGGCTCCGCGGTGACGTCCCCGATCACCGTCTCCGGGCGGACGGGCAACGCGCCCTCCAACCTCCAGGTCACGGTGGACATCGTGCACCCCTACAGCGGTGACCTGGTCGTCGACCTGCTGGCCCCGGACGGCACGGCGTACCGCCTGAGGAACCGCACCGGCGGCTCGGCGGACAACATCAACGAGACCTACACGGTCAACGCCTCCTCCGAGACCGCCAACGGCACCTGGCAGCTGCGGGTGCAGGACGCGGCGCGGTACGACACCGGCTACCTCAGCGGGTGGAAGCTCACCTTCCCGTAAACCGGGAGCGAGTGGCGTGCGCGGCGCCCCGCCTTTCTCCGAGGCGTGGGCGCCGCCCTACTCTTGGGTCCCATGTCTTCGGCGGACTTCACCTACGACCACGTCGGCGGGACCCGGGAACCCGGTTTCTGTCCCCCCGGCTTCCACGCGATGCACGTCCGCACCCGCCTCGGCGAGGGCGAGGCGGTCTTCCGGCAGGCGGCCCGGGCGCTGCTCACCTGGGAGCTGCACCGGGAGCTGGGGGTCGGTGTCGAGACCGCCGCCGACCGGGCGGCCCCGGACGTCGACGTCACCATCACCCTCGCCGGGGTCGTGAAGGCACCCTGCCGTGTGGTGTGGACGGTGGAGGAGCGCCGCAGGGCCGGCTGGGCGTACGGCACCCTGACCGGGCACCCCGAGTGCGGCGAGGAGTCGTTCGTCGTGGACCGCACCGGCGACGGGACGGTGTGGCTGACCGTCGAGGCGTTCAGCAGGCCGGCCCGCTGGTACGCCCGCGCGGGCGGCCCGGCCACCCGCGGCCTCCAGCACGCCTACGCCCGCCGCTGCGGCAAGGTCCTCCGCCGCCTGGCCACCCGGGACACCGAGGAGAACTGACACCCCGGCAGCCCGCGGGCAGTCGCCCCCTCACCCCACCCACCCCGGCAGCCTGCGGGCAGTCGTGCCTCCCCCAGAGCCCAAAGGGCCTGGGAGGTGCCCCCAGGGCGGCACGGGTGGGCGCTGGGGGTGCCCCCTCTGGGGGAGGCACCCCCAGCGGGCCGCACCGCACCGCACCACCGCACCGCACCTCCGCACCGCCCCCAGCCAGTGCACACGTCACCGCATCAATAACCCCGCCGCCTCCGCCACATCCTCCGACGGCACCGCCACCAGCCCCAGCTCCGCCCCGGACGCCAGCAACCGGTGCCCGGGCAGGATCCGCACCGTGTACCCGAAGGGCCCCGTCCGGTCCAGGGCGAGCGGCCCCTCGTACACCCAGCGTCCCTCCGGATCGGGCGCGCCCACCGGCTTCAGCGGCACCGCCGTCGCATCGGTGATCCGGTCCTCCCCGTCCACCCGCCCGGAGACCGCCTGCACCTCGACGTCCTCCGGTTCCAGAGCGCCCAGCCCCACCCGCACCCGCAGCGCGAGCGTGGTGCCGAGTTCCGCGGTGGCCGCCGTCACGGACGTCTCGACGTGGTCGACGGTCACACCGTGCCAGGCACCGCGCACCCGCGCCTTCCACGCGGCCAGGGAGCGCGCGGAGTCCGGGTCCATCGCACGGTGGGCGCGGGCGGCGGGCGCGTACAGGCGCTCCACGTACTCCCGGACCATCCGCCCGGCCAGCACCTTCGGCCCGAGCAGGCTCAGCGTCCGCCGCACCATCTCGATCCACCGGTCCGGCAGCCCGCCGCGCCCCCGCTCGTAGAAGCACGGCGTGATCCGCTGCTCCAGCAGGTCGTACAGCGCCGCGGCCTCTATGTCGTCGCGCCGGTCCGGGTCGGTCCCGGCCCCGTCCGCCGTGGGGATCGCCCAGCCGAAGTCGGGCTGGAACCACTCGTCCCACCAGCCGTCGAGCACGGACAGGTTGAGGCAGCCGTTGAGCGCCGCCTTCATCCCGCTGGTGCCGCACGCCTCCAGCGGCCTGAGCGGGTTGTTCAGCCAGATGTCGCAGCCCGGGTAGAGCTTCTGCGCCATCGCCATGCCGTAGTCGGGCAGGAACACGATCCGGTGCCGCACGCGCGGGTCGTCGGCGAAGCGGACCAGTTCCTGGATGAGCCGCTTGCCGCCGTCGTCCGCCGGGTGCGCCTTGCCCGCGACCACGATCTGCACCGGCCGCTCGGGGTGCAGCAGCAGTTCCGTCAGCCGGTCCCGGTCGCGCAGCATCAGCGTCAGCCGCTTGTACGACGGGACACGCCGGGCGAAGCCGATGGTCAGCACGTCCGGGTCGAGGACCCCGTCGATCCAGCCCAGCTCGGCCGTGCCGGCGCCGCGCTGCCGCCAGGAGGCGCGCAGCCGCTCGCGCACCTCAAGGACCAGCAGCTCCCGCAGGGACCGGCGCAGCTCCCAGACGTCCTGGTCGGCGAGGTCCGCGACGGAGTCCCAGCGCTCGGAGTCGCCGACGCTCAGCGCCTCCTCGGTGCGCCGGGCGCCGATCTGCCGGGCGCCGAGCCGGAGCACCTCGGGGGCGACCCAGGTGGGCGCGTGCACACCGTTGGTGACGGAGGTGATGGGCACCTCCTCCGGGTCGAAGCCCGGCCAGAGTCCGGCGAACATCTCACGGCTGACGTCGCCGTGCAGCAGGGAGACGCCGTTGGCGCGCTGGGCCAGGCGCAGGCCCATCACGGCCATGTTGAACAGGTGGGGATCACCGCCGGGGTAGCTCTCCAGGCCGAGCCGGAGGATGCGGTCGACCTCGATGTCCGGCAGTTCGGCGTGCGGGCCGAAGTGCCGGGCGACCAGTTCGCGGTCGAAGCGGTCGATGCCGGCCGGGACGGGGGTGTGGGTGGTGAACACGGTCCCCGCCCGGACCGCCTCGAGCGCCGCGTCGAAGTCCAGCCCCCCGGCGCACAGTTCGGCGATGCGCTCCAGACCGAGGAAACCGGCGTGGCCCTCGTTGGTGTGGAACACCTCGGGCGCGGCGTGCCCGGTCAGCTCGCAGTACGCGCGTACCGCGCGGACGCCTCCTATGCCGAGCAGCATCTCCTGCAGCAGCCGGTGCTCGCTGCCGCCGCCGTAGAGCCGGTCGGTCACCCCGCGTTCGCCGGGGTCGTTCTCCTCGACGTCGGAGTCCAGCAGGAGCAGCGGGACCCTGCCCACCCGGGCCACCCAGATCCGGGCGCGCAGCGAGCGGTCGCCGGGCAGGGCGAGGGCGACCTGGGCGGGGGTGCCGTCGGGCTCCTTGAGCTGGTCCAGGGGCAGCTCGTTGGGGTCGAGGACGGGATAGTGCTCCTGCTGCCAGCCGTCCCGGGACAGGGACTGGCGGAAGTAGCCGTGCCGGTAGAGCAGTCCGACGCCGATGAGGGGGACGCCGAGGTCGCTGGCGGCCTTGAGGTGGTCGCCGGCGAGGATGCCGAGTCCGCCGGAGTACTGCGGCAGGGCGGCCGTGATGCCGAACTCCGGGGAGAAGTAGGCGACGGCGGCGGGCAGCCGGTCGGTCTGCGCCTGGTACCAGCGGTCGCCGGTCACGTAGGCGTCCAGATCGCCGGCGACCGCGTCGAGACGGTCCAGGAAGTCACGGTCACCGGCCAGCTCGGTGAGCCGCTCGGCCGCCACGCCGCCGAGCAGCCGTACGGGGTCGCTGCCGGCGGCGGCCCAGCCTTCGGGGTCGACGGAACGGAACAGGTCACGGGTCCATGGGTGCCAGGACCAGCGCAGATTGCGGGCCAGGTCACTGAGGGGGCGGAGGGGTTCGGGGAGCACGGGTCGGACGGTGAATCGACGGATCGCCTTCACAAGCCACCTCGGCGCGTTCGTGAGAGACGCGGTGTGCGTCCGGGCATCGTTGCCGACAGTACCCGCGCGGGCACGGTCCGCGCGGGAAGCCGGGGGACACGGGTACCTCCCTACCCGCGACCAAACGATTCACCCCATGGCGGACATGGCCGATTCCGCCCCCATGGGTGTACTCGTCGCGCTTCGCACCCCCCACGGAACGAGGGCGGCCGACCGCCCCGTGCTCACCGGCGGGCGTGAAACGGGCCGTCACGGTCGGCGCGACCGGCCGACAGGACAAGAAACCGGCCTTTTCCCACCTCCGTTCCACCCCCGATTCGTCCGCTCCGGGGGCCTCGGTGGCCCCGGCCTCCGCCGCGGGCGCCACCGCGCGGGCCGCCCGCCCGGGTACGCCGGCGGCACCCCCGCACGCGGCGGGCGCGGCGGCGCCGCATCCCGCCGAGCACCGGCGGGCGGACCCGGCCCGGGCGGCGGACGCGCTGGCCAGGGGCACGGTGAGCGGGAAGGCGGCCGGGCGCGGGCCCGGCTCGCCGAGCCGGCCGCTCCGGGTTCCGCGCGCATGACGGCACCCCCGCGGGGTACCAAGTCCCGGACGCCCGGGACGGCGCCGGGGACCGTGGGAGCGGGCCCACCGACGACCGGCTCCGTCCCGTGCGGAGGGGGCCGGTCTTGTGTGTCGACATACGCGTGAGTAGTTAACAAAGCGCCGGATTGCCCACCCGAACAGTGTGGGAAGGCTCCTGCGGGTACCCCCTCAGCAACACCACGCAGGACCCACCTCCCCACAGTCATCCGCCCACCCACGTTGACGCGGACAGGAGCGGTCATGCCCGCCAAGCACCACTCGTCATCCCCCCCGACACCAGGCGCCCGGACACCCGTGGAGCACGGCGCCGGTTCCTCTCCGGCCCGTTCCGCCGAGGCCGGTCCCCCACCGCCGCCCCCCTCCGGGGCACCGGCTCCCGCGCGCCCGTCCCCGGGCCCCGTGACCGCCGTGGGGCGCATCCCCGTCCTCGACGTCCGGCCGATGGTCCGGCAGGGGCGCCGGCCGGCGAAGGCCGTGACCGGTGAGGTGTTCGAGATCTCGGCGACCGTGTTCCGGGAGGGGCACGACGCGGTGGCCGCCAATGTGGTGCTGAGGGATCCCGAGGGGCGTCCGGGGCCGTTCACGCCGATGCGGGAGCTCGCGCCCGGCACGGACAGGTGGGGGGCGACCGTCACCGCCGGGGAGCCGGGGCTGTGGACGTACGCCGTGGAGGCGTGGGGCGACCCGGTCACCACCTGGCGGCACCACGCGCGGATCAAGATCCCGGCGGGCATGGACACCGAGGTCGTCCTGGAGGAGGGCGCCCGGCTGCACGAGCGGGCGGCGGCCGGGGTGCCCGACTCCGGAGCCGGCGGGGTCCTCCTCGCCGCCGTGGACGCCCTGCGTGACGAGAACCGTCCGGCGGCGTCCCGGCTGGCGGCGGCGTTGACGCCGGAGGTGGAGGCGGTGCTGGCCCGGCATCCGCTGCGGGAGCTGGTCACCAGCAGCGACCCGCTGCCGCTG
>NZ_JBIAZD010000016.1:0-181226 GCF_042898795.1 Streptomyces sp. NPDC000348
CTCGCCGACCCCGACACCCTGCACCACACCCCCATCGGCGTCTTCCGCTCCGTCGACCGGCCCGTCTACGACACCCTCATGGCCGACCAGCTCGATACCGCCGTCCAGCAGCACGGCAAGGGCGACCTCGCCACCCTCCTCACCGGCGGCGACACCTGGACCGTCGTGGGCTGAACCCCGCCGACGGCCGGAACGAGGCCCGGGTGCCCTACGGCACCCGGGCCTCGTCGTACGCCTGCCGGGCGGCGAGGACGTCGGCCATCCGCTTCTCGGTCCACAGCGCCAGGTCGCGCACCTGCTCGGCCGCCTCGCGGCCCAGGCCGGTGAGGG
The DNA here is from genome assembly GCF_042898795.1 of Streptomyces sp. NPDC000348. Lineage (NCBI taxonomy): Bacteria > Bacillati > Actinomycetota > Actinomycetes > Kitasatosporales > Streptomycetaceae > Streptomyces > Streptomyces sp. NPDC000348. The sequence continues at coordinate 331 of NZ_JBIAZD010000016.1, forward strand.
AGTAGTCGACGCGCGGCGGGATGACCGGCTTGGCGTCGCGGTGGACCAGGCCGTCGCGCTCCAGGGTCTGGAGGGTCTGGGTGAGCATCTTCTCGCTGACCCTGCCGATCGCCCGGCGCAGTTCGCTGAAGCGGTACGGGCGCTCCAGCAACTGGATCAGCACCAGCACCCCCCAGCGGCTGGTCACATGCTCCAGGACCAGCCGGTGCGGGCACATCGCCTCGGCCTCGCTCCGCCGACCACCATCACTTACCGTCACGCCAGTACCTTACTCCAAGGTGGGTACTTTCCATTAGTTAGCGCAACCCTTAGGGTGAGTGGCATACCGCAAACGCATCCCCACAGGAGTTCTGCACCATGAGCATCGTCGTCACCGGCGCCACCGGACACCTCGGCCGTCACGTCGTGGAACAGCTGCTGGAGAAGGTTCCGGCCGAGCAGGTCACCGCCGTCGTCCGCAGCGCGGAGAAGGCGGCGGACCTCGCCGCGCGCGGCGTCCGGATCGCGGTCGCCGACTACAACGCCCCCGAGACCTTCGACGGCCTGTTCGCGGCCGGCGACAAGGTCCTGCTGGTCTCCGGCAACGAGTTCGACAAGGGCCGGGTGGGCCAGCACCGGGTCGTCATCGACGCCGCGAAGGCCGCGGGTGTGGCCCTGCTCGCGTACACCAGCGCCCCCGGCTCCCTGACCGCCGCGCTCGCCGACGACCACCGCGGCACCGAGGAGGCGCTGCGGGGCTCGGGCGTTCCGTACGTGCTGCTGCGCAACGGCTGGTACCACGAGAACTACACCGAGAACCTCGCCCCGGTGCTCGCCCACGACGCGGTCGTCGCCGCCGCCGGCGCGGGCCGGGTCTCCTCCGCCTCGCGGGCCGACTACGCGGCCGCCGCCGTCGCCGTGCTGACCGGCGAGGGACACGAGAACAAGACGTACGAGCTGGGCGGCGACGAGGCGTGGAGCTTCGCCGAGTACGCGGCCGAGCTGAGCCGGCAGACCGGCAGGGAGATCGCCTACCGCCCGGTCACGCCCGAGGTGCTCACCGGCATCCTGGCCGGCGCCGGGGTGCCCGAGCCGATGGCCGCCGTGCTGGCGGGCGTGGACGCCTCGATCGAGAAGGGGGAGCTGGTCGTCGACAGCGGCGACCTGTCCCGGCTGGCCGGCCGTCCGACCACCCCGCTCGCCGAGGCCGTCGCCGCCGCGCTCAAGGGCTGACCCGGAGGGCCGCCGAACCCGCCATCCCCGCCCGTCATGACCGTATGCCGGTACGGACATGACACGCGGGGGTGTCCGGCGTTACCGTCGTCCGGCGGACATCGCGCGCGTGCGCGGGCACCGCGGGAGACAGGGCGCGCGTCGGACACGAAGGAGGGATCCATGACCGGGAAGCCGGCCGCGGAGCGGCGCACAGGATTGCTGAACGGCTTCGCGGCGTACGGGATGTGGGGGCTCGTCCCGCTGTTCTGGCCCCTGCTCAAGCCCGCCGGAGCGGTGGAGATCCTGGCCCACCGGATGGTCTGGTCCCTGTTCTTCGTGGCCGCCGCCCTGCTCTTCATACGCCGCTGGGCCTGGCTCGGCGAGCTGCTGCGGCAGCCGCGCAGGCTGGCGCTGATCACGGTCGCCGCGGCGGTCATCACCGTCAACTGGGGCGTCTACATCTGGTCCGTGAACTCCGGGCACGTCGTCGAGGCCTCCCTCGGTTACTTCATCAACCCGCTGGTCACGATCGCGATGGGCGTGCTGCTGCTGAAGGAGCGGCTGCGGCCCGTGCAGTGGGCGGCGGTCGGGGTGGGCGCCGCGGCGGTGCTCGTCCTCACCATCGGTTACGGCCGGCCGCCGTGGATCTCGCTCTGCCTCGCCTTCTCCTTCGCCACGTACGGACTGGTGAAGAAGAAGGTCAACCTCGGCGGCGTCGAGTCGCTGGCCGCCGAGACCGCGATCCAGTTCCTGCCCGCCCTCGGCTATCTGCTGTGGCTGAGCGCCCGGGGCGATTCCACGTTCGCCGCCGAAGGGGCCGGGCACGCCGCGCTGCTCGCCGCGACCGGGATCGTCACCGCGCTCCCCCTGGTCTGCTTCGGCGCCGCCGCGATCCGCGTGCCGCTGTCCACGCTGGGCCTGCTGCAGTACCTGGCCCCGGTCTTCCAGTTCCTGCTCGGGGTCCTCTACTTCAAGGAGGCCATGCCGCCCGAGCGCTGGGCCGGTTTCGCGCTGGTGTGGCTGGCGCTCACCCTCCTCACCTGGGACGCGCTGCGCACCGCCCGCCGGGCCGCCCGCACGCTCGCCGGGAAGACCGGGACGACCGGGACGACCGGGACGACCGGGACGACCGGGACGACCGGGACGACCGGGACCGGCGTGCCGGCCGGCACCGCGGGCGCGGCTGCGCACCCGAGCGCCGGGAGCGTGCCCGCCGTGGCCGAGGCGAACCGGCCGGCGGCCAGGCCGTAGAAGCGGGCGTTGTCGGAGCGGCGTCCTATAACTGGTCGTATGACGCAGACACCGACACCGCCCACCCCCGTGCACTGGAAGGTCGTCGTCGACGCGGCCGACCCGCACGCGCAGGCCGACTTCTGGGCCGCCGCCCTCCGGTACGTGGTCGAGGACAACAGCGCGCTCATCGGGAGACTGCTGGCCGCGGGCGCCGTCCCGGCCGAGCTGACCGTCGAGTCCCACGGCCGCCGGGCGTGGCGGGACCTGGCGGCGGTACGGCACCCCGACGACCCGTACGAGGAGGAGAGCGGCACCGGCCGTGGACGGCGGCTGCTGTTCCAGCGCGTGCCGGAGGAGAAGACGGTCAAGAACCGGCTCCACCTCGATCTGCATCCCGGTGCGGGGCGCCGCGAGGAGGAGCTCGCACGGCTGGAGGGGCTCGGCGCGCGCGTGCTCCGGCGGGTGGCGGAGCCGTCCGGGGGATGGCTCGTGATGACGGACCCGGAGGGCAACGAGTTCTGCCTGCACTAGGGGGTTCCGCCCTGTTCTCCCCCGTTCTCCCCCGTTCTCCCCTGTTCTCCCCTGTTCTCCCCGTCCTCCCCCGAGACGGAGGCCTCTCAGGGCTGCCGGGTGCGGGCGCGTTCGGTCAGCCGGCCCATGCGGGCGCGGGCGGACTCCAGCTCCTCGATCTCGTCGGCGGCGGGCCCGTCCTCGGCGGTGAGCTGGGTCCACAGGGCGATCAGCTCGTGCCCGAGCTCCAGTCCGAGCAGCGGGTCGCGCACCGCGCGCCAGGCGGTCGCCGCGCTGCGGACGTTGCCGTAGGCGGCCTCCGCGTCCCCCGCGCGGCGGCAGATCACGGCGAGGTCGAGGGAGATCCGGAAGGCGCGCAGCGGCTCACCGGCCAGGTAGGCGATGTACGCGGCGAGTTCGCGCAGCCGCAGCACCTCCGGGTGCTCCGCCCCCAGGGTTCCCGAGGCCTCCGCGACGGTCTCCCCGGCCAGCCGGGCCGCCGTGTCGAGCCTGCCCGCCCGGACGGCCTCGTTGATCCGGGCCATGGGTTCGGCGAGGTGGTTCTCGCCGGCGGGGGGCTCGTCGCCGAGCACCGCCTCCGCCACGGCGTCGAACCCGCGGGGCGGGGTGGGCCCGGGGTCGGGATCGAGCGCGAACCCGGCGGACGGTGCGGCTTCGGGTGCCGGGAGCAGACCGGGGCGCGGCTTCGCGTCCATGGCCGGGGGCGGGCCGAACTCGCCCGTCGGGGGCGCGACCGTGCCGGGCGGCGTGGCCCGCTCCGCCCCGGGGACGGCCCGTGGTTCGAACGTCGGTACGGCGTCCCGGGGGGCCTCCGTCCCGGGCACGGGGCGCAGCTCGAAGGTGAGGGCGGCGTCCCGTACGGGAGCCGGTCCGGACGTCCCTTCCGGCGCCGGCCCGGGGAGGGGGCGCAGCAGGTGCGTCGGCCGGTCCGCGCCGGGCTCCCGCGCCGGCGCGGTCAGGACCGGCTGTGCCGTGAAGTGGCTGGAGCCGTCCGGGTCGACCCGGAGCGGGACGACGCAGCCGATGCGTTCGTCGTGCACGGTGGCGAGGACGGCGTGACCGGAGGCGATGGCGATGCGGTGGAGGCGGTTCAGCACCGCCTGCTGGATCTCCTCGCCGGGTCCGGCGATCACCGTCGCACCGCCGACCGACGCCCCGCCCGCGTCCGTCCCACCCGCGGGGACCCGGACGTCGATCGGCGCTGCCGCAAGGTTCGCCGCGTGCGCGGCCTGCTGCTGTTCCCGCTTCTTCTCGCGGCTGAGTCGAGACATCGTTCCCTCATTCGGGTCGTACACCTGCTGTCGAGTCTGTCCGTTCGCTCGCGCTTCTCACGTCACCGCGTTGTCACAGGCTCGTCCCAACGGCCGTCCGCGCCGGTTTCCCGTCCGCCGGCGGCATGAGGATCGAGGTGGCGAGCAGGAGAGGGGACATGGGACAGGGACCGGAGATCTGGATCCGCGGGCCGGTGGCGGTGCCGGAGACGGCGGAGCCCGACCCCGCGCGGGCGGCGGCCCGCCGCTTCTCCTGGGTCGGCCTGCACGGCGGCGCGGGCGTCTCCACGCTCGCCGCGGTCTACGGCGGTCACGACGGCGGCCGCGCCTGGCCCGGCCCCGCCGGTCCGCGGTCGGTGCTGTTCGTCGCCCGGACCCATGCGGCCGGCCTGGACGCCGTGGTGCCGGCGGTGGAGGCGGTCCGGCGCGGTGAGTCGCCGCAGGGGCTCGATCTGGACGCCGTGGTCCTGGTGGCGGACGCGCCGGGACGGTTGCCGCGTCCCCTCGTCCACCGGATCCGGCTCATCGAGTCGGTGATCGACGTGTACCGCGTGCCCTGGGTGGACGAGTGGCGCCTGGGTGACCTGTCCGGCCGGCCGCCCCGCGGGACGGAGCCGCTGGCCCGCCTGACGGGCGCGCCGCGCTGAGCGGGCACCGCGGCTGATCTCAAGAGGGGTACGGGTGCTGGACGGTCGGGGACAGGGCTCTGGTGCGTCCCTCTCGGTCGAGGGGATCGCGTCCGCGGTGCGCGGGCGGCGGCTGCGGGCCGTGGACGTGGTCGCGGAGGCGCTGGAGCGGATCGAGCGGGCCGATCCGGCGCTGTGCGCGTTCCTCGCGGTGTGGGGCGAGGAGGCGCTGCGGCGGGCGGACGAGGTGGACACGCGGGTCGCCGCCGGTGAGCGTCTGCCGCTGGCCGGGGTGCCGGTCGCGGTCAAGGGGCGGCACGGGCTGCGTGCGGCGGGGCCGCTGCTCGCGGCCGGTGGTGTCGCCGTGGGCGCCACCTCGGTGCCCGGTCCGGGAACGGCCTGGCAGACCTGGGGGCTCGGGGCGCGCGGCCGTACCGTCAATCCGTGGCGGGCGGACCGTACGCCGGGCGGCTCCTCGGCCGGGGCGGCGGTGACGGTGGCGGCCGGGCTGGTGCCCCTGGCCACGGGCAGCGACGGGGCGGGCTCGGTGCGGATCCCGGCGGCGTGGTGCGGGGTCGTCGGGCTGAAGGTCACCGGCGGCCGGCTCCCCTCGGCCGACCGTACGGGCCTGGCCGCGCCCGGAGTCCTCGCCCGCACGGCCTCGGACGCGGCGGCCTGGTGGCGGGTGGTGTCGGAGCGGCCCACCGCCGTCGAGGTCCCCGCCTCCTGCCCCGTCTCCGCGTGCTGGTCCCCCGACCTCGGCTTCGCCGGCCCCGACGCGGAACCCGTCGCCCTGGCCCGGGCGGCGGTCGGCCGGCTGGCCGACGCCGGGGTCGTACGGCTCGTACGGTCCTCGTCACCGCCGCGGCTCCTCGATCCCGCGTCCGCCTGGCTCACCCTGCGCACCCCCGGTGCCGGCCTCGCCGACGCCCACCGCGTCCGGGCGGAGAACGACCGGCGCCTGGACGCCCTCTTCACCGGTGCCGACCTGCTGCTCACCCCCACGGCACCCACCGCGCCGCACGGCCACGACGGCCCCGGCGAGCTCTATTCGACCGCGCTCACCTGGGCGTTCAACCTCAGCGGGCACCCCGCGCTGAGCCTCCCGGCCGGATTCGGCGCCGACGGCTGCCCGGCGGGGCTCCAGCTGGTCGCGCCGCGCGGGCGGGAGGACCTGCTGCTCGCGGTGGCCCGGGAGGCGGAACGGCGCGGGGCGGCCGCCACCGGATGAGCGCCCGGCGTCCGGAGCCGCGCCGCACCCGTTGACATATAAATGCACGTGCATATAATGCAGATGCCTGTAATTGACGTACGCCGACTATCTGGGGATGACCATGGCCCGCCGTTTCCTCTTCGTCCTGGGCAGCTCCCGCCCCGACGGAAACACCGAACTGCTGGCCCGCCGGGCCGCCGAGCAGCTGCCCCCGGACGTGGAGCAGCGGTGGATCGACCTCGCCGCCCACCCCCTGCCCGACTTCAAGGACCTGCGCCACGACAGCGACCACGTCCGCCCCACGGAGGGCGCCGTCGCCCTGCTGCTGGACGCCACCCTCGCGGCGACGGACCTGGTGATCGCCTCACCGCTGTACTGGTACTCGGTGTCCGCGCAGACCAAGCGCTACCTGGACCACTGGGCGGGCTGGCTGCGCACCCCCGGCCTGGACTTCAAGGCGACCATGGCGGGACGGACCCTCTGGGGCGTCACCGCGCTCGCGCACGAGGAGCCGGAGGTCGCCGATCCGCTGGTGGGCACGCTGAACAACTCGGCCGCCTACATGGGGATGCGCTTCGGCGGCGTCCTCCTCGGCAACGGCAGCAAGCCGGGTGACGTGCTCAAGGACACGGAGGCGCTGGCGCGGGCCAAGACGTTCTTCGCGCGGGAAGCGCCCCTCGCCCGCTTCCCGTACGAGGCCGGCTGACCCCGGCACCGCCTCACCAGCCGAGCTGTCCCTCGCCCAGGACCCCGCTGCCGATGTGGGCGGCGAGCTTCCGGGCGCGGGGCAGGGAGGACGGGGTACGCCCGTGAGTTGCCCATGGGCGGAACCGTCACACGCGCCGGTCCGCCCGTGCCACCCCGTTTCCCCTACGCGGTGATGTCCTTCGAGGTGAACCGCGCCCAGGCCGCCGAGCCGAACACCGCCGCGTAGAGGGCCTGGAGGCCGAGATTCTTCGTCAGGTCGTCCCAGTAGACCGGTTCGCGCATCAGGTCGGCGAAGGACAGCCAGTAGTGGGAGAAGAGGTAGGGGTGCAGGGCGTGCAGCTGGGGGATCTGGTCGAGGATCTGGACCGTGATCAGCAGCCCGACCGTGGTCGCCATCGCCGCGATGCCGCTGTTGGTCAGCGTCGAGACGAACAGGCCGAGCGCCGCCACCCCGATCAGCGACACGGCGACGACCAGGGCGATCAGCAGGGCTCTGGCCAGTCCCTCGGAGAAGCTGATCCGGGTGCCCGAGATGGTCGTGAGGTCGCCCAGCGGGAACAGCAGCGCGCCGGTGGCCAGGGCCGACACCGCGACCACGAGGGTGGCGACCAGACAGAAGGCCATGACCGTCGCGTACTTGGTGAGCAGCAGGCGGCTGCGGCCCGCGGGGGCGACCAGGAGGTAGCGCAGGGTGCCGGCGTTCGCCTCGCCGGCGATGGCGTCGCCCGCGACGACCCCGATCGCCATGGGCAGGAAGAACGGCAGTGTGGCGGCGAGCGCGGTGAAGACCAGGAACAGGCCGTTGTTGGTGATCTGCGAGATGAAGGCCGGTCCGCCCCCGCCCCCGCCGCCGGCCGACGAGCCGTCACCGGTCTCGATCCGTACGGCGACGCCGACCAGGACCGGCACCGCGGCCAGCACCCCGAGCAGGGCGAGGGTGCGCCAGCGCCGGAAGGTGGTGAGCAGTTCGTTGCGCAGCAGTCCGAGGGTCCACAGCGGGTTCGCCCTCCGCACCGCTTCAGCCCGCGACATCGAAGCCCTCCCCGGTCAGTGCCACGAACGCGTCCTCCAGCGAGGCCCGCTCGGCCCCGAAGCCGCGCACCCGGACACCTGCGGTGACCAGTGCGGCGTTCACCTGGGCGAGGTCGTGCCCGGGCACCTCGCCGGTCACCCGCTCCCCGTCCACGACGACGTCGGCGACACCCTGCTCCTTGAGTACCCGGGCCGCGTCCGCCGGGTCGGGCGTGGTCACCACCAGCCGGCCCCGGGCGCCCGCGGCCAGGTCGGCGACCGGCCCCTGGGTGATCAGCCGGCCGCGGGCCATCACGGCGGCGTGGGTGCACACCTGCTCGATCTCGTCGAGCAGGTGGGAGGAGAGGAAGACGGTGGTGCCGTCCGAGGCCAACTCGCGCACCAGCGTGCGGATCTCCCGCATGCCCTGCGGGTCGAGACCGTTGGTCGGCTCGTCCAGGACGAGCAGCCGGCGCGGCCGGAGCAGGGCGGCCGCGAGGCCGAGTCGCTGCTTCATGCCGAGGGAGTACGCCTTCGCCTTCTTGCCGGCCGCGGCCGTGAGGCCCACCCGGTCCAGGGCGGCGGCGACCCGGGCGCGCCGGGTGCGCGGGTCCGCGGTCGGGTCGGCGGCGTCGTGGCGCAGGAGGTTGTCCCGGCCGGAGAGGAAGCCGTAGAGGGCCGGTCCCTCGATGAGGGCGCCGATGTGGGGCAGCACGGCGCGCGCGGAGCGCGGCATGGGGCGCCCCAGGACGTGCGCCGTGCCGGAGGTCGGTTCGATCAGGCCCATCAGCATGCGGATGGTGGTGGTCTTGCCGGAGCCGTTGGGGCCGAGGAAGCCGAAGACGCTGCCCGCCGGGACGGTCAGGTGCAGACCGTCGACGGCGAGCTGTCCGCCGCGGTAACGCTTGGTGAGCGCGCGGGTGGCGATGACGACACCGTCACCCGGGTGCGCGCCGTCCGGCTCCTCGGCGGACGTGTTGCCCATCGGCTCCCTCGTTCCCTGTCACGTCGTCACGTCGTCACGTCGTAAGGTTCCGGGGCCCTACTTCCCCGCGTCGGCCGCCTTCACGAGCGCGTCCTTGGTGACGGCGCCCGCGTAGACCTTGCCGTCCTCGGTGATCAGGGCGTTCACCAGGCGGGTGCTGAACACCGTGCCGGTGCCGAACCCGCCCTCGACCCGGTCGCCGAGCGAGCCGAGGAAGCCGCCGAGATCGCCGCCGGCCCCGCCGGTGGGCAGAGCGCCCTCGCCGCCGGTGTCGAAGGCGGCGACGGAGTTCCAGCCCTCGCCGAGCATCTTCAGCCCGTCGAGGCCCTTGGCCAGGTCCTCCTCGGACTTCGGGGCCTTCTCCGGCTTCCCGGAGTGCTCCCGGCCCTGGTCGAGTTCGCCGTCCTCGGTCACCTCGGCGCCCTTCGGCGGGGTGAACTCGAAGGTCGACGCGGCCGGCCGGTCGAAGCTCACCTTGGTGAAGCCGACGTCCACGACGGCCGCGCCGCCGCTCGACGGGGTGAGCGTGAACTTCAGCGGCACACCGGTCTCGTGGTCGACCGCGATGCTGATCGCGCCGACCGTGGAGCCGGACTGCCGGGGCTTGACGACCAGCTTGTACGCGTCCCGGCCGGCCACCTGGGCGGTGCCGTCGACCGTCACGGACGTGGTGTCGTCGACCGCCTTCAGCGCCTCCTCGGCGAAGCCGTCCGGGGTGGTGGGGGGCTGCTGCTCCCGGGCCTCGCCGGACTCGTCGACCGTGCCGTGGTAGACCTCGTTGGACGCGCTGTCGTACCCCCAGACGTCCGTGCCGTTGTGGATCAGGCTGTACTCGGCGGCGTTCTCCAGGAGCGACACCTTCTGCCGGTCCGGGCCGTCGGCCGCGACGCGCAGGGTGTGCGTGCCGGACGCCAGTTCGGCCAGCTTCGCGGACGGGTCGGCCGAGGAGCCGCCGTCCCCGTCCCGCCCCGCGGCGCCGGACGTGAGGCCGCTCTCCAGGCCGCCGAGGTCCGGCAGGCCGAGGTCCGTGGTGATCTTCACGGTGCCGGAGAACCGCTCGACGTCCGACTTCGCGATCTTCTCGATCAGCTGCGCGGCGGTGATCTCCGGCAGGTCGGGGTCGCCGGAGTCGGCGAGCGCGGGGACCAGACCGATGGTCGCGGCCGCCACTCCCATCACGGTGACCGGGACGACGTACCGCGCGGCCCTGCGCCGTCGTGTGCGCGGCTCGCCGGCCTCCCCCTCGGTCGTCATGTCGTCGGATTCGTACGGTGCCATGTGTGCCCTACCTCCGTGGTCGGCGGCGGCTTCCGTCTCGTGTCCTCGCACCAGTCTCACCCCGAGCCGCCATTCTCACCCGAACCGGTGAGAAGTGGTGTTGTCCGTCGTGGTCCATCCGACCAAATCCGGCGGGCGGACGCGTCAGCCCCCGGACGCAACTCCACGTACTGCTGGGGTATGACACGGAGGACGGTTTCCTCCCCCGACCAGTAGGGGTCGCGGGGGAGTTCGGGCCGGCTCAGCCCGCGCGGTGCACCACCGCGTCGCACAGCTGCACGAGTGCCGTCTTCGCCTCGCACTCCCGCAGCGGGGCCAGTGCCGCGCGCGCCTCCTCGGCGTACCGCACGGTGTCCCGGCGGGCCTGCTCCAGCGCGGGGTGGGCGCGCAGCAGCCGCAGCGCCTCGGCGTGCCGGGCGTCGTCGGTGAGGTCGGAGTCGAGCAGCTCGCACAGGGCGATGTCGTCGGCCCGTCCGAGCCGGGCCGCCCGTTCGCGCAGCCGCAGCACGGGCAGGGTGGCGATGCCCTCGCGCAGGTCGGTGCCGGGGGTCTTGCCGGACTCGTGGGAGTCGGAGGCGATGTCCAGGACGTCGTCGGCGAGCTGGAAGGCGACGCCGAGCCGCTCGCCGTACTGGGTCAGCACGTCCACGACCGTCTCCTCGGCCCCGGACATCATCGCGCCGAACCGGCAGGCGACGGCGACCAGCGAGCCGGTCTTGCCGCCGAGCACGTCGAGGTAGTGGTCGACCGGGTCGCGGCCGTCCTGCGGTCCCGCGGTCTCCAGGATCTGCCCGGTGACCAGCCGCTCGAACGCCTCGGCCTGCACCCGCACGGCCTCCGGTCCGAGGTCGGCCAGGATGTGCGAGGCCCGCGCGAAGAGGAAGTCGCCGGTGAGGACCGCGACGGAGTTGCCCCAGCGGGCGTTCGCGCTGTCGACCCCGCGCCGCACCTCGGCCTCGTCCATCACGTCGTCGTGGTACAGCGTGGCCAGGTGGGTGAGCTCCACGACCACGGCCGAGGGCACGACACCGTGCGCGTAGGGGTCGCCGAACTGGGCGGCGAGCATCACGAGCAGCGGGCGGAACCGCTTGCCGCCGGCCCGCACCAGGTGCTGGGCGGCTCCCGTGATGAAGGGGACCTCACTCTTGGTGGCCTCGAGCAGTCCTTCCTCGACAGCCGTCATCCCGGCCTGGACATCGGCTTCCAGAGCCTGGTCCCGCACGCTCAGCCCGAACGGCCCGACGACGGTCACGAGGGGTCTCCTGTCTGCTGGTGTCCACTGGCGGTTACACGGAATGTCGATAGGTCGCTGCCATCACTCAAGTCAGCGTATCCGGTCACGTTTCGATCACCGCCAGCGCCCGGGGTTACCGGCAGGGCGGCACGGAATCAAGGGCGGAGCGCTTTTGATCGTTTGATAACAACGGACATTCTCAGACTTTCCCGGACGTAGTAATCCACTCCTCGACCCGGCCCCCGACCCGCCTCCCGGGTCGCGGTTCACCGCGCGCACCATCCTGCCCCTCCCGGCGTCCGATTTGCCGCAAATACTGAGCGAATTCCGCTTGGCGATAAATGCGCTCACAGGCAATCCCCAGTGAAGTGGCTCACGCGCGAACCGATACCCCCACCACGGGCCGCCACCCGCCTTCTCCCCCTCCGCGACACGGAGTTGACCCTTGGCACTCGCAAAGGATCAAGTGCCTCAAAACCCCCATTGCAAGATCAAACGGCGCCTTGTGTGATTCCCGCACTTGTTCCCGACATGTGCTCTCGCATACGTTCCCGGCCTGCCGGGTGGACGCCTAATCCTGCCGCCGCCCGCATCAACCGACGACGATCACTCAGCACGGCAGGAGTGGGGGACCCAGGTAGGCCGCCGGGCCGGACACGCGCCGGAACGGCTAGGGGTGAAGCCATGCCCGCAGGGGCACGGCCGGGCACTCTCCCGCCCGAACCCGACAGCTCACCTCGCAGGCGTAGGAGAGGAACCCAGACATGCCTGCTTACGGTCAGCACCGCCGCCGCCTCGCCCGTTCCCTCGCCGTCGCCGGCGTCGCCGTGGTCGCCCTGCCGCTGTTCGGCGCGACCAGCGCCTCCGCGGCCACCACCGAGCCGACGACGACCGCCGCCACCTCCGTGACGGCGTACCCGGACAACCTCGACGGCTGGATCCGCGAGGCGCTGGACGTCATGGCGCAGAACGGCATCCCGGGCAGCTACGAGGGCATCCACCGCAACATCATGCGCGAGTCCTCCGGCAACCCGGCCGCCGTCAACAACTGGGACTCCAACGCCGCCGCCGGCACCCCGTCGAAGGGCCTGCTGCAGGTCATCGACCCGACCTTCCAGGCGTACCACGTGCCCGGCACCGCCTTCGACCCGTTCGACCCGGTCGCGAACATCGCGGCGGCCTGCAACTACGCCGCCGACCGCTACGGCTCCATCGACAACGTCTTCGGCGCGTACTGAGCCACCCGCTGGGGGGCGAGCGTCATCGCCCCGCCGAACAGTCGCTCGAGGACGACGGCCACGCCGTCGTCCTCGTTCGACGTGGTGACCTCGTCCGCCACCGCCTTCAGTTCGGGATGCGCGTTGGCCATGGCGACGCCGTGGGCCGCCCAGTCGAACATGGGGATGTCGTTCGGCATGTCACCGAAGGCGATCGTCCGCTCCGGGCTCAGCCCCAGGTGTTCGGCGGCGAGCGCCAGCCCGGTCGCCTTGGTCACCCCGCACGGCTGGAGCTCCACGGTGCCCGGCCCCGACATGGTGACCGTGGCCAGTGAGCCGACCACCGACCGGGCCGCCGACGCCAACGCGTCGTCGGACAGGTCCGGGTGGCGCAGCAGCACCTTGCTGATCGGCCGGTCCCAGAGCTGCCCGCGCCGCCCGACCCGCACCGCCGGCAGGGTCGGGTGCGGCATCAGGTAGCCGGGCTCGATCAGCGTCAGCCCGTCGACCCCGTCCTGGTCGACCGCGGCGTACACCTCCCCCACCTCGGCCTCGATCTTGCCGAGCGCGGTCTCCGCCAGTTCCCGGTCCAGCGTCACGGACCACAGCAGCCGGTCCGCGCCGGCGTCGTACACCTGCGCGCCCTGTCCGCACACCGCGAGCCCCGTACCGCCGAGGTCGTCCAGGAGCGGCCGCACTCTGGGGGCCGGGCGTCCCGTCACCACGAGGTGCTGCGCACCGGCCCGCCCCACCCGCGCGAGCGCGGCGAGGGTCCGGTCGGAGAGGGTGTCGTCGCCGCGCAGCAGCGTCCCGTCCAGGTCGGTGGCGATGAGCGAGCAATCGGTGGGTGCGGCCATGATCAGAGAATACGGACAACCCGACGGCCCTATTCCCCCTGCCCGTTTGCGCTCGTTTTCGGTGCGGTTCCCTTCTCTCGACTTCCCTCGACACCGGGTAAGGACCGGTTCAGGACTCTTTCCCCGTTTGGCGAGAACATGGTCCGCTATCTACCGTCCGCCCGGTCCCGGGCGGTGCCTTCCAGGAGTCCAGGGGGACTTGATCGGGGGGTCGGGTGAGCGGTGGACGCGTGCGCGTGCTGAGGCCCGGGGAGCTCGGCGAGGGGGAACCAGAACGCCGGCGGGAACTGCGCGACGCGACGGACGCACCGCGCAGCCCCTTCACGGAACCGGAGTTCAGCGTCGCCGCGGCCCGGGTGCGGCCGCCGGCCCGGGCGCCCACGCATTGGGAAAGGCTGAAGACGGAGGCCGCGCCCCAGGCCCCGACCGGCCGCCCGCCGACCACGCTGCCGATCGCGTGCGCCCCGTCCTCGATCAACGGAGGGAGAAGCGGCGCATGGTCCCCCGCGGGCCCGCGCCCCGTCCCCGCCGGCCCCTCCGGTCGCCGACGCCGGTGCGCCACCACGTCGGCTCTGCCCAAGACCGCCGTCCCACCCGTAACGTGTGGCATGGCCACGGACACGTGGAGCACCTGCGCACACGAAAGAGAGGCAGCACCCGATGCCCCCCTTCGATGTCCCCGAGGGCGACCCCTTCGGCCCGCACAACCTGCCGTACGGCGTGTTCTCGCCCCCCGGTTCGTCGGAGCGGACCGTGGGCGTCCGGCTCGGCGACCACGTCCTCGACGCCGGCGCGGCGGCGCACGCCCTGGGCTCGCCGTACGCCTCCCTGCTCGCCCGTCCGACCCTCGGCCCGCTGCTGGCGGCGGGCCGCACGGCCTGGTCGGACGTGCGGCGGGCGCTCACGGCGTGGGTGACCGTCCCGGCGCACCGGGAGACCGTCGAGCCGCTGTTCCACCCGCTGTCCGAGGTGACCCTGCACCTCCCCTTCGAGGTCGCGGACTACGTCGACTTCTACGCCTCCGAGAACCACGCCCGGAACGTCGGCAGGATGTTCCGCCCCGACGCCGCCGACTCCCTGACCCCCAACTGGAAGCACCTACCGATCGGCTACCACGGCCGCGCCGGCACGGTCGTGGTCTCCGGCACCGACGTCGTGCGCCCCTCCGGCCAGCGCAAGGCGCCCACGGACGCCGCCCCGGTCTTCGGGCCGTCCGTCCGGCTGGACATCGAGGCCGAGGTCGGCTTCGTGGTCGGCGTGCCGTCCGAGCCCGGCCGGCCGGTGCCGCTCGGCGACTTCCGCGACCACGTCTTCGGCCTCTGCCTCCTCAACGACTGGTCCGCCCGCGACATCCAGGCCTGGGAGTACGTCCCCCTCGGCCCGTTCCTCGGCAAGTCCTTCGCCACCTCGGTGTCGGCCTGGATCACCCCGCTGGACGCCCTGGAGGAGGCGCGCGTCGCGCCGCCGGAGCGCACGCACGAGCTGCTGCCGTACCTGGACGACGCGGACGAGGAACCCGGCGGCTACGACCTGCGGATCACCGTCACCGTCAACGGCCATGCCGTCTCCGAACCGCCCTTCTCCACCATGTACTGGACGGCCGCCCAGCAGCTCGCCCACATGACCGTCAACGGCGCCTCCCTGCGCACCGGCGACCTCTACGGCTCCGGCACGGTGAGCGGCCCCGCCGAGCGGGAACGCGGGTCGCTGCTCGAACTGACCTGGAACGGCCGCGACGCCCTCGAACTCCCCGACGGCAAGCGGACGTTCCTGGAGGACG
Source organism: Streptomyces sp. NPDC000348 (assembly GCF_042898795.1). Lineage (NCBI taxonomy): Bacteria > Bacillati > Actinomycetota > Actinomycetes > Kitasatosporales > Streptomycetaceae > Streptomyces > Streptomyces sp. NPDC000348. Next base: position 15,469 of record NZ_JBIAZD010000016.1, read on the forward strand.
GTGACGTGGTGACGCTGTCGGCCTGGGCGCCGGGCCCGGACGGCGTCCGCGTGGGCCTCGGCGAGGTCACGGGACGGGTGGTCCCCACGGTCTGACCCGTCCGGCCCTCGCCGATCCTCCACGACCCCTGACCCGCACCGCCCTTCGCCGTCATACTGGGCGTCGGGCGGTGTGCGCGTTCGCGCCGCGCTCCCCCGTACGTCCCGCACGCCCCCAGCACGACCCGAAGCCGCCCTCTTCCGACAGGATCCGGAGCCCGTGGCATGACCGTCTGCCTGCTCCTGCTGAGCGTTGTCGCCGTGACGGCCGCCGTGCCCGTCCCCCGGGCACTGACCCGGTCGAAGTGGCCGGAACGAGAGCCGGTGGTCGCCCTGTGGGTGTGGCAGTGCCTGGTCGCCACCGTCCTGCTGTGCTGCGTCACGGCTCTCGCCCTGGGCGCAGCCGCCGTCTTCGGCACCGTCCGCGCCCAGCTCTTCGCCCCGGCCCCGCCCGCGGTCACCGCGGCGTACGACCTGTCCGCCGCCTCGCCGTGGGCGACCGCCCTCACCATGCTGCTAGCGTGCGGGGCCGCCTGGACGACGGCCATGCTCGGGCGCGAACTGGTCGAGGCCCGCCGCCGGCGCGTCCGGGCCCGGGCGCATCTGCGGGAACGCGCCCCCGACCTGCCCGCCGGCCTGCCCGCGGCCCGCGGCCCCCTGCTGGTGCTCGAGGACGAGTACCCCGACGCCTGGTGGATGCCGGGCAGCCCGCCCCAGCTGATCGTCACCACCGGCGCCCTGCAGCGGCTCACCGACCACCAGCTCGACGCCGTCCTCACCCACGAGCGGGGCCACGCCCGCGCCCGCCACGACTGGCTGCTGCACCTCTCCACCGCGCTGGCCGGCGGTTTCCCCCGGATTCCGCTGTTCGCGCACTTCTGCGAACAGACCCATCGCCTGGTCGAACTGTCCGCCGACGACACGGCCTCCCGCCGCTGCGGCCACCTGACCACGGCACTGGCGCTGATCGAACTCAACCAGCACCGCGGCGTGCTGTCCTGCGCCTCCAGCCACCGCCTGCTCGGCGAACGCGTCGACCGCCTCCTGGCTCCCCCGCCCCGGCTGGGCCGCCGCCACCGCGCCCTGACCACGGCGGCGGCGTCCCTGGTCCCCTTCGTCCCCCTGCTGATCACCTTCGCCCCGGGCCTGACGGCACTGCCGTGACGCGACGGCGGGCGATCGTGCCGCAGGGCGACGGGGGTCCCCGCTCATGGGGGTCCCCCCGCTCGAGCGAAGTCGAGAGTGGAGGAGGGTGGGCGCACCGGCGCACCGCCGACGCCGGGCTGCGCAACACTCCCCGCCCGGCCCGGCCACGCGGCACCTATGTCCAGTCGGGCTCCGGCTCTTCCTCGGGCCAGTCGTCCGGGTGGCCGGGGTCCTCGGACGCGGCACCGACACCGCCGTCCCCCGGTGCCTTCAGCCCGGCCAGTACTGCCACCACCCCCTCCCCGTACGTCGCCAGCTTCTTCTCCCCCACCCCGCTGATCCCGCCGAGCTCCCCCACCGACGTGGGCCACACCGTGGCGATCTCCCGCAGCGTGGCGTCGTGGAAGACGACGTACGCCGGGACGCCCTGCTCGCGGGCCTGCTCGGCGCGCCAGGCGCGCAGCGCCTCGAACGCGGGCTGAAGCTCTTCGGGCAGCTCGGCCGCGGCGGCCCTGGCCTTGCGCTCGCCCCGGCCGCTCGTGCCCCGGGCCGCCGCCGGCTTCTTCGGCTCCTTGCGCAGCGGCACCTCCCGCTCCCGCCGCAGCACCGCCCCGCTCGCCCCGGTCAGCACCAGCGTGCCGTACTCCCCCTCGACGGCGAGCAGCCCCTGGGCGAGCAACTGGCGCACCACGCCCCGCCATTCCGCCTCGGTCAGCTCCTCACCGATGCCGAACACCGACAGCTGGTCGTGGTCGAACTGGATGACCTTGGCCGTGCGCCGCCCCAGCAGGATGTCGACGATCTGCACCGCGCCGAACTTCTGCCCGCGCTCCCGCTGCAGCCGCACCACCGTGGAGAGCACCTTCTGCGCCGCGACGGTCCCGTCCCAGGTCTCCGGCGGGGTGAGGCAGGTGTCGCAGTTGCCGCAGCCCGCCGGGTCGGGGTCCTGGCCGAAGTAGGCGAGGAGCCGGCCGCGCCGGCACTCCACGGTCTCGCACAGGCCGAGCATCGCGTCCAGGTGCTGGCCCGCCCGCCGCCGGAACGCCTCGTCGCCCTCACCGGACTGGATCAGCTTGCGCTGCTGTATGACGTCGTTGAGCCCGTACGCCATCCAGGCCGTGGACGGCAGCCCGTCGCGCCCCGCGCGACCCGTCTCCTGGTAGTAGCCCTCGACGGACTTGGGCAGGTCGAGGTGGGCGACGAACCGGACGTCCGGCTTGTCGATGCCCATGCCGAACGCGATGGTCGCCACCACGACCAGGCCCTCCTCCCGCAGGAACCGCGCCTGGTGCGCGGCGCGCGTCCGCGCGTCGAGGCCCGCGTGGTACGGCACCGCCTCGATGCCGTTGCGGGAGAGGAACTCGGCGGTCTTCTCCACCGAGTTGCGCGACAGGCAGTAGACGATGCCCGCGTCCCCCGCGTGCTCCTCGCGCAGAAAGCTCAGCAGCTGCTTCCTGGGGTCCGCCTTGGGCACGATCCGGTACTGGATGTTGGGCCGGTCGAAGCTCGCCACGAAGTGCCGGGCGTCCGGCATGCCGAGCCGCTCGGTGATCTCCCGGTGCGTGGCGTGCGTGGCCGTCGCCGTGAGCGCGATGCGGGGCACGTCCGGCCACCGCTCGCCGAGCACCGACAGCATGAGGTAGTCCGGCCGGAAATCGTGCCCCCACTGGGAGACACAGTGCGCCTCGTCGATCGCGAAGACGGAGATCTTGCCGCGCGAGAGCAGGTCCTGGGTGCTGTCCAGCCGCAGCCGCTCCGGTGCGAGGTACAGCAGGTCCAGCTCGCCGGCGAGGAACTCCGCCTCGACGACCCGCCGCTCGTCGAAGTCCTGCGTGGAGTTCATGAACCCGGCCCGCACGCCCAGTGCCCGCAGCGCGTCCACCTGGTCCTGCATCAGCGCGATGAGCGGGGAGACGACGACTCCCGTGCCCGGCCTGACCAGAGCCGGAATCTGGTAGCAGAGCGACTTTCCGCCACCGGTCGGCATGAGCACGACCGCGTCGCCGCCCGTGATCACGTGCTCGATGACCGCTTTCTGCTCGCCGCGGAAGGCGTCGTACCCGAACACCCGGTGCAGCGCGGCCAGCGCCTCGCTCTCCGTCACTGCCATCCCGCCACTACCGCCCGTCACCGTGCCCCCGTGAGCCGTCCCTCGACCACTGCCTCCACGATAGGGGTCCGCACCGACAGCCCCGGAGTTTTCCACAGGCCGCCCGCCCGACGACTTCGGCCCGACCCCCTCCAGGGGTGCCGGGCCGTCGCCGTGCCGGTGGACGCCGCGTCAGCGCACGAACACTCCCGCGTCCCCGGCCAGCTCCAGGAAGTACTGGGGTGCGACGCCCAGGACCACCGTGACGGCCACGCCGACCCCGATCGCCGTCATCGTCAGCGGTGACGGCACCGCGACGGTCGGGCCCTCGGGGCGCGGTTCGCTGAAGAACATCAGGACGATGACGCGGATGTAGAAGAACGCCGCGATGGCCGACGAGATCACACCGACCACGACCAGCGGGGCCGCCCCGCCCTCCGCCGCCGCCTTGAACACGGCGAACTTCCCGGAGAAGCCGGAGGTGAGCGGGATGCCCGCGAAGGCCAGCAGGAACACCGCGAACACCGCCGCCACGAGCGGGGAACGACGGCCGAGGCCCGCCCACTTCGACAGGTGCGTCGCCTCGCCGCCGGCGTCCCGGACCAGGGTGACCACCGCGAACGCGCCGATCGTCACGAACGAGTACGCCGCCAGGTAGAAGAGGACGGACGAGATGCCCGAGGGCGTGGTCGCGATGACACCCGCGAGGATGAAGCCCGCGTGCGCGATCGACGAGTACGCCAGCAGCCGCTTGATGTCGGTCTGGGTGATCGCCACGATCGCGCCGGCCAGCATGGTGACGATGGCGACGGCCCACATGACCGGCCGCCAGTCCCAGCGCAGGCCCGGCAGCACGACGTACAGGATCCGCAGCAGCGCGCCGAACGCCGCCACCTTGGTCGCCGCCGCCATGAACCCGGTCACCGGCGTCGGGGCGCCCTGGTACACGTCGGGCGTCCACATGTGGAAGGGGACGGCGCCGACCTTGAACAGCAGGCCCATGACCAGCAGCGCGGCGCCGACCAGCAGCAGCGCGTCGTTGCCCATGGTGTCGGCGAGCGCCGGGCTGACGTCCTGGACCGTGCCGTCGACGACCTGCGCGATCGTGGCGTACGACATCGAGCCCGAGTAGCCGTACAGCAGCGCGATGCCGAACAGCGTGAACGCGGAGGCGAACGCGCCGAGCAGGAAGTACTTGACCGCCGCCTCCTGCGACATCAGCCGCTTGCGGCGGGCCAGCGCACACAGCAGGTACAGCGGGAGCGAGAGGACCTCGAGCGCCACGAACAGCGTCAGCAGGTCGTTGGCCGCCGGGAAGACCAACATGCCGGCGACGGCGAAGAGCAGCAGCGGGAACACCTCGGTGGTGGTGAACCCGGCCCTGACCGCCTTCTTCTCGCTGTCGCTGCCCGGTACGGACGCGGCCTGCGCGGCGAAGGAGTCCACCCGGTTGCCGTGCGCCTCCGGGTCGAGCCGGCGCTCGGCGAAGGTGAACAGGCCGACCAGCGCCGTCAGCAGGATCGTGCCCTGCAGGAACAGGGCCGGCCCGTCGACGGCGACGGCGCCCATCGCCGCGATGCCCGCCTTGGTCGTGCCGTAGCCGTCCGCGGCGAGCGCCACGACCGCGGCGAAGGCGGCGGCCAGCGCGACCACGGCGACGAACATCTGCGCGTAGTAGCGCGACCTGCGCGGTACGAACGCCTCGACCAGCACCCCGAGGACCGCCGCTCCGACGACGATCAGGGTGGGTGCGAGCTGCCCGTATTCGATCTTCGGCGCGTCGATCTTCGAGATCGGGTCGGCCGCCGTTGTCCACAGGCTGTGGACGGCTGTTGCGCTCACTTGGCCGCCTCCACCTCGGGCCGGGGGTCCTTCTTCTGTACGTCGGACATGGTGTGCTTCACCGCCGGGTTCACGACGTCCGTGACGGGCTTCGGGTAGACGCCCAGGAAGACCAGCAGCACGACCAGCGGCGCCACCACCGCGATCTCCCGCACCCGCAGGTCGGGCATCGCGGAGACCTCGGGCTTCACCGGGCCGGTCATCGTCCGCTGGTACAGGACGAGGGTGTAGAGCGCGGCGAGGACGATGCCGAAGGTGGCGACGATGCCGATCGCCGGGTAGCGCGTGAACGTGCCGACCAGGACCAGGAACTCACTGACGAAGGGCGCGAGCCCCGGCAGGGAGAGGGTCGCGAGCCCGCCGATCAGGAAGGTGCCGGCGAGCACCGGGGCGACCTTCTGCACACCGCCGTAGTCGGCGATGAGCCGGGAGCCGCGCCGCGAGATCAGGAACCCGGCGATCAGCATCAGCACGGCGGTCGAGATGCCGTGGTTGACCATGTAGAGCGTCGCCCCGGACTGGCCCTGGCTGGTCATCGCGAAGATGCCCATGACGATGAAGCCGAAGTGCGAGATCGACGCGTACGCGATCAGCCGCTTGATGTCGCGCTGGCCGACCGCGAGCAGCGCGCCGTAGATGATGCTGATGACCGCCAGTACGAGGACGACCGGCGTCGCCCACTTGCTGGCCTCCGGGAAGAGTTGGAGGCAGAAGCGGAGCATCGCGAAGGTGCCCACCTTGTCGACGACCGCCGTGATCAGCACGGCCACCGGGGCGGTGGACTCCTGCATGGCGTTGGGCAGCCAGGTGTGCAGCGGCCACAGCGGCGCCTTCACCGCGAAGGCGAAGAAGAAGCCGAGGAAGAGCCAGCGCTCGGTGCTCGTCGCCATGTCCAGCGAGCCGTCGGCCCGCGCCGCGGCGATCTCGGTGAGCGAGAAGTTCCCGGCGACCACGTACAGCCCGATCACCGCGGCCAGCATGATCAGACCGCCGGCCAGGTTGTAGAGCAGGAACTTCACCGCCGCGTACGACCGCTGCGTCGCCGCCGTCTTCTCGCCGTGCTCGTGGGCGCGGTCCCCGAAGCCGCCGATGAGGAAGTACATCGGGATCAGCATGGCTTCGAAGAAGATGTAGAAGAGGAAGACGTCGGTGGCCTCGAAGGAGAGGATCACCATCGCCTCGACGGCCAGGATCAGGGCGAAGAAGCCCTGCGTCGGCCGCCACCTCCGGCTTCCCGTCTCCAGCGGGTCGGCGTCGTGCCAGCCCGCGAGGACGATGAACGGGATCAGCAGGGCGGTCAGCGCGATCAGCGCCACCGCGATGCCGTCCACGCCCAGTTCGTACCGCACTCCGAAGTCCGCGATCCAGGCGTGGGACTCGGTGAGCTGGTAGCGGTCGCCGTCCGGGTCGAACCGCACCAGGACGGTGATCGCCAGCACGAGCGTGGCGAGCGAGAACAGCAGGGCCAGCCACTTGGCGGCCGTGCGCTTCGCGGCCGGTACGGCGGCCGTGGCGATCGCCCCGATGGCCGGGAGCACCGCCGTCGCCGTCAGCAGAGGAAAGGACATCGGTATCAGACCGCCCTCATCAGCAGGGTCGCGGCGACCAGGACCGCCGCGCCGCCGAACATCGAGACCGCGTAGGACCGCGCGAAGCCGTTCTGCAGCCTGCGCATCCGCCCGGAGAGGCCGCCCATGGAGGCCGCCGTGCCGTTGACGACCCCGTCGACCAGGGTGTGGTCGACGTACACCAGCGAGCGGGTGAGGTGCTCACCGCCGCGGACCAGGACCACGTGGTTGAAGTCGTCCTGGAGCAGGTCCCGCCGGGCGGCCCGGGTGAGCAGCGACCCGCGCGGGGCGACGGCCGGCACCGGACGGCGCCCGTACTGGGCCCAGGCGATCGCCACACCGACGACCATCACGGCGACCGTGGCGGCGGTCACGGTCGCGGCGCCGATCGGCGCGTGACCGTGGTCGTGGCCGGTGACGGGCTCCAGCCAGTGCAGGAAGCGGTCGCCGATGCTGAAGAAGGCGCCGCCCGCGACCGACCCGACGGCCAGCACGATCATCGGGACCGTCATGACCTTCGGGGACTCGTGCGGGTGCGGCGGTGCGTACGCGCCGCGCGTCTCGGCGGCGGGCTCCACGTCCGGCTCGGCCGGCGACGGCGTCGGCGCGTTGCGCCAGCGCTCCTCGCCGAAGAACGTCATCAGCATCACGCGCGTCATGTAGTACGCGGTGATGGCCGCGCCCAGCAGGGCGCAGGCGCCGAGGATCCAGCCCTCGGTGCCGCCCTTGGCGAACGCCGACTCGATGATCTTGTCCTTGGAGAAGAAGCCGGACAGGCCCGGGAAGCCGATGATCGCGAGGTAGCCGAGGCCGAAGGTGACGAACGTGACCGGCATGTACTTCCTGAGGCCGCCGTAGCGGCGCATGTCGACCTCGTCGTTCATGCCGTGCATCACCGAGCCGGCGCCGAGGAACAGCCCGGCCTTGAAGAAGCCGTGCGTCACCAGGTGCATGATCGCGAAGACGTAGCCGATGGGGCCGAGGCCGGCCGCCAGCACCATGTAGCCGATCTGCGACATGGTCGAGCCGGCCAGCGCCTTCTTGATGTCGTCCTTCGCGCAACCGACGACCGCACCGAAGAGCAGCGTGACCGCGCCGACGACGGTGACGACCAGTTGTGCGTCCGGGGCGCCGTTGAAGACGGCCGCGGAGCGGACGATCAGGTACACGCCCGCCGTCACCATGGTCGCCGCGTGGATCAGGGCCGAGACGGGGGTCGGGCCCTCCATCGCGTCCCCGAGCCAGGACTGCAGCGGCACCTGGGCGGACTTGCCGCAGGCGGCGAGCAGCAGCATCAGCGCGATCGCGGTGAGCTTGCCCTCACCGGCCTGCCCGGCGAGACCGGGCTCCTCGAGGGTGCCGAGCACCGGCCCGAAGGCGAAGGTGCCGAACCACAGGAACATCAGCATGATCGCGATGGACAGGCCCATGTCGCCGACGCGGTTGACCAGGAAGGCCTTCTTCGCCGCCGTCGCCGCGCCGGGCTTGTGCTGCCAGAAGCCGATCAGCAGGTAGGAGGCGAGACCGACGCCCTCCCAGCCGACGTACAGCAGCAGGTAGTTGTCGGCGAGGACGAGGATCAGCATCGCCGCGAGGAACAGGTTCAGGTAGCCGAAGAAGCGGCGGCGCCGCTCGTCGTGCTCCATGTACCCGACGGAGTACAGGTGGATCAGCGAGCCGACGCCGGTGATCAGCAGGACGAACGTCATCGACAGCTGGTCGAGCCGGAAGGCGACGTCGGCCTGGAAGCCCTCCACCGGGATCCAGCTGAACAGGTGCTGCGTGACGGTGCGCTCCTCGGCGCCCTTGCCCAGCAGGTCGGTGAACAGCACCAGGCCGAGCACGAAGGAGACGGCCGCGAGCAGCGTGCCGATCCAGTGGCCGACGGCGTCCAGCCGGCGTCCGCCGCACAGCAGGACCGCCGCTCCGAGCAGGGGCGCCGCCACCAGCAGCGCAATCAGGTTCTCCACGATTCAGCAGCCCCTCACAGCTTCATCAGGCTGGCGTCGTCGACCGAGGCCGAGTGGCGGGAACGGAACAGGGACACGATGATCGCCAGTCCGACCACGACCTCCGCGGCGGCGACGACCATCGTGAAGAAGGCGATGATCTGGCCGTCGAGGTTGCCGTGCATCCGGGAGAAGGCGACGAACGCGAGGTTGCAGGCGTTGAGCATGAGCTCGATGCACATGAAGACGACGATCGCGTTGCGCCTGATCAGTACGCCGGTGGCGCCGATCGTGAACAGCAGCGCGGCCAGGTACAGGTAGTTGACGGGGTTCACTTCGACGCCTCCTCGGCCCGCTTGAAGGTCGGCGCGTCGATCGCGGTGCGCTCCAGACGATCCTGGGCGCGCTGCTCCATCGCCCGCAGGTCGTTGATCGCCTCCTGCGACACGTCACGGACCTGGCCGCGCTCCCGCAGCGTCTTGCTGACGGTGAGGTCCGACGGGGTGCCGTCGGGCAGCAGGCCCGCGATGTCCACGGCGTTGTGCCGGGCGTACACGCCGGGCGCCGGGAGGGGCGGCAGGTACGTGCCCTCGCGCACGCGCTGCTCGGCCAGTTCCCGCTGGGTCCTGGCGCGCTCGGTGCGCTCGCGGTGGGTGAGCACCATGGCGCCGACGGCGGCCGTGATGAGCAGGGCGCCGGTGATCTCGAAGGCGAAGACGTACTTGGTGAAGAGGAGGGCCGCGAGGCCCTCCACGTTGCCGCCCGCGTTCGCCTCGCCGATGCCGTTGAACTCGCTGAGCGAGGCGTTCCCGATCCCGCCGACCAGCAGGACGCCGAAGCCGAGCCCGCACAGCAGGGCCAGCCGGCGCTGGCCCTTGATGGTCTCCTTCAGGGAGTCCGCCGCGGTGACGCCGACCAGCATCACCACGAACAGGAACAGCATCATGATCGCGCCGGTGTAGACGACGATCTGGACGACGCCCAGGAAGTAGGCGCCGTTGGCCAGGTAGAACACCGCCAGGACGATCATGGTGCCGGCGAGGCAGAGCGCGCTGTGCACGGCCCGCCGCATGAAGACGGTGCACAGGGCGCCGATCACGGCGACCGTGCCGAGGATCCAGAACTGGACGGCCTCTCCGGTGGAGGTGCCGGCAGAGAGAGTCGCCGCGGCGGCGAGCTGCCCGGTCATCGCCCGATCACCTTCTCCGACGCCGGTTCCTCCGCGCCGAAGGTCGAGGCCGCCTCCTGCACGACCTCGCCCTTGCCGTGGGCGACCTGCCGCTCCGTACCGGGCGCGGCCTCGGTCACCAGGCCCCGGTAGTAGTCCTGTTCGTCCGTGCCCGGGTACATGGCGTGCGGGGAGTCGACCATGCCCTCCTCCAGACCGGCGAGCAGCTGCTCCTTGGTGTAGATGAGGTTGGCGCGGCTGGAGTCCGCCAGCTCGAACTCGTTGGTCATCGTCAGCGCGCGGGTGGGGCACGCCTCGATGCACAGCCCGCACAGGATGCAGCGGGCGTAGTTGATCTGGTAGACGCGGCCGTACCGCTCGCCGGGCGAGTAGCGCTCCTCCTCGGTGTTGTCCGCGCCCTCGACGTAGATCGCGTCGGCGGGGCAGGCCCAGGCGCACAGCTCGCAGCCGACGCACTTCTCCAGGCCGTCCGGATGGCGGTTGAGCTGGTGCCGTCCGTGGAAACGCGGAGCGGTGGTCTTCTGCTGCTCCGGGTACTGCTCGGTCAGCCGCTTCTTGAACATGGCCTTGAAGGTCACACCGAAGCCGGCCACGGGGTTCAGGAAACCGGGCTCGGTCTCCTTGGGCTCCTCAGCCATCGGACGCCTCCTTTCCATCCTTGGATCCGACCGGAGATTCGTCACTCTGAGTATCGGGTGCACCACTGACAATCAGCTCCCGCTCACGGCGCGGACGGCGTCGCGGCACCGGCGGCAGCTCCTGTCCCGGCAGCGGCGGTACGGGGAACCCGCCGCCCATGGGGTCGAAGGCGGGTGGGCCCTCGGCGGGCCGGCCGGCCTCCTTCCCCTTGCCGCGGAACAGGTCGGCGACGAAGGACAGCAGCAGGAGGACGAGGACGGCACCGCCGATGTAGAGGGCGATGTCGGCGAAGTCGTAGTTCTCGTTCCGCAGCGCCCGCACGGTGGCGACGAGCATCAGCCACACCAGGGACACCGGGATGAGGACCTTCCAGCCGAGCTTCATCAGCTGGTCGTAGCGGACGCGCGGGAGCGTGCCGCGCAGCCAGACGAAACAGAACAGCAGGGTCAGCAGCTTGCCGGTGAACCAGAGCATCGGCCACCAGCCGTGGTTCGCGCCCTCCCAGAACGTGCTGACCGGCCACGGGGCCCGCCAGCCGCCCAGGAAGAGGGTCACGGCGACGGCCGAGACGGTCACCATGTTGATGTACTCGGCGAGCATGAACATCGCGAACTTGATCGACGAGTACTCGGTGTTGAAGCCGCCGACCAGGTCGCCCTCGGACTCCGGCATGTCGAACGGGGCGCGGTTGGTCTCGCCGACCATCGTCACGATGTAGATGAGGAAGGAGACCGGCAGCAGCAGGACGTACCAGCGGTCGGTCTGCGCCTCGACGATCGTCGACGTCGACATCGACCCCGAGTACAGGAACACGGAGGCGAACGCGGCGCCCATGGCGATCTCGTACGAGATCATCTGCGCGCAGGAGCGCAGACCGCCCAGCAGCGGATAGGTGGAGCCGGAGCTCCAGCCCGCCAGGACGATGCCGTAGATGCCGACCGAGGCGACCGCGAGGATGTACAGCATCGCGATCGGCAGGTCGGTCAGCTGCATGGTGGTGCGCTGGCCGAAGACCGAGACCTCGTTGCCGGCCGGGCCGAAGGGGATCACCGCGAACGCCATGAAGGCGGGGATGGCCGCGACGATCGGCGCGAGGACGTAGACGGCCTTGTCCGCGCGTTTGACGACGACGTCCTCCTTGAGCATCAGCTTCACGCCGTCGGCGAGCGACTGGAGCATGCCCCAGGGGCCGTGCCGGTTGGGGCCGATGCGCAGCTGCATCCAGGCGACGACCTTGCGCTCCATGACGATGGAGATCAGCACGGTCACCATCAGGAAGGCGAAGCAGAACACCGCCTTGACGACGACCAGCCACCAGGGGTCGCGGCCGAACATCGAGAGGTCTTCAGCGGCGAGGTACGGGCTCATGCCTCCACCTCCTCGGGGGTCTCGTCGGCGGGCGCCGCCGGGCCGATACGGACGAGCGAGCCGGGCAGCGCCCCGGTGCCGGAGGCGACGCCGCCGCCGACGGAGTTCAGCGGGAGCCACACCACGCGGTCGGGCATCTCGGTGACGGCCAGGGGCAGCTCGACCGTTCCCGCGCCGGCGGTCACCGCGAGCAGGTCGCCGTCCTTGACCCCGGCCTCGGCGGCCGTGGCGGCCGACACGCGCGCGCGGGCGGCGTGCCGGGTGCCGGCGAGCGCCTCGTCGCCGAGTTGCAGGAGGCCCTCGTCGAGCAGCAGCCGGTGCCCGGCGAGCACGGCCTCCCCGGCGGCCGGCCGGGGCAGCGCGCCCGCGGTCTCCATCGGGTCGGTGGCCCCGGGGCCGTCCCAGGTGCCGAGCCGGCCGAGCTCCGCGCGGATCGTGCGCAGGTCCGGCAGCCCCAGGTGGACGTCCATGGCGTCGGCCAGCATCTGCAGCACGCGCGCGTCGGTGGGCGCGAGCCGCCGGGTCATCTGGTCGGGCTTGAGCGCCGCCTCGAACATGCGGACCCTGCCTTCCCAGTTGAGGAAGGTGCCGGCCTTCTCGGCGACCGCGGCGACCGGCAGGACGACGTCGGCGAGCGCGGTGACCTCGCTGGGCCGCAGCTCCAGCGACACCACGAACCCGGCCTCGGCGAGCGCGGCCCGCGCGCGTGCCGGGTCGGGCAGGTCGGCGACCTCCACGCCCGCGACCAGCAGCGCCTGGAGCTCACCGCGCGCCGCCGCCTCGACGATCTGTCCGGTGTCGCGGCCGTAGCGGTGGGGCAGCTCGGCCACACCCCAGAGGGCGGCGACCTCCGCGCGTGCGCGCGGGTCGGTCGACGGGCGGCCGCCGGGCAGCAGCGCCGGGAGCGCGCCCGCCTCCACGGCGCCGCGCTCCCCGGCCCGGCGCGGGATCCACACCAGCCGGGCGCCGGTCGCGGCGGCGAACCGGACGGCCGCGGTGAGGCCGCCCCGTACGGCCGCCAGCCGCTCGCCCACGACGATGACCGCGCCCTCGCCCCGCAGCGCCTCGGCGGCCGCGGCCCCGTCGTCCTCCAGGCCGACGCCGCTCGCCAGGGCGTCCAGCCACTCGGTCTCGGTGCCGGGAGCCGCCGGCAGCAGTGTGCCGCCGGCCTTCTCGAGCCCCCGCGTGGCGTGCGTGGCCAGGGCGAAGGTCTTCTGTCCGTGCTTGCGCCAGGCCTTGCGCAGCCGCAGGAAGACGCCGGGCGCCTCCTCCTCGGACTCGAACCCGACCAGCAGGACCGCGGGCGCCTTCTCCAGAGAGGTGTACGTGACGCCCGTGCTGTCGAGGTCACGGCCGCGTCCCGCGACCCGCGCGGCGAGGAAGTCGGCCTCCTCGGCGCTGTGCACGCGCGCGCGGAAGTCGATGTCGTTGGTGGCGAGCGCCACCCGCGCGAACTTGCTGTACGCGTAGGCGTCCTCGACGGTGAGCCGGCCGCCGGTCAGGACACCGGTGCGGCCACGCGAGGCCAGCAGGCCCTGCGCCGCGATCTGCAGCGCGTCCGGCCAGGACGCCGGTTCCAGCTCGCCCTCCGGGTTGCGCACGAGGGGCGTGTCGAGGCGGTCCCTCAGCTGCGCGTACCGGAACGCGAAGCGCCCCTTGTCGCAAATCCACTCCTCGTTGACCTCGGGGTCGTTGGCGGCGAGCCGCCGCATGACCTTGCCGCGCCGGTGGTCGGTGCGGGTGGCGCAGCCGCCGGAGCAGTGCTCGCACACCGACGGCGACGAGATCAGGTCGAAGGGGCGGGAACGGAACCGGTACGCCGCCGAGGTGAGCGCGCCGACCGGGCAGATCTGGATGGTGTTGCCGGAGAAGTACGACTCGAAGGGGTCGCCCTCGCCGGTGCCGACCTGCTGGAGCGCGCCCCGCTCGATCAGCTCGATCATCGGGTCGCCGGCGACCTGCTGGGAGAACCGGGTGCAGCGGGCGCACAGCACGCACCGCTCGCGGTCGAGGAGCACCTGCGTGGAGATCGGGACGGGCTTCTCGTAGGTGCGCTTCCTGCCCTCGAAGCGGGACTCGGCGTTGCCGTGCGACATCGCCTGGTTCTGCAGCGGGCACTCGCCGCCCTTGTCGCAGACCGGGCAGTCCAGCGGGTGGTTGATGAGCAGCAGCTCCATCACACCCTTCTGGGCCTTCTCCGCGACCGGCGAGGAGAGCTGGGTCTTCACCACCATCCCGTCGGTGCAGGTGATGGTGCAGGACGCCATGGGCTTGCGCTGGCCCTCGACCTCGACGATGCACTGGCGGCAGGCGCCCGCCGGATCGAGGAGCGGGTGGTCGCAGAACCGGGGGATCTCGATGCCGAGCCGTTCGGCGGCCCGGATGACCAGGGTGCCCTTGGGCACGCTGATCCCGGCGCCGTCGATGGTCAGCGTCACGAGGTCCTCGGGCGGGACCGCGGCCTCTCCTCCGCCGGAGGAGCGCTCGCCCGCGGCGGAGCCGCTTGCGGACTGCTGAACGGTCATGCGTTCACCTCCGTACGGTGGTCGGCCCAGGCCGTGGACCTGGCCGGGTCGAAGGGGCAGCCCCGGCCCGTGATGTGCTGCTCGTACTCCTCGCGGAAGTACTTGAGCGAGGAGAAGATCGGTGAGGCGGCGCCGTCGCCCAGGGCGCAGAAGGACTTGCCGTTGATGTTGTCGGCGATGTCGTTCAGCTTGTCGAGGTCGGCCATCCGCCCCTTGCCGGCCTCGATGTCCCGCATCAGCTGGACCAGCCAGTACGTCCCCTCGCGGCAGGGCGTGCACTTGCCGCAGGACTCGTGGGCGTAGAACTCGGTCCAGCGGGTGACGGCGCGGACGACGCAGGTCGTCTCGTCGAAGCACTGCAGGGCCTTCGTGCCGAGCATGGAACCCGCGGCGCCCACGCCCTCGTAGTCGAGGGGGACGTCGAGGTGCTCGTCGGTGAACATCGGCGTCGAGGAACCGCCCGGCGTCCAGAACTTCAGCCGGTGGCCCGGGCGCATCCCGCCGCTCATCTCCAGCAGCTGGCGCAGCGTGATGCCGAGGGGCGCCTCGTACTGTCCGGGGTTCGCGACGTGGCCGCTGAGGGAGTAGAGCGTGAAGCCGGGGGACTTCTCGCTGCCCATCGAGCGGAACCACTCCTTGCCCCGGTTCATGATGGCGGGAACCGACGCGATCGACTCGACGTTGTTCACCACGGTCGGGCACGCGTAGAGGCCCGCGACGGCGGGGAAGGGGGGACGGAGCCGCGGTTGGCCCCGGCGGCCTTCGAGCGAGTCGAGCAGTGCGGTCTCCTCACCGCAGATGTACGCGCCCGCGCCCGCGTGCACGGTGAGCCGGAGGTCGAGTCCGCTGCCCAGGATGTTCTCGCCGAGGAAGCCGGCCGCGTGGGCCTCGCGCACGGCCTCGTGCAGCCGCCGCAGCACGGGGACGACCTCACCCCGCAGATAGATGAAGGCGTGCGAGGACCTGATCGCGTAACAGGCGATGACGATGCCCTCGATGAGGCTGTGCGGGTTCGCGAAGAGGAGCGGGATGTCCTTGCACGTCCCGGGCTCCGACTCGTCGGCGTTGACGACGAGGTAGTGCGGCTTGCCGTCCCCCTGGGGAATGAACTGCCACTTCATTCCCGTCGGGAATCCGGCGCCGCCGCGCCCGCGCAGACCGGACTCCTTGACGTACGCGATGACGTCGTCCGGTGACATGGCGAGCGCCTTGCGCAGCCCCTCGTACCCCTCGTGCCTCCGGTAGACGTCGAGCGTCCAGGACGCGTCCTCGTCCCAGAAGGCCGACAGCACGGGTGCGAGCAGCTTCTCCGGGCCCGTGTCCTTGAGTTCGGGTGCCAAGGTCATCACTCCCCCTCCTCGGCGACGGGCCCCGCCGGGTGGGAGGGGTCGGAGGCCGATGTGTCCTGCGGCGCGTCGTGCGAGCTGAGGTGCTCCGTCGGTGACGGCTCGTGCGGCGGGGTGTCCCGGGGCGCCTCGCCGCGCGGGTGCACCACCCGCGCGGGTGCGGCCTCCCCCTTGGCCAGCTTCAGGCCGATCAGGGAGGCGGGTCCGGCGCTTCCGGTGGCCTCGACGGCCCCCTCGCGCGTGTCGGGGAAGCCGGCCAGGATGCGGGCGGTCTCCTTGAACGTGCACAGGGGCGCCCCGCGGGTGGGCGCGACCGGACGGCCGGCGCGCAGGTCGTCGACCATGCGCTTGGCGCTCTCGGGGGTCTGGTTGTCGAAGAACTCCCAGTTCACCATCACCACGGGCGCGAAGTCGCAGGCCGCGTTGCACTCGATGTGCTCCAGGGTGACCTTGCCGTCGTCGGTGGTCCCGCCGTTGCCGACGCCCAGGTGCTCCTGGAGCTCCTCGAAGATCGCGTCGCCGCCCATGACGGCGCACAGGGTGTTGGTGCACACCCCGACCTGGTAGTCACCGCTCGGCCGGCGCCGGTACATGGTGTAGAAGGTGGCGACCGCGGTCACCTCCGCGGTGGTCAGGCCGAGCACGTCCGCGCAGAACCGCATCCCGGTGCGCGTGACGTGTCCCTCCTCCGACTGCACGAGGTGCAGCAGCGGCAGGAGGGCGGACCGGGAGTCCGGGTAGCGGGCGATGATCTCGCGCGCGTCGGTCTCCAGCCGGGCCCGGACGTCGTCCGGGTAGGCGGGGGCGGGCAGTTCGGGCATGCCCAGGCCGACGCCCCGCTCGGACCGCTCGGAAGAAGAGGTGGTCACCGGTCGACGCCTCCCATCACGGGGTCGATGGACGCGACGGCGACGATGACGTCGGCGACCTGGCCGCCCTCGCACATCGCCGCCATGGCCTGCAGGTTGGTGAAGGACGGGTCCCGGAAGTGGACCCGGTGGGGGCGGGTGCCGCCGTCGGAGACGACGTGCACCCCGAGCTCGCCCTTGGGCGACTCGACCGCCGTGTACGCCTGTCCCGGCGGTACCCGGAAGCCCTCGGTGACCAGCTTGAAGTGGTGGATCAGGGCCTCCATGGAGGTGCCCATGATCTTCTTGATGTGGTCGAGGGAGTTGCCCAGTCCGTCCGGTCCCAGGGCGAGCTGGGCGGGCCAGGCGATCTTCTTGTCGGCGACCATGACCGGTCCGGGCTGGAGCCGGTCCAGGCACTGCTCGATGATGTGCAGCGACTGGCGCATCTCCTCCAGCCGGATCAGGAAGCGGCCGTAGGAGTCACAGGTGTCGGCGGTCGGGATCTCGAAGTCGTAGGTCTCGTATCCGCAGTAGGGCTGTGCCTTGCGCAGGTCGTGCGGCAGGCCGGTGGAGCGCAGGATCGGGCCGGTGGCGCCGAGGGCCATGCAGCCGGCCAGGTCGAGGTAGCCGACGTCCTGCATGCGGGCCTTGAAGATGGGGTTCCCGGTGGCGAGCTTGTCGTACTCCGGGAGGTTCTTCCTCATCTTCTTCACGAACGCGCGGATCTGGTCCACCGCGCCGGGCGGCAGGTCCTGGGCGAGTCCGCCGGGGCGGATGTAGGCGTGGTTCATGCGGAGCCCGGTGATGAGCTCGTAGATGTCGAGAATGAGTTCACGATCCCGGAATCCGTAGATCATGATCGTGGTGGCGCCGAGTTCCATGCCGCCGGTGGCGATGCACACCAGGTGGGAGGAGAGCCGGTTCAGCTCCATCAGGAGCACGCGGATGACCGAGGCGCGGTCGGGTACCTGGTCCTCGATGCCGAGGAGCTTCTCGACCGCGAGGCAGTAGGCCGTCTCGTTGAAGAACGGCGTCAGGTAGTCCATGCGCGTCACGAACGTGGTGCCCTGGGTCCACGTCCGGTACTCGAGGTTCTTCTCGATGCCGGTGTGGAGGTAGCCGATGCCGCAGCGGGCCTCGGTGACCGTCTCGCCGTCGATCTCCAGGATCAGGCGGAGCACCCCGTGGGTGGACGGGTGCTGCGGACCCATGTTGACGACGATGCGCTCGTCGTCGGCTCGGGCCGCGGTCTCGACGACCTCGTCCCAGTCCCCGCCGGTGACGGTGTAGACGGTTCCCTCGGTGGTCTCGCGTGCCGAGGCGGCGGATGCGTGCGACGTGCTCATGAGTACGACCTCCGCTGGTCCGGAGCCGGGATCTGGGCGCCCTTGTACTCGACGGGGATGCCGCCGAGGGGGTAGTCCTTGCGCTGCGGGTGGCCCTGCCAGTCGTCCGGCATCATGATCCGCGTGAGGGCCGGGTGACCGTCGAAGACGATGCCGAAGAAGTCGTACGTCTCGCGCTCGTGCCAGTCGTTCGTCGGGTAGACGGAGAACAGCGACGGGATGTGCGGGTCGCTGTCGGGGGCGCTGACTTCCAGGCGGATCAGCCGGTTGTGGGTGATCGAGCGCAGGTGGTAGACGGCGTGCAGCTCACGGCCCTTGTCGTTCGGGTAGTGCACGCCGCTGACGCCGGTGCACAGTTCGAAGCGCAGGGCGGGGTCGTCGCGCAGGGTCCTCGCCACGCGGACCAGGTGCTCGCGCTCGATGTGGAAGGTGAGTTCGCCGCGGTCGACGACCGTCTTCTCGATGGCGTTCTCCGGGAGCAGGTCCTGCTCCTCCAGCGCGCCCTCGAGTTCGTCGGCGACCTCGTCGAACCACCCGCCGTAGGGGCGGGCCGCCGGTCCCGGGAGCCGGACCGAGCGGACCAGTCCGCCGTAGCCCGAGGTGTCGCCGCCGCCCGCGGCGCCGAACATGCCGCGCTGGACGCGGATCTCCTCGCCGCCCCGGCCGCGCTGGCCGGGGAGGTTCTCGGCGGACAGGTCCTTCTCGGGGTTGACCCCGTTCGACCCGTTCGCGTCGCTCATCGCAGCAGCCCCTTCATCTCGATCGTGGGCAGGGCCTTGAGCGCCGCCTCCTCCGCCTCGCGGGCCGCCTCCTCGGCGTTCACGCCGAGCTTGGAGGTCTGGATCTTCTGGTGGAGCT
Source organism: Streptomyces sp. NPDC000348 (assembly GCF_042898795.1). Lineage (NCBI taxonomy): Bacteria > Bacillati > Actinomycetota > Actinomycetes > Kitasatosporales > Streptomycetaceae > Streptomyces > Streptomyces sp. NPDC000348. Next base: position 34,223 of record NZ_JBIAZD010000016.1, read on the forward strand.
TGAGGATGGCGTCCATCAGCATCTCGGGGCGGGGCGGGCAGCCGGGGAGGTAGATGTCGACCGGGACGATGTGGTCGACGCCCTGCACGATCGCGTAGTTGTTGAACATGCCGCCCGAGGAGGCGCAGACCCCCATGGAGATCACCCACTTGGGGTTCGGCATCTGGTCGTAGACCTGCCGCAGCACCGGCGCCATCTTCTGGCTGACCCGCCCGGCGACGATCATGAGGTCCGCCTGCCGCGGTGAGCCGCGGAAGACCTCCATGCCGAAGCGCGCCAGGTCGTAGCGTCCGGCGCCGGTGGTCATCATCTCGATGGCACAGCAGGCGAGGCCGAACGTGGCGGGGAAGACGGACGACTTGCGCACCCAGCCCGCGGCCTGCTCGACGGTGGTCAGCAGGAATCCGCTCGGCAGCTTTTCTTCGAGTCCCATGACTAAAGGCCCCTCAGTCCCATTCCAGGCCGCCGCGCCGCCATACGTACGCGTACGCGACGAAGACGGTGAGCACGAAGAGCAGCATCTCCACGAGCCCGAAGATCCCCAGGGCGTCGAAGGTGACGGCCCAGGGGTAGAGGAAGACGATCTCGATATCGAAGATGATGAAGAGCATCGCCGTCAGGTAGTACTTGATGGGGAAGCGCCCGCCGCCGGCCGGCGTGGGGGTCGGTTCGATACCGCACTCGTAGGCCTCGAGCTTGGCGCGGTTGTACCGCTTCGGACCGATCAGCGTGGCCATGACCACGGAGAAGATCGCAAAGCCTGCCCCGAGGGCTCCCAGTACGAGGATGGGCGCATACGCGTTCACCGCTCCTCGCTCCTCTCAGTCGGCACTGACTGCTGGCGGATGTGCAGCGGGCCGATCCGGCCTCAACAGCCCCACGAACCACGCCCGCCCCGGCGAAGATCGAGAACATGTGAAGCAGGTCACAAGCCCAACCGCTCCGCATCTTATGCCTGTGGGTCTGTGATCTGCGACACGGGGTATTGCACAACCTTTGTGATCTCCACCACCTGACGAACGATCATGAAGTCGGATGAGCGGTGATCTTCACACGCCAAGCATCCAGTCGATCACCAAAGGTGACATTTTCCCTCGTCAGCGCAGCTCACGGGGCCCGTCTCCATATCAAGAGAGTTCCCACGCATGCAAATTGGTGCTGGACCCGATCTCTTGATAGAGGCGCGTTCACACGTCAGAGGGGACCGGGGGCGGGATGTGGACGTGTGCACGCGTTCACGAAGTCCCGGCGACGCGATCCGGCCATCACTCCGGCCGCCGGTCCGATGCCCACCCGATCACCGGTCCGGCTCCCACTCCGGCCGTCGGTCCGACCCTCGCTCCGGCCGTCGATCCGGTCCTCGCTCCGGCCGTCGATCCGGTCCTCGCTCCGGCCGTCGATCCGGTCCTCGCTCCGACCGTCGGCGCCGACGTCGGCCCCAGCGGCCGATCGGGGCGCGGCCGGCGCTCCCCGACGCGACCGCGCGGGTAATCGTTCCGTGACCTCCGCCACATTCATGAGAGGTGCATGAGAGGAGGGGTTGGCCAACCAGTCCAACCAGTGGTAAGTCGAGGGCAATTCGGACGTAACGATGAAAGTGCGTGATCACGGGCTGATCACGAGCGTCCGCAATGTCCGTTAGGGCGTCAATAAAAAGCGACACGCCCGGGATTCGGAGCCCCGGTTGAACAACTGTGGCGCAGCACACGTTTCTTGAAGATATGAAGCAGCGCCTGGTACCGGTTGTTCCCATGTCCCACACCGCTCCCATACGCAGCCACCGGAAGCCCCGCCGTACCGCGCCGTCCACGATCGCGATGCGGGCCGGAGTTGCCGGTGGCGTCCTCAGCACCCTGGCAGTGGCCGGGGCGTCGGGTTCGGCGAACGCCGCCGAGCCGGTGACGCAGACCCTCGAGCTGCCCACCCTGACGGCCGACCTGGCCGCTCAGGTCGCCCAGTCCGCGGACGCCACCCAGCAGGCCGCCGCGAACTACCAGCTGCAGGCCGAGCGTGACGCGGCCGCGGAGGAGGCCGCCAAGGAGGCCAAGGCCGACCTCGCCGTGGCCAAGAAGAAGGCCGAGGCGAAGAAGAAGGCCGCCGAGGAGGCCCGCAAGGCCGCCGCCGAGCGCGCCGCCCGCAGCGCCGAGCGCCCCGCCCTCACCACCACCGCCACGACCGCCTCCGCCACGACCGCCTCGGCGCCCGCCGGCGGCAGCGTCGCGACGGTCATCGCCTTCCTCAAGGCGCAGGTGGGCGACGCCTACGTCATGGGCGCCTCGGGCCCCAACGCCTGGGACTGCTCCAGCCTGGTGCAGGCCGCGTTCAAGCAGGTCGGCGTCGACCTGCCGCGCGTCTCGCAGGACCAGTCGATGGCCGGCACCGACGTCTCGCTGTCCAACCTCCAGGTCGGCGACATCCTCTACTGGGGCGGCAAGGGTTCCGCGTACCACGTGGGTGTCTACATCGGGGGCGGCCAGTACCTGGACGCCGCCAACCCCTCCAAGGGCGTCGTCATCCAGGACCTCTCCGGCTACCCCGCGTCGGGTGCGGTGCGCGTGCTCTGAGCCGCGCCCCGTCAGGGATCGAAGGGCCGCTGCCGCTCGGGGGGCAGCGGCCCTCCGCCGTTCCCGCACACCGGGGCAAGATCACCCGATTGCCCCAATTGTCCCTCCGTCCGGGCGGATTGACGGTGCCGGTGCGCACCGGCCGGACGCCGTACGGCCCCGCGACGGCCCCTCACGGCGCCCCGGCACGGACGCCGACGGCCGGAGTCCGCCCTCCGGACCCCGGCCGCCCACGGCGCCGTTCACGCCTTCACGCCCCGCGGGCGCCCGCTCACCCGTCCCGGACGGCGGTCACGCCTTCGGCGCCACCTTGCTCAGCCCGTTGATGATGCGGTCCATCGCGTCGCCGCCCGTCGGGTCCGTCAGGTTGGCGAGCAGCTTCAGGGTGAACCTCATCAGCATCGGGTGGGTCAGTCCGCGCTGGGCGGCGATCTGCATGACCTTCGGGTTGCCGATGAGCTTCACGAAGGCCCGGCCGAGCGTGTAGTAGCCGCCGTAGGTGTCCTTCAGCACGCGCGGGTAGCGCTGGAGCGCGATCTCCCGCTGGGCCGGGGTGGCCCGCGCGTGGGCCTGGACGATCACGTCGGCGGCGATCTGCCCGGACTCCATGGCGTAGGCGATGCCCTCGCCGTTGAAGGGGTTCACCAGACCGCCCGCGTCGCCGACCAGCAGCAGCCCGCGCGTGTAGTGCGGCTGGCGGTTGAAGGCCATGGGGAGCGCGGCGCCGCGGATCGGGCCGGTCATGTTGTCCGGGGTGTAGCCCCAGTCCTCCGGCATGGACGCGCACCAGGCCTTGAGGACCTCGCGCCAGTCCAGCTCCTTGAAGGCGTCCGAGGTGTTGAGCACGCCGAGGCCGACGTTGCTCGTCCCGTCGCCCATGCCGAAGATCCAGCCGTAGCCGGGCAGCAGACGGTCCTGCGGGCCGCGGCGGTCCCACAGCTCCAGCCAGGACTCCAGGTAGTCGTCGTCGTGCCGGGGCGAGGTGAAGTACGTACGGACCGCGACGCCCATCGGGCGGTCCTCGCGGCGGTGCAGGCCCATCGCCAGGGAGAGCCGGGTGGAGTTGCCGTCGGCGGCCACCACCAGCGGGGCGTGGAAGGTGACCTCCTGCTTGTCCTCGCCGAGCCTGGCCCTCACCCCGGTGATGCGCCCGGTGCGGTCGTCGACGACCGGCCCGCTCACGTTGCAGCGCTCGTACAGCCGGGCGCCCGCCTTCTGGGCCTGCCGGGCGAGCTGCTCGTCGAAGTCGTCGCGCCTGCGGACCAGGCCGTAGTCGGGGAAGGAGGCGAGGTCCGGCCAGTCCAGCTGGAGGCGGACCCCGCCGCCGATGATGCGCAGGCCCTTGTTGCGCAGCCAGCCGGCCTCCTCGGAGATGTCGATGCCCATCGACACCAGCTGCTTCACGGCGCGCGGGGTGAGGCCGTCGCCGCAGACCTTCTCGCGCGGGAACTCGGTCTTCTCCAGCAGGAGCACGTCGAGTCCGGACCGGGCCAGGTGGTAGGCGGTGGTGGAGCCGGCTGGCCCCGCGCCCACGACGATCACATCGGCGGTGTTGTCGGAGAGGGGCTCGGTCACGGCGGGATCTCCCCAAGTTCGAAATCTGCGTGCCGACCGGCACTGGACACGGGCAGTCTATTCAGCACGAGTGATCACCCGGCTGAAGGGCTGCCCCGTGAACCGAGCTCTCCCCGCTGTACGGCTGCGCGTCCCCACCCACGAGGACGCCTTCGCCTGGCACCGGATCTTCGACGACCCGGACGTCATGGAATTCCACGGCGGCACCTCGGCGGAGCTGTCGGTCTACGAGGAGCTCACCGCCCGCCAGCGCCGGCACGACGCCCAACTCGGCTTCTGCCTGTGGAGCATGCTCGACGGGTCCGGCCGGGTCATCGGCTTCACCGGCGCCCAGCCGTGGGAGCGCGACTGGGGCCCCACGGGCGAGATCGAGATCGGCTGGCGGCTCGCGCGGGAGCACTGGGGCAAGGGGTACGTCACCGCGGCGGCCCGGCAGACACTGGAGCGGGTGACGGCGGCGGGCCTGACAGGCGTGGTGGCGATGGTGGACGCCCGCAACACCCGTTCCATAGCGGTCACCCGGCGGCTCGGGATGCGTCTCGCCGAGACGTTCACGATCCCGTCCGACCCGCGGGAGGCCCACTGCTACCGGCTGGACCTGTGACCCCGACACCCGAACGCCACTCTGAGTAATCAATTGTCACGGAAAGCCACTTGGTGCTTCCGGCGGGCCCGGCACCGGGTCTACTCTGCCGGTACCGCTTGGGGGTGACGTCCGTGCGCATGACACCCAGGACACCGACGCCCGAAGTGCGCGTGCCGCGTCTGGTCGGGCTGATGGCCGTGGACGCGCGCGAGTCGGCCCGGGCCCGGGGCCTGTCCGTGCACGCCCCGGACCGGCCGGACTTCCGGCTCGCCGTCGTCGACTACGTCGTACGCCAGTATCCGCAGCCCGGCACCGAGGTGCCGCGGGACTCCGTGGTCCACGTGTGGTTGGACCCCGGCGAGGGCGAGGGCGGCGGCGGGGTGCGCGAGCCGCGCGGGCCGGTGCCGCCCGCGGGCGGGCTCCAACGGGAACTGGAGGAACCCGCCCCGCCCCACCCGGTGGTGCTCAGCTCTCCTTGAAGCCCCGGTGCAGCGCCACCACCCCGCCCGTGAGGTTGCGCCACGCCACCTTCGACCAGCCGGCGCCCCGCAACCGTCCGGCGAGCGCGGGCTGGTCGGGCCAGTCGCGGATGGACTCGGCGAGGTAGACGTACGCGTCCGGGTTGGACGACACCGACCGGGCGACCGGCGGCAGCGCCCGCATCAGGTACTCGGTGTAGACGGTGCGGAACGGCGCCCACGTGGGGTGCGAGAACTCGCAGATGACGATCCGCCCGCCGGGCCGGGTCACCCGGTGCATCTCGCGCAGGGCCGCGTCCGTGTCCTGCACGTTGCGCAGCCCGAAGGAGATGGTGACGGCGTCGAAGACGTCGTCCTTGAAGGGCAGCCGGGTCGCGTCGCCGGCCGTGTACGGGAGCCAGACGTTGTTCCGCTTGCCGACCCGGAGCATGCCCTGCGAGAAGTCGCAGGGCACGACGTAGGCGCCGGCGCGGGCGAAGGGCATCGACGAGGTGCCCGTGCCGGCCGCCAGGTCCAGGATCCGCTGCGCGGGCCGGGCGTCGACGGCCTTCGCGACCTCCTTGCGCCATCGCCGGTCCTGACCGAGGGACAGCACGTCGTTCGTCAGGTCGTATCGTTCCGCGACGTCGTCGAACATCGAGGCGACTTCGTGCGGCTGCTTGTCCAGGGATGCGCGGGTCACGTGCTCATTCTTGCAGCCCGCCCGCCCGGCAGGAGCGTCGGCTTCCGTCGTGCGGCGACGTCCTCGACCCAGCCGCACGCGAGCACGAAGCCCGCGATCAGGACCCAGCCCACGCCGAACAGGAACCACTGGCTCTCCAGCGGCAGATGCGCCTCGAACGCGGGCACCTCCCAGAACCGGTCGATCAGCGGCACGGCCAGGATCAGCGCCAGTTCGTGCCAGAGGTAGATCGTCACGGCACGCGCGTTGAACACGGTGACCAGGCGGGAACGGGACGCCCTCGCCGGCCGGGCGGGGAGGTACTCCTTGGCGTACATCAGCAGCGTCACGAACCCGGCCGACCAGAAGGCCTGCGCGAGCGGGTTGTCGTCCAGGTCGTAGGTGCCGCCGTAGGCGGACTGGTGGGCCAGGGCGTACCAGCCGCCGTAGGCGAGCGCGGCGAGCGACGCCGCGCCGACGGCGAGGGGGCGCAGCCGTGCGAGCACCCCCTCGTGGTGGGCGAAGCCGAGGAGCCAGCAGAACAGGAACGTCGCGAGGTCGGTGAGGGCGCTGCCGAGCCGGCCCTCCGGCGGCTGCCACCCGTACGTGAGGACGACGACGGGGACGAGCGACAGCACCAGCACCACGACCGGGGAGAGCCGGAACACCCGCAGCAGCAGCGGGGAGAGCAGCACGAACCACAGGTAGGTGCGCAGGTACCAGACGATGTCCCAGGCCTGCTCGGCCCAGGCGCTGCCCGGCGGGTCGCCGAGCGGCACGATCCAGTACACGATCTGCCATCCCGGCATCCAGCCGTGCACCAGCATCGCGGTGACCACGAAGAAGCCCCAGAACCAGAACGGCGGCAGCAGGCGGCGGACGCGGCCCCGGATCACCGTGAGCGCGGGACGCCGCAGCGATCTGGCCATCAGGGTGCCGGCCAGTCCGAACATCACCCCCATCGACGGGAAGACCATGCTCGCCCAGGCCCAGCCGAAGGTGTGGTACGCGACGACCCGGACGAGGGCCACCGCACGGAGCAGGTCGAAGTACCCGTCGCGGGCCGCCGGGGCCGGCGCGGTCGGGGGGGCCGCCGCGGTCGGCGCGGTCGGCGCGGCCGCCGGTTCCGGGCGTCCGGCCCGTGCGGCCCGTGCGGCCCCCTTGCGGTGCGCCCCCATCAGCCGCCCGTCCCCGCCGGCATCCCGACCTCGCCCGTCCGCTTCAGCTTCTGCCAGCGCAGCCGGCCACCGGTCAGGGCGGTGACACAGGAGTGGATGAGGACGAGGTACATCATCTGCCGGTACGCGAGCTGCTGCAGCGGCATCATCAGCAGGTACCGGTACTTCTCCCGGTCGAGCCGGAAGGCGTACGCGGCGCACACCAGCTGCACGCCCAGGACGGCGAACCAGGCCAGCAGGGCCGCCCGGAAGTCGACGAAGAGCATCGAGTACACGGTGAACACGTCGATGAGCGGCGCGAACACCGGCGTGACGACCTGGAAGAGCACCACCAGCGGCATGCCGACCCGCCCGAACCGTCCCGAGGGCCCCTTGTCCGTCAGGGACTTGCGGTGCTTCCACAGCGCCTGCATGGTGCCGTACGACCAGCGGTAGCGCTGCGACCACAGCTGCCGCAGCGACCGGGGGGCCTCGGTCCACGCGCGCGCGTGCTCCTCGTAGACGACCCGCCATCCCGCGCGGTGCAGCGCGATGGTGATGTCGGTGTCCTCGGCGAGGGTGTCCTCGCTCATGCCGCCGGCCTCCAGGACCGCCTCGCGGCGGAAGGCGCCGATCGCGCCGGGGATGGTCGGCATGCAGCGCAGCAGGTCGTACATGCGCCGGTCGAGGTTGAAGCCCATCACGTACTCGATGTGCTGCCAGGCGCCGATGAGCGTGGAGCGGTTGCCGACCTTGGCGTTGCCCGCGACGGCGCCCACCGACGGGTCGGCGAAGGGCTGCACCAGACGGCCCACGGTGTCCGGTTCGAAGACGGTGTCGCCGTCCATCATCACGACGATGTCGTGACGGGCGCTGCGGATGCCGTTGTTCAGGGCGGCCGGCTTGCCCGCGTTCTCCTGCCGGATCACCCGGACGTTGGGCAGGCCGAGCGCCTCGGCGAGCTCCGCCGTGCCGTCCGTGGATCCGTCGTCGACGACGACGATCTCGATCGGATGGGTGCTCCCGGCCAGCGACCGCAGGGTGTTCTCGATGCACTCCTTCTCGTTGTACGCCGGGACGATCACGCTGACCGGCCGGGTCACGGGCGGCCCCCAGCTGAAGCGGCGTCTGTTGCGCTGCCGGTAGTGGCGCCGGGCGAGGACGAGCATCAGACCGAACCGCCCCATGACGGCCACGCCCACAATCACCAGGCCGGCCGAGAGCGCGGGCACCGTCCACTCGGCGACGGTGACGGCCGCGATGAGCGCCTTGCCCTCGTAGAGGGTCGTGCCGGTGGCGGTGCGGTGGGAGGCCTGGAGCTGGCTGCCGGTGCCGGACGGAGCGCCGGCGGCGAGCCCGCCCGCTCCGGATCCGTCGGCCCCGGCGGGCTGCTGCTGTTGCCGCTGCTCGGCCAGGGCACCGCTGACGGTGGTGAAGGTGTAGCCCTCCGCCTGCATGTTCTCGATGTACTCCGCCAGCGCCTCGACGGTCTGCGTGCGATCGCCGCCGGAGTCGTGGAAGAGCACCGAGGTGCCCTCCCCGTCCTCCGGGGTGGCCCCTTCGACGATCTTCGCGACGCCCGGTTCCTTCCAGTCCTCGCTGTCGGTGTCGATGAAGACGCTGGTGTACCCCTCCTCGCCGAGCTGCTGGTAGACCTGCCAGCTGTAGTTGTCGATGGCGTCCGGCTTGGAGGAGTACGGCGCCCGGAACAGCGTGGAGGTGATCCCGGCCGCGCCCGCGAGCGCGAGCTGGGTCTGCTCCATCTCGCGGGTGACGCGGGCGGAGCTCTGGTACGACAGGTCGACGTGGGTGAAGGTGTGGACGCCGATCTCGTTGCCCTGGTCGACCAGGTCCCTCACGATGTCGGGGTAGCGCGACACCATCGAGCCGACCACGAAGAACGTGCCGGGTACGTCGTACTTCTCCAGCACCTCCATGACCTCCGGTGTCCAGGTGGGGTCCGGTCCGTCGTCGAAGGTGAGCACGATCGTCTTGTCCGGGACGGAGGTGGTCTCGGCCTGCCCGCCGGGGAAGCTGAGGATCGGGCCGCCGTCGAGGACCTCGTCGGGCACCTCGGAGGACGAGGCCCCGGTGCGGACCCGCTGGTCGTCACCGACCTCGGCCCGCAGATAGCCGTCGAGCAGCATCACGCAGGTCAGGGCGAGCAGGAGCAGCAGCGCGAGGAGGACCCGCGGCCGGTGCAGCGCGGCGGCCCGCCCGGCGGCGCGCTCGATACGGGTGGGGGCGCGGCGTCGGCCGCGCGCGGGGGGCGCGGCGGTCATGACGTCGCCGAGGGGGTGGGTACGGTGGTGGCGCTCGGGGTGCCGGCCGGCGGGGACGGCGGTGCGCCGGTCGGGGCCGCCCCGCCCTGCGGACCCGCGCCGCCACCGGGACCGGCCTGTCCCTGTCCGACCCCGAACGGCAGCAGCGAGGCCGGTGTGACCGAGGTGCCGATGCCCATGAAGGCCATACCCAGCACGACCGCGTATCCGGCGCACACGGTCCCCAGGAGGAGACCGATCCGGCGCAGCAGCCTGGCCCGGCGTCCGGAGGAGTCGACGAAGACGGGTCCTTCGCCGGGCCCGTCAGGGCGTTTGCGGCGACGGCCGCGCGCGGCGGCGCGGCTCTCGATGGCGGGATCGGAATGCATGGCCCGGACGGTAGAGGCCGTTGCGTAGGGAAAACCCGGCGTTCCCTGTGAGTCTCCCGTGGGAAGGCCGCGAACCTCTCCGTCCCCTGAGAATCATCCGGGAACCGGGCGTACATCCTCAGAAAGCACACAGACCCGTGTGCCACGTTGGCCGTCCACCCGACGTCTCACGAATGGAACGAGCACGATGCGCGGTCCACTGAAGTCCGTTGCCGGGCTCGCCCTCCTCCCGGCCCTGGCCCTGGTCGCGGCCACCGCCGGCTGCTCCGCCGGGGACACCACGACGGACGCGGCCCCGGCGGATCCCGCCCCCTCGGCCTCGTCGTCGTCCGCGCCGGTCACCGCGTACGCCCCGTACGTCAGTGCCTCGGCGGCCTCCGGCACCGACTCGGCGGGCTCCCCCACGACGTACAACCTGGCGTTCGTGATCTCCTCCGGCAGCGGCTGCACCCCGTACTGGAACGGCACCCAGGACATCGACGACGCGACCGTGACGTCCCGGATCGCGGGGCTCACCGGGTCCGGCGCCGACGTCCGCGTCTCCTTCGGCGGCGCCTCCGGCGACGAACTGGCGGCCACCTGCGACACCGCGGCGGAGCTGGCGGAGGCGTACGGCACCGCGCTGGACGCGGCCGGCGCCACCCGCGCCGACTTCGACATCGAGGGCGACGAACTCGCCGACTCCGCCTCCGTGGACCTGCGTTCGGAGGCGATCGCGCTGCTCCAGGAGGAACGTACGGACCTGGAGGTGACGTTCACGCTCCCGGTCATGCCGTCCGGGCTCGACGAGGACGGGCTGGCCCTGCTGGCGTCCGCGAACAACCACGGCGTCCAGGTCTCCACCGTCAACCTCATGACGATGAACTACGGCGAGTCCTACGACGGTGACATGGGCGAGTACGCCCTCACCTCCGCCGAGGCGGCGAACGCCCAGCTCCAGGAGGTCTTCGGGCTGTCGGAGGCCGATGCCTGGCGGGGCATGGCGCTCACCTCGATGATCGGCGTCAACGACGTGGAGGGGGAGACCCTCACGCTCGCGGACGCGGCCGAGGTGCGGGCCTTCGCGGAGGAGAAGGGCATCGCGTGGGTGTCGATGTGGTCGACGTTCCGGGACCGGCCGTGCGGCGAGGACGCCTCCGCGGACGACCCGTTGACGGACTGCAGCGGGGTGGAGCAGGAGGACGGCGCGTTCGGGGAGGCGTTCGCGGGGTGAGGGCCGGCGCCGCCCGGGGTCCGGCGCCGCCACGAGGTCAGCGCCGCCGGTACACCAGGCGGCCGCCCACGACGGTGGCCACGCACGTGGACGCGCCGTCCCGCACGAGGGCGTCCCGGTCGGGCACGTCGAACACCGCGAACCGCGCGGGTCTCCCGGCGCCGAGGCCCGGCAGCAGCACGAGGGGAACCGGGGAGAGCGCCGCGGGTCCGGGCAGTGCGGCCGGACGCCCCGCCAGGGCGAGCCCGGCCCTGCGCACCGCGTCCAGGGCCTCGCGGCCGCGCAGCTCACCGGCGACCGCGACCGTTCCGTGCGCCAGCATGCGCTGCACTCCGCGGCGTGCGCTGGCGCCCCGTGCGGACGGTCCGGCGGCCAGGAGTGCCCGCGCGCGCTCCCCGAACACCGGCTCGGTACCGAGCCGGTCCGCCTCGCGCGGGTCGGGGTGGTACGCCTGCTCCAGCAGTTCCGGACCGTAGGGGTTGAGCAGACCGGGCGTCAGGATGCCGGGCCACCGCCGCAGCCGGGCGCCCGGATGACCGGCGGCCAGCTGTTCGTACGGGCCGACGGCGGCGATGTGCGCGCCGTCGACCACGACGGCGATCTCGGGCGAGGCGTCGGCGGTGTGAAGGGTCAGCACGGGTACGTCAGTTGGACGCCAGGAGCTTCAGCTCCGGGTGGGCCGTGCCGCCCTCGATGGCGGTGGAGGAGATGTGGGAGACCACGCGGTCGTCGGCGGGGTCGTTCGCCGGGTCGTCGTGGACGACGAGGTGCTCGTACGTCGTCGACCGCTGCGCCGGGACCCGCCCCGCCTTGCGGATCAGGTCGATGATCTCCAGCCGGTTGGAGCGGTGCCTGGCGCCGGCGGAGGAGACGACGTTCTCCTCCAGCATGATGGAGCCGAGGTCGTCCGCGCCGTAGTGCAGGGAGAGCTGGCCGACCTCCTTGCCGGTGGTCAGCCAGGAGCCCTGGATGTGGGCCACGTTGTCGAGGAACAGGCGGGCGATGGCGATCATCCGCAGGTACTCGAAGAGGGTGGCCTGGGTGCGGCCCTTCAGGTGGTTGTTCTCGGGCTGGTAGGTGTACGGGATGAACGCGCGGAAGCCGCCCGTGCGGTCCTGCACGTCACGGATCATCCGCAGGTGCTCGATCCGCTCGGCGTTGGTCTCGCCGGTCCCCATGAGCATGGTGGACGTGGACTCGACACCGAGGTTGTGCGCGATCTCCATGATCTCCAGCCAGCGCTCCCCGGACTCCTTGAGCGGCGCGATGGCCTTGCGGGGACGGGCGGGGAGCAGTTCAGCGCCCGCTCCGGCGAAGGAGTCGAGCCCGGCCGCGTGGATGCGCCGGATCGCCTCGTCGACGCCCACCCCGCTGATCCGCGCCATGTGCTCGACCTCGCTCGCCCCCAGGCTGTGGATGACGAGCTGCGGGAACTCCTTCTTGATGGCGGCGAAGTGCTCCTCGTAGTACTCGACGCCGTAGTCCGGGTGGTGACCGCCCTGGAACATGATCTGCGTACCGCCGAGTTCGACGGTCTCGGCGCAGCGCCGCAGGATGTCGTCGAGGTCGCGGGTCCAGCCCTTGGCGGTGTCCTTGGGGGCCGCGTAGAAGGCACAGAACTTGCACGCCGTGACGCACACGTTCGTGTAGTTGATGTTCCGCTCGATGATGTACGTCGCGATGTGCTCCGTACCGGCGTACCGGCGCCTGCGCACGGCGTCGGCGGCGGCGCCCAGCGCGTGCAGCGGGGCGTCGCGGTAGAGGTCGAGGGCCTCTTCGGGGGTGATCCGCCCACCGGCGGCGGCACGGTCGAGGACGGTCTGAAGGTCGGCCTTCTCGGTCACCGGCGTCCCTTTCGGAGGGGTTGTGGACGGACCGATCCAGCGTACGCCAGCGCTTGTGGGCGGCCGACGTCAGGCCGCGTAGGCCCCGATCAGCAGCCCGGCGAAGGCACCGCTGATCAGGAACGGCCCGAACGGGATCGCCGTCTTGCGGCCCGCCTTCCGGGCGACGACCAGCGCACCCCCGTACAGCGCCCCGAGCACGAACCCGGCGAGGGTGCCGAGCATCACGGTCGGCCAGCCGTACCAGCCGAGGACGGCGCCCGCGCCGAGCGCGAGCTTGACGTCGCCGAAGCCCATGCCGCCCGGGTTGACGAGGAACAGCACGAAGTAGCCGGCGCCCAGCGCGAGCGCGCCCAGCAGGGCGGTGGTCCACTCCCCCGCGTGCTCGGGGGCGAGGGCGGCGAGGCCGAGCAGGGCGAGGGCGGTCCCGGCGAAGGGGAGGGTGAGCGGGTCGGGCAGCCGCTGCACCCGGAGGTCGACCACCGCCAGCAGCACGCCGACGGGCGCGAGCAGCAGCCAGACGCCCAGCTCGGGCCGGGTGCCGGTGGCGGCGGCGAGGGCGGCGCAGACGAGGGCGGTGACGACGACGGGAGCCGCGCCGGGTCCGTACGGGGGTCCCGCGCAGGACCCGCACCGGGCCCGTCCGAGCCAGCCGCCGACCGGGTGCCCGCCGGGGCACTCGGTGTGCCACGCCTCGCCGGCCGGCGCGGAGAACCGGTAGGCCGCGCGGGGCAGCACCGCGCCGGCCGCCGCGCCCCACAGCGCGGCGGCGGCGATCAGCCAGACGTCCAGGTGGGCGCTGAGATGCTCGCTCAGGTGGTCGCTCATCCCGCCGCCGCGACCGTGTCGCGCCAGGCCGGCAGCAGTTCGTCGAGCAGCGCCTCGGTGCGCGGCGGCAGTCCGCGGGCGCCGCTGCGGCCGACGAGGTCGGCGGCGAGGGCGGTGAGCCGCTCGGGGTCGTCGAGGGCGTGGGTGGCGCGCAGCAGTTCGTTCCACAGCCGCTCGTCGGCCGGGGCGGTGCGCAGCGCGGCGTTCAGCGCCTCGATGGCCTTCTCCGCGCGGTTCTTCTCCAGGTGGAACTCGGAGAGCGCGAGGCCGGTGTCCGCGACGAGCAGCGGGAGCTGGGCGTCGACGATCTCGTGGGTGAGCCAGCGGTAGCGGCCCTCGGGCCGGTCGGCGAGCAGCGGACCGCGCACCAGCACCAGCGCGTCGGTGAGCAGCCGGCCGCGCACGGCCCGGCTGTCGACGCCCTTGCCCTGGGTGGCCTCGTGGTACAGCGACCGCAGCACGTCCAGGTCGGAGACGACGGACTTGGCGAGGGTGAGCCGCCCGGTGGAGTCCGTGCCGAGGCGGGGGGTGCCGTCGGGATCGGCGCCGAGCCAGGCGCGCAGCCGCTCGATCAGCGCCTCGCGCACGTCGTCGGTGACCCCGCGCGGCCACAGCGCGGACGACAGCACGCGCGGGTGCACGCCCTCGCGGTGCAGGAGCAGCAGCGCGAGCGCCTCGTGGAGCAGGGCGCTGCGCTCGCCGTCCGGGGTGTCGAGGCCGATGATCTCGTACGGTCCGACCAGGCGCGCGTAGACGGCGGGCCGCCCCTGCTCGCTGATGTCGACGAGGAACGGCGGGGTGGCGCCGGGCCCGTCGGGTCCGCGCTCGGGATCGGCGTCGGTGAACAGCTCGACCACCGCGCGCTGCTGGGCGGCGGGCAGGAGCTGGGCGTCGAGTTCGAGTCCGAGCAGGGGCGCGAGCAGCTTGCCCTCGCCGGTGATCTCCATCTCCCAGGCGGCGCCCGGCAGATCGCCGCCGCCGGTGCCGACGAGGTAGCCGATGCCGAGGCGGCTGGCGTCGGCGGCGAGTTCGGCGAGCGTGACGGCTTCCTCGGCGGACGGCTCGGCGGCGAGCAGCACCAGGTGCGGGGCCCAACGGGTGTGCTGGGCGGGCCCGGTGCGCCCGGTGAGCACGGAGTCGTGCCCGGCGGCGCCGAGCGCGCCGCGCCGCTGCCGGGTCTCGGCCTCCATGGTCTCGATCAGCGCCTCGATGCCGTCGAGGTGGCGGAGTCGGTTGGGCGCGAGCGGGGTCAGGTCCTCGCCGAACCCGACGAGGGTGATGGTCATCCGGTCCGACCAGCCGTTGGTGGCCAGCTCGGCGGCGACGGAGGCGAACACGGCGGCCCGGTCGGCCTCGTCGCCGCTCAGCGAGACGATGCCGGGGACGGACTCCAGGTTGAGCAGCAGCCGCGAGTCGTCCATGGTGCCGAGGCTGACGAGGCCGGGGTAGGGGGCGGCGGTGTCGGCGTCCTCGTACCGCTCGGCGTCGTCCTTGGCGAGCATCCAGAACGTCTGGTCCTGCCCGAGCCGCCAGGGCGCCGGCGGCTTCCCGGACGGCTGGGCGAGCTGGAGGTGCAGGTCGCCGTTGCTGAGCCAGGCCGCGTAGACGGTGGGCAGCGGACGGGACTCGGCGGCGAGGGACGCGGCGAGCCCGCGCAGCGACCGGTCGAGCAGCCGTACGCCCTCGGGGTCGGCGCCGACCAGCAGCGCGTCCTGGACGTCCTGGGCGTCCCCGGCCGGTGTGGGCGGCTCCATCCCGCGCCGCCCGCCGACGCCGCCGAACGCCGACTGCCACAGCGCCTGCCGGCGCCGGTGCCCGAGCGCGCCGAGGAGACCGGCGGCGAGGAGGGGCGCGGCGAGGAGGGCCTCGGGGAGACCGAAGGAGGAGGACTCCTGGACGGGGGCGGCGTGCTGCCGCTCCTGCCGCTGACCGGCGTCCTCGTTCGCGGGAGCGGGCGCGGGCGCGGGGGCCGGCCGCTGCTCGGGAACGGAGACCTGGGCGGCACCGCTGCCGCCGCCACCGCCCTGCGCGTGGTCCCCGGTCCTGTCGTAGTCGCGGATCTGCTGCTGCACCTCGGGCGAGACCTCGGGCGCCTCGTCGGGCATCTCGACGAGGTCGCCGCCGCGGGCGTCGCCGGGCATCTCCATGATCCAGCCGGGCCGGATCAGACTGGCCTCGGACAGCTTGGAACCGTCGGGCTGCGTACGGTCCTTGTTGAGCTCGAAGATCTCCTTGTACCGGCGTCCGTCACCGAGGTGCCGCTCGGCGATCTCCCAGAGGGAGTCGTGGTGGCGTCCCTCGGGCGGCTGGATCCGGTAGAACTTCGTGTCGCCCTGCTGCTGGGCGCTGCTGCCGCTCGCCGCCGCCTCGGCGTGCGAGGCCTGCTCGGCAAGCGCGGCGGCGGCGCCGGCCGCCTGCTCCTGCTGCTGGGCGAAGAAGCCGGGGGTCTGCTGGGCGGCGGCCACGGCGGGCCGCTGGTTGCCCTCGAGGCTCTGCCCGAGCTGGCCGAGTCCCGGGGTGAAACCGGCGGCGGTCGCGCCGACGAGCAGCAGCGCGGCGACGAGCTGCCGGGCGAGCAGCTGGCTGGGCCCGGCCCCGGGCACCCGTCCCGGCACCCCGACCCCGGACAGCGCGGCCTTCATCTCGACCAGCACGCACGCGGTGAACTGCGCCCAGGCGAGCCAGACGACGAAGGTGAGGATGCCGAGGAAGGTCTCGACGGAGACGTCCTGCCTGAGCCAGTCCATCGGCTCGAACGTCTTCGGGAACGGCCAGCCGGCGGTGACGGCCAACGCGTACGGCACACCGACGAGCAGCACGAGCAGCGCCACGAAGGCGAGGAACGCCTTGACGAAGTCCCCGAACGACCGCCGCCGCACCCGCACCGGCTGCGGCGTCCTGTTCCTCGGAGCCGTCGAGCTGGACGGGCTGGGACTGCGGCGTCGCGGCATGGCGGGTGTCCTGGGGTCGTGTGGGAGGAGGGTCTGCTGAGCCTACGGGGATCTTATTGACTCGAATGGCCGCAGTCGAAGGCCAAAGCCGTTCCTCCCGCCCCAACCTCCCGGACCGCACCGGCGGATCGGCCGGTCAACCGCCGAACAGGTCCTCGGCCCGGGTGGCGTGAACGGCCCGCTGGGCCCAGAGCTCGAGCTGATCGAGGTCGGTGCAGGCCTGGACCCGCTCCCGTACGACATCGGGCACGGGGATTCCCCGCCACTCCAGGATGCGCAGCGTCATCGCGACACGATCCTCGACCCGGCCCTCCTCCCGGCCCTCCTCGCGCACCTGTTCCGCCACCGGGTGCCGGAAGAAGTAGTGGATCGCCGCCATCAGGTCCCTCCAGATTTCCTTGGCCTGGGTATCGATCAGGCACGAGTCGACGAACGCAACGAAAACGGCCGCACTCTCGGCGTCCATGGTCCGCAAGGCGGTAGCCAGCGGTTCCAGTATGGCGGCAGCCCGCTTTCCCCGGCCATGTGTCATGGCCGAGAGCACCGCAAGCGGCACATCCCGCTCCGCCTCCTGTTCGTCCGTGATCACCGGAACGTTCTCCGGGCTCAGCACAAGTGGCCGAACGGTCAGCGAGTGCCAGCCGGGCAGTCCGAGCCTGATCGGCCGAGCCGCCCACCGCGCCGTGGCCCTGCTCTGAGTGATCACGATGAGAACCGGCTCGCAACGGTACTTCGCATACAAGTACGACAGGTAGTAAGCCCAGCTGCCCCGCTTGGCTTCGTCCACTTTCCCTTGCGCCTCGACGACCAGGAGGTACGTCCCCTGATCCGTCTCCACGCGCATCAGCGTGTCCACGCGCCGCTCGACCGGCTCGATCTCGGTCAGGTCCGCGTTCAGCACCGCGAACTCTCGCGGCTCGGGGAAGTGGATGTTCAACACACGCTGCAATGCCCGCGTCAGCAGCGCGGGGTCCTTCTGGAAGACCCTGTGCAGCGCCTCGTGCGACGAGCTGACCATCAGCTCTCCTTCCTGGTCGGCACGATTAACGAGTCAGGCCGCGACGAGGTCACACCACACGTACTTGCCCCGGCTGCCGTCCCTCGCGTGGGGCTGCCAGCCCCACAGGTCCGCGCAGGCCCGCACCAGGGCCAGCCCCCGCCCCTCCTCCGCCTCGGCGAGCCGCTCCCAGCGCCCCGGCGGCCCGGGCGGTTCCGGGTCCGTGTCCCACGCCCCGATCCGCAGCACACCGTCCGCCCAGCGCACGCGCAGCGCCGCCGGCCCTTTGGTGTGCCGTACGGAGTTGGCGACCAGCTCGGTGGCCAGCAGTTCGGCGGTGTCGACGAGGCCGATCAGGCCGTGCATCGTGAGGATCAGCCGGAGGGTGCGGCGGCAGATGGTCACGGCTCGTGGGTCGTTGGGGATGGACAAGGTGTACTCCCACGGGGTCGCCGGGTCGATGGACTCGCTTTCGGGCATGAGTGAACTCCGCTCGGAGAAAGGGATGTCGGCCGGTGGCACCGCCGCTCCGCCAAGGCACGACGAAGCGGTGCACTTCCGGCATCAGACGGTTCCACACCGTGTGCGGAACATCACCGACGGTATTTCCTAACTTTAGGAAGTCGCAAGCGCCTGCCGTATTCTGACCCTCGAACGAGGTACGTGGGCCAGGCACTTGAGACCAGGAGGCAGGGGTTGCCGCCGAAGAGACATCTCACGGCCCGCAGGGTGCGATTGGGCGCCGAGCTGCGCAAACTGCGCGAGGCGATGGGCATGAAGTCGAGGGAGGCCGCGGAGCTGCTCGGAGCCGACTCCGTGCAGATGAGCCAGATCGAGTCCGGCGTCGCGGGCGTGAGCGCCAAACGCGTGCGTCGCCTCGCGGCGCACTACGCCTGCACGGACGAGGATTTGATCGACGCGCTCGTCACGATGGCCACCGACCGCACGCACGGGTGGTGGGAGGAGTACCGGGGAGTACTGCCTCCGGTGTTCCTGGACACCGCCGAGGTCGAGCACCATGCCACGGCCCTGCGCGAGATCGTGATCACGCACGTTCCCGGGCTGCTTCAGACCCCTGACTACGCCCGCGCGGTGTACACCTACATGATGCCGGGCCTGCCCGAGAGCGAACTGGCACCTCGCGTCGAACACCGGATGAGACGGCGCGCCGTGATCGGGGGTGACAACCCGACACCGTACGAGACGATCATCCACGAGTTCGCCCTCCGGGTCCGCGTGGCCGACCGCCGGGTGACCCAGGCGCAACTCCGCCAGATCCTGACGCAGATCGAGGACGGTCACGCGACCGTGCGCGTCATCCCCACCGATCAGGACGGCTTCGCGGGTGCCGACGCCTCGATGATGCACGCATGCGGCCCCTTGCCCCAACTGGACACCGTGCTGAGGGACTTCCCCACCGGGACCGCCTTCATCGACGCGGAACCTCAGCTGAACCAACTTCGAACACTGTTCCGTAAAGTGGAGCGGGCGTCGCTGGATCCCGCAGCTTCGCTGGATTTCATCCACCACGTGACGAAGGAACTGTGAGACGAGCCATGACCGAGCCCTTGCACTGGCGGAAGTCCTCGTTCTCCGGCGGCGGCGACGGCAATACCTGCGTGGAGATCGCACCGCTGCACACCCGAGTCGCCATACGCGACTCCAAACACCCCACCCACGGCCCCCTCTCCTTCCCGTCCCCCGCTTTCCACGCCTTCGTCGAATCCCTCAAGTCAGGTGACTCACGCACCAGTCGATGACCGGAGCGGTCGGCCACACCCCCGTTCGAATCACTCCTGGTAAGTTCGCAGCGCGTTCCGACACGGACGGTGCAGGCGTTACGGGGGTACACACGTGTCACACAGGCCGACGGACTGGCACATACTCGACCTGGAGGAGGACCCGACTCCGGGCGATCCTCAGCGCATACGGAAACTCGCCGGTGTCCTCCACGACTTCGCCGACGACGTGGGCGAGGCCCTGCGGGACCTCAAGGGGATCGCCAAGGAGGACGAGATCCTCTCCTGGGCCGGCAAGACGGCCGACGTGTTCGCGGAGGAGTTCGCGGACGCGCCCAAGCGGTTGCGGAAGCTGAAGAAGTCGTACGACCTGGCGGGTGACGCCCTCGCCGGCTTCTGGCCGGACCTGGAGGACGCCCAGGAGAAGGCCGACAAGGCACTGCGGGACGGCCGCAAGGCGCGCGCCGAACTCACCACCGCCCAGCAGGCGCTGACCGATGCCAACGACTGGGTACGCACCGCCACCGCGAAGGCGGACTCCTACGACCCGTCGAAGAGCGGCGGCAAGGAGATTCCCAAGCCCGACGAGGACGAGGTCCGCCACGCCACGCGCAACGCCCAGCACGCCAAGTCCCGCCAGGACACGGCCGAGCGGAAGGTCGAGGCGGCCGAGAGCGCACTCGAAGCGGCCAGGAAACTCGCCGCCCAGGCGAAGGGCCTCCGGCAGGAGGCCGCCCGCCGCACGGTGACCAAGCTGAGGGAGGCGTCCGACGCCGGCATCCCCAACCGCAGCTGGTGGGAGGAGATCGGCGACTGGGTCACCGACAACTGGGACGAGATCGTCACCGTCTGCAAATGGGTCGTGACGGTCGTCGGCATCATCGTGATGATCGTGGGCGGGCCCCTGGGGTGGCTGGTCTTCGCGGCCGCCCTCGTCGTACTCGCCGACACGTTAAGAAAAGTGATCAAGGGCCAGGCGGGCTGGGGCGACCTGCTGTGGGCCGCCCTGGACTGCATTCCCGCCACGAAGGGCTTCACCAGCCTCGCCAAGCTGGGCAAGCTGTGGAAAGCCGGCGGCCTCAAGGCACTCGGTGGCGGCTTCATGGGGGGAATCGGCGGTGGCCTCAAGAACCTCGCCAACAGCGTCCGCGCACTGAAGAACGTCCGGCTGCTCACCTTCAGCATGATGGGGAAGAGCCGTTGGTGGAAGGCGGATTCCCTACATGTGGGCCCTCCTGGGCGGGCCGCCGACGACGCTCTCCCCTCAGACGTCCCGGTTTACCACAAGGACGGAGCAACCGCCATTGGCTACGATCCCGCCACTCTGCGGAACTTCGATGTGGCGAAGCGACTCCCTGGATATCAGGATGTCATCATCCACGGCACGAGAGACGGTCTCATGATTGCCGGTGAGGCAAACCGCGCAGGAGCGAGGGCGGGGGGTCACATCGTTCACCCGAATCACGTTCTTGATACAATCAACCGAATACCGGGCTACACCGGCGAACCCATAAGGATGCTCACCTGCCATTCAGGGGCCGCCCAGCCGCAGGTGATTCAGAACCTTGCGAACTCCCTTGGAGTTCCTGTCAAGGCTCCGACCAACGCTGTCGGCGTCCCGAGCTACGGCGAGGGTCCCTTCACACCACACATCAAGGACGGCGGAGTCTGGCTCACTTTCCTTCCCATGGTCTGAGGACAGCGGCGCTGCAAGGAGTATCGATGATTCGGCCTGTTGGATTCTTCACTGAACTGTCACCTGGATGGGGACTTCCCGAGAACGGGTCCATCAAGGACGCCGTCAGGCCCTCCGGGCATCCAGACGAGCGGAGGATTCTGGACTATCTGAGGAGCGGAACGGAAATCTGGAGCGAGATGAGCGCCGGACCGGATGTCCTGGACCCCGAGGCACCCAACATGACGGGCATCGGATCGCTGATCACGGACGGAACCTGGCTCTGGCGGGAAGACCTCCCCTACTACATCGCCAAATATCATGTATCCCTTCCGGACGATTTCCTCGAACACATCCGGTCCCTGGATTACGCGGCACCGACAGTGCCGGAGAGCCGACTGATCGAAATCTCGACCGAGGACCTCGGAATCAGCCTGGACTAGGCTGCCGGACCGAATCAGAAAGATTCCATCGATGCCGAGCTTTTCGTTGGCGGTTCCGGATTCCTGGTGGGAGTTCGCCATCCGTCCCGAGGGGCGGGAAGCGACCATCCGTGCCCTTGTCGACGAACGGGTGCGGGAAACCCCCGAACTCGCCCCCTACCGCGGCGACCTGACCACCATGCTCCGCAGGATGGCCAAGGACGCCCACGACTCCGGTGCGGTCTACCTGGGCTGTATGGCGGAGAACTTCGACGGGGTGCCGCTCTCCGCCACCGTCACGGTCTCGGTGCTCGGCGCCAGGAACCGGCAGGGTGTCGCCCTGTCCACCGACCCGCGCGCCATCGCCGAGAGCCTGCGGACCGTCACACCCCGCCGTGAGGGCGACGCCTGGCGCAAGGTGACGACCGTCGAGATCCCCGAGGTCGGCCTCGCCGCGCGGACCTACGGCGTCGAGGACGTCCCCGTCGCCCAGGGCGACAGCCGTACCCTGCGTATGGTGCTGACCCAGACGTACGTCCCCGTGCCGGGAACCGGCGACCAGGTCGTGCTCGTCTCGGGAGCCAGCCCGGTACTCGACCTCGCCGAGGCGTTCCACGACGTCTTCGACGCGGTGACGAGTACATTCCGGTTCGTCTAGGCCCGGCCTGCCGAGGGGAGTTCCACATGGGCAAGGGAAAGAGCGATCTCGCGCTTCCGCTGACCGAGATGGAGGACTACGGGCGTCGCCTGCGGTCGCTCAAGACGCGGATGAACCACACCAAGAAGCTCTTCGATTCCTACAAGGACGACATCGGCGACGGCAGCGTCAACGACGCGCTCTCCGCATTCGAGTCCAACTGGGAGGACGGCCGTGAGGACATCACCCAGCAGCTCGACGCGCTCGCCGACATGTCCGACGCCGTGGTCCGTGAGTTCAAGAAACTCGAGGACGAACTCACCAAGCAGGTCAACGAGAAGATGAAGGTCGAGGACAAGCGCGAAAAGAAATGAGCCGGGCCCCGGCCTGCGAACAGGCCGGGACCCGGTACAGCGCTCAGACCATCGTGGTGTGCGCGGTGGCCGCGTGGCTCACCGAGGCGCCGAGACCGGCGGAGACGCAGAGGGGGCCCGCCTCGGCGTACACGCCCACACCGACGGAACCGTGGTCCGCGACGACGGCCACACCGGCGTCGATGCCGGCGGAGACGGACTGCCCACCGGAGATGTTGTCCAGGTCCGCGTCGGAGATCTCGGCCGTTTCCACCTGGGGGACGAAGTTCATGGCTGGCCTTTCCATTCGTAGCGAGGAACGCAGCGGCGGGGAGTTCGCCGGAAGCCCGGAACCGGGACCCACTCCGACGAGCCGTGCGCACTGATCAAAGCACGCCCGCCAAAGGCCGGCCAGTGGCGTGCAGTTGACGGACGCTTCCTCAGCGTCACCGAATTCATCAGTGTGGTAATCCGGTCATGGAATGGCCCGGCGCCTTCACGCTACCCACCGGTTCCCGGAGCCTTTGGCCACCCGCGGACGCTTTTCCGGGCGGTTTCCCGCACCGCGTCACGGCTTCCGTCCGATTCCTCTCCCTTTCCGTGCGACCGCCCGGTGAACGGTGTGCAGGTCCGAGGGATGTTTCGGGGCGGGCGCAACCGCGGGTGCGGGGGCGGGCCTCAGCCCACCTCGTTCTCCGCCACCGCCTGCCCGCGCACCACCACGTCCCCGCCGTAGAACACGCCGGTGAAGACCGGCGCGTACGTGAGCTGCACCTCGACCTGCACCGCCTGCGCGGTCGCCGCCACGCAGTGCGTCGCCGCGATGTCCGGGCCGGACATGTCCATCTCGCGGGCGAACGCCTTCACCCGGGCGTCGCAGTTCTCGTAGTTGATCGGCGCCGGGCCGCCCACGTCGTCGTAGAGGGCCTCGCGGTCGATGTCCTGGGCGGCGTAACGGGCCGCCTGCTCCGCGATGTCCGCCGCTCGCTCCCGCTTGGAGATGGACATGCCGCCGTCGATGACGAAGGCCGCCAGGGACAGGAAGACGAGGGCGAAGATGATGACCGCGCCGGCGCCCGAGCCCCGGTCGTCCAGCCGCGCACGGCGGTCCGACACCCAGGTCCGACAGGTCCGACAGGTCAGCCGGGTCCGTACACGTGCCGCTCTCACGCCGTCCTCCGGTACGGGTCCAGCGGCGAGCTGAAGCTCGCGGTCAGGGTCGTCGGGATGTCCAGGCCCAGCATGGCGAGGCCCCGCACCTCGCAGCTCACCTCGACCGTGAAGAGGGTGTCCGGCTCGAAGCCCCGGCTGGTCTGCAGGACGGTCACCGGCCCGGAGCAGACGTCCGCGAGGTTCGCCTCCGCCGCCGCCCGCGCCTCCGCCATCGCCGTGCCGTGGTCCTTCTGGATCGAGCCGGCCCGGGCCGCGTCACGCGCCGCGCCGTCCAACGCGCCGCGCCCGTCGACCAGTTGCCCGAACCCCACCAGCACCAGAATGAACAGGATCATCACCGGCGCGAGGATGACCACCTCGACGGTGGACAGACCCCGGTCCCGATTCCGGTCCCGATTCCGGGCCAGGTCCAGGTCCCGGTCCCGGTCGTCGTCCGGCCGCAGGACGCGTCCGTCCCACAGGGGGACGCCCATCTAGTTCTCCCCCTCCTGCACGAACCGCTCCACCGGCCCCACCGACTGCGCGTGCACCGTCAGGTCGAGCCCCGGGAACACCGTCGGGACGCGTGCCGTGATCTCCACGCCCACCGTGTTCTGCTCCGGCTGGAGCATCCTCACGTCGGGGCCCAGCACCAGCTGCGGGCCGAGCTGCCGGATGTAGCTGTCCACCACACCCCGCGCCTCGCCCCGCCAGCCACCCGGCCGGGCGTCCGCCGTCGCACGCGCCTTGCGCGCACCCGCCTGCGCCGCCGCCTGGGCGACGTGATCGGCGAAGAAGTACAGCGCGAACTGCACCGTCGCGAAGATCATGAAGAACAGGACGGGAGTGAGGAACACGAACTCGATCGCGCTCATGCCGGAATCGCCGCGGGCGGAGGCGGCCTCCACCCGTCGGCGTACCCAGCGGCGTACGCGCACCGACATCCCCGTGAGAGAAGTGACGGCCGTCAGCAGGTGCCGCTCGCCTGGGCGCCCTTGATGCAGTCGCCGACCTTGTTGGCGCCCTCGCTCAGCGCGGCGTTGATGATCGCGGCCACCACGCCGACGATCGCCACGACGACCGCCGAGATGATGACCCACTCCACCGCGGAGGCGCCGCGGTCCAGTTCGCCGGAGCGGGCGCGCTCCACGCGGGCCCGCATGAAGGTGACCAGGAAGTCCACGGCGGGGACGCCGGTGTGGAAGGTACGTCCGTTCATGACGCGTTGTCCTCTCGAATTCGGTTCACGGGAGTTCTGACGTACGGCTCGGGGTTCGCGGTTCTCACACCTGGAACACCCGCATCGCCGCCGGGAAGATCAGGAACACGAGGAACCCCGCGCACAGCAGCAGCTGCGCCACGAGCATCGACTGGGACTTCTCACCCGCGCTGCCCTCGATCTCGGCGAGTTCGCGGTGCCGCATGGTCTCGGCACGGGAGGCGAGGGACTCGCGCACCTTGGCACCGTCGTCCGCGACCAGCGCCAGCGACGCGGAGAGGTCCTTGAGCTCCTCCACGCCCAGCTCCTCCCCCAGCTGCCCCAGCGCCTGCCACTGGCTGATGCCGGTGATCCGGGCGTCGGCGAGGGCGCTGCGGATGCGCTGCGTCGCCCACCCGTCGGACACCTCGGCCGCCGCCATCAGCGCCTCCGGCAGGCCCCGCCCGCCGGCCAGGCTCATCGACACCAGGTCCAGGTACGCGCCGATCACCCGGCGCAGGTCGCGCCGCTTCTCGGCGGCGTCCCGGCGTACCTCCAGGTCGGGCAGGAAGAAGAACAGCGCCGCGCAGAGCAGGGCCATCCACACCGGGACGATCGGGCTGTCGGCGAGGGCGAGCGTCCAGACGATGGCGAAGAGGAACGGGCCGAAGAACAGGCCGGCCACCGCCAGCAGCACCTTCGTCGCCAGGAACTTCTCCCAGCTGCGCTCCAGGACGGCGAGGTCCGCGCGCAGCGAACGCTGCTCCCACCCCTGCTGCAGGTAGAACTCGGCCACCCGCGAGCCCACTTCGGCTCGCAGCGAGCCGAAACGGCCGGTGTCCCGCGCCGCCGTCCGGGCCGACTCGTACGCCGTGCCGCGCGCCCGCATCGCGTCGATCCGGGCGACCTGGGAGAGCGCGCTGCGCTTGGTCGGCATCAACGCGCGGACCAGGACGTAGAGGCCCAGTCCGATGACCGCGCCGACGACGACCGGCATCGTCAGTTCGTCACTCACCGGCGTACCCCCTCTTCCGGCTGGAGCGGCGACCGCTGCTGGGCGGCCGGTACGGCACCGGGCGTACGCGGACGCACGAACCGCACCCCCGACTCGTCGCGCACCAGGAACCGTTCGGGCGTCTCGATGGTGGACAGCTTGCGCAGCCACCAGAAGCCGAGCGCGAACAGGCCGCAGACACAGGCCAGTACGAGCTGACCGACCGCCGTGCCGTACGGCTCGACGAACTCCCGGTTGAAGATGGACAGTCCGAGCACGAACGCGATCGACACGGCGACGACGATCTGCACCGAACGCCGGGTGGAGGCGCGCTGCGCCATCACGCGCTGCCGCATGTCGACCTCCTCGCGGGCCGACTTGGCGAGCGCGCCGAGCACCTGCCGCAGACCGGGGCCGCGCAGCCGGGCGTTGAGGATGAGCGCGGCGACGATGATGTCGGCGGAGGCGTCGTCGATCTCGTCGGCGAGCTGCTGGAGCGCGTCGGGCAGCGGGGTGCGGGCGCGCAGCCGGTCCACGAGCGCGTCGAGGTGCGGGCGCAGCACGGGCGCGGCGGCCCGCGCGGACGCCGGGATGGCCTGCTCCAGGCCCACCGCGCCGGCGATGGTGTCGCGCAGCGACTCGGTCCAGGAGGCCAGCGCCTCCACGCGCCGCATCGCGGCCCGTTCCTCCCCCGCGCCGCCGAAGAGCCGGTCCCAGAAGAAGACGAGGACGGCGGCGGCGGCACCGGCGACCGCCCAGCGGGTCAGCAGCAGCACGGCGAGGCCGACGAGCACGGCGAGGGAGCCGCGCCGGCCGGCGAACCGGATCAGCTCGCCCGCGCGCTCGCCCGCCTTCTGCTTCTCGTGCTCGGGCCTGGCGGGCAGTCCGCGTACGGCGACGGCGAGCAGGGCGAGTC
This sequence comes from Streptomyces sp. NPDC000348, assembly GCF_042898795.1. Lineage (NCBI taxonomy): Bacteria > Bacillati > Actinomycetota > Actinomycetes > Kitasatosporales > Streptomycetaceae > Streptomyces > Streptomyces sp. NPDC000348. The sequence continues at coordinate 60,814 of NZ_JBIAZD010000016.1, forward strand.
CGCCGCCGACCGCGACGCCGGACGCGAGCGCGTACAGGACGGTGGTGGAGAACAGGCCGCCCATGGCGCCGAGCGAGTCGAGCGATCCGGGCGCGGCGAGGTCGGTGGTCGTCCGGGTCACCGGGCTCACCCCCACGTTCCGCTGGGCCGGTAGCCGTAGGCCATCAGTTCCTCCAGGCAGGCTATGGGGGCGTGCGCGGTGACCCGCCCGTCGGGGGCCTCCGCGAACACCTCGCTGGACAGCACGCGCCCGTCGACGCCGTTGACCTCGCGCACGGAGGTGACCATGCGCTGGAGGCGGCCGCCGCTCTGGTAGTCGTTGCGCCGCTGGATGAAGACGACGAAGTTCACCGCGCCCGCGATCAGCATCTGGCTGGCCTCGATCGGCAGCCGCTCCGTCGCCTGCAGGGCGTAGGTGGAGATGCGGTTGAAGACCTCGCTGGAGCTGTTGGCGTGGATCGTGGAGAGCGAACCGTCGTTGCCCTGGGACATCGCGTTCAGCATGGTCACGATCTCGTCACCGAGCACCTCGCCGACGATGACACGGGAGGGGTTCATGCGCAGCGACCGGCGCACCAGCTCCGCCATGGAAATGGTGCCCTGGCCCTCGGAGTTGGGCAGCCGCTCCTCGAACGCCACGACGTTGGGGTGGAGGTCGGGGAAGGTGTCGAGCCCCAGCTCCAGCGCCCGCTCGACGGTGATGAGCCGCTCCTGCGGCGGGATCTCGTTGGCGAGGGCGCGCAGCAGGGTCGTCTTGCCGGCGTTGGTCGCGCCCGCGATCATGATGTTCTTGCGGGCGCGGACGGCGCAGGCGAGGAAGTGGCCGAGCTCGGGGGTCAGCGTCCCGTTGCCGACGAGGTCGGAGATGAACACCTTGCCCATGCGCGCCCGCCGGATGGACAGCGCGGGCCGCCGCGTCACGTCCATGACCGCCGACAGACGCGAACCGTCCGGCAGCCGCAGGTCGAGCTGGGGGTTGGCGGAGTCGAAGGGCCGGGACGACAGACCGGAGTACGCGCCCAGCACCTGGATCAGCTCGATGAGCTCCTCGTCGGTCTCGGCGACGGGCTCGCCCCGCACCTCACGGCCGTCCGAGTAGCCGACGAACACCTGGTCGCAGCCGTTGATGTCGATGTTCTCGACCTCGGGGTCGTCGAGCAGCGGCTGGAGCCGCCCGACCCCGAACAGCGCGGCGTGCACGGCGGCCGCGTACTGCTCCTCGGTCTCCGCGTCCAGCGGCGTACGGCCCGCGTTGATCTCCGCGCGGGCGTACTCCTCCAGGATCTGCGCGATGACGGCGCGGGCGTACTGCCGCTCGTCCTCGGTGGACATCGGCGTGACGCCGTTGACCTGGTCCAGGCGGCGCTGTTCGGCGATCCGGTCACCGGCGTCCTGACGGAACCGCTTGACCAGCTGGTGGTCGACAGCGGTCATCGCCCGGCCCCGTGCGCCTGCGGCGGCTGCTGGGCCTGGGCGGACGTGGCCGCCCAGACGGCGCCGTACTGCTGGTAGAGGTCCGCCGTCACCTTGCGCGCGGAACGGATCAGCAGCGACTTGTCGAGCCGGCCGCGCCTGCGCCCGGCCAGCTGCTCGGCGCCGGCCGGGTCGTCGGCGAGGGTGCCGACCACCCGGGCGCCGGTCTGCGCGTGCACGAGCATGTCGTTGACCTGGGACGCGAGCTTGGCGGCGTCGCCCGTGTCGGCGACCAGGACGACGCCGATCACCGGGTTGCCGAGGCTCGCGGCACCGCGCGGCCCGCCGTGCAGCTTGCCGGCGAGCGCGGCGGCCCGGTCCCGTACGCGCGCGAGCGCCTCGGGCTCGGTGCGCGAGATCAGCAGGACGAGGGAGGCGTGCGGGAACAGCTCCACGGCCGGGGTGTCCCCGCTGATCCGTCCGCAGTCGGCGATGACGTCGGCGGGCGCGTGCGGGGAGTCGGCGAGCGAGGCGAAGGCGTGCCCGAGCGTCGGCCAGAGCCCGGCGAGCCCGGCGGCCTGCTCGGCGATCCCGAGCCCGACGAGCACTTCGAGCCCGCCGCTCAACGGCTGCACGTGGTCCCAGAGCTGGTCGGGCACGAGGCCGCGGCGCGCGGTCGCGGCGATGGACAGCATCCCGGTGTTCGGGTTCAGCGGCCCGCCGTGCGCGGCGGCACTGCGGTAGACGAGGTCACCGCCCGCCGGGTCGGTCTCGGCGAGCAGCACCCGCCGCGGCCAGACCGCCGCGAGGGCGACGGCCGCGGTGGTGACGCCGGGGGAACCCTTGTCGGCGGCGAGGGCGATGAGGGCCATGGGTCGGGTGCCGCCTTCTAGTTGCCAGGAACGAGGACGAGGGCCACCTCGCCGTTGGAGGAGGCCTGGGTGAGTTCGGCGGCCCGGGCGCTGTCGACGACCAGCGTGACGGGCAGGTTGGTGCTGCTGACGATGTCGTCGCTCTTCACGGCCTGGACGAAGTCCACGCGCGCCTGCTCCACGATCACGGAGTCGCTTCCCCCGGTGGCGCCGGAGGAACCGCCGTCGGCGTCATCGGAGCCGGACCGGGCGGTGCCGCCGACGCGGTAGGCGGCGACGGTGTCCCCCGACTTCAGTCCGGTCGGGTACTGCCCCTCCTTGAGGGAGAGCCCGACGAGGGCCTTGCCCGCGGGCACCTTGGCCTCCTCGCCGAACATCTGGCCGACGGCGACGACTCCGGCCGGGATCGTGCTGACGGCCTTGAGCTTCTTGAGGGTGGCGAGCTGCGACCACTTCACATAGTCGATCCCCGGGTCCTCGGCGACCATGACCGACGTGGTGTTGGCGTCGGTGACCGCCTGTCCGGCGGGGATCTCCGCGGTGATCTTCACGACCTCGATCCGGTCCCCGGCCTGCAGCACGAGCATCGTGGCGCCGAGCGCGCCGACCAGGATCAACAGGACCGCCAGCGCGGCCAGCGCGGGTTTGCGCTCGCGAGGCGGAGTGGGAAGCCGCTCACCGACCGCCGGCCCGGCCGGTGCCGCGGAACGACCGGCGCCCGCCCCCGTACGCTCTTGGATCTTCACGCAACCGCTCCCCGTACACCCAAGACGATGTCTGCCAAGTTCCCTGAAACTCCGGACACTTCACCCCCGTCCGCTCGCGCGCAGACATGCGCGACGGGTCGGACCTGCCCACCCGACCTGGGCGAACGGCCAGCGCTGGGGCGAGTGTCAAGCCATCGCACCGTATCAGCCACACATAAGCCCCTCAAGGCCGATCCCGGCTCACGGACCTCGCCCCGCACACCGTTACTCATCTGCAATTTCACTGTTGAACAACCCAGTTGGGCCCGGCGGACCACCTGTGCGCGAGCGAACCGCCGAGACGCCCCACCGGCCACGGAGGACGTACGGCCCCTCACGCACCGCACATGAGCCCTGCACGATTCACTCACGAGGACGCCGGGCGGCCATGCCATGATCTTCGCCCGTCCCGGCGACGGGCGTACGGCAGCGGCACAGACGACGGGCACGCAGGTACCCGAACCGTCCACCGCGCTGCGCGAGCCGCTCGACCGGTGACGTCCCCGGCGCCATCCGCCCCCACACAACCACGACCCCACGAACTCCCGAGGGAACCCCCACATGAACCGAGCCACGGCGGCCGCCGCGACCGCCCTGACGCTGATGACCCTGACCACGCTCACCGCGTGCGGCGGGGAGGGCGAGTCGGACAAGACGACGGGCGAACCCCGCCCCTCCGCCTCCCAGTCGAAGCAGCCCACCCCCGCCGAGAAGCTGGCCGGGCTCATGGTCGCGCCCGCCGACGTGAAGGGCTTCTCGGTGCAGGAGCACAGCGACGAGTTCGCCCTCGCCAAGTCGCCCAAGGAGGTCACCCTCGACAAGCCGGCCTGCGCGCCCCTGGCGTACGCGATCAACCAACTCCCCCTCGGCGAACCGCAGGCCGACCTCACGCGCGTACTGGCGGACGAGGCGAAGGGCCTGAACAGCGCACACACCTACATCACGCTCACCGCCTACGCGTCCGGCGCGGCGCAGTCCGCCATGGCCGGCGTGAAGAAGGCCGTGGCGGCCTGCGGCGACGGCTTCACGGCCAAGGGAAGCGGCGGCACCGGCGCGTACGACTCCGTCACCCCGGAGGACGTCACCCCGGCGGGCGACGAGACCCTCGGCTTCGCGTCCACGATGGCCTTCCGCGGCGCCTCGCACACCATGCACACCCAGGTCGTCCGCAAGGGCGAGGTCGTCGGCGTCTACTTCTCGGTCAACGGCTCGGCCATCGCCAACGCCAGGCCCAGCGACGCGGAACTGGCTCCGGCGGTGGTGAAGGCACAGAACACGAAGCTGGGCTGACACACCGATGACCGCGCAGGAGGCAGGGACGGTCGGCTGTGCCCTGATCGGGTGATGGTCGGGGCACTCGGCCCGCGGGCCGGCGGCCACCCGTTTGTGTGGACACCGTACGTATCCACGCGTCCACGCCTATGAACGGAACGGTCATGTCGGAACCACCGGCCCCGGACCTCTACACCATCGAAGTCGAGCCGGAGGTGCGCGCCTGGCTGGAAACCCTTCCGCACGCGGACTACCGAGCCGTCGAACGCTTCGCAGACAGGCTCGCCGACGACGGCCCCGCGCTGCCGTTCCTCCTCGCCAGCCACCTCGGCGACGGCCTACGGGAGCTACGCATCGGGCCGGTGCGCGTCACCTACTGGTTCGCTCCGGGGCGCCGCGCGGTCCTTCTCACCGTCTTCCGCAAAACCAGGATGCGGGAGCGGGACGAAGTCGCGCGTGCGCAGCGAGCGAGGAAGGAATGCGAGGCGGAACACGCGCCGGCCGGTGAGCACGACGTTTACAGTAGGGACGAGGAGGCCCTATGAGCAGCGGATACCACACCAGCTGGAAGGTCCCGCCGGAACACCGCGAGGACCCCGCGTACCGTGCCGCGGGCCGCCGCATGGACTTCGCCCAAGCGGTCCACGACCGGCGCTCGGCCCTCGGCTGGACCACAGCGGAGCTGGCCCGACGCGCGGCGCTCTCCGAAGAGGACATCGAAGCCATCGAGGAGAGCGGCGTCGACCCCACGCTCGAGCTGATCGAGCGCCTGGCCACAGCGCTCGAGGCCGGAGCCCGCATCGACCCGCGCACCAGCCCTGAATTCCGCTTCGAGGACCACGCGGCCTGACCACGGAGAGGCCGCGGAGGCCGCCCCTGCGCCCCCGCTCACCTCCCGATCGGCCCCCAGTCCCGCCGGGGTCGTGGCGGCTCGACGGGCTGGGCGGGCACCACAGGGTCGCGGCGGGATCGCCCGGAGAACCACTCCCCCACCAGCAGGACCATCATCGTGAGGGAAGGACCGGCGAGCACCAGGCCGAGCACCAACCCGAACCACCCACCACCGTCCCCGCGGCTCAGCATCCCCACTCCGGAGACAGCGAGGGCGACACCGCCGATCACCGGGGGAAACAGCCAGGGCCAGGCGTCCGGCTCGGCCACCGCCTCCTCACGCCGCCCCTGGCAGAAGGCCGACCACCAGAACCGGGCGCTCCACCACACGAGCAGATACACGGAGACGGCCCCGGCGCCGAATCCGAGCCGGGCCGGCCACCCGACCCGGCCCGTGACCGCCGCGGCGGTGAGCCCGACGGCCAGGAGGACCCAGATGAGGAAGAGCACGACACCGACGGCCAGCCGGTACCCACGGCTGCCCTGGAGAGCACGGTGCGAGATGAAGACCATGACCGCAGCGTAGGCGGAGCAACTCTCCGTCGTACGCCCCCATCGATGCCGCCGGAAGCCGTCATCTCGGCTCATTCGTCGGATAGTTCGCGGTGGTGAAACCGATAACCCCACCGATATCGTCAGTGCACTGGAAACGTTTCGTCTCACGGGGAGCTCACTGTGAAGCGCCGCACTTTGCCCGTTGCTGTCGCGTTCACCGCCGCCGCAACCTTGATGCTGACGGCCTGCGGAGGCGGGAACGACGAGTCCGGCGACAGCGACAAGATCGCCGGCGCCGACCAGGGGACGGAGAAGCCGAGCAAGTCGGCCGAGCCCTCGGGAGCACCGGCACAGGACAAGCCGGACGGCGTGGACGTGTCCCTGCCCGCGGACATCAACCTGGTCTTCGACTGGGAAAAACCGAAGAACGAGAACGAGGCGGCCGCGATGGACGACGCTGCCAACTTCTTCCGGGCCATCTACCGGGGCGTCGACAAGCGCACGACCGAGGACGCGTCCGTCGCCGCGTATGCCACCGGTGACGGGCTGAAGTACGCGGAGACGCAGATCAACGCTTGGATCGAAGGCGGCTGGACCGCCACCGGCACATTGCGCCACTACGACGCCGCCACTCGGTCCACTGCGAACGGCAAGTCGGTGGAGGTGGCGTTCTGTGCGGACGCCGGAAAGTTCTACGGCAAGGAGATTAAAACCGGCAAGGTCCTCAAGACCGAGCCCAGCATCAAGGACTTTGACCACTACAAGATCATCATGGTCAAGTACCCCACCGGAGAAAGCCTGTGGCAGGCGTCGAAGGTGTTCGTCGAGACGAAGGCAGCGAAGTGCCAGTGAAGGGAGCACTTCGCTTTGAAGGGCGGAAGCGAAATGAGTACAGACGCCACCGCGCTGGTCAAGCTCACCACCATCGGGATGAATGGCGCAGGCCGATACCGCAGCACTGTTACTGGCGGGCTACAGCAGCAGCGGAGACCCATGAAAGTCCCCCTCGGCGCTCTGACACTCCGGAAGCAACCCGCACACAGATCCTCTCCGGTCTGTGCACCTACATTCACAAGTGCGTGCACTCTGAGACCGGGGCGGCCTGGTGTGTCTCGTGGTGCCCTCGATAGCGTCTGTGCGTTAACTGATCCTTTGTCTCACGGGGAGCCCTTCTTGAAGCACCGTGCTTTGCCCCTTGCAACCGCGCTCGCCGCGACCGCAGCCCTCCTGTTGACGGCCTGTGGCGGCGGGAGCGACAAGCCCAGTGACGATGACCAGATTGCCGGGGCGGAAACCAACGACACGAAGACATCCGCATCGCCCAACGCCTCGGCTTCCATCAGCCGTCCCGACCTGTCACTTCCCAGTGATGTCAAAGAAGTCTTCGAGGGTTGGAGTATGGGTGACGAGGACAAGGACGCCGCTCTCGCGGATGCCGGTCGGTCCATGACGGCCGTCAACAGGGCCATCACGGACAGTCAACCCGATTCCGCAGCCCTGAAGTTCTACTACGAAGGGGAGGCACTCGTCGGTGCCGCGAAGTGGGTGCAGACCTTCGTGGACCATGACGCCACCATCACTGGCACCACGCGCTACTACTCCCCGACTGTCAACATGTCCGGCAAAAAGACGGCAGCAGTCACCCTCTGCGCGGACGAGAGCAAGGCATTTAACAAGTTCCGCAAGACGGGCAAGGTCGATCGCAGCGCGCCCTCGGACGATTCGTACGTGTACTACCTGAGCCGACTGAAACTCAACGACACGGGTGTCTGGGTGACCACAGAGGTCCACTCGCAGCGTGGGAGCGCGAAGTGCACACCGTGAGGGCAGGCAGGACAGCGGTTCTGGTTCTGGCGCTGTCCGTCGGTGCCCTGGTGGCAACCGGCACGGCGCACGCAGGCACCGGCTTCGGAGGCTCCCGCGGTGGTGAGACCAACGCAAGCGGCGATGCCAAGGACCGAACGATCACTTCGCAAGTCACCTTCAACACGTCCAGGAACGGCTCGGGCGAGTCGACGGGTACCCCAGCCCCTGTGGGTACCTACGATCCACCCGGTTGCTGGTATGAACCGCTGTGGACTCCTGAGGAGTATGAGAAGGAGTTCAAAAAGCGCTGGAACGTGGGGCACTTCAGTGGTGCTGGCGAGGCTTATGCCGGTGAAACAGCTCGCTATGTCGACGGAAAGCCCTACAAGGACTTCAACAAAGACAAGTCGGGGGAGGGCATGTTCTGGGGCGCCGTGTACGACTGGGACCGCCTAGAGGGTGACGACTACCTGGCTTGCGGCGAGGCTGACTTCTGGGTCGACAACGGTGACGAACCGCCCGTGGAGAACGCCATCGACGCCGAGACCCTGGCCCAGCTCGCCTACAACGAGATCAAGGTTCCCGATACCGAGGTCACACTCAGGCCGGAGAATGTCACCAAAGTGAACCTCCCGACGTGGGCCTGGTTGGACAAGGCCGACTTCCACGAGGTGTCCGTCACTGCGACCCTGGACGTCGGTGGCTGGAACCTCTCCTCGACCACCACTGCCAAGCCTGTCTCCTTGAAGCTGGAGCCAGGCACCGAGGACGCCACGTTGTTCCCCGCCTCCGGCGAGTGCGCCATCAACGACGACGGTTCCATCGGCGCGCCGTACGCCAAGGGCAAGGCCGACGAGGAGCCCCCGTGCGGGATCACGTATCTGCGTGCGTCCGGAGGGGAGACCTATGAGTTGCAGGCCACTGTGACCTGGGAGATCTCTTGGGAGAGCACAACCGGTGAGAGCGGCACCCTTCCCGACGGCACGTTCGGGACGACTCAGGACGTAGCCGTTCAAGAAATCCAAGCCATTAATCGCTGACATGAGCAACGTGATCGAAATGCAGGAACTTAAATGTCGGACCTAACTGTCGATTTCACACTCCTCAGCACCTCCGCGAAACAACTTAAGGCAATCCAAAAAGAATTCAAAGAGCTGAACGAATGGAAAGACGACATAAAGTCGGTAGTCGGCGCCAGTGAACTCAAAGAGGCGATGACAGATTTCATTGACAACTGGGATGACAACCGGAAAAGCCTATTGGAAGACTTGGAAAACGTCGGAAAAATGGTGGATGGAACCCGGGACGCTTTCAAGGGCCTAGACGATGAACTAGCAAAGGCCGGCAAGAAGGATAAATAGCAGCCAACTGGCTACTAAATCACTGCACGTGGGGGACAGGAATGGCAAGACCCAAGGACTGGAGCCCTCTACGGGAGGGCGATCCTGTGCCCGGTGACCCTGTGGGAATCCGCGGCCAGGTCAAGCACATGAAGACGATCGCCGAATACCTGCGCACCCAGGCAGCCGCGCTCACTGCCATGGCGGATGCCGATAACCTAAAGGGAGACTATGCCGACGAACTGGCCGAAAATGCTCGAGGTCTAGGACGCAAGCTTGACCTGGCAGAGGACCGGTACCGCGAGGTGCAGGGCCATCTTTCCAACTGGTCCGATGAACTGGAGGAGTTCCAGAAGAAGGCGGACAAGGCTCTCCGTGACGCAAAGGAGGCCCAACAGGTCATCGATAGTCACACCGACAATCAGGATGACAAGCAAACGCCCGACAAGAAGGACGAGGATAAATCGTCCGAGCCCGCGAAAGAGAACCCGGTCCTCAAGCAAGCGAAGGAAGACCTTGAGGACGCCCGTAAACGTCTGAACACTGCAGAGGGAGACTACGGAGAGCGCGCCGGTCACTTTGCGAGTAAGATCCGCTCATCCATCGACGACGACATGAAGGACAGCTTCTGGAATGACATTAAAGGATGGGTCGCCGACGCGGAATGGCTCGGAAAAATCGCAGACTGGGCCAGCTGGGCAGCCACCATTGTGGGCGTCGTCGCCATGTTTTTCCCCGCTGTAGGCGTCATCGCTCTCGCTCTGACCGCCGTTGTGGCCGTTATCCATATTGCCCAAGCAGCAACTGGCAACGGTTCATGGTTCGACGTCGTAATGGACCTCGGCGCGCTAAAAATGGCGCGAAATGGCATTAAGGCCGCAAAGGCTATCAAGGCTTTACAGCAGAGCTCTAGGAAGACTGCGGCTGGCCTGGCGAAGGACAGCGCTACTGCTCGGGCCGCGCAGGCCAATTCCGGTGCACGGAAGACTGCCGCCCGGAATGCCAGGAAGCGCGGAGGCACCTCCAGCAGGAATCGTGAGCGTGCACGCGCCCGTCGCCTCCGGTTGGAAGGCGAGAACCGCGCTGCAGGAAAGAAGGCTTCCAACGAGGTCCGCGACTCAGAGATGCCGCAGATCACCGCGCAGGAAAAGGCCGGTGTGCTCGGTGATGCGCAGGTGGCTAAGCAGGTGAAGGACATCAAGAAGTGGCGTGACGCCTACCCTGACAACACCGGGCTGGCGGACAACGCACGCCAAGCAGAGCGCCATAAGGACGCGCTGCAAGGGTCATGGGCAGTCAGCACCGGGCTTGATACAGCGGACAAGAGCGCTGATTACGCTACTGATGACGCATACAGCAGGATGAAGGACCGCATGACGGCGCCAGTGCCAGGCACGTCGCAATGGTGAGGAAGGGGCCGCATGACCGAGCAAGCACCAGCTGCACAGCCTGACAACCAGGGTGACCGAGAACGTCGTATTGCCTACGGCGTGGGCGCCGTCAAATGGATTTTCCTACTGGCTCTGCTCCGACTGCTCATTACCCCTATGAGCGATGAACTTCTGGGCGACGAATTGCTACCCATGCCCACCTGGGAGTGGTCCCTCTTCTCGATCACACCCGGAATTCTGATCTACCTTCTCCGCAGGCCCCGGGACTGGCAACAGTTGAGTAATGATCTCACTATCGTCAACTGGTCTCTGCGCTTCTACCTGCTTTACGGCCTGGCCTTCGCCGTTCTCCAAGGGGTGGGGGTTCTGTGGATTTCCGTTCTGGCCGGCACCGCAGGACTGGCCGGTATCTGGCGTCTCAATCGCAGGGAGTTCACGAGTGCCACCTGAAGATCGAAAAGTCGACCTTCCTCCCGTGACGGGATACCGTGTCCTACTGCCCAGTCAATGGGAACAGATCCCATTGCGCCAAGGCACCGAAGAAGCAGTCCGGAGAATACTTGACACCGCCTTCGCTGCCATCCCTGACAACGCTCCGCAGGATAAGATCGGCCCGTATAAGCGCGAACTTGAACGACGTTTTCGAGCTGCTGTTTCCCAGGCTCAGCGTGGCAACGCCCTGGATCTTTATTTGCCAGTCAAACCCACAGCAGAGGTCAACCTTGGCGCATCGATCATTGTCTCGGAGGATCTACTTCCGAGACGCGGTCGGGATACGGGGCTAGATTACCCTGCCCAAGTAGCAGTTCAACTCCTGTCGCGAGACGGAGTCGACGGTGGCGACTGGAGTTCAGGGGAAATCGATGGGGCCCTTGCCGTGCGCCGCGAGCACATCGTGCAGGCAGATCCCGGCAAGGGCGTGGAACTCGCCTCCCGACGGGTTGAGTACATCATGTCAGTGCCCGAAGACCCCAATCGCTGGTTCATTGCCGCGTTCTCGACCGTCGGTGACGGAGACCCCAGGGATGACCTGGCAGAAGCCCTAGTCGAATGGTTTGACGCAGTGATGACAACATTCCGATGGAGGCGCGGATGAGCGAGCCCTTCTTCCCGGTCATCGATATCGAGTACATCGATGCATACCCGTGGTCAATTGTGCCGCCGCGCTCCGGGGACATAGAACCATTCGAGGAATGGGAGGACATCAAGGCTTGGGCTCGCGAGGAGGCCGAGGATCTCTGGCTGGACCGTGAGCTTGATCCGGGGCCACATGGCGTCGACTTTGTAGCCGGCACTTTGGAACGCTGCGCCGAGGCCCTTTCCCCACCCGGGTCCGACCACTGGCTCTTCCTCCACCTCGACCACCCGACCGACCTTCCGCTGCCCGTCTTCGCAGCGATCGGACCATCCAGCGGTCCTCGGATGGAGACCCTTCGCGCCCTGACACTGGCCGACGATTCGACCGCCGCGGAACCCCCCGTCGTCAAGACCTTCCAGGCCCGGAATCTGGGGGACGGCCTCACCACCTTCCGCTACGTCCCGCAAACGGACTCACCCCACCTGCTGGCCTGCATCCGTTACGCCTGGCAGATCTCGGAGCACGGAGCCGACATCGTGCTCTGGACTGCCACGGAGGATGTCGCGCGCATCATGTACGCCAGCAAGGACTTGGAGCAACTGGCCCACACCTTGGGCATTTTTGTCCCTTGACATTCCACAACGGCGGACGTGCTCCAAGCCGCGGCCAACCCTCTCGCGGCTCCACCCCAACGCGTCAGCGTGGGACGGGAGAAGCACATGCAGGTCGTCGCCCGCCTGTCCGCAGACGAAGCCGCACTCGTCGATACCTTCTCCGGCGAGTTCGAGACGCGAATGCTGCTGATCCGTTTCCGTGACGGTTCCTGGCTGCGCGTCGACACGGAGGAACTCCGCAGCGAGCTCCGCATGTACGCACTTCGACACCCGTACCCCGACAGCTGACGGCCCCCGGTGCGTTCGACGTCCGAACGCACCGGGTCGGCACCCTGCCTTTACTTGCGAGCGGCCTTCGCCAGTTCGTCGTCGATCTGCTCGAACTTGTCGGCGGCCATGGTCAGGTAGTCGCCCATGCCGTCCAGGCCGTCCAGCGTGGTCTTCGCGCCGTTGGTGAACTCGTCGAAGTTCTCGTCGAAGGCCTTGGAGGAGCTCTTCGTGACGTAGCCGGAGTTGACCAGGTTGTTGATGTACTTGCGGAGGCCGTCCAGCTTCTCCTGGAGCTTCTCCTTCTCCTTCACGACATGCTTGGCCGCTTCCCGCATGTCCTGATATGTGATGTCAAGGTCCTTGGCCATGAAGCCGCTCCCTCTCGCAACGCCGCAGGGCCAACCCCCGTGGCTCCCTGTTTGCGGAACTGTCGGCACGGGGCCGCTGGGGCCGCCGGTGCGATCGTCCGCTCTTGCGGCAGCAGCTTACGGGGGTGAACTGTGGTGGCACATACCGCCTTTGTGAAGGCGCCGGTGTGAAGTCGTGCATGCCGTTGCTGTCGGGAATACGGGCGGACTCCCCGACTGCCCCGGCCCGGGTGTGAGCCGATATCGTCGGCGGGACTGTGACGCGCGGGGTGGAAGCGGTCACGGGGCCTGGGGAGGACAAGCGTGCGCCTGACTCTGACCGTCGTCGATCCGTTCGGCGGGGACGCCGCCGACGTCGTACTCGATGCCGATCCCGAGTCCACTGTCGGGGACATCGCGCGGGAGCTGGCCGCGCAGGTCGGGCGCGGCGGGGCGCAGGTCATTCCCCTCGGGCATCAGGGGCAGGTTCCCGCGGGCGGTGCGCCCGCCGTGTACGTGGACGGGTACGCCGTCGATCCCGGCGCCACCGTCGTCGGGTCGCCGCTGCGTGACGGGGCAGTCGTGTCGCTCCAGGACCCTTCCGGGTGTCTGCCCGGTGAGCCGTCGGGGCTGGTCGAGCTGCGGGTCGTCGGCGGGCCGGCCGCCGGGTTCGTGCACCGGCTCGGGGTGGGGCGGTACGACATCGGCAGCGGGGCGGCCTCGTACGTCCGGGTCGAGGACCCCGAGGTCGACGGCCGGGCCCTCACCCTCTCCGTCGCCACCGACGGGACGTGTCAAGTCGTCCTCCACTGCGACGAGGAGGGCGTCACCCTCGACGGGAAGCCGATCGCCGGCCCCGAAGAGGAGAAGAAGGGCGACAAGGAGGGCAAGAAGCGCAAGGAGCGCCGGAAGGGTGGGGAGGAGACCGCCGGCAAGAAGGCCGACGGGTTCGACTGGCCCCTCGGTGCGCAGATCGGGATCGGCAACACCCTCCTCCAGCTGACCCGTTACACCCCACCCGACGCCGCCCTCAAGTGGTCCGACGACGGCATCGGGCTCGACTACAACCGGCCGCCCCGGCTGCGTCCGGCCGAGCGGCAGACCAGCTTCCGGCTTCCGTCGGCCCCCCGCGAGTACGAGGCCCGGCCGCTGCCGTGGCTGATGGCGTTGACGCCGCTCGTCGGTGCGGTCGTCATGGTGGCGATCTTCCAGCGCTGGTACTACCTGATCATGGCGGGGCTCAGCCCCATCCTGCTCTTCGCGAACTACTTCAACGACAAGAAGCACGGGCGCAAGTCCCACGCCAAGCAGGTCAAGGAGTACGAGGAGCAGAAGGAGCGGATCGAGAAGGACGCGCAGGAGGCGCTGGTCCAGGAGCGGAACGACCGGCGGCACGCCGTTCCCGATCCGGCGACCGTGCTGTCGATGGGGACCGGGCCGCGGACCCGGCTGTGGGAGCGGCGGCGGACCGACCGGGACCACCTGCTGCTGCGGTTCGGGACGGGGCGGCTGCCGTCCGAGGTCGTGCTCGACGACCCCGAGCAGGACGACCACCGGCGCCAGGTGACCTGGAAGATCGAGGACGCGCCCGTCGCGCTGAACCTGCGCTCCCTCGGGGTGATCGGTGTGGCGGGGCCCGGTGACTCCGCCCGGGCCCTCGGGCGGTGGGCGGTGGCGCAGACCGCCGCGCTGCACAGCCCGATGGACGTGCAGTTCTACGTGCTGAGCGAGAACGCCGCCCGGCCGTCCTGGGACTGGGTGCGGTGGCTGCCGCACGCCCGGCCGTCCGGCGGGCAGGACGTCAATGTCCTCATCGGCACCGACGCCGAGACCGTGGGCGCCCGTATCGGTGAGCTGACGCAGATCCTCGACGCGCGCAAGAAGGCCGCCGAGCAGAACCGGTCCCAGGGCACGACGTTCAGTGACCCGGACATCGTCGTCGTGTGGGACGGCTCGCGGCGGTTGCGGTCGCTTCCCGGTGTGGTGCGGCTGCTGCGCGAGGGGCCGTCCGTGTCCGTGTACGCCCTCTGCCTCGACGCCGAGGAGCGGTTCCTGCCGGGTGAGTGCCAGGCGTTCGTCGTCGCCGAGCCGAAGGCCGAGGAGGACGACCGGGAGCAGCAGGCCCGGCCGCAGCAGGTGAGCGGCGGGTTCCCCTCCTTCCAGGCCTGGCACACCGGCTCGCCCGAGCCCAGTCGGGCCCAGCGGGCGGACAGGCTGCGGCTGCGCGTCGAGGAGGCGGGCGCGGAGCGGATCAAGGACGTGCGGCCGGACTTCGTCCCGCCGGCCTGGTGCCTGCGGCTCGCCCGTTCGCTGTCGCCGCTGCGCGACATCAGCGGGGAGACGGAGGACTCGGCGCTGCCCGGCTCCAGCCGGCTCCTCGACGTGCTCCAGCTCGAGCCGCCGACGGCCGACGCGATCGGCGCCCGGTGGCGGATGGGCGGGCAGTCGACGCTCGCCGTCATCGGCGAGTCGTACGACGGGCCGTTCGGCATCGACATGCGCAAGGACGGGCCGCACGGGCTCATCGCCGGTACGACCGGATCCGGTAAGTCCGAGCTGCTGCAGACGATCGTCGCCGCGCTGGCCGTCGCCAACACGCCGGAGAACATGACGTTCGTCCTCGTCGACTACAAGGGCGGTTCCGCCTTCAAGGACTGTGTGAAGCTGCCGCACACCGTCGGCATGGTGACCGACCTCGACGCCCACCTCGTGGAGCGGGCGCTGGAGTCGCTGGGTGCCGAACTGAAGCGGCGCGAGCACATCCTGGCCGCCGCGGACGCCAAGGACATCGAGGACTACCAGGACCTGGTGCGGCGGGATCCGTCCCACCCGCCCGTGCCGCGGCTGCTCATCGTGATCGACGAGTTCGCGTCCATGGTGCGCGACCTGCCCGACTTCGTGACGGGCCTCGTGAACATCGCGCAGCGGGGGCGTTCCCTCGGCATCCACCTGCTGCTCGCCACGCAGCGGCCGAGTGGTGTCGTCTCCCCCGAGATCCGCGCCAACACCAACCTCCGGATCGCCCTGCGGGTGACGGACGCCGGGGAGTCGACGGACGTCATCGACTCGCCGGAGGCCGGGCACATCGCGAAGAGCACCCCGGGCCGGGCGTACGCGCGGCTCGGGCACGCCTCGCTGGTGCCGTTCCAGTCGGGGCGGGTCGGTGGCCGGCGGCCCGGGGCGGCGGACCCGGCCGCCCTCGCACCCTGGGTGGGGCCGCTGACCTGGGAGGACCTGGGGCGGGCCGCGCTGAGCAAGCCGAAGTCGGAGGTCCGCGAGGACGACGAGATCACCGACCTGAAGGTGCTCGTCGACGCCGTGCGCGAGGCCAACAGCGCGCTGGGCATCCCGGCGCAGCACAGCCCCTGGCTGCCCGCGCTGGACGAGACGCTGCTGCTCGACGAGGTCGAGGTCCCGGCCGTCGCCCTGGCACCGGGCAGGCTGCCGCCGGCGCCGTTCGGCGTCGAGGACCTGCCGGCCGACCAGGCGCGCCGCCCGGTCGTCGTCGACTTCTCCACCTTCGGCCATCTGATGATCGGCGGTGCCCCGCGCAGCGGCCGGTCCCAGGTGCTGCGCACCATCGCGGGTTCCCTGGCCCGCACCCACTCCGTCGCCGACGTCCACCTGTACGGCATCGACTGCGGCAACGGCGCGCTGAACGCGCTGACCCGGCTGCCGCACTGCGGCGCGGTCGTCGGCCGCAACCAGACCGAGCGGGTGATCCGGCTCGTCAACCGGCTCAAGGGCGAGCTCTCCCGGCGCCAGGACCTGCTGGCGGACAAGGGGTTCGCGGACATCGGCGAGCAGCGGGCCGCGGTCGCCGAGGACGAGCGGCTGCCGCACATCGTGGTGCTGCTGGACCGCTGGGAGGGCTGGGTGCCCACGCTCGGCGAGATCGACCACGGTTCGCTGACCGACGAGTTGCAGACGATGATGCGGGAGGGCGCGAGCGTCGGCATCCACCTCGTCCTGACCGGTGACCGGACGCTGCTCGTCGGCCGGATCGCCTCCCTCACCGAGGACAAGTACGGGCTGCGGCTGGCCGACCGCAGCGACTTCTCCTCGCTCGGCATCCCGGTCCGGAAGGTGCCGGAGGAGATCCCGCCGGGCCGCGCCTTCCGCAACGAGGCCGGTACGGAGACGCAGTTCGCGCTGCTCGCCGAGGACACCACCGGTCAGGGCCAGGCGGCGGCGCTCACGGCCATCGGTGAGGCGGCGGCCGTCCGTGACGCCGAAGTGCCGCGTGCGCGGCGGCCGTTCCGGGTGGACAGCCTGCCGAGCCGGATCTCCTTCCCGGAGGCGTGGGAGCTGCGCGACCCGGAGGGGTCACGGTCCAGGCTGTGGGGGCTGGCCGGTATCGGCGGCGACGAGATCGTCGGTTTCGGCCCTGATCTGGCCGACGGCGTACCGGCGTTCGTCATCGCGGGGCCGGCCAAGTCGGGCCGTTCGACGGTGCTGATGAACTTCGCGCGGTCGTTCCTCGCGCACGGCACCCGCCTGGTCGTCGCCGCCCCGCGCCAGTCGCCGCTGCGCGGGCTGGACGGGACGGAGGGCGTGCTGAAGGTCTTCACCGGTGACGACATCGACGAGGACGAGTTCGAGGAGCTGATCGACGGGGCGTCGACGGACGAGCCGATCGCCGTGCTCGTCGACGACGGGGAGATCCTGGAGGACTGCGACGCCGAGAGCCAGCTGAAGAAGCTCGTCTCCCGGGGTGCCGAGCGCGGGCTCGCCCTGGTCATCGCCGGTGACGAGGAGGACGTGTGCAGCGGCTTCTCCGGCTGGCAGGTCGACGCCAAGAAGGCCCGTCGCGGGATCCTGCTCTCGCCGCAGGAGTCGTCCAGCGGCGACCTCATCGGCGTACGCCTGTCCCGCGGGATGGTCGGCGGCCAGGTGGCCCCGGGCAAGGGCATGCTCCACCTCGGGGACGGGGAGCTGCGGACGGTCGTGGTGCCGGGGTGAGCGGTGGGCGGCCCGCCCGGCGCGCCGGAGTCCGCCCCCGCGGCTGCTCGATCTTCGACAGCCGGGCCTTCGGCGACCCCGGGTCCTTGCCGTCCGACTCGTGGACCGGGTCGTCGCCGGCCGGGGTGAGGCGGACCGTGTGCTCGGCCTGGTTGCAGACCTCGCGGCGGGAATCCGCGCCGGCGGAGGTCGTGACGAGCCGTTTCTCCGTGACCCGCCTCAGGGTGAGGACGTCGTCGCAGACGCCGCCGAGGATGTCCGTGTGCCGGAGGGTGACCGTGCGGCCCCCGGCGTTGCGGCCCGGATGGACCCGGCCCATGCCGCCGGAGCCGGGCCGGCCGAGCAGCCGGTAGGGCCCCATGACCGTGGGCTCGTCCGCTTCGGGCGGCCGCATGGCGTCCGCCCCTCCCCCGTCACGCCCGTACGCCGGGACCTTCCAGCAGGGTAGGGGGCGGGCGCCCACGGCCTCATGGCCGCAGCAGGTCGACCTTCACGTCCGCCGCGAAGCCCGTCGTCGGCCCCACCCTGCGGGCGAACTCGGCGACCGCCTCCAGCTGCGGGGCGCCGAAGCTGAAGTCCAGGGTGGTGAAGTACTGGGCGAGGGTCTCCTCGTCGAAGGCCTCCCAGCGGGCCGCCTGCTCGGCGACCTTGCCGACCTCCTCCAGGGAGAGGTTGCGGGAGGCGAGGAATGCCTCGTGCACCTTGCGGGTGATGACCGGCTCGCGTTCCAGGTAGTCGCGGCGCACCGCCCACACCGCGAAGACGAACGGCAGGCCCGTCCACTGCTTCCACAGCGCGCCCAGGTCGTGCACGTCGAGCCCGTAGCGGGGGCCGTCGAGCATGTTCGCGCGCAGGGCCGCGTCCCCGATGAGGACGGCCGCCTCGGCCTCCTGCATCATCAGGCTCAGGTCGGGCGGGCAGGTGTAGTAGTCGGGCCGTACGCCGTACCGCTCGGCGAGGAGGAGCTGGGCGAGGCGTACGGAGGTGCGGGAGGTCGACCCGAGGGCGACCCGCGCTCCGTCCAGCCGGTCCAGCGGGACCTGGGAGGCGATCACGCAGGACATCACCGGGCCGTCGCAGCCGACGGCGATGTCCGGGAAGGCGACGAGCCGGTCCGCGTGCCTGAGGAACTCGACGAGGGTGACGGGCCCGATGTCGAGGTCGCCCTGCACCAGCTTCTCACTGAGCTTTTCCGGGGTGTCCTTCGTCAGCTCGAAGTCGAGGAGCGTGCCCGTTCTCGCGAGCCCCCAGTACAGGGGCAGGCAGTTCAGGAACTGGATGTGGCCGACGCGCGGCCGGGTGCGAGGATTGTCCACATCGTGAGGCTAGCCCTCGTCCGCGGCGGTCGGACCTTCGCCCCCTGGTCGCCCACGTGTTCGAACGAGCGTCCGTGACGGGCGGGGTGTTCAAACATTCGGGTGACGTGATCTTGACCTCTATTGCATTCGGGAGCCTGCGTGCTAGGCTCGTCGCAAGTTGCAGTTTGGTTTCCCTTGCAGTACAGAGCCTGCGGAGCATGTGACCGCGGGCTCTCGTCGTTCTCAGACGGATGCACTTGTGCGGAATTGGTCTTCACACTTGCTGGTTCTGGAGCAGGGCAACCCTTTGGGCCCAAGGAGGGCTTATGGCTACCGGAACCGTGAAGTGGTTCAACGCCGAAAAGGGCTTTGGTTTCATCGCCCAGGAAGGCGGCGGCCCCGACGTCTTCGTCCACTACTCCGCGATCAACGCGAGCGGCTTCCGCTCCCTTGAGGAGAACCAGCAGGTGTCCTTCGACGTCACGCAGGGTCCGAAGGGCCCGCAGGCGGAGAACGTCACCCCGGTCTGATCCTCGCCGATCCGGGAACGACTAGCAGTACCCAAGGAGCCCCACGCCGTCAGGCGACGGGGCTCCTGCCTTTTCCCCTCGCGCCTCCCCGCCCCTCCCCCGCGCGCCACCGGAATGCCTCGGTGAATATCCGGGGAATTCCTCTCATACGTGCTGCATGATCAGCACGAATTGGGTGCCGGCCTCCAGTGCCTCGTACGCGTGCGGCACATCCCCGCGATACGTCATGTAGTCCCCCGGGCCGAGTTCCGCGCTCTCTCCGTCGGGTCCCGCCTTCACCCGTCCCGCGCCGACCACGATGTGCTCCACGGTCCCCGGAATGTGCGGCTCGGAGGCGCGCACGGTCCCCGGCTCCAGCCCCACGGCGTAGATGTCGCGCCGCGCGCCCGGCGGGCTCGCCGACAGCAGGGTGGCGACGTAACTGGACTGCTCGGAGTGGACGGCCGGTCCCTGTCCCGCCCTGATCACCCGCACCGACGGCACCGGGGGCTCCACCAGCGCGCTGAACGGCACGCCGAGCGCCACCGCCAGCGCCCAGATCGTCTCCATGCTCGGATTCCCGCTCGCCGCCTCCAGCTGGGACAGCGTGGACTTGGCGATCCCGGCGCGTTTGGCCAGTTCGGAGAGGGAGAGGCCGACGCGGCCGCGTTCGCGGCGCAGGGCGGCGGCGATCCAGTCGAGGGGGAGGCGGGGCGGGGGTCCGTCGGTCATGTCGTTCGCTCCAGCAGTCCGATCGTTCGCCTTGACGAACGCTGTCTCTTCTGTCCATGGTAGGAAACATGCGTTCGGTACAGCGAACACCTCCCGCCCTCCTCGACCCCGGTCTGCTCCGGGACGTGTCCCTGGTCTGTCTGGCCGGGGGCGTCGTCGGCGTGTCGTTCGGGGCGATCGCCGTCGCCGGCGGGCTGCCGGTGTGGGTGCCGGTGGTGATGTCGCTGGTGGTGTACGCGGGCTCAGCCCAGTTCAGCGCGGTGGGCGTGCTGCTGGCCGGGGGCGGTCCGGTCGCGGCGGCGGCCACGGGACTGCTGCTCAACACCCGTACGGCCGCCTTCAGCCTCGCCGTCGCCGAGCACATCGGCCCGGGGAGGCTCGCCCGCCTGGTCGGGGCGCACCTGGTGACCGACGAGACGGTGGCCTTCACCCTGGCCCAGCAGGACCCGGTACGGCGGCGGGCGGCGTTCTGGGTCTCGGGGCTGGGGCTGTTCGCCGTGTGGAACGCCGGGGTGCTGGCGGGCGCGCTGGCCGGCAACGCGCTGGGGGACACGGCGCGCTACGGGCTGGACGCGGCCTTCCCCGCGGTCCTGGCCGCCCTCGTCCTTCCCGCCCTGCGCGAGGACGCCGGCGTCCGCCGGGCCGCGCTGCCCGGGGCGGCGCTGGCCCTGGCGGTCACACCGGTGGTGCCGGCGGGCGTACCGGTGCTGGTGGCGCTGGCGGGGCTGGTGCTGCACGGGACCGCGCGCGGGCAGGGGCGGTCGGTGTGAGCGCGACGGCCGCGGTGATCCTGGTACTGGCGGCCGGGACGTACGCCTTCCGGCTGGTCGGGCCGGCACTGCACGGGCGGGTGGAACTGCCGGCCCGGGTGCGGGAGCTGCTGTCCGCCGGTGCGGTGGTCCTGCTGGTGGCGCTGCTGGCGACGGGGGCGCTCACCGAGGGCGGGGGGTTCGCGGGGTGGGCGCGTCCGGCCGGGGTGCTGGTGGGCGGCGCGCTGGCGTGGCGACGCGCCCCGTTCGCGGTGGTCGTCCTCGGGGCGGCGGCCACGACGGCGGTGCTGCGGGGCATGGGGGTCGCCTAGCCGTCGCACGGGCCGGGCGGGCACGTGGGCCGCCAAGCCGTC
The DNA here is from genome assembly GCF_042898795.1 of Streptomyces sp. NPDC000348. Taxonomy (NCBI): domain Bacteria; kingdom Bacillati; phylum Actinomycetota; class Actinomycetes; order Kitasatosporales; family Streptomycetaceae; genus Streptomyces; species Streptomyces sp. NPDC000348. The sequence goes on from NZ_JBIAZD010000016.1 coordinate 81,973, forward strand.
GCACGGGCCGGGGCGGACGCGTGAGTCGCGTAGCCGTCACCAGGACCGGGCAGGCACAGGGACCGCGGAGCCGTCGCACGGGCCGGGCGGGCACGGCGGTGCGTCCGGTGTGTGTCCGCTCGGTCACCGGGCCCCGAGGCCGGCTCCGCCCCGTGCCCCGGGGCTGTCGGTGGGGACGAGTAGGGTCACCGGCCATGACCGCCACCGAAGCCGATCACGTAGCCGCCACCCGCGCCTTCTACGACGCCGTCGCCGAGGACTACGCCGCCCTGTTCCGCGACCAGCTCGCGGTGAGGCCGCTGGACCGGGCGCTGCTGGCCGGCTTCGCCGAGCTGGCCGGGGAGGGCGGCCGGGTGGCCGACCTGGGGTGCGGCCCCGGTGTGGTGACCGCGCACCTCGCCTCCCTCGGCCTCTCCGTCCTCGGCCTGGACCTGTCGGAGGGGATGCTCGCGATCGCCCGCCGCGAGCACCCCGGCCTGCGTTTCGCGCAGGGCTCGATGCGGAACCTGGGCCTGCCCGACGGCGCCCTCGCCGGCGTGGTCTCCTGGTACTCCACCATCCACACCCCGCAGGACGAACTGCCCGCCCTCTACGCCGAGTTCCGACGGGTCCTGGCACCCGGGGGCCATCTGCTGCTCGCGTTCCAGTGCGGCGACGAGCCCCGCCGCCACGAACACCCCTGGGGCCACCCGGTCACCCTCGACTTCCGGCGCATGCGGCCCGGACGCGTCGCCCCGCTCCTGGAGGCGGCCGGTTTCACCCTCGTCCAGCGCACGGTGCGCGCGGCCGACACGGACCGGGGCGAGTCGACCCCCCAGGCGTTCCTGGTCGCCCGCGCGACACAGTGACCTACCTCCCGTACAGCCCCTCCACCTGCTCCGCGAAGTCCCGCAGGATCTCCTCGCGCCGCAGCTTCATCGACGGGGTCAGGTGTCCCGCCTCCTCCGTGAAGTCGACCGGGAGGACGGCGAAACGGCGGATCGACTCCGGGCGGGAGAGCATCTTGTTGGCCTCGTCGATCGCGCGCTGGAGGATCGCGTGCAACTCCTCGTCGTCGGCGGCGAGTTCCGGGGGCACCGGGTGCCTGCCGTTCATGCGGCGCCAGTGGGTGAGGCCGGCGGGGTCGAGGGTGATCAGGGCGCAGACGTAGGGGCGGTTGTCGCCGACCACCATGACCTGGGAGATCAGCGGGTGCGAGCGGAGCCAGTTCTCCAGCGGGGCCGGGGCGACGCTCTTGCCCCCGGAGGTGATGATCATCTCCTTCTTGCGGCCCGTGATGGTCAGATAGCCCTCGTCGTCCAGTTCGCCGAGGTCGCCGGTGGGCAGCCAGCCGTCGCGGGCGGCGGGCGCGACTCCGCCCGCCCCGGGGTCCCAGTAGCCGCGCAGCACGTGGCCGCCGCCGACCAGGATCTCGCCGTCCGCCGCTATGCGGATCCGGGTCCCCGGCAGCGGCCAGCCCACCGTCCCCAGCCGGGGCTTCAGCGGGGGTGTCACCGTCGCGGCGCCGGTGGTCTCCGTCAGGCCGTAGCCCTCGAAGATCTCGATGCCGGCACCGGCGTAGAACGCGGCGAGGGGGCGGCCGAGCGGGGAGCCGCCGCAGATGGCGTACCGCACCCTGCCGCCCATGGCGTTGCGGATCCTGCGGTAGACCAGCGGGTCGTAGAAGGCGCGGGCCGTCCTCAGGGCGCGGGACGGGCCGGCCCCCGTCCCCGTCTGGCGGGCCTCGACCGCCTCGCCGTAGCGGCGGGCCACCGACACCGCGCGGTCGAAGGCCGCGAGCCGTCCGCCGGACTCGGCCTGGGCGCGGGCGGTGTTGAAGACCTTCTCCAGCATGTACGGGATGGCCAGCAGGCAGGTGGGCCGGAAGCCCGCCAGGTCGGGCAGCAGGTCCTCGGCGGCCAGGCTCGGCGCGTGGCCGAGGCGCACCCGGGCGCGTACGCAGGCGACGGCGACCATCCGGCCGAAGACGTGGGACATCGGCAGGAAGAGGAGGACGGAGGCCTCTTCGCCGGTGCGGGCCTTGAAGACGGGGTAGAGCAGCTCGATGGCGTTGTCCACCTCGGCGAAGAAGTTGCCGTGGGTGAGGGCGCAGCCCCTGGGGCGGCCGGTGGTGCCCGAGGTGTGGACGAGGGTGGCGAGGGTGTCGGGGCCCAGCATGCCCCGGCGTACCTCCACCTCGGCGTCCGGCAGGTGCGCTCCGGCTTCCGCCAGGGCGTCGACGTGGCCCTTCTCCACGACCCACACCCGCCGCAGGTCGGGGAGGTGCGGAAGTTCAGGGCCGAGGGCGGCGGCCTGGCCCGCGGTCTCCGTGACCAGGGCGACCGCGCCGGAGTCGTGCAGGATCCAGCGGGTCTGGAAGACGGAGGAGGTGGGGTAGACGGGGACGGTGACCAGTCCGGCGGCCCACGCGGCGAAGTCGAGGACGGTCCACTCGTAGCGGGTGCGGGCCATGACGGCGATCCGGTCGCCCGGCACCAGGCCCTCGGCGATCAGTCCCTTCGCGACGGCCAGGACCTCGGCGGCGAATCGTTCCGCCGTGACGTCCCGCCACCTGCCGTCCGCCGTCTTCCGGCTGAGCACCACCGCGTCCGGCGCCGCGGACGCGTTCTCGAACGGCAGGTCGGCGAGTGATCCGTGCCGCACCGGCCGGGCGAACGGCGGTACGGACACCTCCCGCACGACGCCGTCCAGCCGCCGGATCTCCGGTTCGACCAGGACGGGTGCTCCGCGGACGTCGTCGTCGAGAGCGGAGGAATGCGCGGTGGACACGGGGCGGCTCCTGGGGCGTGCAGGTGAACTGCGTGATGCCACGACGTACGTGCCCCGCACGCCGAGGCGCTCACCGGTGGTCGGCGGGGGAAGGGGTCACCACCGGCCGGTGCCGGGATCGTACGGCGCCGGCGTGGAAGGTCTGTGCGGGTACGGGGGTGGTCCCGGGCCGGGCGTGTGCAATGTTGCGGGTTACGTGAGCGTCGCTCACGTACGCTCCAGGATCGCCGTCACGCCCTGTCCGCCCGCCGCGCAGATCGAGATCAGCCCGCGTGCGGGGGCGTCCCGTTCGGCGAGGAGCTTCGCCAGGGTCGCCACGATGCGGGCGCCGGTGGCGGCGAAGGGGTGGCCGGTGGCCAGGGACGAGCCCGCCACGTTCAGCCGTGCGCGGTCGACGGGCGCGAGGCCGCGCTTCTCCCAGGCGGCCAGCGTGGCCAGCACCTGGGAGGCGAACGCCTCGTGGACCTCGATCAGGTCGAAGTCCGCCATGCCGAGGCCGGCCCGCTCCAGCATGCGCGGGACCGCGTACGCGGGTGCCATCAGCAGGCCGTCCTCGCCGTCGGCGACGTCCCCGTGCACGAAGTCCACGGCGGCCGTCTCGTACGCGGTCAGGTAGGCCAGCGGCTCCAGGCCCCGCTCCGCCGCCCACTCCTCGCTCGCCAGCAGCACCAGCGCGGCACCGTCCGTGAGCGGGGTCGAATTGCCCGCCGTCATGGTGGGTTCGGGGCCGTCGAGGCCGAACACCGGCTTCAGCGCGGCGAGTTTCTCCACCGTGGAGCCCGGCCGCAGGTTCTGGTCGCGGGCCAGGCCGCGGAAGGGCACCACCAGGTCCGTCAGCAGACCGCGTTCGTACGCCGCCGCCAGCCGCTGGTGGCTGGCCGCCGCCAGTTCGTCCTGGGCCTCGCGGGTGATGCCCCAGGCGCGTGCGGTGACCGCGGCGTGCTCGCCCATGGACAGACCCGTGCGCGGTTCGGCGTTGCGCGGGATGTCGGGGACGAGGTGGCCGGGGCGCACCCTCGCCAGGGCCTTCAGCCGACCGACGGGCGTCTTGGCGCGCCGCGCCTCCAGCAGCACCTTGCGCAGGTCGTCGTTGACGCCGAGGGGCGCGTCGCTCGCGGTGTCGGCGCCGCCTGCGATCGCGGCCTCCGTCTGGCCGAGGGCGATCTTGTTGGCGGCGGCGACGACCGCCTGGAGTCCGGTGCCGCAGGCCTGCTGGACGTCGTACGCGGGGGTGCGGGGGTCGAGCGCCGAGCCGAGGACGGTCTCGCGGGCGAGGTTGAAGTCGCGGCTGTGCTTGAGGACCGCCCCGGCGACGAGTTCCCCCACCGCGCCCGGCGCCCGCAGTCCGTACCGCTCGACGAGGCCGTCCAGCGCGGCGGTGAGCATCTCCTGGTTGGAGGCGGTGGCGTAGGGGCCGTCGGAGCGGGCGAAGGGGACGCGGCTGCCGCCGATGACCGCGACGCGCCGGACGACGGCCGGCTTGAGGGTGCTCATCTCGACCTGCTCCTCACCGTGACATAGGCTTACCTCCGGTAACCTTACTCCAGAGTAAGCACACCCGGAGCAGTCACGGAGGAATCCCCCATGGCCGACCGCTATCTCGGCTTCACCGGCACCGCGCCCGGCCGCTTCCTCACGCGCCGGCTGGGGCTCCCCCAGCCGGCGCCGCTGCGGCGCTGGTCACCGGAGCGGCCGGACCTGGACGGCGGCCTGCTCCACCTCACGGCCGGGAAGTCCGGCCTCGACCTCGCCCCCGTCCTCGCCCGCACGGGGCTCGGCGCGGACGACACCGGCCGGCCCGCCGCCGTCGTCCTGGACGCGAGCGGGACACGGGACGTCGAAGGGCTCGCCGAGGTGCACGCGGCCCTGCACCCCGTCGTGCGGTCGGTCGCCGCGAGCGGCCGGATCGTGGTGCTCGGCGCCCCGCTCGACCCCGCCGACCACCATCAGGCCGCCGCCCAGCAGGCGCTGGAGGGCTTCACCCGCTCCCTCGGCAAGGAGATCGGCCGGGGCAGGACCGTGAACCTGGTCCGCCTCACCGACGCCCCCGCCGCCGAGTCCACCCTCCGCTTCCTGCTCTCCCCCAGGTCGGCCTACGTCAGCGGCCAGGTGATCGCGGTCGGCGCGCACGAGCCGCCCGCCCCCCACGACGTGGACCGGCCCCTGTCCGGCCGCACCGCCCTGGTGACCGGCGCCGCACGCGGCATCGGCGAGGCGGTCGCCGAGACGCTGGCCCGGGACGGCGCGAAGGTGGTCGTCCTCGACGTGCCGCAGGCCGAGGCGGACGCACGGCGCGTCGCCGAACGGCTCGGCGGGACGGCCCTCCCCCTCGACATCACCGCCGCCGACGCGGGCGCCCGCATCGCCGAGGCGCTCCCCGACGGCCTCGACGTGCTCGTCCACAACGCGGGCATCACCCGTGACCGGCGACTGGTCAACATGCCGGCCGAGCGCTGGAGTCAGGTGCTGGAGGTGAACCTGGCGAGCGTGCTGCGCACCACCGACGCGCTGCTCGCCGCCGGGACCCTGAAGCGGGGCGGACGGATCGTCGCCACGGCGTCCATCGCGGGGATCGCCGGGAACGCCGGCCAGACCAACTACGGGGCGAGCAAGGCCGGCATCACCGGCCTGGTCCGCGCCCTCGCGCCGCGCGCCCTCGCCGAGCACGGGGTGACGGTGAACGCCGTGGCTCCCGGCTTCATCGAGACGAGGATGACGGCCGCCGTCCCGCTGTTCATCCGCGAGGCGGGCCGCCGGATGAACTCCCTCGCCCAGGGCGGCCTGCCCGTCGACGTCGCCGAGACCACCGCCTGGCTCGCCCACCCGGCCTCCGGCGCGGTGAACGGGCAGGTCGTACGGGTCTGCGGCCAGAGCCTGCTGGGGGCGTGAGCGTTCCATGACGTCCGCACCGACCGTCGTCCTCCCGCACTCCCCGGCCCTCCCTCCGCTCCTCGCCCGCGGTGCCCTGCTCTCGCCCTTCAAGCGTCCCCGCCCCGACGCCGCCCACCCCCGCACCCGGCTGGTGCTGCCCGCCCTGCGCGTCGACACCGCCCGGCTCGCCGCGTACGAGCGGGTGTGCGGCTTCCCGACCGGCTCCCCGACCGGCTCCCCGACCGGCTTCCCGGCCGGCTTCCCGGCCGGCGAGGCCGCGCTGCCGGTGACGTATCCGCACGTGCTGGGCTTCCCGCTCGCCATGCGGCTGATGAGCGGACCGGACTTCCCGCTCCCGCTCCTCGGCCTGGTCCACACGTCGATACGGATCACCCGGCACCGGGCGACACCGGCCACGGGCGCGTACGGGCTGACGGTGTACGTCGACGGACTGGCCCCGCACCGGCGCGGCACCCAGGCCGCCGTGGTCACCGAGATGCGGGACGGCGAGGACGTCGTGTGGGAGTCGCGGAGCACGTATCTGGCCCGCCACCGGACCGCCTCCGGACGACGGAAGGACCAGGAGGAAGAACGCGAGCCCCTGCCCGCCGTCGCCGAGTGGCGGCTGGCCGGGGACGTCGGACGGCGCTACGGTGCCGCGTCCGGCGACCGCAACCCGATCCACCTGCACCCGCTCACCGCCCGGCTCTTCGGCTTCCCCCGCGCCATCGCGCACGGCATGTGGACCGTGGCCCGCTGCCTCGCCGCCCACGGCGTCCCGGACACGGCGGAGGTCCGCGCGGACTTCCGGGCGCCGGTGCTGCTGCCGGGGACGGTGACGTACGCGGCGGAGGGCGGACGCTTCGCACTGCGCGGCGACGGCGACCGGGTCCACGTGACCGGGGAGGTCCGCCCCGTCTGAGCCCCGTCAGGCACCGCTGTCGTCGTCCGGCGGGGTCCAGCGGCGGCCGGCCATCAGGTCGCCGAGGCCCGCCCAGGCGAAGTTCATCAGGGTCGCCGCCGACTGCCGGGCCGTGACACCGGGGGTGGCGTTGGCCCGGTCCGCCAGGGACTCGGCGGCGCCGACCAGGGCCTCCGCGAGCCCGGAGACCTCGCGTTCGGGGAGGTCGGGGTCGCGGTGGGCGTCGCGGGCGGCGACGAGGATCAGCTGCGTCACGAACGCCACGATCTCCGCGCGCATCGCGGCGACCTCGGCGGCGAAGACCTCGCCGTGGGTGCGGGCCTGGAGGTGCAGTACCACCCAGCCGTCCGGATGCCGGGCGGTGTGCGTGAAGAACGCCGTCAGCCCCGACCAGAGCTGGCGGTCGGCCGGCAGCCCGGGGCGGGCGCCGGCGCGCACGGCCTCGGTGAGGGCCGTCGCCTCCCGCCGGATGCACGCGAGGAACAGGTCTTCCTTGGAGTTCAGGTACAGGTACACCAACGGCTTGGACACACCCGCCAGTTCGGCGATCTCGTCCATCGACGCTGCCGTGTATCCCCGTTGACCGAAGGTCCGTACGGCGGCGTCCAGCATCTGCTGTTCACGGACCGCACGCGGCATCCGCTTCGTCTTCACGGCACCCATGGAACACAGCGTACGGTCCGTCTCCTGGCGCGGGTCCCGGCCGCCGTCGCTCCCCGGCCCCGCCAGGTCGCCGAGGACGGGCCGTTCGCCCGCCGTGAGCCGCGGCAGCAGCTGCGCGGTGAACAGCGTGGACAGCGCCGAGGCGTCGGTGCCGCCGTCGGTGCGGACCACCACCGGCTGCGGGGCCTTCCCGGCCGGCCCGGCACCCACCTCCAGGCGCCTGCGGGCCAGCTCGTCCTGGGCCGCCGCGCGCGGATCGGTGCCGGACGCGACCGCCTCGGCGACGTCGCGCGGACTCTGCGCCCGCGTGCGTGCCGCGGTCTCCCCCTTCGCGTGTGGTGCTGATCCCTGCCGGATCATCGCTGTGGACCACGTGCGTCGTGTGAGGCACGTGGTCCAGGTGATTCCACACCACCGGGCGGACAGGGATAAGGGGCGCTCCCAGCAACGGTCACCTGTCGGTGGTTGCCGCGAAGCGCCCCTCGTCCCGCCGGCCGGCCCCGGAGAGGCCGGGGCCGGCCGGCGGATGTCAGCCGCACAGGCAGGGTTCGGTCTCGTGGCCCAGGCCGATGACGTCGCGGTCGCGCAGGGCGCCCGCGTACGCCTGGAGCTCGTCGACGTCGCCCTTCAGGTACTCGCCCCAGCCGTCGGCCGTGCGGGCGCGGCCCACCTGGAGCGGGCCGGTGCTCGTCCAGCCGTCGCGGAGGTGGGCGGTGGCGCCGGTGTTCGTGTAGCCGTCGGCGTACAGCTTGACCGTGTCGGTCGCGTCGTCGTAGACGATGGTCAGCTGCGTGCCGTGGCCGCTGCGGCCGTCCGGCTGCGTGACCTGCGCGACGACCGTCTCCGGCGCGCCCGCCTCATCGCGTTCCGGCATGACCAGCTGCCAGGCGAACGCCGACGGGTCGTAGCGCAGCTTGAACGCGTCGGTGTGCTCACCTGCCTGTGAGAGGACCGTCATCGGCCGGGTGGCTTCGGCCTCCTCGATCCTGGCGACGACTCCGAGGGTGAAGCTGTCACCGGTGTCCACCACGGAGGTGTCGAGGACCGCGTGACCGCCTTCGCCGTCCAGCGCCAAGTGCCCCTCACCGACCAGCGGGTACGGCTTCCACGGGCAGTCGGGGTCGAGGTCGGGGATGCAGGAGTCGTCCGGACCGCGGTAGATCGACGCGCCCGCCGCGAGCCGCAGAGGCGAACCCCCCTTGTTCTCGGGCGTGGCGCCGTCGCTGGCCGTGCTGAACGACCAGTGGCCGAGCAGGTCCGGCTTGCGGTGGGCCAGCTCGGTCACCTCCTCCGGGACGACGAGACGGTCGTACGCCCGGACGTCGCCGATGTCACCGTGCCAGCGCTGCCGGTAGCCGTTCTCGCCACGGATCCGGCCGATCTGGAACGCGCCGTCCGCCCTGACCGGAGCGGCCTCGGCCTTGGTGCCGACCTCGTGGCCGTTGACGAAGAGCTGGGCGTAACCGGTCTCGGTGTCGTGGACGCCGAGGAGGTAGGCCCATTCGCCGGCCTCCGGGGCGCCGCCGGTGACCTTCGCGTCGCCGAGGGTGAAGGACCAGGAGGCGGTCGCGTCCCGCGGGGCCTCCAGGGCCAGGGCGTAGGCCGTGCCGGACGCGGTGTCCTGGCTCAGCACGGTCATGCGGCGGTCGTCCTCCGCCGGGCGCACCCAGGCGCCGACGGCGAAGGTCCTGCCGCTGTCGACGGCCGGGGCGTCCGTGGTGAGGAAGCCGTGACGGCTGCCGTCGAGGGTGGCCGTGGAGGTGAGCGGGGTGCCCGGGGGCACGGGACCGCCGAAGGTCACACCGCGTCCCGCCCGGGCCGCCTCGCCCGCCTCTGCGGCCGCCGTGGCGGAGCCGGCCTCGTCAGCGAGCTTCCAGCGGGAGACGGGCGCGCTCGCCGCCTTCGGGTGGAACGTGTAGTCGGTGCGCCCGCTCATCCGGCCGGAGCGGTCGAGGGCCTGTACGCTGAGACGCTGCGGGGCGTTGCTCAGCGGGACGAAGCGGACGGTGGCCGGGCCGCCGAGCTCGGCGGGGCGGACGGTGCGCTGCGGACCGCCGAGGAAGGTGTACCGGTACTCGACGACGTCCGCCGAGGGCGAGTCCATGGTGAAGCTGCCGTAGACGCCGACCCCGCCGGCCCACCACGTCTCCTCCGGGTACTCCGGTGAGCTCACGACGGGAGCGGCCGGGCTCTCGTCGTCGTGGACGAACCGGCACGCGGCACCGGGCGCCTCCGAACTCCAGGGGGAGTTCGCCGTACCGTCGTTGGCCCGGACGTGCCAGGAGATGACCGTGTCGGACGGGATGTCGGACGGCACGGTGATGCGGTGGACCCGGTCCACGTAGGTCGGCTGGGTGGTGAAGGAGCGGCGCTGTTCCGTGCCGTCCGGGTCCGACCACCAGATCTCGAACTCGGCGGTGATCTGATCCGAGTATCCGATGCGGTCGTCCTCGGCCGGATCGGTCAGCCGGGCCGTGAGAACCGGAGGGCGCCCCACATAGGCCGGCTCGTCGCCCGACGCGCAGTCCTTGAACTCGGTCTGCAAGTCCTGGACGGCGGGCGGCAGATTCGCCTGCTCCGCCGCGTACGCGGTGCCGGGCGTGACCACCCCCGCCACTACTGCCGCAAGGCAACTGCCCAGCAGTAAACCTCTCTTGCCCCATCTCTCCGACATGAACGAATGCCCCTCCCCGGATCACGCCCGATCTTCGAACAGTCGAGCGACAGGAGGCTAACAGCGGCCACCGACATCGGCGATCAAGTTTTCTGACGGGTCGCCGGGAACGGTGCCGTACGGAGAAGAGACCGCCGAGGCACGAGAAGAGACGGGTGGGTGAGGTCCCCGGGTCCGGCCTGTTCGCGATCCCGGGGACGGGGACGGTCAGGCCGCCGCGGGGACCCGCCGGGGCTCGTCGGCCGGGGTCTCGTCGACCGGCGAGGCGTGGACCGAGTCGTACGCCTTCCGGTCCAGCAGTCCCTCACGGGCGGAGACGATGACCGGGACCAGGGCCTGACCTGCGACGTTCGTCGCCGTGCGGATCATGTCCAGGATCGGGTCGATGGCGAGCAGCAGACCCACGCCCTCCATGGGCAGGCCCAGGGTGGAGAGGGTGAGGGTGAGCATGACCGTCGCGCCGGTGAGGCCGGCCGTGGCGGCGGAGCCCACCACCGAGACGAACGCGATCAGCAGGTAGTCGCCGACGCCGAGCGGGACGTCGAAGATCTGGGCGACGAAGATCGCGGCGATGGCCGGGTAGATCGCGGCGCAGCCGTCCATCTTCGTCGTCGCGCCGAACGGGACGGCGAACGAGGCGTACTCCTTCGGCACGCCGAGGCGCTCGGTGACCTTCTGGGTCAGCGGCATGGTGCCGACCGAGGAGCGGGAGACGAACGCCAGCTGGATCGCGGGCCAGGCGCCCTTGAAGAACTGCAGCGGGTTGACCTTGGCGACGGTCGCGAGCAGCGCCGGGTAGACGCCGAAGAGGACGATCGCGCAGCCGACGTAGATGTCGGCGGTGAAGGTGGCGTACTTGCCGATCAGGTCCCAGCCGTAGGTGGCGATGGCGTTGCCGATGAGGCCGACGGTGCCGAGCGGGGCGAGGCGGATGACCCACCACAGGGCCTTCTGGAGGAGTTCGAGGACGGACTCGCTCAGGGTGAGGATCGGCTGGGCCCTCTCGCCGAGCTGGAGGGCGGCGATACCGGCGACGGCGGCCATGAAGACGATCTGGAGCACGTTCAGTTCGGTGAACGGCGTGATGACGTCGGTCGGCACGATGCCGGTCAGGAAGTCGATCCAGGACCCGGTCTTCTCCGGCTCACCGCCGTCCGCCGGGGTGAGGCCGGTGCCCGCGCCCGGGTTGGTGACCAGGCCGATGACCAGGCCGATCGCCACCGCGATCAGCGAGGTGACCATGAACCAGAGGAGGGTGCGCGAGGCCAGCCGGGCCGCGTTGTTGACCTTCCGCAGGTTGGTGATGGAGACCAGGATCGCGAAGAAGACGAGCGGGGCGACGGCCAGCTTCAGCAGGCCGATGAAGGTGCCGCCGACCTTCTCCAGGGTGGTGACGAGCCAGGAGAGGTCCTGGCTGCGGGCGAGCCAGCCGAGCAGGACGCCCAGGACGAGGCCGGCGAGTATCTGGGCCCAGAAGGGCGCGCGTACGGGCAGCTTTGACTGCGTGTTCGTGGACACGGACATGCTCCGTTGTGATCCGTCTGTGGGGACGCGTGAGGAAGTGGGCACGCGTGAGGAAGGTGACGTGGGACGACGTGGGACTCGGGTGGCGCGGAACGTCAGTGGGGACAGTTCGCGGAGGTGACCCGGCAGAGGTCCACGTGCAGGCGCGCCACGAGCGGAACACTCCGGGGCGTGGGGAACACGGCTGCTGACTTCACCCGGAAACCGTAACACCTGAACTTTGAGACCCCCAAAGCCTTGCTTTGAGAGGCGGGAGACATGAGGCGTCCGCACAACGCAAAGCGCCCCGGTTTCCGGGTCAGTTCGGAAACCGGGGCGCCCGAGTGCGGTGCGCGGGTGTGACGGACGTTACGAGGTCTGGCCCTGCGCCTGCCCCTGCGTGCGGGTGGTCTCGTCGGCCGCGTCCTCCTGGTTGCGGTTGGCCTCCAGGTCGGCCTTGACCCGGTGCACCCGCTGCACGATCCGCTCGGAGGCCCGGTCCCGCTCCTTGCGGAGCACGACGAGGCTGATCGGGGCCGAGATCAGCAGGGCGAGCAGGATGATCCACAGACCGTTGGAGTCACCGAGGCCGCGCGGGGCGAGGCCGGAGTGGACGAGGCCCCAGACGACCACGAGGCAGCCCGCGAAGATCCCGAGGCGCATCAGTGTGTAGCGGAGCATCTCATCCACTCTTCCCTGTGTACGGTCAGAACGCCCCAAAGGGACGATGTCCAGTGAAGCACGACCGGACGTGGATCTTTCAGCGGGGTGCGGTCCTCAGATCAGCGGCAGCAGCATGACGACGTCGTCGCGGTCGTCGCCGGGGGCCACGCGGATGGCGTCCGGGACCCGGCCGACCTCCTTGTAGCCGCAGGAGGCGTAGAAGCGTTCCAGGCCGAGGCCGCCGCGGCAGGTGAGCCGTATCGCCTCGATGCCGTCGAGGGTGCGGGCGGCCCGCTCGGCGGCGGCGAGCAGGTCCCGGCCGTAGCCCTTGCCCTGGTGGCGGGGGTGGACCATCACCGTGTAGAGCCAGATCCAGTGGGTCATCAGCCGGTGGGTGTTGAAGGTGAGGAACGCCGTGGCGGCCACCCGGCCCTCCTCGTCGTGCCCGACGAGCAGGCGGGAGCGCTCCTCCGTCATCGAGACGAGCTGCCGCACCAGGTGGGGACGGATGTCCTCCCGCGTCACGGGCGGTACGAACCCGACCGCCCCGCCGGCGTTGGTGACGTCGGTCCACAGGTCGAGGACGCCGTCGCGGAGTTCGGGGGTGACCACGGGATCGAACGTGAAAGTAAGGGGCATGTGGTGATGCTAGCCCTTACCCCAGGGCTTGTGCAGCCACTTCCAGGTCGGACACCAGCCCGCGGTACGCCGTCTCCCTGTCGTCCGCCCGCAGCACCGCCGAGGGGTGGACCGTGGGCACCAGCCGCTCGGGGCGTCCGTGGATCTCCTCCTCCAGCACCGTGCCGCGCACCTGGGTGACCCGGAACGACGAGCCGAGCAGCGCCTTCCCGGCGGTCGCGCCGAGCAGGACGATCAGTTCCGGCTCGACCACGGCGAGTTCGGCGGCGAGCCAGGGCCCGCAGGCGGTCGTCTCGCGCCGGGTGGGGGACTTGTGGACGCGGCGCCCACCGGATCCGGTCCGGGTGAACTTGAAGTGTTTGACGGCGTTGGTGACGTACGCGTCCGCCGGGTCGATGCCGGCGTCTTCGAGCGCCCGGTCGAGCAGTCCGCCCGCGGGGCCGACGAAGGGCCTGCCCTGGCGGTCCTCCTGGTCACCGGGCTGCTCGCCGACGAGCATGAGGCGGGCGTGGGGGTTTCCGGTGCCGAACACTGTTTGCGTGGCGTCCCTGTGCAGGGGGCAGCCCCGGCAGTCCGCGGCCGCCTTCCGCAGGGCGGGGAGACCGCCCCGCGCGGGTACGAAGGGCTCCGCCGTGTAGGCGTCTTCGGAGGCCATGGGGGCCGGGTACCCGGCGTGGGGGTTCGGACTCGTTGTCCGGTGCGGCTGAGTGGGGGCTGGTCGCGCAGTTCCCCGCGCCCCTCATGGGTGGGACCAGGCACCCGGCGCCTCCCCCGCACCGAACGGCGGGGCTGGTCGCGCCCACGCGGCGGAGCCGCGGATCGATACGGCCCCGCGCCCCCGGGGGGACTTTTCGAGGTGCCGAGGCGGGTGGTGGATGGGCGGAGGCCGGGGGCCAGGGGGCGGGAGCCCCCTGGCGGGGTCGAAGGGGCGCAGCCCCTTCGCGCCTCACACGCGCATCGGCTGGGGGGACTCCCGGCGCGCCGGGTCGGGGCCGTCGTACTCCCGGATGACCTCGTACCGGGTGTTCCGCTCGACCGGCCGGAACCCGGCGTCGCGGATGAGGTCCAGCAGGTCCTCCCGGGTCAGTTTGTTCGGCGTGCCGTAGTTGTCCGCGTCGTGCGTGATCTTGTACTCGACCACCGACCCGTCCATGTCGTCCGCCCCGTGCTGCAGCGCCAGCTGCGCCGTCTGCACGCCGTGCATCACCCAGAACACCTTGACGTGCGGCACGTTGTCGAACAGCAGCCGGGACACCGCGAACGTCTTCAGCGCCTCCGCACCGGTCGCCATCCGCGTCCGCGCCTGGAGCCGGTTGCGCACCTTGCCGTCCTTCATGTCCACGAAGTCGTGCTGGTAGCGCAGGGGGATGAAGACCTGGAAGCCGCCGGTCTCGTCCTGCAGCTCGCGCAGCCGCAGCACGTGGTCCACGCGGTGGCGGGGCTCCTCGATGTGGCCGTACAGCATGGTGCACGGGGTCCTGAGCCCCTTCTCGTGCGCCAGCCGGTGGATCCTCGACCAGTCCTCCCAGTGGGTCCGGTGGTCGACGATGTGCTGCCGCACCTCCCAGTCGAAGATCTCGGCGCCACCGCCGGTCAGCGACTCCAGACCGGCGTCGATCAGCTCGTCGAGGATCTCGGAGGCGGACATCCCGGAGATGGTCTCGAAGTGGTGGATCTCGGTGGCCGTGAAGGCCTTCAGCGAGACGTCCGGCAGCGCGGCCTTCAGCTCCCTGAGCGAGCGCGGGTAGTAGCGCCACGGCAGATTGGGGTGCAGCCCGTTGACGATGTGCAGCTCGGTCAGGTTCTCCGACTCCATCGCCCTGGCGAGCTTCACCGCCTCCTCGATGCGCATCGTGTACGCGTCCTTCTCCCCCGGCTTGCGCTGGAAGGAGCAGTAGGCGCAGGAGGCGGTGCACACGTTGGTCATGTTGAGGTGGCGGTTGACGTTGAAGTGCACGACGTCGCCGTTCAGCCGCGTCCGCACCTCGTGCGCCAGCCCGCCCAGCCAGGCCAGGTCGTCCGACTCGTACAGCGCGATGCCGTCCTCACGGGTCAGGCGCACACCCGCCCTGACCTTCTCCTCCAGCTCGCGCTTGAGCCCGACGTCCATGCCGCTCCCTCTTTCCCTCGACCTCTCCAGGCAGACCCCGACAACCGTACGCCCCGATCACTCCGCTTCTTCGGGCAGCTCACCGACGCGGTTCTCCCACTTGGTGGAGAGCACGATGGTCGTACGGGTCCGGGAGACGCCCTTGGTGCCGGACAGCCGGCGGATGGTCTTCTCCAGACCGTCCACGTCGGTCGCCCGGACCTTGAGCATGAAGGAGTCGTCGCCGGCGATGAACCAGCAGTCCTCGATCTCCCTCAGGTCCCGCAGCCGCTGTGCCACGTCCTCGTGGTCGGCGGCGTCGGAGAGCGAGATGCCGATCAGGGCGGTGACGCCGAGGCCCAGCGAGGCGGCGTCCACGGTGGCGCGGTAGCCGGTGATGACGCCGGCCGCCTCCAGCCGGTTGATGCGGTCGGTGACGCTGGGTCCCGACAGGCCGACGAGGCGTCCCAGCTCCGCGTAGGAGGCCCGGCCGTTCTCCCTCAGGGCCTGGATGAGCTGCCTGTCCACCGCGTCCATCGAATCGAAGCCTTCCACTGAAGAGGTCTGGGAGTTCTGCACGTGCCGGGTGTCGCGGGAGTGCTCAGTCCGTGCGGGATCCGCCGCCGAGTTCGCCCTTCCAGCGGCGGTAGAGCCGGTGCTCGACGCCCGCCGCGTCGAGCACGCGTCCGGCGACGAAGTCCACCAGGTCCTGGATGTGCGTCGCGCCCGCGTAGAAGGCCGGCGAGGCGGGCACCACGCTCGCGCCCGCGTCGTCCAGCGTCACCAGGTGCCGCAGCGTCTGGCCGTTCAGCGGGGTCTCGCGCACGGACACGACCAGCGTGCGCCCCTCCTTCAGGGTGACGCTCGCCGCCCGCTGCAGCAGGTCCTTGGAGAGTCCGAGCGCCACCCCGGCCACACAGGCCGTGGAGGCGGGCACGATCAGCATGCCCTTGCTCGGGTACGACCCCGAGGACGGCCCGGCCGCGAGGTCACCGGCGGCCCAGTGCCGTACGCCGTCGAGGTCGACGGTGAACGTGTCCGGCTTGCCGTCCGCGCCCCGGGACAGCCATTCCCGCAGGTCGTCACGCCAGTGGGCGTCCCGGAAGGCGATGCCGGTCTCGTCCAGCAGGGTCAGCCGGGAGGCCCGGCTGACGACGAGGTCGACGCTCTCCCCCGCCGCCAGCAGCGCACGCAGCACAGCGGCTGCGTAGGGCGTCCCGGACGCCCCCGAGACCCCCACGATCCAAGGCTTGCGCCGCGTTTCTCCTGCGTTCACATCTTGAGCCTACCGGCGGACGGCGGGCGTCCGCGCTCAGGACCGCTCGGAGACCGTGGGCGGGCGCAAGGCCGCCGGCATTGGTCACCGCCTCGGGCGGTCCGGGCACCGAGCGGACACCGCCGCGCCCCGAGCGGCTATCGTGCGGATACGACGCGATGGGGGGACACCGTGGCCAAGGTCAACATCAGTCTCGACGCCGAACTCGTGGTGGAAGTGATGGTCCTGGCGGGGGTCGGCTCGCCCCAGGACGCGATCGAGGCGGTCGTACGGGACTACATCGCCCGTGGCCACCGCACCGAGGCGCGCACCGAGCTCAGGGACCAGGGCCTGCGCGAGGTCGACGCCAGGCCGCAGGAGCCCCAGGGCTGAGCCCACGGCCGGGCGCCGACGCCCTACACGGTCAGGCCCCGCACCAGCAGGTCGAGCAGCGCGCACACGAACAGGGCGATGCCGATGAACCCGTTGACGGAGAAGAACGCCCGGTTCAGACGGGTCAGGTCGTGGGGGCGGACGATGGTGTGCTCGTAGACGAAGGCCCCGGCCACGATCAGCAGGCCGAGCCAGAAGAAGGCGCCGGCGTCGGTGAGCAGCGCGTACCAGACGAAGAGGGCCGTCGTGACGGCGTGGCAGCCGCGGGCGCCCCGGATCGCGGCGGGGATCCCGAAGCGGGCCGGGACCGACTTGACGCCGATCTCGCGGTCGGTGTCGACGTCCTGGCAGGCGTAGATCAGGTCGAAGCCGCCGATCCAGACGCCGACCGCGAGGCCGAGGACGACCGCGTCCCAGGACCACGACCCGGTGATCGCCAGCCAGCCGCCGACCGGGCCCATGGCCTGCGCGAGCCCGAGGATGGCCTGCGGGAAGTCGGTGAACCGCTTGCCGTACGGATACACCACCATCGGGATCACGGCGACCGGCGCGAGGGCGAGGCAGAGCGGGTTGAGCAGGGCCGCCGCGCCCAGGAAGACGACGAGGGCGACGAGCGCGCCCGTCCAGGCGTGCCTGACCGACATCGCGCCGGTGACCAGCTCGCGGTGCGCGGTGCGCGGATTGCGGGCGTCGATCTCGCGGTCGATGATCCGGTTGGCGGCCATGGCGAAGGTGCGCAGGCCCACCATGGCGAGGGTGACCAGGAGCAGCCGGACCCAGTGGATGTTCCCGTCCCGCTCGTACATCGCGGTGAGGGCGGCGATGTAGGCGAAGGGGAGGGCGAAGACCGAGTGCTCGATCATCACCAGGCGGAGGAAGGCTTTCGTGCGTCCCGGCTGCTGCGGAAGCGCGGCGGAGGCCGAGGTCACAGTCCGTACTCCTTCCAGCGGCGGTCGACGAGCGCGGCCGTGTCCGGGTCGGACTCGACCATGTCGGGCCAGCCGCCGTCGCGCGTGTACCCCTCCTCGGGCCACTTCCTCGTCGCGTCGATGCCCGCCTTGCCGCCCCAGAACTGCTGGTACGAGGCGTGGTCGAGGTGGTCGACGGGGCCCTCGACGACGGTGAGGTCACGGGCGTAGTCGGTGTTGCCGAGGGCCCGCCAGGAGACCTCGTGCAGGTCGTGGACGTCGCAGTCGGAGTCGACGACCACGATCAGCTTGGTCAGCGACATCATGTGGGCGCCCCAGATGGCGTGCATGACCTTCTGCGCGTGCTTGGGGTACTTCTTGTCGATCGAGACGATCGCGCAGTTGTGGAAGCCGCCGGACTCGGGGAGGTGGTAGTCCACGATGTCCGGGACGATGATCTTGAGGAGCGGGAGGAAGAAGCGTTCCGTCGCGCGGCCCAGCGGTCCGTCCTCGGTCGGGGGCCGGCCGACGACGATCGACTGGAGCAGCGGGCGCCTGCGCATGGTCACGCAGTCGATCCTCAGTGCGGGGAAGGGCTCCTGCGGGGTGTAGAACCCGGTGTGGTCGCCGAACGGCCCCTCGGGCAGCATCTCGCCGGGCTCCAGCCAGCCCTCGACGACGACCTCGGCCTGCGCCGGGACCTGGAGCGGAACGGTCTTGCAGTCGACCATCTCGATCCGCTTGCCCTGCACGAACCCGGCGAACAGGTACTCGTCGATGTCGCCGGGCAGCGGCGCGGTGGACGCGTACGTCACGGCGGGCGGGCAGCCGAAGGCGATGGCGACCGGCAGCCGCTCACCGCGGCGGGCGGCCACCTGGTAGTGGTTGCGGCTGTCCTTGTGGATCTGCCAGTGCATGCCGATGGTGCGCTTGTCGTGGCGCTGGAGCCGGTACAGGCCGAGGTTGCGGACGCCCGACTCGGGGTCCTTGGTGTGGGTCAGGCCCAGGTTGAAGAAGGAGCCGCCGTCCTTGGGCCAGGTGAACAGCGCGGGGAGCTGTTCGAGGTCCACGTCGTCGCCGGTGAGCACGACCTCGTGCACGGGCGCGTACCCCGACTTCACCTTCTTCGGCGGTACGTGCGTCATCGCGCCGAGCTTCCCGAACGCCTCGCGCACCCCGACGAACCCGTGCGGCAGCTCGGGCTTCAGCAGCCCGCCGATCTTCTCGGAGATCTCCGCGTACGACTTCAGGCCGAGCGCCTTCAGCAGGCGGCGGTCGGTGCCGTACACGTTCATCGCGAGGGGCATGCTCGAGCCGCGCACGTTCTCGAAGAGCAGGGCGGGACCGCCGGCCTTCTGCACCCGGTCGACGATCTCACCGACCTCCAGATACGGGTCGACCTCGGCCTTGATGCGCTTGAGGTCGCCCTCGCGCTCCAGCGCCCTGAGCAGGGAGCGAAGATCGTCGTAAGCCATGGGGTCAAGTATCCCCGAGCGGTTACCCTGGCCCTGTACCGCCCACCGCTTTCGCTGGAGAGGCCCCATGCTGCGGGTGCTGATGTTCCTCGTGCCACTGGCCCTGAGCGTGTACGCGTTCATCGACTGCATCAGCACGAAGGACGACGACATCCGCCACATGCCCAAGCCGCTGTGGGCGATCCTCGTCCTGCTGTTCCCGCTGGTCGGCTCGATCTCGTGGCTCATCGCCGGCAAGAAGCGGCACCCCGCGGGCGGCGCCGTCGGTTCCGCCCGGAGCCGGGGCGGCGGCCGCGGGCAGTGGGTCGCGCCGGACGACAACCCCGAGTTCCTGAAGTCGCTGGACGAGGACAAGGACAAGAACAGGGACAAGGACGACAAGCCGGGGGACGGCGGGCCCGCCTGACCGACGGCAGCCCGCCCGTTCCCCCCTGCGCCGGGCGGATCAGCTCCGTGACGCCCGGGAGGTCCGGCTGTCTCCCCTGTCCGCGTGGCTGGGCCGGCACGTCGAGCCGGGCGGGGTCGCGCCCCTGCCGGTGTCCGTGCTCGAGTCCCTCGTCCTCGGCCCGGTCGTCGGCGTCAGCCGCCGCCGGCCGACCCTCGGCGACGTCGGCCTCGACGAGGCGGCCCGTGTCCTGCCCGACCGGATCCGGCGGTCGATCGGCGCGCACCCCGGGTGATCCCGGGCGGGGCGCCTGGGGATCGCAGGCCGGGCGTCGGGTGATCGCAGGCCGGGCGCCGGGTGATCCCGGGCGGGGCGCCAGGTGATCCCGGGCGGGGCGCCGGGTCGGGTCAGCCGAGCTCCTTGATCCGGGCGGGGGTGAGGGCCCGGTCCCAGACCCGTACGTCCCGGATGGCACCGGGGAAGAAGTCGACGGCCCGACCACCGTACGACGCCCGGCCGATGATGAAGGGGCCGGTGCCGGACATCGGGTTGGTGTCCTCGGCCTCCGCCTCCTGTACGCCGTTGACGTACAGCCGCAGGGTGCGCGCCCGGCCGTCGCAGACGCCCGCCAGGTGGGTCCAGACGTTCACGGCGGGCTCGCTGCGGCCGACGGCGCGCAGGCCGGGGCGGGAGAGGGCCCAGCGGTTGTCCCCGACGGCGTACTGGAGGTAGAAGGCGCTGGCGTCCTGGGCGTCCTGGCTGACGGCGGTGGCCCAGTTCTCGGGTGCGGCGGAGAGCCGGACCCAGGCGGCGACCGTGAAGCTCCGGCCCTCCCCGGTCTCCAGCACCGGACCCCCGGTCATGATCTGGCCGCTCCGCCCGTCGAAGACGGCCCCGCCTCCGCCGGGCCCCCAGGTGACGCCGGTCGCGGTGCCGTCGTGGCCGCCCGCGGTGTCCCGCGCGACGGTGCCCGAGGTCTCGTCGAGGGGCCAGTGCCCGACGGGCCGGGGGGCGGCGGAGGGTGAGGGCGAGGGGGAGGCCGAGGAGGGAGGCGTGGCCGGGTCCCGGTCCGCGGCGGCCGACCGGTTGAACCAGAACCCCGTCCCGACGCCGGCCGCGGCGACCGCGCCCGCCCCGAGGCCGAGGAACAGGAAGGCCCGCCGGCTGCCGCCACGCCCCCGGCCACCCGGTCCGGCGGGTTCCGGCGTGCCGGGTGCGGGCTGCGGGGCGGCGCCCACCCGGGTGGGCTGGTCGTTGAAGCCCGGCGCCACCACGGTCGCCTGCTGCGGGAGGGGGCCGGGCCCGCCCTCCCGCGGAAGGACGTCCGTGAGGGCCCGCGGGTCCGTGGGACGGGCGGCGGGGAGGGGCGTCCCGCCCCGGGTCGGGGACTCGGGGCCGTCGCCCGCCGGCCGGGGGCCGGCATGCCGCGGGTCCGTCGTGCCCTCGCCGGTCAGTGCGCCGACCCGGGTGAGGATCTCGCGCGGGGTGGGGCGGCGGGCCGGGTCCTTGGCGAGGCAGTCGTCGATGAGGGCGTGCAGGGCCGGGTCGGTGACGGCACTGGTGTCGGGGGTGTTGTGCACCACCCGGTAGAGCAGCGCGGGGGTCGGTCCGTCGCCGAAGGGGTTGGCGCCGGTCGCCGCGAAGGCCAGTACCGTGCCCAGGCAGAAGACGTCGCTGGCCGGGGTGATCGTGCCGCCGTTGACCTGCTCGGGGGACATGAATCCGGGCGAGCCGGCCACGAGGCCGGTGCCGGTGATCGAGTCGGCCTCGACGCTGCGGACGATCCCGAAGTCGATCACGCGGGGCCCGTCCTCGGCGAGCAGCACGTTGGAGGGCTTGAGGTCGCGGTGGACGAGGTTCGCGGCGTGGATCGACACCAGTGCCTCGGCCAGCCCGGCCGCCAGCGCGAGGACCGCCCCCGCCTCGAACGGCCCCCGCTCGGCGACCGCCTGCTCCAGCGACGGCCCGGCGATGTAGCTGGTGACCAGCCACGGCAGGGGCGCGTCCGGGTCGGCGTCGACGACCGGGGCGGTGAAGGCGCCGCTGACCGCCCGGGCCGCCTCGACCTCGCGCCGGAAGCGGTCGCGGAACTCGGGCCGGCGCACCAGCTCGGCGTGCACCACCTTGACCGCGACGAGCCGCCCGCCCGGGGAGCGGCCGAGGAAGACCTGGCCCATCCCGCCCGCGCCCAGCCGGCTCAGCAACCGGTACACCCCGACGGAGTGCGGGTCGTCCGGCTCCAGCGCTGACACAAATGCCTCCCGGCGTGCGATCTCGGCCCGTGCGGGCAGGCCAAGCATAGAGCCATTCGCACCCGTGTTCGCCGAAGTACCGTACGGCGTACGGTACTTCGACCGTCACTCCCCTCCCGCACGCCGTGCTGTGCCGCTGCGCGGAGTCGGGCGGACGGGGAGTCACGCCGTGCGAAGACCCCCGGCCTTCGGGGCGGTGACGGCACGGGTGAGCCGGCGGCGGAGGGGGCGGGGTCGCTGCGGCCCGTGGCGCGGCTGCGGACGCCCTCGGCACGGCCTCGTCGCGGATTCCTCCGGAGCCGCGGGAGGTGCGGGAGGTACGGGAGGTGCGGGAGGGGATGTCCGGACGACCGGGCGGCGCGCCGGCGGGCCGCCCGGTCAGCGCAGGCGGGACGAGGACAGGATCGACAGCAGGTGGGCCGGGACCATCACCCAGGTGATGACGGCGAGCGCGCCCAGGGCCCAGCGGGTCGGTTCGACGCCTCCGGTGACCGTGTCGGCGACCGCCGCGACGAGCAGGACCAGGGAGGCCTCGATGCCGTTGGTGACCCGGTGGATTTTGAACGCGGCGGCGACGCGGCGGACCGTGGCGACGCCCTGGGAGCGGGGACGGGTCGACTCGTCGTCGGCGACGGTCAGGCCGCGGCGGGCGCGGGCCACGTCCACCAGGTCGGTGGAGGCCTTGAGCAGGACGACGCCGAGGGCGGTGGCGATGCCGACCGACAGCCAGCCGCCGACGCCCGACCCGGCGGCGCGGTAGCCGGCGCCCGCCATCAGCGCCGCGTCGGCGAGGTACGCGCCGAGACGGTCGACGTAGATGCCGGCCGCGCTGTTCTGGCCCTTCCAGCGGGCGACCTCGCCGTCCACGCAGTCGAAGAGCAGGAACAGCTGCATGAGGATCACCGCGAGGACCGCGCCGGTCGGGCCCGGGATCATCAGCGCGGCGCCGGAGGCCACTCCGCACACCACCATGGTCCAGGTGAGCTGGTCCGGGGTGACCGGGGTGCGCACCAGGTGGCGGGTGGTGCGCAGGGAGATCCTCCGCATGTAGAGCCGGCCGGCCCAGTGCTCGCCGTTGCGGCTCTCCATCTTGGCCCGCGGCTGGCAGACCTCCCGCAGCTCCTCCAGTACCGGAGCACCCATGTCGTTCCTCCCAGGCCCCAACAGCCGTCCACGCGGCGGTGATCGGGTCAGCGTACAGAGACGGTGCGGCGCGCCCGGCGCGGGCCGCCGCCGGGGCACACTGACCGCATGGAACCGATCGATCCGGCGACCGCCCGCGCCTGGCTCGCCACCGCCCTCGCGGAGGCCCGCGCGGGGCTGGAGGAGGGCGGCATCCCCGTCGGCGCCGCGCTGTACGGCGCCGACGGGACCCTGCTCGGCCGCGGCCGCAACCGCCGCGTCCAGGACGACGACCCGTCGGCGCACGCGGAGACCGCCGCCTTCCGCGCGGCGGGACGGCAGCGGTCGTACCGCGGTACGACGATGGTGACGACCCTGTCCCCGTGCTGGTACTGCTCGGGTCTCGTCCGGCAGTTCGGCATCTCCCGGGTGGTGATCGGCGAGGCGGTCACCTTCCACGGCGGGCACGACTGGCTGGCCGCGCACGGCGTGGAGATCGTGCTGCTGGACGATCCGGAGTGCGCCGCGATGATGCGGGAGTTCGTCGCCCGCCGTCCGCGGCTGTGGAACGAGGACATCGGCGGGTGAACGGCGAAGGCCGGTCCCCGTGACGCGCGTCGCGGGAGCCGGCCTTCGTGGCGGACGGGTTCAGAAGCCCATGGAGCGCAGCGCGCCCTGGCCGACGTCGGCGTAGGAGTGCTTGCTGGAGATGAAGATGTTGACGCCGTAGTAGTTGAACAGCCAGCAGCCGAAGGCGAACAGGGCCAGGTAGGCGGCCTTGCGGCCCTTCCAGCCGGCGGTGGCGCGGGCGTGCAGGTAGCCGGCGTAGGCGACCCAGGTGATGAAGGACCAGACCTCCTTGGCGTCCCAGCCCCAGTAGCGGCCCCAGGCGTCGCCGGCCCAGATGGCGCCCGCGATGATCGTGAACGTCCACAGCGGGAAGACGGCCGCGTTGACCCGGTAGGAGAACTTGTCGAGGGTCGCGGCGGCGGGCAGCCGCTCCAGGACGGAGGTGGCGAAGCTGCCGGGCCTGCCGCCGCTCGCGAGCTTGTTCTCGTACGCGTCCTTGAACAGGTAGAGGAGCACGCCGACCGCGCCGACGTAGAAGACCGCGCCGCACAGGATCGCCGTGGAGACGTGGATGTACAGCCAGTACGAGTGGAGGGCGGGTACCAGCTGGTCGCTCTCGGTGTAGAGCCAGGTGACGGCCACGCCGAGGTCGAAGAGGACCGTGGTGGTCAGGAACAGGCCGAGCCAGCGCACGTTCTTCCTCAGCGCCAGCAGCAGGAGGTACACGCCGACCGCGGTGGTGGAGAAGGTGATGTTGAACTCGTACATGTTGCCCCACGGCGCCCGCTCCACGGACAGCGCGCGGGTGAGCACACCGCCGAAGGAGAGGCAGAACGCGAGCACGGTGAGGGAGATGGCGATCCGCCCGTAGAGGTCGCCCTTCTCGTCCCCGCCGTGTGCTCCGGGCCCGTCGGGCACGTCGCGGGAGCCGGTGGCGGCGCGTACGACGACCTTCGGCCGCTCCAGTACGGCGGTGCCGCCGGCCTGGTGGACGGTGACGGCCGGCGCCTTCTTCGCCTCCGCCTTCGGGGTGAGGGCGGCGGCGGTCCGGGCGACCTTGCTGCGGCTGCCGAAGGTCCACTCCGCGATGTACGCGAAGAAGGCGAGGGTGTAGACCGCCATCGCGGAGTAGACCAGCACGTTGCTGATCTCCGCGAGGTTCTCGTTGGTCGCGGCGGCCAGATCTGTTGCGGCGGCGAGAGTCATTTCTCAGCCCCTTCGGCAGGTGCGGCTTCGGGATCGGTGTCGGTGTCGGGGGGACCGGACGGGTCCGGGGAGGGGGCGGGCGCGCCCGGCGCCCGGTCGTAGAGGATCCCGGCGAGGTCGCCGAGCTCCTCGGGCACCTTCGCGGACTCGCTGCGGCCGAGGCCGGCCATCTCGACGACGGTCACGCCGTCGTCGCCGCGCACCGCGCGCACCCACACGCGGCGGCGCTGGATGAACAGGGAGCCGGCGAGACCGGCGATCGCGACGAGGGCACCGCCGAGCGCCCAGCCGCCGCCCGGCTCCTGGACGACCTGGAAGCCGGCCCACTCCCTGACGTCCTTCTCGAAGGTGACCGAGCCGGCGCCGTCCGGGAGCGTCATGGTCTCGCCGGGCGTGAGCAGCTTCTTGAACAGCTCGCCGTCGGAGTCCTTGAACTCCTTCATCTTGGTCTTGTCCATCTGGTACACGCTCTGCGGGATGCCGGAGTCGGCCTTCAGGTCGCCGTGGTAGGCGGAGAGCGCGAGCACCGGATAGTCCAGCGCGGGGAACTGGGAGAGCATCGTGCCGGCGGCGGAGCCGCCGAAGGTGGGCACGAAGAAGGCGTTGAAGCCGAGCTGCTCCTTCTCGCCGTCGGTGTTCCGGTAGCCGTCGAGGACCTTGACCACGCCGGAGGAGGTGACGTTGGCGTCGAGCGGCAGCAGCGGCACGGCGTCCTGGAAGACGATCTTCCCCTTGCCGTCGCGGACGGTGACGACGGGGGCGTAGCCGTGGCTGACGAGGTAGACCTTGGCGTCGCCGATCTCCAGCGGCTCGTTCACCTTGATGACGGCCGTCTTCTCCGCCCCGTCGGCTCCCTCGGCGTAGGTGACCTCGGACTGGTACGTGCGCGGGGTTCCCTTGTTGGGGCCGGTGCGCTCGTAGGTGCCGGTGAACTCCTTGACGTCGAAGCTGAACGGCACCAGGTCGTCGTTGGTGAAGAGGCTGCCGGACTTGAAGTCGTCGTACTGGGTGAGCGTGTTGGAGAAGCCGTCGCCCTCGACGATCAGCTTGTTGCCCTCGGACTTGAACAGCTGGCCCCAGGCGAAGGCGATCAGCATCACGATCAGCGCGATGTGGAAGAGCAGGTTGCCGACCTCGCGCAGGTAGCCCTTCTCGGCGGCGACGGCGTCACCGACGAGGTGGGCGCGGAAGCGGCGCTTCTTCAGCAGGGCGAGCGCGGCCTCGCGGACCTGCTCGGGCTCGGCCCCGGTGCGCCACGTGGTGTGGGCGGGCAGCCGGGTCAGCCGGCGCGGGGCGCCCGGCGGGCGGCCGCGCAGCTGGCCCACGAACTGCCAGGTGCGGGGGACGATGCAGCCGATGAGGGAGACGAACAGCAGGATGTAGATCGCCGAGAACCACACCGAGCTGTAGACGTCGAAGAGCCCCAGCTTGTCGTAGACCGGCGCGAGGACGTCGTGGCGCTCGCGGAAGTCGGCGACCGCCGTCTCGTCGATCCCGGTCTGCGGGATGAGCGAGCCGGGGATCGCGCCGAGCGACAGCAGCAGGAGCAGCAGCAGCGCGACCCGCATGGAGGTGAGCTGCCGCCAGAACCAGCGGGCCCAGCCGATGACGCCCAGGGAGGGCAGGTGGGGCGGCTCCTCGGCGGGGGCGGTGGACAGCTGGGAGCCGGCGGCGCCGAGGTCCCGGTCGTCGGCGGCCGTGGGGGTGTCGTCGGTTGTCGTCTTGCTCATCGGGTCAGATCCCCACAGTGAAGCCGTTGGACCAGGTCTGCATCTCCGCCACCAGGCTGTCCCACGCGCCGGTCAGCAGCAGCACACCGGTCGCGATCATCATCGTGCCGCCGATGCGCAGGACCCAGACGTAGTGCCGCTTGACCCAGCCGAAGGCGCCCAGCGCCTTGCGGAAGGCCACGGCGGCGAGCACGAAGGGCACGCCCAGTCCCAGACAGTACGCGACGGTCAGTACGGCGCCGCGTCCGGCGCTCTCCTGCTGCGCGGAGAGGGTGAGCACGGAGGCGAGGGTGGGGCCGATGCAGGGGGTCCAGCCGATGCCGAACAGGGCGCCGAGGACGGGGGCGCCGACCAGCCCGGTGGCCGGCCGCCTGTGGAAGCGGAACTCGCGCTGGGTGAGCCAGGGCATCAGGCCCATGAAGAAGACGCCCATGAGGATCATGAGGACGCCGAGCACCTTGGACAGGACGCCCGACTGTTCCTGGAGGGTCTGCCCGAAGTAGCCGAAGAAGGCGCCGCCGGAGACGAACACCACGGTGAAGCCGAGGACGAACAGGGAGGCGCCGGCGACCATGCGTCCGCGCCGGGCCTCGGCCAGGTCGGTTCCGGAGACGCCGGTGACGTAGGAGAGGTAGCCGGGGACCAGCGGCAGTACGCAGGGCGAGAAGAAGGAGACCAGCCCGCCGAGCACGGCGATGGGCAGGGCGACCAGCAGGGCGCCGTTGAGCACCGTGCCGTTGTAGCCCGTCTCCGCGGCGAGCGTGTGCAGGGCCGTCACGTCACTTCTCCGCGACGACCGGCTTGAGCATCTTCAGCAGGCGTGTCTCGTCGAGCGCCGTCAGCGAGCGGGCCGCGAGCTTCCCCTCCCGGTCCAGGACCAGGGTCGAGGGGACCGCCTGCGGGTTGAGGGTGCCCTTCTCGAAGCGGAGCATCAGCTTGCCCGTGGGGTCGTACAGGCTCGGGTAGGGGATGCCGAAGTCCTTCTCGAAGGCGAGCGCGGAGGTGATGCTGCCGTCCCGCGTGTTGATGCCGACGAACTGCACGTCCTGGTCGGCGTAGTCCTCGGCCACCTTGGCGAAGTACTTGGCCTCCGCGCGGCACGGGTTGCACCAGGAGCCCCAGATGTTGAGGACGACGACCTTGCCCCGGTAGTCGGCGACGTCGAGCTGCTCGCCCTCCAGCGTCTTCCCGGACAGTTCGGGCGCGGCGACGCGCTTGCCGGCGGCGACCGTGGAGATGCCGTCGGTTCCGGTGACGAAGTTGGTGTTGCCGCCCCCGCCGGACGTCCCGCCCGATCCGCACGCGGAGACGAGCAGTGCGGCCGCGGCCACGCCGGCGGCCAGGGTGGCGCGGCGGCGGGCGCGGAGGGCGCGGTTCGAGCGCTGGGGGGCGCGGCTGGCGGCACTCATGTGAAAAGTTTCGCATGCCCGTTCTGGGGATCTTGCGCACCCCCCGTGCGGGCGGAAACCCGCATATCAGGCGGCGTTGGCGGTGCCTGTTCCGGCGGTCCCCGCTCCGGTGGTGCCTGTTCCGGTGGTGCCCGCTCCGGCGGTGCCAGCGTCCTCGGTGAACGCCTTCCAGCCGCCGGCCGGCTCCTGGCCGACGTCCAGGGTGCGGAGCCGCTCCAGCACCTCCGGCTTCTGCACGTCCAGCCAGTCGGTGAGCTGCCGGAAGGAGACGAGCCTCACGTCGCCGCCCTTCTCCTTCTCCCGCGCGATGTGCCGGAGCGCCTCCTCCACGGCGTCCATGTAGATGCCGCCGTTCCACTGCTCGAAGTGGTTGCCGACGAAGAAGGGCGCCCGGTTCGTCTCGTACGCCCGCTCGAAGCCGGATATGTAGGCCCGGGCCGCCTGCCGCCGCCAGCCCGGGTGGTGGTGGGCGGGCGCGTTGGTCGAGTTGACCGACTGGTTGACGAGCATGTTGTAGTCCATCGACAGGACCTCGAAGGAACGGCCGGGAAACGGTATCTGCTGGAGCGGGAGGTCCCATATGCCCCGCTTCTTCGCCGGCCAGACCTGGCGGCCGCCGGGCGAGGAGGCGTCGTAGCGCCAGCCGAGCTCGCGGGCGGTGGGCAGCAGGTTCTCCTGGCCGAGCAGACACGGCGTACGGCCGCCGACGAGTTCCTTGTCATAGTCGAAGGGGAGCGGCTCCAGGTCGGTCCAGCCGGAGTTGGTCCGCCACTCCTTGACGAAGGACGTGGCCTGCTCGATCTCGCTGCGCCACTGCCGCGCCGTCCAGCCGCCGACGCTGCCGGAGCCGCCGCAGAAGTGGCCGTTGAAGTGGGTGCCGATCTCGTGCCCCTCGAGCCAGGCACGGCGGAGGCACTTCAGCGTGTCCTTGATGTGCCCGTCGGTGAGGTAGCCGATGTCGGAGGCGCCGCGCGGGTTGTTCGGGGGGTCGTAGAGCCGCTTCTTCGACTCGGGGAGCAGGTAGAGGCCCGAGAGGAAGAAGGTCATGGCGGCGCCGTGCTCCTTGGCGAGGTCCAGGAAGCGCGGGAAGAGTCCGTTGCCCACCTCGCCGGCCCCGTCCCAGGAGAAGACGACGAACTGCGGCGGGGTCTGCCCCGGCTCCAGCGGCACCGGTCTGCCGGGCTGGTGGGGCTGCCTGCCGGTGAAGGAGGTGGAGCCGTCACCGATCGGGCGGGCGGTCTTCGTCGGCTCCGGCCTCGGCCCGGGCTTCCCGGGCCGGTCCGCGCCTCCGGTGCGGGAACCGCCGGGGCGGCCGTCGCCGTCCGGGCCGGCGGGGCCGCCGCAGCCGGCCAGCGGGACCGCGGCCGCGGCTCCCGCTCCGAGTCCGAGCATTCCCCTGCGGGTGAGACTGCGCACGGCAACCCCGTTCGTCACGTCCTCTGGTGGTCACCCCTTCAGAGGACGTGACGACGCGGGGGGTTCCCGTCGCATGCGAAGGTTTCGCAACGGAGTGCGAACGGGGCTTCCCGTCCCACGCCCCGGAGCCACGCCCCGGAACCCGCGCCCCGGAGTCATGCCCGGAGCTACGCCCCGGAACCCGCGCCCCGGAGTCATGCCCCGGAGTCATGCCCCGGAGCTACGCCCCGAAGGCCTTGCCCTTCCCCTTCACCGGCTTGGCGCCCGCGAGCAGGTGCGGGGGGACGAGATCACGGGCCGGCTCGCTGTAGCCGACGGAGACGATCCTGTCCCCCTGGTAGGTGAAGGTGGTCAGCGAGGCGAGCGTGCACTGCCGCTTGCGCGGGTCGTGCCACAGCCGCCGCTTCTCGACGTAGGACCGCACGATCCAGATCGGCAGCTGGTGGCTGACCAGCACCGCCTCGTGTCCGCGCGCCGCGTCCCTGGCCGCGTCCAGCGCGCCCATCATGCGGATGACCTGCTCGATGTACGGCTCGCCCCAGGACGGCTTGAACGGGTTGACGACGTGCTTCCAGTTGGCCGGGCGGCGCAGCGCGCCGTCGCCGATGCCGAAGGTCTTGCCCTGGAAGACGTTCTCGGCCTCGATCAGCCGCCCGTCGGTGGCGATGTCCAGGCCGTGCGCCTTGGCGATGGGCTCGGCCGTCTCCTGCGCCCGCTCCAGCGGGGAGGCGACGACGTGCGTGACGTCGCGGGAGGCGAGGTGGTCCCCGACCCGGTCGGCCATGCGCCGGCCCAGCTCGGAGAGGTGGTAGCCGGCGAGCCTGCCGTAGAGGACGCCGTCCGGGTTCTCGACCTCGCCGTGCCGCATGAGGTGGACGACGGTGACGTCGCCGCCCTTCTCCGGGATGCTCACGCGGTCGCCTCCGCTGCCGCTCGGGCCGCCGCCGGAAGGGCGTCGGCGATCCGCTGGACGGCCCGCTCGTCGTGCGCGGTGGACACGAACCAGGACTCGAAGGACGACGGCGGCAGGTAGACGCCGTTCTCCAGGAGGGAGTGGAAGAACGCGGTGAAGCGGAACGACTCCTGCGCCTTGGCGTCCTCGTAGGTGCGCACCGGGCGGTCGGTGAAGAACACCGAGAACATGTTGGAGGCGTTCTGCAGCGTGTGCGTGACGCCCTCCTTGGTCAGCGCCTCGGTGACGAGCGACCGGATCTGCGCGGAGACGGCGTTCACCTTCTCGTACGCGGCGTCGTCGAGCAGCCGCAGCTGGGCGAGCCCGGCGGCGGTGGCGACGGGGTTCCCGGAGAGGGTGCCGGCCTGGTAGACGGGGCCGGCCGGGGCGAGGTGGGCCATCACGTCGGCGCGTCCGCCGAAGGCCGCGGCCGGGAAGCCGCCGCCCATCACCTTGCCGAAGGTCATCAGGTCGGGCCGCACCCCGTCGACGCCGTACCACCCCGCCCGGCTGGTCCGGAACCCCGTCATGACCTCGTCGGAGATGTACAGCGCGCCGTTCGCGGCGCACGCGTCCTTCAGCCCCTGGTTGAACCCGGGCAGCGGCGGTACGACGCCCATGTTGCCCGGGGACGCCTCGGTGATCACACAGGCGATCTCACCGGGGTGCGCGGCGAACGCGGCGTGCACGGCGTCGAGGTCGTTGTACGGCAGCACGATCGTGTCGCCGGCCTGGGCGCCGGTGACGCCGGGCGTGTCGGGGAGTGCGAACGTGGCCACCCCGGAGCCGGCGGAGGCGAGCAGCGAGTCGACGTGCCCGTGGTAGCAGCCGGCGAACTTGACCACCTTGGTGCGCCGCGTGAACCCGCGGGCGAGCCGGATCGCCGACATGGTGGCCTCGGTCCCGCTGGAGACGAGCCGCACCTGCTCCAGCGGCTCGATCCGGGCGGTCATCTCCTCGGCGAGCGCGACCTCACCCTCACCGGGCGTGCCGAAGGACGTACCGCGCGCGACGGCCTCCTGCACGGCGGCGATCACCTCGGGGTGCGCGTGCCCGAGGATCATCGGCCCCCAGGAGCAGACCAGGTCGACGTACTCGCGTCCGTCGGCGTCGGTCAGGTACGGGCCGGTGCCCGACACCATGAACCGGGGTGTGCCGCCGACGGCGCGGAAGGCGCGCACCGGCGAGTTCACGCCGCCGGGCGTGACGGCCGCGGCACGGTCGAACAGCGCCTGCGAGACCGGGGCTTCGTATGAATATGGCAGTTCGCTCATGACCTGCGACTTCTCCGACCTTCTCCGACATTCCGGGGGGCTCCCGGCTCCGGGTGCGTATGACGTGTCCAGGGTAGGCCAGGGGCGGCCTGCGGCATCCGGCCCCCGATCGGCCGTGATCTGCGAAACTGACGTCTGATACACACAGCTCACACGGCCGGGGCCGGCCGGAGGCTGCGGAGCTCCCGCGGGCAGATGTTTCACCGCACGTTTCGGCGGGCGGCCGTGGGGGAGGTCACTGACACGATGATCGGGTTGCGCGGCGGGGCCACGCGTCCTAGAAAAGCAGTCGGGTGGAGATATGCATCGCGGTGGCGGACTGGGCGAGGGGACCGATGACCTGGGTCCTCGACGTGCCCGGCGGGGAAGGCACCGACGCGAGGCGGAGGACACGGACGAGACGCGACAGACACGCGGCGAGCCGGAGCGGATCGGCCCTCTGAGCGGGGCGGGGAGCAGGAATGGTGGTCGGGTGGGGGTGACGTACAAATACTTCGGCGCGCCGGACGGCGCCACCGCGGCCCGCGTCCCGATCTCGATGCGTCCCGAGGAACTCGGCGGCGACGAGCTCGGCATGAACGGCATGTTCACCAAGATCAAGCCGGAGACCATGGCCGCGATGGTCCTCACGGGCATCGAGGGCGTCCCCCTGCACAAGGTCCCGCCCCTGGAGCTGGTCGTCCTGCACCCCGACTACGCGGTCGTGAAGCTCCCCATGACGGTCGTCGACCCCCTGCGCGGCATAGGCGAGGAGGCGGTCGGCGCGGCGGCCTTCATCTGGTCGACGGTCCCGGACCGCGGCGGCCCGCGGGACGCGTTCAACGTGTACCGGCTGCTGCACGAGTGGCAGGACTTCTCCCACCGGCTGCACGAGGCGGGGCATCAGGCGTACTGCCTGGTGTGGCCCTGAGCCGGGGTTTTGGTGGTCGTGGGCGCCGGGACCGGAGCGGTGCCGTCGGTTGACGTCCCCGGTCCGCGGCTCTTCGTCCGCCGGGCTCCGGTCGCTCATACGTGGAGCGCAGAGGCGCACCGGGCAGCCCTGGAGGGGGTGCGGCCCGCTGCCGGGGGATGCGCGGCAAGCCACTACAGGACACCTCCGTTGGCACGGATGTTCTGGCCCGTCACCCACCGTCCGTCCGGTCCCGCGAGGAAGGCGACCACGTCCGCCAGGTCCTCGGGCCGGCCGAGGCGTCCGAGCGAGGTCATGCCGATGGCCATCGCCAGCTTCTCCGGCTCGTTGGCCGCGTTCAGAAGATCCGTGTCCGTGGCACCGGGCGAGACGGTGTTGACCGTGATGCCGCGTGCGCCCAGCTCGCGTGAGGCCACCAGGGTGAGTTGTTCGAGGGCTCCCTTGCTGGCCGCGTAGGGGGCGTTGCCGGGTGCGGGGAAGACGGTGTTGAGGGTGGAGATGTTCACGATCCGCCCGCCGTCCCGCATGTGCCGTGCGGCGTAACGCACGGTGAGGAAGACGGACTTGGCGTTGACGGCCATCACCCTGTCGTAATCGGCCTCGGCCGTCTGCGCGAGGGGCACGACCTCGGTGTGCACGGCCGCGTTGTTGACCAGGATGTCCAGGCCGTCGAGCCGGCGTTCGGCGGTGCCCATCAATTCCTCGGCCGCGCCGGGTTCGGCCAGGTCCAGCCGGACCGCGATGACCTTTCCGCCGGCCCTCTCGGCCAGTCGCACGACCTCGTCCGCGGCTTCCCCGCTCCTCGCGTAGTTGAAGACCACGGCCGCTCCGTCCCGCGCGAGTCGCAGCACGACGGCCCGGCCGATCCCCCGTGAGCCTCCGGTGACGACAGCCGCCTTGCCCGTGAGCACCGCCATGTTCCCCCCTGCCGTGATGACCCGTCTGCCGCCGCACGTCCAGGAGATCCGAGATCGGCGGCTGCTTGCCCGTACCCACCGGTCCATGCTGCCGCAGGAATACGGACGGAGCCACGGGTGACCGCGTTCCGCGGGACAAGCTCTTCGCGGCCGTCCTCGCCGGAGTGGTGGTCGGGGTGGCGGCCGACGTCATCCGAAGAGGCCGCGGCCACGATCTCATGGCCACGGGCGCTCCGGGCCACGTTCGACGCGCACGCGCGGCCGGGGGTGCGCCCCGTCGCCTCGGGGGAACCGGATGCGCACCACCGGCCGTCGTTCAGGCCCGGGTGTGGCCGCCGTCGGCGAAGAGTTCGGCGCCGGTGACGAACGACGAGGCGTCCGATGCCAGGAAGAGGGCGGCCTCGGCGATTTCCCCGGGGTCGGCCGGCCGCCCCAGTGGCACGACGGCCTCGGCGAACCCGTCGGCGTCCGGCCCCGCGGCGCGCAGCAGGGCAGGGGTCCGGGTGGGTCCCGGGCTGAGCAGGTCGACCCGGAATCGGCGCTCCCGGGACTGCCGGGCCCAGTCGTGCACGAGGTTGCTCAGCGCCGCCTTCGAGGCGCTGTGGACACGGGGACGGCGGGCGCCCCGGCGCATCACCCGAACAGCCGTCGCCGGGGGTGCCGGTGGCGGCGCCGGCGCGGAGGGCCGACGGCAAAGGGCCTGCTCCGGGGCCTCGGGGGCCCGTCGTAACACGCCCGTCGGGACGGGGGCGCCGGCTCCCGGTCACCCTGGGTCAACCACCCGAAGGGGGCAGTCCAAGGGAGCGGCGGAGCACGGGATCGGGTCGTATGTGGTGGGGGTGTCGCCCCCTAGGCGCCCCTGAAGGAGGACAACGTGTTCCGCCATTCGATACGTGGGCTCGTCGTCGGTCTCTGCGCGCTGACCGCGGCCTCGCAGACGGTGCCGGCCCTGGCCCTCGCCGCCCCGGCCGGTGGTGCGCCCCCGGCCCCGCACACCACCGCCCCGGCCCTCCACCGGCAGACCCTCGCCGACCTGAACGCCGCCATGAAGGGCGAGGCGTACGCCCACGCCGTGTACCTGCTCTTCGCCGCCGAGGCCGACCACGCGGGCCACCACGCCATCGGCCGGCTCTTCCGCGCCACGGCGCACACCGAACTGCACGAGCACCTGCACGAGGCGGCCGACCTGGCAGGCGTGGTCGGCACGAACGCCGCCAACCTGCGCCAGGCCATCGACGGTGAGACCTACGAACACCAGGTCATGTACCGCGGCTTCGCCGAACAGGCCCGCCAGGACGGGGACCTGGAGGCCGCGGAGCTCTTCGGCGAGATCGCCGCCGACGAGGGCCGCCACCGCGACGCCTTCCGCGCCGCCCTGACGGCCGTGACCACCGGCCACGGCACCGTCCCGGCACCGCCGAAGGCCGACGTGGTGCCGGTGCCCGCCGGGCCGCCGAAGGTGAAGGCGGCCCGCACCAGGGCCAACCTGGACACCGCCCTGCACGGCGAGGCGCTCGCCCACGCCACGTACCTGCTGTTCGCCGCCCACGCCAGGCAGACCGGCCATCCGGCCCTGGCCCGCCTGTGGGAGGGCACGGCCGAGGTCGAACTGCGGGAGCACTTCGCCGCCGAAGCGGTCCTGGCCGGGCTGGTGCGCGGCACCGAGGACAACCTCCGCACGGCCATCACCGGGGAACGCCACGAGGCGACCACCCTGTACCCGGAGTTCGCCGAGCGGGCCGCCGCCGTCGGTGACACCGCCGCCGCCCGCTTCTTCCGCGACACCGCCGCGGACGAGGCCCGCCACGCCGCCGCCTTCCAGAAGGCACTCGACCGCCTGCGCTGACCGCCCCGTACCGGGGACACCGGCCGGGCGGACCGCGGACCGACCGGCCGGTCGCGGCGTGCCCTCCGCCGTGGGCGCGCAGGGCACGCCCGGGGACGAACGGCCCCTGCCCGTCCACCCGGCGACGGCGCAGGCTGGAGGACGGGGCCCGGCCCGCCCGCAGGGCCGTCGCCGCCTGCCCCGCCCGGCCCTTCACACCGACCGGGGCCAGCCGTGACCCACCGCGTGTTCACCGCGCGGCTGCGCCGCCCGACCGCTGCGGTCGTGCCTCCACGGCCCGGACACCGTGCCGCGTCTCCGCCTCGCCCGGGGTCACCCGGAGTCGCCCGGGGTCACCCGGGAAGAGGTGAACCGCTTCTCCCCCGGTCCCGGACGGCCGTCCGCTCGCGTCCCCAGTCGGCCAGTGGCCGGAGTGCGTCGTTGAGGCGCCTGCCGTCCTCGGTCAGCGAGTACTCGACGCGGGGCGGCACCTCGTCGTAGGAGACGCGACGCACCACGCCGTCCGCCTCCATCTCCCGCAGGTGGGAGGCGAGCACCTTCTCGGTGATCCCCGGGAGCAGCCGGCGCAGCTCGCCGAAGCGGCGGTGGGGGTGCTCGTGGAGCGCCCAGAGGACCAGCACCTTCCACTTGCCGCCGATCACCTCCATCGCGGTGTCGATCCCGCAGACGTGTCCGTCCGGTGCGCCCGGCCGGTTCAGCGTCGTCATGCCCCACCCCTCCGACGTGCTCGCTCACCCCGGGGTAACCACCCACTCCGAAGTGCGTACTTGATCATCTCCGGGCCCGCTTCCAGCCTAGTCGGCATGACACAGAACACCGTTGAGAAGACGTCCGTCACCCTGCTGGGCCTCGGCGCGATGGGCAGCGCGCTGGCCCGTGCCTGGCTCGCCGCCGGCCACCCGGTCACCGTCTGGAACCGCACTCCGGCCCGCTGCGCACCGCTCGCCGCCGAGGGCGCGCAGGTCGCGGACAGCGCCGCCGCCGCCGTCGCGGCGAACCCGCTGGTCGTCGTCTGTCTGCTGGACGACGCCTCGGTCGGGGAGACGCTGGCCGGCACCGACCTGACCGGCCGGGACCTGGTCAACCTGACCACCAGTACCCCGGCCGAGGCCCGGGACCGCGCCGCGTGGGCCCACGGGCGCGGCGCCCGCTACCTGGACGGCGGGATCATGGCCGTCCCCCCGATGATCGGCGTCCCCGAGGCCGGCGGCTACGTCTTCTACAGCGGCTCGCGGGAGCTGTTCGAGCGGCACGCGGAGACGCTGCGCGTCCCGGCCGGCACCACCTACGTCGGCACGGACGCGGGCTTCGCGGCGCTCCACGACGTGGCGCTGCTCAGCGCCATGTACGGGATGTTCGCCGGGGCCGCGCACGCCTTCGCCCTGATCCGCAAGGAGGACATCGACCCCACGTCGCTCGCCCCGCTGCTCGCCGACTGGCTCGTCGCGATGGCCCCGGCCGTCCACCAGACCGCCGACCAGCTGCGCAGCGGCGACTACACCAAGGGGGTCGTCTCCAACCTCGCGATGCAGGTGGCCGGCACGCCGACCTTCCTGGGCACCGCCGAGCAACAGGGCGTCAGCCCGGAACTGCTCGCCCCGTACTTCGCGTTGATGCGCCGCCGTCTGTCCGAGGGCAGCGGCGAGGAGGACCTGACGGGCGTGGTCGACCTCCTCGTGCGCTGACCGGCGTTCCCCCGCTCCTCACGGGGGCCGGGTGCCACGGCGTCGTGTCACGCCGTCCCGCAGCGGCTGCGGAGGAGTTCCACACCGTCGCCGTCGAGATCGTCGCAGTACGCCGCCCGTCCCGTCATGGCCATGATCAGGGCCAGGGTGCGGCCGGACACGAGGGGACCGGAACCGGTCGCGAACGGACCGTCGTCCGCCACGAGCCGCAGGCCGCCGATGCGTCCCTTGGCGACGACCACGAGGTCCGTTCCCCGGTAGTACTCGGCCACCTTCGTGACGACCTCGACCGGATGGTCGCGGCGGATGCCCAGCGGACGCCGGATGTCCTCCCCGTGCACGATCGTCTCGCCCAGCACGGCGATGGCGGGCAGGGCGGGCTTGGTCGTGCTCGGGACGACGCGCCGGAAACGCTCGAGGGTCTCGCCCGGGGTCGCGCCGAGCTGCTCGGCCAGCCGCACGGCCACCTGCTTGTCGAAGTCGAACCGACAGCGGATCACCCCGGCCAGCCAGCGCACGGTGTTGAGGCTCGCGCCCGCGGTCAGGTGCGCCAGCACCTCACGCACCGTCAGACCTGCGCAGAGCGAGGGGGTCTCCCACTGCTCGTCCGTCAAGGCGGCGAGATCGGCCGCCAGCGCCGCCCGCTCGGCGCGGATCAGGGGCCAGACCCCGGTCTCGCGATTGCGGTCTGCTGTCAGTGCCGGATCAGTCATGGGGGGGCTGGACTCCTGTCGAGGACCGTGATCTGCGTTGCCCCGGCCCGGACGGCACACGTCCGGCGGGGGCGTTCCCGATAGAGACTCCCGCACCGGAGCGAAGTCATCGCCGCCGGGGGGATGTTTTCTCCGGCGCGGGCCCGACCGGACTCCTGCCGAGGGCAGTTCGCCGGGCGGGAGGGCAGTTCGCCGGGCGGGAGGACGGGCGGGCCGGTGCGGCCGCGCACCGGGCGGCGGGTGCGGCACGGGCGCCGGACGTCCCCCGGCCGGCGCCCGGAAGCACCGCTCACCCCTCCGCCGGCCGCCCGGCCACGCCCCCCACCGTGAATCCGGTCACCGTCCCGCCGCCCTCGCGGGGAAAGGCGTACGGCGCTCCGCCGTGGGCGAGCGCGACCTCCCGGACGATGGAGAGACCGAGCCCCGACCCCGGCAGGGAACGCGCGTCGGCGGCGCGGTAGAAGCGGTCGAAGACGCGGGTCAGGTCGTCGGCGGCGATACCGGGCCCCCGGTCGCGCACCTCCACCCGTACCGTGCCCGGGCGGGCCGGGCCGGCGACGCGGATCTCGACGGGGGCGCGGCCGTCCCGGTCGAACTTGACGGCGTTCTCCACCAGGTTGGACAGCGCCCGCGTGAGCATCCCGGGCCGCCCGTCGGTGGTGGTGTCGCCGCTCGCGCTCACCACGATCTCGCGCCCGGTGCGGCGCCGGGCGTGTCCCGCGACGTCCTCGGCGATGTCCGCGAGGTCGACCCGCTGCGGCGGCTCGGTGTCGGACTGCCCGGCCGCGAGGTCGACGAGTTCGTTGACGAGGTCGGTCAGCTCGCGGGCCTCCTGGGTGAGGTCGGCGACCAGTTCCTCGCGGGTGCCGGGCGGGAGTTCGTCGATGCGGCGCAGCAGGGAGATGTTGGTGCGCAGCGAGGTGAGCGGCGTGCGCAGCTCGTGCCCGGCGTCCTGGACCAGCCGGCGCTGATCCTCCTCGGACTGGGCGAGCCGGCCCAGCATCCGGTCGAAGGCGCGGCCGAGGCGCCCCACCTCGTCGTAGCCGGCGACGGGCACCTGGATGCCGAGCCGGCGGGTGCGGGCGACGGCCTCGGCGGTGTTGGTGAGGACGACCAGGCGGCGGGTGATGCGCCGGGCCAGCCACCAGCCGAACAGCCCGGCGCCGACCACCACCGCCGCCGTCAGGACCAGCGTGCGCCGCTGGAGCGCCCGCAGCAGGTCCTCGGTGTCGCTGAACTCCTGCGCGACCTGCACCGCGCCCCGCTCGCCGCCCAGGGCGACGGTCGCCACCCGGTAGACGTCGTCACCGACGTCGACGCCCGCGTGCACGACCACCCGCCCCGCGGTCGCGGCGCTCGCGATCCGCCGGTCGGCGCCGACCACCGGCAGCCCCGGGTCGCCGGGGTCGAGGACGCCGCCGTCCGGCCCGAGCACCTGCACGTCGGTGCGCGCGGGCCGCACCAGGTCGTGGCCGGGCGCGGCGGAGGAGAAGTCGATCGGCGACATCCGGTTCTCCCGGACCTCGTCCCGCAGGTCCTGCACGACCTCGTCGAACACGGACTGCTGGTCCACCCGCACCAGCCGGGCGGCCGCGTTGTACGACAGGATCCCGACCAGCACGGTGACGGTGGCGGTGACCGCCGCGAACGCCACCGCGAAGGTGGTCCCCAGGGACAGCAGCCGCAGCCGCCTGCGGGAAGCCGGCCGCCGGTACGACACTCAGCCCTCCCGCAGCACGTAACCCACCCCGCGCACGGTGTGGATCAGCTGCGGCGCGCCGGGTTCGTCGAGCTTGCGGCGCAGGTAGCCGACGTAGACGGCGAGGTTCTTGGAACCGGGGCCGAAGTCGTAGCCCCAGATGCGGTCGTAGATGGTGGAGTGCTCCAGGACGATGCCCGCGTGGCGGATCAGCAGCTCCAGCAGCTCGAACTCGGTGCGGGTCAGCTCCAGTTCCCGCCCGCCCCGCCAGGCCCGGCGCGCCTGCGGGTCCATCCGCAGCCCGGCCGCCTCCACGAACCGGCCGGAGGTGTCCGGCTCCGGCTCCGCCACGGGCTCGGGGGCCGGCTCCACCGGGGCCGCCCGGCGCAGCAGCGCGCGCAGCCGGGCGAAGACCTCCTCGACGTCGAACGGCTTGACGACGTAGTCGTCGGCGCCCGCGTCCAGTCCCGCGATCCGGTCGGCGGTCTCCACCAGCGCGGTCAGCATCAGCACCGGCGTGCGGTCGCCCTCGGCGCGCAGCACCCGGCACACCTGGAGCCCGTCGATGCCGGGCATCATCACGTCCAGGACCAGCACGTCGGGCCGGCTGCGGTGGGCCTGCGCGAGGGCCTCGACGCCGTCGGCGACGGCCGTGACCCGGTAGCCCTCCAGGGTGAGGGCGCGCTCCAGGGCGTTGCGGATGGCGCGGTCGTCTTCGGCGAGGAGAACGGTGTGCGGCACGCCCCCAGTCTGCCAACCGCCGCGGTCCGCGGGCCCCGGTGGCCGTCCGCCGGGGCCGCTTCTTACCGCGCTCTCACCCGGTGGGCCGCAGCGCGGCGAGCCGCTCCTCGAACGGGGTGACCTCCTCGAAGGAGTCCCGCACGGACAGCGGACGGGCGGTGGACAGCCCGGCCATCAGCGCCGCCAGTTCCCCGGCCGCGCGCTCGACGCGGCCGTTCAGGCCCTCGGCGCCCCAGTCCTCGGAGGCGGCGTAGACCCCGGTGGGGACGACGACGGCCTTGAGGTGGGAGAAGAGCGGCCGCAGCGCGTGGTCGAGGACGAGGGAGTGCCGCGCGGTGCCGCCGGTCGCCGCGATCAGCACCGGCTTCCCGGCGAGGGCCTCGGGGTCGCCGGCGCTCAGCGCGTCGAAGAACGACTTGAACAGCCCGCTGTACGAGGCCGAGAACACCGGCGTGACCACGATCAGCCCGTCGGCCCCGGCCACCGCGTCGAACGCGTCGGCCAGCGCACGGCCCGGGAAGCCGTTGGTGAAGGTGTGCGCGATCTCCACGGCGAGTTCGCGCAGCTCGATCACCCGGACGTCGGCCGGGCCGGGCTCCGGGGCGGTCGCGGCCGGGGCGGCGACCGCCGCCAGGCGGTCGCCGAGCAGCCGGGTGGAGGACGGGACGCCCAGTCCC
The DNA here is from genome assembly GCF_042898795.1 of Streptomyces sp. NPDC000348. Taxonomy (NCBI): domain Bacteria; kingdom Bacillati; phylum Actinomycetota; class Actinomycetes; order Kitasatosporales; family Streptomycetaceae; genus Streptomyces; species Streptomyces sp. NPDC000348. The sequence continues at coordinate 122,301 of NZ_JBIAZD010000016.1, forward strand.
GCCGAGACGACGACGAGCCTCATGCCCGTGCTCCTTCCTTCGCCCTGGCTCCGGCCAGCAGCGAGCTGTGGGTGGGCGCGTCCGGCACACCGGCCGGACGGTTCTTGGCGAACTCCCGGCGCAGCACCGGAACGACCTCCTCGCCGAGCAGGTCGAGCTGCTCGAGGACGGTCTTCAGCGGCAGGCCCGCGTGGTCCATCAGGAACAGCTGGCGCTGGTAGTCACCGGCGTACTCGCGGAAGGACAGCGTCTTCTCGATGACCTGCTGCGGGGAGCCCACGGTCAGCGGGGTCTGCTCGGTGAACTCCTCCAGCGACGGGCCGTGCCCGTAGACCGGGGCGACGTCGAAGTAGGGGCGGAACTCGCGCACCGCGTCCTGGCTGTTCTTCCGCATGAACACCTGCCCGCCGAGGCCGACGACGGCCTGCTCGGGGGTGCCGTGCCCGTAGTGGGCGTACCGGGTCCGGTACAGCTCGACCATGCGCTTGGTGTGGTCGGCCGGCCAGAAGATGTTGTTGTGGAAGAAGCCGTCGCCGTAGTACGCGGCCTGCTCGGCGATCTCCGGCGAGCGGATCGAGCCGTGCCAGACGAACGGCGGCACGCCGTCCAGCGGGCGGGGCGTGGAGGTGAAGCCCTGCAGCGGGGTACGGAACTTCCCCTCCCAGTCGACGACGTCCTCGCGCCACAGCCGGTGCAGCAGGGCGTAGTTCTCCACCGCCAGGTTGATGCCCTGGCGGATGTCCTGCCCGAACCAGGGGTAGACCGGGCCGGTGTTCCCGCGCCCCATCATCAGGTCCACCCGGCCGTCGGCCAGGTGCTGGAGCATCGCGAAGTCCTCGGCGATCTTCACCGGGTCGTTGGTGGTGATCAGGGTGGTGGAGGTGGAGAGGACCAGCCGCTCGGTGCGGGCGGCGATGTAGCCGAGCATGGTGGTCGGCGAGGACGGCACGAACGGCGGGTTGTGGTGCTCGCCGGTCGCGAAGACGTCCAGGCCCACCTCCTCGGCCTTCAGCGCGATGGCGACCATGGCCTTGATGCGCTCGCGCTCGGTCGGCGTACGCCCCGTGGTCGGGTCGGGCGTGACATCCCCGACGCTGAAGATCCCGAACTGCATGGCCGCTCACCCTCCAAGTTGTTGACGGTTCAACTATACCCCTGGAACGGCTCCCCGCCCCCTCCTATTCCCCCCTCCCGGAACACCCCGCACGGACGCCCACGGCGCCGGCGCCGGCCGCCCCCGCACCCCGCCCACGTCACCCACCCCGCCCGTGCGCCCCGCCCACGTCACCCACCCCGCCCGGCGAAGGCCCCGGCCTGCCCCGGCCGCCGTGCAGGACCGTACGGAGGCCCACACCGACGAGGCCCACCGGGCCCGAGGCCGCTACGGCGCCGAGACCGGCCGGCCGTCCGGGGCATCCCCCGACCGCAGCCGGGCCGCCTGCTCCGCGCTGAACTCCGTCGTACGCCTCATGTGATCGATGAACAGGGCGAGCTCGGAGTCGTCCAGGTCGTCGAAGAGCGCGAACCAGTCGCCGCCGAGGCGCTCCCACACCCGCCCGAACTCGGCGGCCCGCTCCGGCACCACCGCCACCAGCACCAGCCGCCGGTCCCCCGCGTCCCGCTCCCGCACCACGTACCCCGCCCGCTCCAGCCGGTCCACCAGCCGCGTCGCCGAGCCGGTCGTCAGCCCCGTCAGCTCCGCCACCCGTCCCGTGGTCACCGGGCCGCCCTCCAGCGTCAGCAGGCTCAGGCACTGCAGATCGGTGGGGTGCAGGCCCAGGTGGTCGGCGAGCGCCTGGTTGAACAGGGCGTGGGCCGCCATGTACCGCCGGGACACCACGGCCAGCTCCGCCAGCAGCCCCGCCCGCGCGGTCTCCGGCATGCGCAGCTCCTCTCCGCTCCTTCGGATGTGTCCCCACCCCCGGCCCGTACCGGACGCCGTCCATCAGGTGATGTACCCGGATGCGAAGCTGCACGCATGCCGATCCTCCGCTCCGCCGCCCTCTTCGTCCTCGCCGCCGTACTGGAGATCGGCGGTGCCTGGCTGGTCTGGCAGGGCGTACGGGAACACCGCGGCCTGCTGTGGGCGGCCGGCGGTGTCCTCGCCCTCGGCGCCTACGGCTTCGTCGCCACCTTCCAGCCCGACGCCCACTTCGGCCGCGTCCTCGCCGCGTACGGCGGGATCTTCGTCGCCGGCTCGATCCTGTGGGGCGCGGTCGCCGACGGCTACCGCCCGGACCGCTGGGACATCACCGGCGCGCTGGTCTGCCTCGCCGGAATGGCCGTGATCATGTGGGCGCCGCGCAACGGCTGACGGGCCTCAGGCCGCCGTCCCGGGAAACAGCCCCAGCTGCTCCAGGAAGGCCAGCCGGTCGAAGTAGAGCCGGTGGCTGACGATCCTGCCGTCCTCGACGACGGCGACGTCCGCCCCTCGGATCCTGACCTCCTTCCCGGTCGCCGGCACGGACCGCCCGTCCGGCACCCGCAACGGCCCGGTGTTCCGGCCGCTGAAGTACCCCTCGTCGATCGCGGCGCTGCCCACCTCGAACGCGTGCAGCGGCTCGTACCGGGCCCCGGGCACGGCCGTCGTCATCCGACGCCAGTACGCGACGATCTCGTCCCGCCCGTGCAGCTCCCCCGCCTCGGGCACCCAGGCGACCACGTCCCGCGCGTACAGCTCCGCCACGGCGTCCATGTCCAGGTCCGTGGTGACCGCCGCCGTGAGCCGGTCCATGACCTCACGCGCCTCACCCATGATCCGCCTCCTGCCCCGGAGGACCACCCGTCCCATTGTCCCACCGGCCCCCCGCCTATGCTGGCCGCGCGAGTCCCGACCGCGCCCAGCACGCCCGAGGAGCAGCCCATGGCCACCGCCGTACCGCCCGCCGCGTCCCGCATCGCCGTCGTCACGGGCGCGAGCAGCGGGATCGGCGCCGCCACGGCCCGCCGGCTCGCCGAGGCCGGCTACCGCGTCGTCCTCACCGCCCGCCGCAAGGACCGCATCGAGGCGCTCGCCGGGGAACTCACCGCGGCCGGCCACGCGGCGACGGCCTACCCGCTCGACGTCACCGACCGCGCCGCCGTCGACGAGTTCGCCACCGCCTTCAAAACCGTCGGCGTCCTCGTCAACAACGCCGGCGGCGCGCTCGGCGCCGACCCGGTCGCCACCGGCGACCCGGACCAGTGGCGCACGATGTACGAGACGAACGTCCTCGGCACCCTCAACCTCACCCAGGCGCTGCTGCCCAAGCTGGACGCGAGCGGCGACGGCACGGTCGTCGTCGTCTCCTCCACCGCCGGCCACGCCACCTACGAGGGCGGCGCGGGCTACGTCGCCGCCAAGCACGGCGCGCACGTCCTCGCCGAGACCCTGCGCCTGGAGATCGTCGGCCGCCCGGTGCGCGTCATCGAGATCGCGCCCGGCATGGTCAAGACCGACGAGTTCGCCCTCACCCGCTTCAACGGCGACACGGAGAAGGCCGCCAAGGTCTACCAGGGCGTCGCCGACCCCCTCACGGCCGACGACGTGGCCGACACCATCACCTGGGCGGTCACCCGCCCGTCCCACGTCAACATCGACCTGATGATCGTCCGCCCCCGCGCCCAGGCCTCCAACACCAAGGTGCACCGGGAGCCCTGATGCCCGACAGCGAACAGCGCCGCCTGGCCCTGGAGAAGAAGCGCGAACGCTACGTCTGGTACTACCTCGGCTACTTCCTCTTCGGCATCCACATCGTGGCCTTCGTCATGATCTACGCGGTGACGCACGCGAAGTAGCGGGCCCCTCGCAGGGGCCCGCCCTCCTCGTCGCCCCGCCGCGTCAGCCCTTCACGCAGACGACCTGCTTCAGCTTCGCGACGACCTCGACGAGGTCCCGCTGCTGGTCGATGACCTGCTCGATCGGCTTGTACGCACCCGGGATCTCGTCCACGACGCCGGAGTCCTTGCGGCACTCCACGCCCCGCGTCTGCTCCTCCAGGTCCTTCGTCGAGAAGCGCCGCTTCGCCGCGTTGCGGCTCATCCGCCGACCGGCGCCGTGCGACGCCGAGTTGAAGGACTCGGCGTTCCCGAGGCCCTTGACGATGTACGAACCCGTGCCCATGGAACCCGGGATGATCCCGTACTCGCCGGAACCCGCGCGGATGGCTCCCTTGCGGGTCACCAGCAGGTCCATGCCGTCGTAGCGCTCCTCGGCCACGTAGTTGTGGTGCGCGCTGATCTCCGGCTCGAAGACCGGCTTGGCCTTCTTGAACTCCTTGCGGACCACGTCCTTCAGGAGCGCCATCATGATCGAGCGGTTGTACTTCGCGTACTCCTGCGCCCAGAAGAGGTCGTTGCGGTACGCCGCCATCTGCGGGGTGTCCGCGACGAAGACGGCGAGGTCGCGGTCGACCAGGTTCTGGTTGTGCGGGAGCTTCTGAGCGATGCCGATGTGGTGCTCGGCGAGTTCCTTGCCGATGTTCCGGGAACCGGAGTGCAGCATCAGCCAGACAGAACCAGTCGTATCCGTGCAGACCTCGATAAAATGGTTGCCGGATCCGAGCGTTCCCATCTGCTTAGTGGCACGTTCCTGACGGAATTTGACCGCATCCGCCACTCCGCCGAACCGGCCCCAGAAGTCGTCCCAGCCGCCGGTCGCGAAGGCGTGGAAGCGGGACGGGTCGACCGGGTCGTCGTGCATGCCCCGCCCGACCGGGATCGCCTGCTCGATCTTCGACCGCAGCCGCGACAGATCGCCGGGCAGGTCGTTCGCCGTCAGGGACGTCCTCACCGCCGACATGCCGCAGCCGATGTCGACGCCCACCGCCGCCGGGCACACCGCGCCCCGCATCGCGATCACCGATCCGACCGTCGCGCCCTTGCCGTAGTGCACGTCCGGCATGACGGCCAGGCCCTTGATCCACGGGAGGGTGGCGACGTTGCGCAGTTGCTGGAGGGCGCCCTCCTCCACCGTCGCCGGATCCGTCCACATCCGGATCGGCACCTTCGCACCCGGCAGTTCCACGTACGACATAACGCCCTCGTTCCCCCACAAAGCCAACAGAAGTATCGAATCGCAAAACCGGCGCCAAGGTCGGCGGAAAGGGATGACGGACCGGCGTCCACGGCAGTGCGTGCGATACACATTGTCTGCCGGGGGCGCCCCCGTGCGGCAAGCGATTAACCAGCGGGGACACTGGGGAGACCCGGCGGGCACCGGCCCGCACCCACCGTCGAGAGGAGCCCGACCGTGCAGCGGAAGGCGTACGTATCCGGCGTCGCCGCGCTCCTGGCGGCCGTCCTGGCCGGCTGCACCGGCAGCCCGGACGACGGCGGCCAGTCGGACAACTCCAACCCGGGAAGCGCCGGTACGACCGCCCAGGCCGCCCAGCCCGGCAGGTACGCCACGCTCCCCGAGCCCTGCGGCGTGGTCGAGGACACCACGCTCGACCAACTCCTGCCCGGCATCGGGGAGATGACCGACGAGGCGCAGCGCGAGAAGGCGTACGCGGGCGAGGCGACCCTCACGTACGACACCGACCGCAAGGTGGGCTGCCGTTGGAAGGTGGAGTCGGCGGCGGCGACCGACCACCTGCTGGTCGACTTCGAGCGGGTCGTCTCCTACGACAACGCCGTCAGCGACGACGCCCAGGCCGGGGAACTCTTCGCGACCAGGCGGGAGGCGGCACATCTCCCGGAGCCGACGGTGACGACCACGGAGACCGGTGCTCCGTCCAGCGACCCTTCCACGGAGCCGAGTTCGTCCGCTTCGTCCGGGTCGTCCGCCGGTGCCTCGCCGTCCGTCGCCCCCTCCGACCTCCAGCCCCGCCTCCTGGAGGACCTGGGCGACGAGGCGTTCCTCGACGACGAGCTGAGCAGCTCCGGTTCGACCGCCGAGCAGCGCACGGTGACTGTGGCGTTCCGCACGTCCAACGTGATCGTGACCGTCGAGTACGCGGAGCAGCCGATGACCGTCGGCGTCGTGCCGGACAGCAAGGAATTGCAGGACAGGGCACGGAAACTCGCCTCCGAGCTGGCCGGTTCGCTGGGCGGCTGAGCACGGTCCGCGGCCCCTTCGCCCCTGCGCGCGAAGCACGCGAAGGAGGGCCGCACGGGTGGCTCACCGCGTACCGTGACCCCTCGGACCCCGTTTTGACCGCAGGGAAACCGCAGGGAACACGAGCGTCATGAGTGAAGGAACCATGCAGCGACGAGCACAGCGAGAGCAGCCCGAGCGAGCGAAGCGCCTTACCCGCGTCCTTGTCTGCGCGGCAGCCGTCCCCGTGATGCTGGTCGCCGCCGGCTGCTCCTCGGACTCCGGCTCCGGCGACGGTGAGGACAAGGCCGCCTCCGCGTCCGCCTCGCAGTCCGCGAGCCCGTCCCCGACGGTGCAGGCGGCGGCGTACCAGCGGCTCCCGGAGCCGTGCGCGGTGTTGTCCGAGAAGACCCTGGACGACCTGGTGCCGAAGGCGAAGTCGGGCAAGGAGGGTTCCTCGGACGACGTCTCCACCCGGGGCAGCTGCTCCTGGAGCAGCCTGGACAACAACGGTGTGAAGGGCTCGCAGTTCCGCTGGCTGAACGTGTCGCTGCTGCGCTTCGACTCGGACACCACCCGTGGTCCGGGCGACGAGCTCGCCCAGGAGTACTACGACAAGCAGGTGCGGGAGGCCCAGTCGGCCGAGGGCGCGAAGGGCAGCAAGTCGGAGCCGGTCGGCGGGACCGGTGACGAGGCGACGGCGGTGCGCTACGACCTGAAGAAGAAGGAGGGCGCCTTCAAGCAGCAGACGGTCGTGGCGCGCGTCGAGAACGTGGTGGTCACCCTCGACTACAACGGCGCCGGTCTCGCCGGTGACAGGACGCCGGACGCCGACGACCTGATGAAGGACGCGCAGAAGGCGGCGAAGGAGGCGGTGGCCTCGGTGACGAAGGCGAACGGCACGGATGCCGCGCCGTCCGGGTCGGCCTCCGGTTCCCCCTCGAAGTCGGCGTCCGGGTCGGCCTCGAAGTCCGCTTCCCCGTCCGCCTCGAAGTCCGCTTCGAAGGCGTCGAGCAAGAGCTGAACCGGCCCTGAACGAGAACCGGCCGCCCGTCCTCCGCACACATGTGCCACTCTGTTGCGCGCAACAACACGCACTGGGAGGGGAGTACGGGTGGCCGCGCCACTGCAGCTGACACGGATGCACCGGGTTCTCATCGGCGTGGTCGTCTTCGGTGCCGTGATCATCGCCGGGATCGGCTTCGCGGGTTCGTACGCGGCCGTCCGTGAGCTGGCCCTGCAGAAGGGCTTCGGGAACTTCAGTTACGTCTTCCCGATCGGCATCGACGCCGGCATCTGCGTCCTGCTGGCCCTGGACCTGCTGCTGACCTGGATCCGCATCCCGTTCCCGCTGCTGCGGCAGACGGCGTGGCTGCTGACGGCGGCGACGATCGCGTTCAACGGCGCGGCGGCCTGGCCCGATCCGCTCGGCGTGGGCATGCACGGGGTGATCCCGGTGCTGTTCGTGGTCTCGGTGGAGGCGGCCCGGCACGCGATCGGGCGCATGGCGGACATCACCGCCGACAAGCACATGGAGGGCGTCCGCCTCACCCGCTGGATGCTGTCGCCGGTGCCGACGTTCCTGCTGTGGCGCCGGATGAAGCTGTGGGAGCTGCGCTCCTACGAGCAGGTGATCAAGCTGGAGCAGGAGCGCCTGGTCTACCAGGCCCGCCTGCGCTCCCGCTTCGGGCGTTCCTGGCGGCGCAAGGCCCCGGTCGAGTCCCTGATGCCGCTGCGCCTCGCCAAGTACGGCGTCCCCCTGGCCGACACGGCCCCGGCGGGCCTGGCGGCGGCGGGCATAGAGCCGGCGCTGCTCCCCCCGGCCCCCGGCGCCCCGGAGGTGGTCGCGGCCGACCGCGCCGACGCGGTCGCGGGCGGTCGTGCCGCCGGGGCGGCACGGGTGGGCGAGGGGGGTGCCCCCCAGGCCGTTCAGGCGCCTGCGGGTGAGCAGCGCCTGGAACTCGAGGGCAACCGGGACCCCGAGCCCCAGGAGGACACCACGGGCAACCCGTGGCTGCACGCCCGTGACCCGCAGACCGTCGAGTACCACGGCGGCTACGACCCCACGTACGACCCGGACGAGGAGTACGCCCGCTGGTACGCGGAACAGCGGCAGGCCGAGCAGTACCAGGACCAGTACCAGGAGGAGCCGCCGCTCCAGGAGCCCTCTCCGGAGGAGACCGGCAGCTTCCCCATCCCGGTGGTCCCCGGCGGCCGCACCCGCGAGCTGGGCGAGGGCGGCGCCGCCGCCTCCGATCCGGACGAGGAGGCGTACTACCAGGTGTTCCGTCAGTCGATAGACGGCAGCTACCCGACGCCCCGGGTCCTCGGTGACAACATCCAGGCGACCTACGGCACGACGCTGAACCCGAGCGAGCTGAAGACCCTCGCCGAACGCTTCCAGCAGCGCCACACGGCGGAGCTGGAGGAGGACCACATCGCGTAAGGCGCGCACACGACGACAGGGGGCGCCCGGCAGGTACCGGGCGCCCCCTGTCGTCGTGCTTCCGCCTACTCCCCGAGCAGCGCCCGCACCCGCTCCTGCCCCACGGCCAGCAGCAGCGTGGGCAGCCGCGGTCCCGTGTCCCGCCCGACCAGCAGGTGGTACAGCAGGGCGAAGAAGGACCGCTGGGCGGTCTTGATCTCCGCCGGCAGCTCCTTGGGCGTGGCGTCGGCGGAGAAGCCCGCCTGGACCTTGGGCACGCCGTAGACGAGGTGGGTGAGCCCGTCCAGCGACCAGTTGTCGGCGAGGCCGTCGAGCAGCAGCCGCAGCGACTGCCTGCCCTGCTCGTCGAGCGACTTCAGCAGCTCGGCGTCGGGTTCCGCGCGGACGATGGTGCGCTGGTCGGCGGGGACGTGGGTGTTGATCCACGCCTCGGCCCTGCCGTACCGCGGCCGGGCCTCGTCCAGGGTGGCCAACGGGTCGGACGGGTCCAGTTCGCTGAGGATGCGCAGGGCCTGGTCCTCGTGACCGGCGGTGATGTCGGCCACCGAGGCGAGCGTGCGGTACGGCAGCGGCCTGGGCGTCCTCGGCAGCTCACCGCTCGCGGTGCGCACCGCGCGGGAGTGCGCGGCGGCGTCGGCGGGCAGGGCGCTGCCGTCGGCGACCTTGGCGTCGAGCCGGTCCCACTCGTCGTAGAGGCGCTGGATCTCCTGGTCGAAGGCGATCTTGAAGGACTGGTTGGGGCGGCGCCGGGCGTAGAGCCAGCGCAGCAGCTGCGGCTCCATGATCTGGAGCGCGTCGGCCGGGGTCGGCACCCCGCCCTTGGAGGAGGACATCTTCGCCATGCCGCTGATGCCGACGAAGGCGTACATCGGCCCGATCGGCTGCTCGCCGCCGAAGATGCCGACGATCTGCCCGCCCACCTGGAAGGAGGAGCCGGGCGAGGAGTGGTCGACGCCGCTCGGCTCGAAGATCACGCCCTCGTACGCCCACCGCATGGGCCAGTCGACCTTCCAGACCAGCTTGCCGCGGTTGAACTCGCTCAGCCGGACGGTCTCCGAGAAGCCGCACGCGGTGCAGGCGTAGGTCAGCTCGGTGGAGTCGTCGTCGTACGCGGTGACCGTCGTCAGGTCCTTCTCGCAGTTGCCGCAGTACGGCTTGTACGGGAAGTACCCGGCGGCGCCGGAGCCGCCGTCGTCCTCGGCGGCGGCGCCGGAGCCCTCGGCGGCCTCCAGTTCGGCCTCGTCGACCGGCTTCTGCTGCTGCTTCTTCGCGGGGGCCTTCTTGGTGCGGTACTGGGCGAGGATCGCGTCGATGTCGGCGCGGTGCCTCATGGCGTGCAGGATCTGCTCGCGGTAGACGCCGGAGGTGTACTGCTCGGTCTGGCTGATGCCGTCGAACTCCACGCCCAGCTCGGCCAGCGACTCGACCATGGCGGCCTTGAAGTGCTCGGCCCAGTTCGGGTGCGCGGAGCCCTTGGGGGCGGGGACGGAGGTCAGCGGCTTGCCGATGTGCTCGGACCACGACTCGTCGACGCCGGGGACGCCGGCCGGGACCTTGCGGTACCGGTCGTAGTCGTCCCAGGAGATCAGGTGCCGGACCCGGTGGCCGCGGCGGCGGATCTCGTCGGCGACGAGGTGGGGGGTCATGACCTCGCGGAGGTTGCCCAGGTGGATCGGGCCGGAGGGCGACAGCCCGGACGCGACGACCACAGGTTTGCCCGGGGCCCGACGCTCCGACTCCTCGATGACCTCATCCGCGAAACGGGAGACCCAGTCGGTGGTCTCGGTGCTCTGAGCCACGATCGGCACGTCCTTCTTTCTGCTCGGGCAGCCGGTACGGTCGCACGGCTGACCGCTCCATTCTCCCAGCAACGGCGGCAACGGCGAAAACACCTTTTCACCGGCGCCCCGGGTGGCGCGGGCCGTGCCGGTGCGCGGCGAGAAAACCGCTTCACCCCCCGTGGGATACTGACCGTGTCTATCTGAACCCACGAGGAGAACGGCACCCACCCCTATGGCCTCGGTCACATCGCTCACCGATCTCGTCAACCGGCAGCTCACGTCCGCCCTCTCGGCCACCCAGCCGGAGGCGGACCCGCTGCTGCGACGTAGCGACCGGGCGGACTTCCAGGCCAACGGCATCCTCGCGCTGGCCAAGAAGGCGAAGGCGAACCCGCGGGAGCTGGCGGCCGAGGTCGTCTCGCGCATCACCACCGGCGACCTGATCGAGGACGTCGAGGTCTCCGGCCCCGGCTTCCTCAACATCACCGTCGCCGACCGGGCGATCACCGCGAACCTCGCCGCGCGGCTCGCGGACGGCGAGCGCCTCGGCGTGCCGCTGAAGGAGGACGCGGGCGTCACGGTCGTCGACTACGCCCAGCCGAACGTGGCGAAGGAGATGCACGTCGGTCACCTGCGGTCGGCGGTCATCGGCGACGCCCTGCGCGCCATGCTCGACTTCACCGGCGAGAAGACGATCGGCCGGCACCACATCGGCGACTGGGGCACCCAGTTCGGCATGCTCATCCAGTACCTGTTCGAGCACCCCGGCGAGCTGGCCCCCGCGGCCGACGTCGACGGCGAGCAGGCCATGAGCAACCTGAACCGCGTGTACAAGGCGTCGCGTGCGCTCTTCGACTCGGACGAGGAGTTCAAGGAGCGGGCCCGTAAGCGGGTCGTCGCCCTCCAGTCCGGTGACAAGGAGACGCTCGAACTGTGGCAGCAGTTCGTGGACGAGTCGAAGGTCTACTTCTACTCCGTCTTCGAGAAGCTCGACATGGAGATCCGCGACGAGGAGATCGTCGGCGAGTCCGCGTACAACGAGGGCATGCCCGAGACCGCCCGCCTCCTGGAGGAGATGGGCGTCGCGGTGCGCTCCGAGGGCGCGCTCGTGGTGTTCTTCGACGAGATCCGCGGCAAGGACGACCAGCCGGTCCCGCTGATCGTGCAGAAGGCCGACGGCGGCTTCGGCTACGCGGCCTCCGACCTGACCGCGATCCGCAACCGTGTCGTCGACCTGCACGCGACCACGCTGCTGTACGTCGTCGACGTGCGCCAGTCGCTCCACTTCCGGATGGTCTTCGAGACGGCCCGCCGGGCCGGCTGGCTGAACGACGGCGTCACCGCGCACAACATGGGCTACGGCACGGTGCTCGGCGCGGACGGCAAGCCCTTCAAGACGCGTGCGGGCGAGACCGTACGCCTGGAGGACCTGCTGGACGAGGCGGTGCAGCGGGCCGCGGAGGTCGTGCGGGAGAAGGCGCGGGACCTCACCGAGGACGAGATCCGGGAGCGGGCCGCGCAGGTCGGCATCGGAGCCGTGAAGTACGCGGACCTGTCGACGTCGCCGAGCCGCGACTACAAGTTCGACCTGGACCAGATGGTCTCGCTCAACGGCGACACCAGCGTGTACCTCCAGTACGCCTACGCCCGTATCCGGTCCATCCTCCGCAAGGCCGGCGAGGTCCGCCCCGCGGCCCACCCGGAGCTGGGCCTGCACGGGGCGGAGCGCGCGCTGGGCCTGCACCTGGACGCGTTCGGGGACACGGTCTTCGAGGCGGCCGCGGAGTACGCCCCGCACAAGCTGGCCGCGTACCTGTACCAGTTGGCGTCGCTGTACACGTCGTTCTACGACAAGTGCCCGGTGCTGAAGGCCGATTCGCCGGAGCAGGTGGCCAACCGCCTCTTCCTCTGCGACCTCACGGCCCGCACGCTCCACCGGGGCATGGCCCTGCTGGGCATCCGGACGCCCGAGCGCCTCTGAGCACCCGTACCCACCCCGCGCGGCCCGTCCTCTCCCCCGATGGGAGGACGGGCCGCGGCGTCGTCCGGCTCAGGCGCAGTAGTTGACGCTGTTGAAGTCCGAGAACGCGGCCTTGGTCTGCGATCCGGCGACCCCGTCGACGGCGAGCCCGTAGTCGAAGAGGTTCAGGTAGCGCTGCAGTGCCTTGATCGTGTTGGTCCCGACGACTCCGTCGACGGTGCCGGCGTTGTAGCCCAGGTCGTTGAACTTCCTCTGCGCGGCCTTCCAGCTGTCGGTGCCCAGCTGTCCGTCGATGGCTCCGGGGTTGTAACCGGTGTCGCGGAGCCAGCACTGCCAGTACTTGGCCCGGGTCGTGCTCAGGCCGAGGTTGTTCACCGCGAGCGGCGCGACCTCGGCGGCCGCGACGGTACGGGTGTCCTGGGCGGGTGCCGCGATGCTGGTGCCCGCTGCCGCCAGGCTTCCGGCGGCGATCCCCACGGCGGTCGTGAGACCGACGAAGGCCTTCGTCGTGGCTCGCATGGTGTTTCCCCCTGTCGGATGAACGGTGCCGGCCGCACCGGCCGGCTCGCCATCGAGACTGGAGGACCCGGACCGGCACGCGCCACAGTTGCCTCAGAAGTGACGTCACCCTGGGACGTCCCAGGCCGTGACCTGCGGTGACACGGGCCGCCGGGACGGTGCCGCGGGACGGGTGCGGCGGGCGGTGGCCGATTCGGTACGGGTACGGGAACCTCCCGTCCCGGTGGACCGTGGATGCTGTTGCAGAATGCGGCGGGGACGGGACCACGGACGCGAGTGGGGGAAGGCATGTCGCGTTGGAAGGAGCTGCCCGCGGAACTCGACCCACGGGTGCGGCGGCTGGTGGTGTGCTTACGGCGGGCCAAGGACCACAGCGGGCTGAGCATGCGTCAGCTCGCGGCGAAGACGGGATACAGCGCGTCGTCGTGGGAGCGGTACCTCGGCGGCAGGTCGCTGCCGCCCCGGGAGGCCGTCGAGGCGCTCGCCTCGGTCACCGGCGAGGACCCGGTCCGCCTGCTGGCACTGCGGGACGTCGCGGCGGCGGCGCGGACGGGAGAGCACGCGGCGGCGGAGGCCCGGCCGGTGGCGGGGGCCGGGGGGACCGTGGAGGTGCCGGGGGCCGGGGGGACCGTGGAGGTGCCGGGGGCCGGGGGGACCGTGGAGGTGCCGGTGCCGGAGGAGTCCGGACGCCGCGGTTCCTTCCGGACGGCGGTCGTCGCGGTGGTCGTGGCCCTGGTCCTGGCGGTCTCCTCGGCGCTGGTCCTGGTCACCCGGATCACCGGGGACGACGAGGAGCGGGCGCAGCCACCGCCGGTGTCGTCGGCCGCGCCCGCCGGGGCCGCGTCCGAGCCGTCGGCCCCGTCGTACGCCTGCCGGGTCGAACGGGTCGACGGCCGCTGGTACGCGGGGCTCAGCCGGACCCGGGAGGCGATCCTGCTGAACGGCCACGCCGGGAAGGCGGTCGCCGAGGCGCAGTGCCTGCTGCGCAGGGCGGGTTACCCACCGGGCGACATCGACGGCATCTACGGCCCGCTGACCGAGCGGGCCGTCAAACGCCTGCAGAAGCGGGCCGGTCTGGTCGTCGACGGCATCGTCGGCCCGCACACCTGGAAGGCCCTGCGGGGATGACTCCTTCTCCGGAGCGTGCGGAACTGGCCTCCGCGCTGCGGGCCCTGCGGCAGCGCACCGGTCTGAGTCTGACCGGACTGGAGGAGCGCACGCCGTTCAGCAGGTCCTCCTGGGGCCGCTACCTCAAGGGCGAGACGCTGCCGCCCCGCGAGGCCGTGCGGGCGCTGTGCCGGCTGGCGGGCGAGCCGGACGGGCGCTGCCTGGCGCTGTGGGAGATCGCGGAGGCCGCGGACAGCGGACGCGCCGCCCATGCCCCGCCGGACGAAGCCGCACCGCCCCCTGTCGCTCCCCCGCCCGCGCCGCCACCCGATGGAGCGCCCCGGATTCGGCCGTGGCGCCTCACGGCGGTGCTCACGGCCGTGCTGGCCGTGCTGGCCGGGGGCGTGACGGCGGCCGCCCTGCTGGAGCCGGGCCCCGCCGGGACGGTGCGTGCGTCCCCGTCCTCCGAGGCCGCCCCGCCGCCGCCACGCTGCCGGGGCGCCGCCTGCGAGGGCAAGGATCCGATGAACATGCTCTGCGGCAACGGCCCGGACACCCTCGGTTCGTACCGCACGACCGCCGGAGCCCGGCTGGAGCTGCGGCACAGCAGGCGGTGCGGGACGAGCTGGGCCCGCATGTGGGCCACCGCGGTGGGCGACCGCATCGAGATGACCGCGGCCGGCCCGACCCGTTCCGCCGAGGTGGCGGACGTCCTGGACGCGAAGGCCTACCTCTACACGCCCATGACCGCGACGGTGCCGGGCACGGTCGTACGGGCCTGCTTCCACCGCGCGGGGAAGCGGGAGTGCTTCGAGGCGACCGTACGCTGATCCGCGCGGCGGCACCCCGCGGCGGCGCACCTCAGTCGCGCAATCCCGCCGCCGGCCTCCGCAGCCCCTCCGCGATCTCGTCCGGTGTCTGCGTGACGAAGCAGAGCCGCATCGTGGCCCGGTCCGGGCCGGCGGCGTGGAAGGGGGCGCCGGGGACGTACGCCACGTCGTGCCGGACCACCTCGGGGAGCAGGGCCGTGGTGTCGTACGGCTCCGGAAGGCGGGCCCAGAGGAACATGCCGCCCTCGGGACGGGTCCAGGTCGAGCCCTCGGGGAGCGCGCCGGGCAGGCCCGCGAGCATGGCGTCGCGGCGTGCGCCGTACGCGGCCGCGACGCGGCGGACGTGGGCGTCGAGGTCGTTGTCGGCGAGGTAGCGGGCCACGGCGAGCTGGTTGACGGTGGGGGTGTGCAGGTCGGGGCCTGCTTGGCGACGGCGCAGGCGCGGCGCAGGCCGGGGGCCATGACCTTGGAGAAGCTGCCGAGCAGCACGGTGCGGTCCCCGGCGCCGGGGTGGGCGGCGGTCCACGGCACGCGTTCGCCCTCGTGGCGCAGTTCGCCGTACGGGTCGTCCTCGACGATCCACGGTCCGCGCCGGGCGGCGACTGCTTCACGCCGGTGCGGTCGCGGCCCCGGTCCGGGCCGGAGGCCTCAAGGGTGCCGCCGCGCAACGCATGGGAACGGTCGCGTGACCGACCGGAGCCCCGGCGGCAACGGGCGCGATGTACTGACACCGGCTGCGCGGGGCGCCCACGCTTTCCGGGTGCGGGTGACACTGGTCGCGTGATCATCGAACGCGCGTATGCCCGTCTTTCCTCGTACGACGACGGAACCTGGCCCTGGTCGGTGCCCTGCGTCCGACAACTGCTGGACGAAGGAATGCGGTTCACCGCACCGGTGACCTTTCTGGTCGGTGAGAACGGCTCGGGGAAGTCGACCCTGGTCGAGGCGCTGGCGGAGGGGTTCGGCCTGGACTCCTACGGTGGTTCCCACGACTGGCGCTACGCCTCCCCGCGCGGCAGGTCCGCCCTCGGCGAGCGTGTGAAATTCGACGCCGCCCCGGGGCGCGGGCGCCGCATGGCCACCAGCTGGTCGGCCCGCAAGGGCTTCTTCCTGCGTGCCGAGACCGCGCTCGACGCCCTGGGCAGGGAAGGGTTCTCGCCGGACCACGTCAGCCATGGTGAGGGCTTCCTCGCGGCGTTCCGCGGGAAGTTCCTCCACGCCGGGCTCTATGTTCTCGACGAGCCGGAGGCGGCGCTCTCCTTCTCCTCGTGCCTGGAGCTGATCGGGCACATCGACCGGTTGGCCAAGGAGGGCGGCCAGGTCATCTGCGCCACGCACTCCCCGCTGCTGACCGCACTGCCGGGCGCGGACATCATCGAGGTCGGTGAGCACGGCATGCGCAGGGTCGCCTGGCGGGAGCTCGAGGTCGTGGATCACTGGCGCCGCTATCTCGCCGACCCGCACACCTATCTGCGGCACATCGTCGAGCCGTAGGCGGGTCCCCCTCGGCCCCCGTCGCACGGGCGACGCGGAAGGCGGCATGGGCCGACGGGCCCGCTGACCGTGCTGCGTCGTCACCATCGCTGCCGCCGTCCACAGGACCGGCTTCTTCGCCGAACCCCGTCCACAGGCCGGTGCTCCTGCGACGGTGTCCGTTTCCGGGTGTGAGGTGGGTGCCGGGATGCAGACCGAAGGAGCACGACCGGTGGCACGGACGAAGTCCGGCGAGCGGGTGGAGGAGTCCGCTGGATCCCCCGTGTTCGGCATCGGCCGGAGCCCGGCCGGCCACCCGTTGCGCGAGGAGCACGAGACGGACGCGACGTTCTGGCGCCCGGGCACCCACACCGGCCGCGTCGGCGTCGTCGTCTCCGGTGCCGGGGCCTCTCGGGGGCGGCTGCCGCTCCTGCCCCAAAGTCCGCGGCCCGCACGGGTTCTCACCGCCTGTCACCCCGGTATGGGCAGGACAGCCCTCCGGGGCGGGAACGGACGCGCTTCAGGTCGTGGCGTCGAGAGCTTCGTAGACGTGCCTGAGGTAATCGTGGGTGCGTTCCGAGCCGAGAAGTCCGTCGCCCAGCCGGTTCATGGTGTACGCGAACGTGACGCGCCGGTCGAGGTCCATCATGACGATCGAACCACCCCGGCCGATCCAGAAGCAGACCTTTCCGGCAGGCATGTGCGGCATGGTCCTCCGGTCGGCGAGCGCGTAGCCGATGCCCCAGCGCACAGGGACGCCCAGGAACAGGTCGACTCCGTCGGCCTGTACGTCGAAGATCCTGTCCACGGTGTCCGGGGAGAGAAGCCGAAGGCCGTTCACCTCGCCACGTCGTGAGATCACGGAGAGGGCACGGGCCACACCTCGTGCGTTGCCGTGTCCGTTGACGGCACCCAGCTCCGCGCGTCGCCACTGCGGGGTGTCGACGTGCTCGTCCCGGGCCGGGCTCCCCAGCAACGTCTTGGTGAAGATCGCCTCGGGATCGAGATCAGCGGGTACTTCGAGGGCCTGCGACGGCGGCACCAGCCCGGCGATACGCTGCCAGTCGACTTCCCGCGCGCCTATCTGGACGTCGGCTTCCGACGGCCCCGCGATCTCGGTGTCGACGAACTCGGTCAGGGTACGGCCGCTGACCCGCCGGACGAGCTCTCCCACGAGCTGGCCCTGGGTCTGCATGTGGTAACCCGAGGCACTGCCCGGCTTCCACCAGGGCGCCTGCTCGGCCAGCCGGGTGCTCGCCGTGGGCCAGTCGTACAGGTCGTCCATGGTGAAGGGCTGCTGCCAGCCGGAGAGACCCGAGGTGTGCGCCAGGACGTGCCGCACCTCTATGTCCTGCTTGCCCCGGGCGGCGAATTCGGGCCAGTACTCCGCGACCGGACGGTGGAGATCCAGCGCTCCCCGGTCGACGAGGACAAGAGCCGCCAGACTGCTGAGGGTCTTGGTGACCGACCACAGGCTGACCAATGTGTCGTGCTGCCACGGAACGGTTCGTGCCTCGTCGGCGTGCCCACCCCATATGTCGACTTCCATGACGCCGTCGACATCGACGGCGATCGACGCCCCCAACTCCTCGCCGGACTCGATGTGCGCCGCCAGTGCCGCTCGGACCGGTGCGAACCGAGCAGTACTGGTTCCTTCGACGGTGACCATGCTTTTCCCTCTGTTGACGAAAACTGTTGACGACATCCGCTCAATCACTGAACGAGATGACCGGTCCCCCGGTTCACGCCCTGTAACGGCGGTTCGAAGGGCGGCTTCGTGGAGGACCCTCCTGCGCGGGGTCCACCCGTAAGTGATCATTCAGGTGGTCCGGCCCGCCCCCGTCGGACTCCCACCGGAAGGGGGCGCGTGCCCCACGCCTTCTTCCCGGGCCGTTCGGCACGGGAAGCCCGAGAGGCCGTCGGCCGGTCGGTCCGCCGGCCGGCCGTGTCGTCACGTCGCGGCCGGTGGCCCGGACGTGTGGGCGAGCGGGCCGAGAGCCCGGAGGAGCCGCGGACAGGAGGACGGGTCGGCGTGGTGGCGATCGCAGCCGTCGGCCAGGATGGGTTCGTCCCGGGCCACCCGGCGCATGCCCGCTCACGGGCCCCGGCAGGGCCCGCACCGGGCGGTGCCGTGAACAGCGGGGAGGTCCATCACAGATGATCTTTCCCGGACGCCGCGGGAACGGCACGAACGATCCCGCGGCCGGAGCGGGTCGCTCACGTGCCCTTGGGTCATACGCGTGCGGGGGTGACATCGTTGAGCGGGGTGCCGAGTGGAAACGGTGACGGTTGTGGAACATGAGCTCGAGTTCGGGCTGCTGGGTCCGCTGGTGGTGCGGCGGGCGGGCACGGTGCTGGATCCGGGGCGGCGCAAACAGCGTCTGCTGCTGATCCGGCTGTTGCTCTCGGACGGCTGTGCGGTCGCCCCCGAGACGCTGTGCGAGGAGCTGTGGTCCCCACAGCCGGGAGGGACACCGGACGGGGCGACGGCCTCCCTGCACGCCCACGTCAGCAAGGTCCGC
Source organism: Streptomyces sp. NPDC000348 (assembly GCF_042898795.1). Classification (NCBI taxonomy): domain Bacteria; kingdom Bacillati; phylum Actinomycetota; class Actinomycetes; order Kitasatosporales; family Streptomycetaceae; genus Streptomyces; species Streptomyces sp. NPDC000348. Next base: position 140,976 of record NZ_JBIAZD010000016.1, read on the forward strand.
GCGGTCCTGGAACCCGCGCATCTGCGGGGGCGGCGACCGTTCGAGGTACTGGTCACCGAACCCGCCGGCTACGCCCTGCGCGTCCCGCCCGAGAGCCGGGACACCGTGCGCTTCGGGCGGGCCGTCGCCCAGGCCCGCCGGTTGCTGGACCAGGGCCGGCCCGGCCGCGCCGTGGAGGAAACCGAACGGGCCCTGAACATGTGGCGCGGCGCCGCGCTGGCCGATGCCGCGCACCACCTGTTCGCCGCCCACGAAGCCGCGCGCCTGGAGGAGCTGCGACAGAGCGTCCGGGAGATCCGCACCACCGCTCTCCTCCTGGACGGGCGGATCACCGAAGCCGTGGACAGCGCCCAGGAACTGACCTCGCGGCATCCCCTGCGAGAGACCGGCTGGGCCCTGCTGCTGCGCGCCCTGTACCTGGCCGGCCGCCACCCCGAGGCGCTGCAGCGCTACACGGACCTGCGCCGGCACCTCGCCGACGAACTCGGCCTCGAACCCGGCCCTCCCCTGCGCGCCCTGCACGACGGCATCCTCCGCCACGACCTGCCGCCACTGCTCCTGCCTGGGACGGCGAAGGCCGCGGACCCGGCGGCCGGCACCGCGGACAGCCGTGATCCGAGCCGACCGGCAGGGCCCGGGGCACAGGAGGAACACGGCGGAACCGCACCCCTCGGCGCTCGGCCCGTCGCCGCGGCCCACGATGCCACGTCTTCCGAACCGGCCGCCGGTGCGACGCCGTCCGGCACGACCGCCGGTGCGGTGGACCCGTCCGGTGCGAGCGACCGCCCGATCGGGGACGGCGGTGGAAGTGAGCCGTCGCCCTTGGCGCGCCCGATGCAACTGCCCGGTGACCTGCCGGTGTTCGCCGGACGGACGACTGAGAGCGCATGGCTGTCCGCCGTGAGCGGCACGCCCGGGCGGCCGGGACCGGCCGGTGCTCCCCTCGTCGTCATCAGCGGCGCCCCCGGTGTCGGCAAGACCACCTTCGCCGTCCATCACGCCCACCACCTCGCGTCCTCCTTCCCCGACGGGCAGCTCTTCGTCAATCTGTGTGGATTCCACCCGCACGCGCCCGCCGTGGAACCCGGCGACGCGCTGCACGGCTTCCTCACCGCTCTCGGCGTCTCCGCCCAGCGCATACCCGAGGACACCGCCGGCCGCAGCACACTGTTCCGCAGCCTCCTGGCCGACCGACGCGTCCTCCTCGTCCTGGACAACGCCCGCGACGAGCAGCAGGTCCGCCCCCTGCTGCCCGCGGGCACCGGCTGTCTCACCCTGGTCACCAGCCGCAACCAGCTCCCGGGTCTGATCGCGGCCGACGGAGCCAAACCCCTTGCCCTCGCGCTGCCCTCACAGGCCGAGGCCCGGCAGACGCTCGAACGACGACTGGGGGCGGAGCGCCTGGCAGCCGAGCCCACCGCCACGGCCGACATCATCCGGTTGTGCGGACGGCTGCCCCTGGCACTGGCCGTGGTCGCCGCCCGCGCCGAACTCGAACCGGCCTTCCCCCTGCACACCGTCGCCGACGACCTGCGGCACTCCCACGGCGGCCTGGACGCCTTCACCGGCTTCGACACCACCACCGACGTCCGGGCGGTGTTCTCCTGGTCCTACCGGTCCCTGGACGGGCCCGCCGCCCGCCTCTTCCGCCTCCTCGCCCTCCACCCCGGGCCCGACATCACCGCCCCTGCCGCCGCCGGCCTCGCCGGACTCCCCTTCCCCCAAACCCGCCGCATGCTCGCCGAACTGACCCGCTCCTGCCTCGTCGAACAGCCTCTGCCAGGCCGGTTCGCCCTCCACGACCTGCTGCGCGGCTACGCCACCGAACTCACCCACACCCATGACGCCGACGAACGCCACCGCGCCACGCTCCGGGTCCTGGACCACTACATGTTCACGGCCCGTGAAGCCAACCGGCTGCTCAAACAGGACTCACTGCCCGAACTCGACCTCGGCTCACCGAGCCCGGGTGCCGCTCCGGAGGATCTCACCACCGTGGAACAGGCGAACCGGTGGTTCGCCGCCGAGCACCGGGTGCTGAGCGGCCTGCTGCACATCGCCGTCAGCCGGAGGCTGGACCACCACATCACCGGACTGGCCTGGTCGCTGAAGGAGTACCTGTACCGCCGGGAGTTCTGGCCGGAGGCCATCACCGCGCTGACCCCCGCCCTGGAAGTGGCCCGACGCCGCGGCGACCGCATGGAGGAAGGCCGCTGTCTACGCGACCTCGGCAGCATCCACGGCTACCTGGGGCACCAGGAACAGGCCCTGCACCACCTGCAGCAAGCCACCACGCTCTTCGAAGAACTCGACGCAGTGGGCGAACAGGCCCGCGCCCACTACTGCAAGGCGTGTGCGCTGTATCTGTTCGGCCGGATCCAGGAGGCCGTGGCGTCCTCCGAGCGAGGACTCGTACTGTCCCGGGAGATGGGGGACGAGCTGTGGCTGGCCGAATGCCTCGTCGAACTCGCCTGGCTGTACGCCAACCTGGGACAGCTCGAGAAGAGTCTCGCGTACGGCGAGGAGGCCGGCGCCCTGTACCAGCGCCTGGACGCCCCATGGCAGCAGGCCCAGGGCTGGGACGTCCTGGCCTACCCCCTCCGTCAGCTCGGCCGGTACGAGGAGTCGCTGGCCAGCTACCGACGGGCGCTGGAGGCGTTCGAGGAACTGGGCGACCACAGGAACGCCGTCGGCGTGCAGATGCGACTGGGCGACACCCGCCTGGCCATGGGAGACCGGGAGGCCGCCCGAGCGCACTGGGTGCGTGCGCTCGCCGCCGCCGAACGGCAGGCGCTGTCCCACAGCGCCCAGCAGGTCCGGGACCGGCTCACCACACTGGACGCCGAGGCGGACTCCGCACCCACCGCGCCGGAGAGGGCCGTCGGCAGCCATCGGCTCCCGACTCCGGGAGATCCTGCGCGCGGGCTCCATGCCTCAAGACAGGAATAGGAGTTGCCGCCCGCCCCCGCCGCCGGGGCGGATCGTCGGCGGTGCGGGAGGACCGGGCCGGTGCCCCGGCGGCCGCCGTCCGCGATCACCGTGGCACGGCCGGCGGCGTCCTTGGCACCGGACGGATCTCCTGCCCTGCAGTCGTTGCGGTCGCCGGCCACGGTCGGCCGACGACGACGAGTCGGGTGCCGTGCCGACGACCTGGGGGCCGGTGCGACGGCGGTGGTGCTCCGGCTGCTCGGCGGCTCCGTGGCCGCGGACGGGGACCAGGACGATTCACCCGTCCGGCCATGGGTGAATCGTCCTGCCCGCGGCCGGCCCTCATGTGACCGGCCGTCGGGGAGCGGATGTGTACCGCCCGGGCGTCGTCCCGTCCTGCTCGCGTTCGCCGTCGGCCCCGACGAGCGCGTGCGGTTCACCGGCCGGCGGGAAGGGTCCGGGCGTCGCTGCTCACTTGGCGAGGAAGGCGAGCAGGGCGTCGGTGACCTCCTGGGCGTGGGTCCACAGCAGGCCGTGCGGGGCGCCCTCGACGACGACGTACTCGGCCTGCGGCAGCGCCCGGTGGAACGGCTCGCCGGTGGACTCGATCGGCAGGATGCGGTCGGCGGTGCCGTGCAGGATCAGCGCGGGGACGTCGATCTTGGCGATGTCGGTGCGGAAGTCGGTGGTCCAGGTGGCCACGCAGGCCAGGGAGGCGTACCAGGAGGCGCCGGCGGCGGTGTTCCAGCTGTGGCGCACGGCCTCCTCGCCGATCCGGGTGCCGAGGTTCTCGTCCAGGTTGTAGAAGTCCTGGTAGAACGCGGTGAAGTAGGCGTAGCGGTCGGCGGTGACGGCCCGCTCGATGCCCTCGAAGACGCTGCCGTCGACGCCGTCCGGGTTGTCGTCGGTCTTGAGCAGGAAGGGTTCCAGGGAGGCGAGGAAGGCGGCCTTGGCGATCCGCGCGGAGCCGTGGGTGCCCAGGTAGCGGCCGACCTCACCGGTGCCCATGGAGAAGCCGACGAGGACGGCGTCGCGCAGGTCGAGGGTCTCCAGGAGGGTGTTCAGGTCGGCGGCGAAGGTGTCGTAGTCGTAGCCGGTGGTGGGCCGGCCGGAACGGCCGAAGCCGCGCCGGTCGTAGGTGATGACGCGGTAGCCGGCCTCCAGCAGGGCCGCGGACTGCTTCTCCCAGGACTGCCCGTCGAGGGGGTAGCCGTGGATCAGCACGACCGGCTGCCCGGTGCCGTGGTCCTCGTAGTAGAGCTCGATGTCGGTGGTGTTCTCCTGGCCGACGGTGATGAACGGCATGGTGGTTGCTGCCTTCCGTTGTGGACGGATCCGGTGGTGGCGGTGTCGGGTGACGGTTACGACCGTGGTGGGGGGAGATGACGGTGCGGAGCGCAACCGCCGGTCGGCGGACCGTGCGGGCCGCCTTCTTCTTCGCGGCCGGCACCGGGTGTCAGAGCTTCGCTCCGACCCGGCTGCCGGAGTGCGGGCGTCTTCTTCATGCCCTACGTTCCAAGGTCAGGTCCGGTTCACCGGTACGGCCCGGACCGCTCAGCGACCCGGACCGAGGGCGGCCCGGGCCTCGTGCCGCCGCATGGCCTGGTGAACCCGGCGGCACAGGAGGGGCGAGCCGGGGCGTCGACCTGCCCGAAGGAGTCACCCCGGCCGTCCCGGTCCCGCCCGGCCACGACCGGGCGGTGCACCACATCCGCGGTCGGGCGACAACCTCCGCCCCGGCAAGCCGGGATTACGCGAACCGGAAGCTGGTCAGCTCGTCGTTGTGGATCGGCAGAGCCGCGACTGAGCCGCCGGGCCCGTAACACCCCATGGGGTAACCGTAGTTCTCGTGCCGGTACATGCAGACGGTGCGCTTGGTCCGGTTCCAGACCGAGGTGGTGCGGTCGTTCATGTAGCTGCCGACGTTGGCCGTGTCACGGTCGCTCGAGAAGAAGCGGCCTTCGTAGCTGCTGTGCTGCCAGACGCAGAAGTGCCCGGAGGGGCACTGGCTGTAGTGGGCCTGCGCCGCCGGGGCGTTGAGCGTCACCAGGGCGCCGGCGAGCACCGCTCCGGACAGCAGGACGCGGCGAAAGCGTGAACCGATCACAGATGTTCCTCTTCATGATTCGACAACCGGGGGGAACGCCGGGACGGTGTGGGTGCAGGAGCGCTTCTCGGAAGGCCCGGCGCAGAATCCGTCGCGGGGACCACGCGCTGTGCTCCCCGAATGTGCGTCCCTCTCCTGTGAACGCCCGGAACAACGCGCCGGTTCATCTCGCGGCCTCGCGGCCTTGCGTCTCGTGCGGCGGACCACCGGCGGCAGGCCTTCGGTGGCGGGGAAGCACCGATGGCGGCGTTGCGGGCCCTCGCCCGCGGCATCTGCGGTGCGGGCGGGAGCAGGGAGCCGCCCGTGCACCGGGGCGGCGTGGCCCCGGTGCACGGCGTCCGTCCGACGGATGCCGGCCGCACGCCGGTGGGGCGTGCCCGCCCGGCCGGTCCGTGCCCTTCCGATGCGCCTGAGAGCCGGCTCGAAGCACCGCCGCGCCGGGCGCGAGACGAGACCGGGGCCGGCGACAGGAAACGGCAGCCCGGCACGGCAAGGAGCCGAAAAGGTTTGGCCAAGGTCCTCCGGAGAGTGTTGACCCACTTCCCCGCCCGTGCGGGAAACGGGCCACAGAACACTTGAACAGGATGGGGCACCACCCATGAACGGGACCATGGCGACAGGGACCGCCACCCTCGCTCCAGCGCGGGCGGACACCCGGCACGTCGCGTCGGCCCCCGACTGCGACGCCTTCGTCCAGGACATCTACGAGCGGTACGGGCCTTTGCTCGTCCGGTACGCCGTGCGACTGCTGGACGGTGACTGGCACAAGGCGGAGGACATCCTCCAGGAGACGGCGACCCGTGCCTGGAAGCACGCCCGGTTCCTGGGCACCCGTGGCGAGCACGTCCGGCCGTGGCTGCTCACTGTGGTCAGGAACCTCGTCTTCGACCACTACCGGGCCCGGCGGGTACGGCCGCTGGAGCTGATGCCGGTCGAGGAGTGGGACGCTGCCTGGGACGGCACGGACTCCACTCTCACCTCCCACATGGTGCTGGAGGCGCTGCGGGAACTGAACGAGCAGCAGCGGACCGTCATCCGGGTCATGTACTACCTGGAATACAGCGTGGCCCAGGCGGCCGAGCACCTCGGCATCCCGCCCGGCACCGTCAAGAGCCGCGCCTTCTACGCCGTGCGGGCGCTGCGGAAGGCGCTGGAGAGGCGGGGGGTGTCCGGGGTGTAGTCACGGCCCGGCGGAGTGCGGGCCGTGACGTCCGGCCGGGTCCCCGTGCTCGTGGGAACCCCGCAGCAAGGCGTCCCGGGACGCCCCCTTTCGCGCGGGTCGCCCCGAGCACAGTTCCGGCTCGGTCCCCATGCCCCCTCCTCCGGCCTCGGGCACCGAGGCTTCGCAGAGATCACTCGTCGGACACGCCCTGGTCGGACGTGGTCGTGCCCTCCGGGACCCACTCCTCGCCGCCCAGCGGGAACTCGTACGCCGGTCGCCCGTCGTTGCCGCTGGTGCGGAAGGGGCGCCCCTTGTCGTCCACGGTGAGGGTGCCGCTGCGGGAGCCGCTGGACCACCTCAGCTCCAGGTACCAGCTCACGTCGTACGCGGCGGTGCCGGCCGTGACGTAGTAGACCTCGGGGTCCGACTCGCTCACCGAGAACGGGAAGTTCCGCTGCCCGGACGCCGGGGTCACGACCGGGCGCGCGGCGTCGAGGGCGACCGTGAAGGAACGCGTGGGCACGTTGCCGCCGCAGCCCACACCGGGGTAGCCCATCACGAAGTCGTTCCAGGGGAGCGGCGACCGCTTGCCCGCCACTCGCACGGTGAGTCCCTGCACGACCACCGTCTCGTCCCCGGTCCCCTGCACGGTGAGCTGCACGTACTGCTCCCCCGACGAGACGGCCCCGAACGCACTGGCCCACGCCGCCGCGCCCGGCTCCTGCGGCGGCGGTTCCACCTCGCTCGCCGGCCTGTTGATCAGATACCGGTGCGCGCAGGGGGCCTGCCACGCGTACGGGTTGGCCTGCACGGTCAGCGGCGCGGCGCCCCCGTCACCGCCATCCGCCGGGGCGGCGGAGGCAGTGGCCGGGGTGCGGGGTGTCTCCTCGGCCTTCGCGGACGGGGAAGCCGACGCGGAGGTGGAGGGGGACGCGGAGGCGGAGACGGAGACGGACGGTGACGCGGTGACGTCCTTGTTGCCGTCCGCCCCGGCGTCGAGGGTCGCGGTTCCCGCCGTGTCCTTCCGGTCGCCCCCGCCCCCGTCGCCACCGTCCGGCAGACCCAGGGCGAGCGTGACCCCGCCGAGCACGGCGGCCACGGCGATCCCCGCGAGGACGGCGGTACGGGTACGGATACGGCGGGGACGGGTGCGGACCTCGCCGGGGCCGGTGACCGCCGGAATCTCGGCCTCCCGGGTCCCCGCCGGGCCCTCGGCCGCGGGCTGCCCCGGCGCCGGCCGCCCGGCCACCGGGCGGCCGTCCGCGTCCTGGTCCCGGGTCGCCGCGTCCTGGTCCCGGGTCGCCGCGTCCTGGTCCCGGACCGCCGCGTCCTGGTCCCGGACCGCCGCGTCCTGGTCCCGGACCGCCGCGTCCTGGTCCCGGGCCACCGCGGCGTCCTTCGCCGGTTCGCCCGCGGGTGCCGGTGCGCCCGCGGACGTCCCTTCCCCCACGGACGCCGTGTCCCCGGCGGGCGCCGCCCCCTCCGACGGCGCCCCCTTCCGTCCCCGTGCCGCGTCCGCCAGCACCCACCGGCGGTGCAGCTCGACCAGTTCCCCGGGGCTCGCCCTGCACAGCCGGGCCAGCCGCTCCACCGGCGCGTACTCCACCGGCACCGCGTCGCCGTTGCAGTACCGGTGCAGGGTCGACGTACTCATGTGGAGCCGTTTGGCGAGCACCCCGTAGCTCAGCCCGGACCGCTCCTTCAGCTCCCTCAACCGTGCGGCGAACTCCGCCGCCGCCGTGTCCTGCGACACCGTTCCTCCCACCCCCGCGTCCCATTCCGCCATTCCAGGGAATGGTCGTTTCCCCAGGTCGACAGCGGTATGAGCGTTCCAGCGTCCCGGATGCCCCGCCAGACCTGGCGACCGGGACGGATCACCGAACAAGCTCTGGTCATCCAAGCACGCCGCTCCCGGTCCCCGGTCGAGCGGTCACCCCGAAGCCGTACTCACGAACAGGAATTCGCCATGCGTACGTCCCGCATCCGTCTGCTCGCCGCCACCGGAGCCGCCCTCGCCGCCCTCGCCCTCACGGCGTGCGAGGACGGCACGGGCACCGAGGACGAGGGCGCCGGCACGTCACAGCCGAGCGCGACGGCGACCACGGACACGCCCTCGGGCTCCGCGAAGGACGACTCCGCCTCGGACAAGCCCTCCCGGACCGGGAACAAGGACACCGGCACCGGAGGCACCGGCACCGGAGGCAAGGCCGACGGTGACACGAAGGGCTCCGCCGACGACGCCTCGCAGGCCCGCGTCACCTGCAACGGCTCCAACACCACCGTCGAGGCCCGGCCGGTCCCCCGCCCCGTCAACCACATGCTGATCACGGTCGAGAACTCGGGTTCGCGGACCTGCGACCTCCCCTACTACCCGGTGCTCCGCTTCGACGGGATGCAGTGGGTGCCGCAGCCCGTCGAGGCGTCGAAGCCGCAGGCCGTGGTCACCCTCGCCCCGGGCGAGACGGCGTACGCGGGCGTGCTCCTGTCGGCCGCCGACGGCAGCGGCGACGGCGGCACCACCGGCCGCGAGCTCACCGTCGGCTTCCAGGGCGGCACCCCGAACAGCAGCGGCGGCCCGTCCGCGGTCCCGTCGCTGCCGGCCAAGGGCGTGTACTACGACAGCAGCATGGCGGTGACGTACTGGCAGCAGTCGATGGACGAGGCCCTCACCTACTGAACGGCGCTCAGCTTCTGGGCCACCTCGGTGGCCCAGTAGGTGAGGATGTTGCGCGCGCCGGCCCGCTTGATGCCGGTCAGCGTCTCGAGGATCGCCCGGTCCCGGTCGATCCAGCCCTTCTCGGCGGCGGCCTCGATCATCGAGTACTCACCGGAGATCTGGTACGCCGCCACCGGCACGTCCACCGAGTCCGCGACCCGCGCGAGGATGTCCAGATACGGGCCCGCCGGCTTCACCATCACCATGTCGGCGCCCTCCTCCAGGTCGAGCGCCAGCTCGCGCATCGACTCGCGGACGTTCGCCGGGTCCTGCTGGTACGTCTTGCGGTCGCCCTGCAGCGAGGAGGCGACGGCCTCCCGGAACGGCCCGTAGAAGGCGGAGGCGTACTTGGCGGTGTAGGCGAGGATCGCCACGTCCTCCCGGCCGATCTGGTCGAGCGCGTCGCGAATGACCGCGATCTGCCCGTCCATCATCCCGCTCGGCCCGACGACGTGGGCGCCCGCGTCGGCCTGCACCTGGGCCATCTCGGCGTACCGCTCCAGCGTGGCGTCGTTGTCGACGCGCCCCTGCTCGTCGAGGACCCCGCAGTGGCCGTGATCGGTCGTCTCGTCGAGGCACAGGTCGGACATGACGAGCAGGTCGTCCCCGACCTCGGCCCGCACGTCCCGCAGGGCCACCTGGAGGATCCCGTCCGGGTCGGTGCCGGGCGTCCCGATCGCGTCCTTCTTGGACTCCTCCGGCACGCCGAACAGCATGATCCCGGAGATCCCGGCCGCCACGGCCTGGGCCGCCGCCTTCTTCAGGCTGTCCCGGGTGTGCTGCACGACCCCCGGCATCGCCGAGATCGGCACGGGTTCACCCGCGCCCTCGCGCACGAAGGCCGGGAGGATGAAGTCGGCGGGGTGCAGCCGGGTCTCGGCGACCATGCGCCGCATGGCGGGGGTGGTACGCAGACGCCGCGGCCGCGTGCCGGGGAAGGATCCGTACGTCGTCATGCCACCTACGCTACGCCCGCCCCCCGCGTGCCTTTGCCGACGCGGAGTCGGCCCGGGCCTCCGCGGCCCGCGTGGGTCGCCACCACCACCGGCGCGACCGGTGGTGGCGTCGATCGCCCCGCAGGAGACGGGCCGCCACTCCACCGTCCGGCCACCTCCCCCACCCGTCCGGCCACCGGTCGTGGCCTCGCGGCGGGTCCGGCAGGGCCGGAACCACCCGCGTCGCTCCGGGCCGAGCGCTATAATCACCACGTCGGCCTTCGGCGCCCCCACGGGAGCGTCCGGAGGCTTTTTTCATGCCTTCCGACACCTCCGAACCCACCACCACCTACCGCGCGTTGCTCCGCAACCGGGAGTTCGCCGGCCTGTACGCGAGCTTCACCCTCACGGTCGCCGCGAGCACCCTCTCGGGCTTCGCCCTCGGCACGCTGGTCGACCGGCGGACCGGCTCCCCGTTCCTGACGGCCGTGAGCATGTACGGCGCCACCTTCGCGACCGTGCTCGGCGCGATGACGCTGATGTCGGTCGCGGACGGGAACCGCCCCCGCCGCACCCTCGTCGCGCTCCAGTGCGTCTCGCTGGCGGGGGTCGCCGCACAGGCGGTGCCGGGACTGCCCCTGGCCGCCCGCTTCGGTCTCCTCCTGGTCCTGGGCTTCTTCCAGTCCCTGGGCACCGGAACACGCATGGGGCTGCTCGCCGAGGTGGTGCCGGCCTCCGCGTACGTCCCGGCGCGTTCGCTGATGAACATCACCTCGGGCGGCACGGCCGTCCTCGGCTACGCGCTCGGCGCCGTACTGCTGCGGTACCTGAGCCCGCAGGAGGTCTTCGTCGCCGCGACGGCCCTGACCGGCGCCGCACTGGCCGTGGTGGCGGCGACCGTCCGGGAACGCTCGATCCGCCCGCCCCGCCGCCCCGGCCTGCGCGAGACCTGGACGGCGAACACCGCGCTCCTCTCCCGCTCCGGCCCGCGCGCACTGCTGCTGAACCTGTGGGTCCCCAACGGCCTGGTCGTCGGCTGCGAGGCCCTGTTCCTCTCCTACGACCCCGGCCACGCGGGCGTCCTCCTGGCCGCCGGGTCCGCGGGCATGCTCCTCGGCGACCTGACCGTCGGCCGGCTCCTCAGCGCCGCCCTCCGGGACCGCTGCGCGTTCCCCCTGCGCCTGCTGCTCGCCGCCCCCTACCTGCTGTTCGTCCTCCACCCTCCCCTGCCGGTGGCGGCGGCCGCCGTGTTCGTGGCGAGCGTCGGCTTCGCCGCCACCCTCCCCCTCCAGGAACGGCTCCTGGAGCTGACCCCCGACCCGGTCCGCGGCCAGGTCCAGGGCGTCGAGTCCGCGGGGCGCATGACCTGGCAGGGCCTCGGCGCCGCGCTCGCCGGCGCCCTCGCCCAGTACCTCGCCCCCGGCCCGACGATCACCGCCCTGGCCGTGCTCTCCCTCGCCGTCACGCTCCTCTCCCGCCCCTTCGTGACCCGCGCCCGTGCGGTCCACGTCGGGAGGACCGGCGGCTGAGCCCCACCGGCGGGCGTGGGTTCGGGCCGCACACGCGCCTGCGCTCGTCGCCGCCGAGCCGTGTCGGCGGTCGCGGCGACGGCCGGCGGCCGGCGGCCGGAACGCGGACGCACCGGGTGAGGGCCTCCGGTCCCGGCCGCCCGGCCGAGTCGTGGACGCCGGGAACCCGCTCGCCGGACAATCCGGGGGCGTCCGCCCGAGCCGTGGCGGAGGCACCGGCCTCATGGGAAAGGACCGTCATGCGGCTTCGCTGCGCCGTGCTCGACGACTTCCAGGACATCGCCACCACGATCGTCGACTGGAGCCCCGTCCAGGACCGGGTGGAGGTCACCGCCTTCACCGAGCACTTCGCCACCGAGGACGAACTGGCCTCGGCACTCGCCGACTTCGACATCGTGGTGACGCTGCGGGAACGCGTCCCGTTCCGCGCCTCCCTGCTCGACCGGCTCCCCCGGCTGAAGCTGATCGTCGCGTCCGGCATGCGCAACTCGGTGATCGACCACACCGCCGCCGAACGCAACGGCGTCACGGTCTGCGGCACCCAGAGCTCCCCCACCCCGCCGGTGGAGCTGACCTGGGCCCTGCTGCTCGGGCTGGCCCGCGGCATCGTCACGGAGAACAACGCCCTGCGGGCGGGCGGCCCCTGGCAGTCGACGGTGGGCGCCGACCTGCACGGCCACCGCCTCGGGCTGCTCGGGCTGGGCAGGATCGGCAGCCGGGTGGCACGGGTGGGTCTCGCCTTCGGCATGGAGGTCACGGCCTGGAGCCCCCACCTCACCAAGGAGCGCGCGGACGGGGCCGGCGTCGAACTGGCCGCCTCTAAGGAGGAGTTGCTCCGCACCAGCGACTACGTCTCCCTGCACCTCGTCCTGGGCGACACCACCCGGGGCATCCTGGGCGCCCCCGAACTGGCCCTGATGAAGCCGACCGCCTACCTGGTCAACACCTCCCGCTCGGCACTCGTCGACCAGGACGCCCTGCTCACCGCACTCCACGAGGGCCGGATCGCGGGCGCGGCGGTCGACGTCTTCGACACGGAACCCCTCCCCGCCGGCCACCCGGTGCGCACCACCCCCCGCCTCCTGGCCACCCCGCACCTCGGCTACGTCTCCGAACTCAACTACCGCACGTACTACGGCCAGGCGGTCGAGGACATCGGGGCCTACCTCGCCGGCGCCCCGATTCGCCGCCTCGGCCGGCCCCCTGCGTGACGGCGAAACCCCAACGGAATCGCGGAGGAAGCCGGTCCGAGCCCCCCGGGATGATCAAAACGGGCGAACGGTACGCCTTCGGCAACCCCGCGAGCAAGATCCGGCCAACAGGCACAGCCCTGTCCGGAAAGCGATTGCCGCACCCATCGCGTCATCTTAGGGTCCACGAGCCAGGTCACGGTGAATATGACAAGAAAGAGGACGCGTGAAGATCGCTCGGAAGTTCCTCCCCTTGGCTTTCGTCCTGCCCCTAGCCGCCGGAGCGGTGCTGACGACCGCCCCGACGGCTCAGGCCTACACGGGCAAGGGATGTGACACGAGCACCGAATGGTGCGGGGTCTTCTTCTACAACAGCAGCTACGAGGGTTCGCGCACGGCCTTCATGAAAGACAGCGTGCCCGACCTCGCCGGCTACAAGTTCCTGGACACCGGCGCGGGTCAGGGCCTGGCCGTGAAGAACAACGCGGCCTCGTTCATCAACGGCGGCAACGCCAACATGACGGTCTTCTACAACAGCAACTACAGCGGCCCGTGCGACTCGTTCAAGCCGCGGGCCGCCGCGCCCCGCCTGCGCAACACCTACAACGAGAACGCCTCCCTGCAATTCGGCTACACGTCGACCTCTTGTTACACCTGGACCGCCTGAGGTCTCATGAATTCCCTGCACCGGCCCACGCGGCCCGTGCAGGGTTTTCTTTTGCATCAAGAAATTTCCGCGTCCGCAGTCGTTCGAGAGTTGTCTCCCATGGTGAAGTCATCGCAGCGCCCGCTCGTCCTGGTGTCACTGCTGTCGGTGGTGGTCCTGACCGGGTGCGCGCAGCAGGCCGCGCCGTCCCCGGACCACGCGTCGGCCTCGCCGGCCCCCGCCGCCTCCGCGCCGGCCGGGAGCGTGTCGTACGCGTACCGGCTGCCCATCGCCGAGTACAGCCTCCCGCAGGACGAGCAACGGGTGATCCAGTCGGCGCAGGAACTGCTGACGCGCGCGTGCATGAAGGGCTTCGGAATCGACTACACCCCGGCGGTGATTCCACCGACCCAGCAGGTCGCGGATCGGCGTTACGGCATATCCGACCGGCAGACGGCGGTCCAGTACGGATACCGGTTCCCGCCCGAGCAGTCGGCCGGAACGCAAAGAAGCGGCCTCACCCCGGAGGAACAGAAGGTTCTGACGGGGAACGGCAACCCGGGCGCGGCGAAAACCGAGGGGTCCGGGAAGCCCGCGAAATACAACGGCAAGACGATCCCCGACGAGGGATGCCTGGGCAAGTCGATCAGTGATTTCCGGAAGACGTACGCCTACGAGCCGGGCGTCGCGGCCGCCAGCCGCATAGCCGTCGGCAGCTACAAGGACTCCCTGCGCGATCCGAAGGTCGAGGCCGCCATGTCGAAATGGTCGCACTGCATGAAGGAAAAGGGCTACGACTACACCACGCCGATCGAAGCCGTCGAGTCCCAGAAATTCGAAGGCGACGAGCCCTCCGAAGCCGAGAAGAAGACGGCGCTCGCCGACTTCTCCTGCAAGGAGAGGACCGGACTGCTGGACACGTGGTTCAGCACCGAGCAGAGAATCCAGCGCGACATGATCAAAGAAAACGAAAAGGATCTGCGCACGCTGAAGAAAAAGCAGGAACAGCAGGCTGCCGCCGCCCGAAAGATAGTCGCCGAAGCGAAATGACCCACCCGCACGCGCCGCGGGCCGCGCGGCTCGCACCGCCCGCGGACGTCCGGCGAAGAGGTGTGCTCGGCCCCTTCGGCGCTCCGGTCGCGCTTCCGGATGCCGGGGGGGGTGCCAGCCCCACCCCCGGACCGGTGGCTGACCGGATGCCCGCGAGATCACCGGATCCATACGCTCGTCCACATGTTGAAGCGGACAGCACAAGCAGTCAGCGCCGGCGCTCTCGTTCTGGGCGCCACCGTCACCACGAGCGCGGCGGCCGCCTCCACCCCGGCCCGTATGGCGGACGGCCCCTCCGTGGTCCGTACCGACAAGGGTGCCGTACGGGGCACGGTGACCGATACCGCGCGCGTCTTCCAGGGCATCCCCTACGCCGCCCCGCCCACCGGCCGAGGCCGCTGGGCACCCCCCGCGCCCGCCGGGAGGTGGGACGGCGTCCGGGACGCCACCGAACCCGGCGCCGCCTGCCCCCAGACGGGCCTCGTGCCCCCGGTCGGCCTCCACTCCGACGACGAGGACTGCCTCTTCGTCAACGTCACGACCCCGCACACGGCCGCTGCCGGGCGCCCCCGGCCCGTGATGGTGTACCTGCACGGCGGCGACCACACGGACGGCGCGGGCGCCATGCAGGACACCCAACGGCTCGCCGCTCAGGGCGACGTCGTCGTGGTGACGGTCAACTACCGCCTCGGTGCACTGGGTTATCTGGCCCATCCGGAACTGGAGAAGCACGGCGGCGAGTCCGGCAACTACGGCTTCCTCGACCAGCAGGCGGCCCTGCGCTGGGTGCAGCGCAACGCCACCGCCTTCGGCGGCGACCCCGGCAACGTCACCCTCTTCGGCCAGTCCGCCGGCGGCTACAGCACCTGCGCCCACCTGGTGGCCCCTTCCTCGGCCGGCCTCTTCGACCGGGTCATCCTGCAGAGCGCCCCGTGCACGGCCGGCATGGGCCGACGGGACCGCGCGGACGCCCTGGCGGAGGGGGTCGCAACGGCGGCCGGGATCGAGGGGAAGCCCGGCGTGGACGACTGGCGTACCGCGGCCCCGGAGCACCTGGTGAACCCGTTCGGCACGGGCCCCGAGTACGCACCGGTCCACGGCGGCGGGCTGCTGCCCCGCACCCCCGAACAGGCCTTCTCCACAGGGCGGTTCAACAAGGTCCCGGTGCTGCAGGGCATCAACCGCGACGAGGCCCGGGCCCTGGCCTACGGCCTGGAGACGGCCAAGAAGGCCGCCACCGGTGACCCGGACGCACGCCTCGACGAGGCCGACCACCGCGCCCACCTGACGCAGACCTTCGGCACGGAGCGGGCCGACGCCGTCGCCGCCCGCTACCCCGTCGCCGCGTACGACGGCTCACCGGCCCTCGCCCTCGCGGCGGCCCTGACCGACGCCGAATGGGCCCGGCCCACCGTCGACACCGGCCGGGCACTGTCCCGCCACGTGCCCACGTACACCTACGAGTTCGCCGAGACGGAGAACCCCTGGTACGCGGACCCGAACTACCGGAAACCCTCCTTCCCCGTGGGAGCCGGACACACCTTCGAGCTTCCGTACCTCTTCGACCTCGACGCCTTCGAACCGCTCACCCGGACACAGCACCGCCTGTCCGACCGGATGATCCGCCTCTGGAGCACCTTCGCCCACAAGGGCCGTGCGCCCTGGAAGCCCACCACCCCGGCAGCCCTGAACACCCAGTCCCTCGCCTCGGGCCCGAACGGCATCCACCCCGTGGACTTCGCCGAGAACCACCGCTACGCCTTCTGGACGTCCCTGCACACCGGTTGACCCGGAAACCGTGGTGACGATGTCGCAGGGGACCCCCCGGGCGTCGGCGGGGAGGGCACGTCACCGGCCGCGGTCAAGGCCCGCCGGGTCACGGATCCGTCCCGGCGGACGGCGGCCGCGAACGGGCGCGGAACGGCGCGGGAACCGCCGTCCCGGCCGGGCCTGCGGCGTGCCCCGGCGCGGTACGGACGGGGATGGACCCGGCGGCGGTCGTGCGCCGCGCCCGTCTCAGCCTGTAACAGGGCTGTATTAGCGGGTGGTCGGGCGAAACGGCGGACGGACCGGGCGGCTCTTGGTACTCGGAGACGCCGCCCGTGCCGACGGGCCGGCACACCGACCGACACCGAGGAAGACACCATGCGCGTCAACAAGCTCACCATCGCAGCCCTGGCCGTCGTCGCGGGCCTCTCGCTCACCGCCTGCCAGAACGACGACGCCACCACGGACCGGAGCAACTCGTCCTCCTCCTCGAAGGGTGGCTCGGACTCCGGCGGACCGGCCCAGGGCACCGCGAAGGAATCCGCCGGGAACGACTCGGACGAGGAGCAGGGCACGGTCGCCGGAACCGGTTCCAACGAGGGCGGCACGATCGGCAAGTGCCGCACCGACGAACTGGAGGTCACGGCGACGGACAGCACCATCGACGGCGACGAGGACAATACCGTCGCGGTGACGTTCACGAACGGCGGCGGCCGGGACTGCTCGATCGCGGGCTTCGCCGGTGTGGACCTGAAGACCAACGCGGGGACGGTATCCGCGGAGCGCACGGGCGAGTCGGCCCCCGCGACCGTACTGAAGGACGGCAAGTCGATCTCCTTCTCCATCTCCTACCCGACCAACGACACGGGCGGCTCCGGCGTCCGCATCACCGGTCTCGTGGTGACCCCGCCGAACGAGACGAAGTCGGTCACCCTCGACTGGCCGGGCGCCGCCACGCTGCCCGTCACGGACGGCTCCGGCTCCCCGGTACGGGTCGGCCCGATCGGAAGCGCCGGCCAGGGCGGCTGACCCGCACCGACAGCACCGGGGTCACCGCCGGAGGCGGAGTTCCCCCTCCGCCCACACGGTCCTGCACGGCACCGTCCCCGACCCCATACCCCGGCGGCCGGCCCCGACCCGCTCGGTGAGCTCGCCCCCGGGACGATCCCATCGCCGCAGCAGCGCGACAAGGGCGGCTCGCTCCGGGTCCCGGTCCACACCGCGAGTACTCGCGTCCGCCGGGTCCCGTACTACCTGGCTCCGGTTCGTGGCCCGTCGGCGAGGACCGTACGGCCCAGCTCACGAACGCCGCTGACACGGGGGTGTGAGCGATACAGCTCTTTGACGATCGCCCGCATGCTGGGCCGGTCCCGGACTTCGGCGGGTGTCACACGGAAGGCGGCCGGCAGGGACTGTGCGGTCTGTTCGGGCTTCCCCCACTGCCACCAGGCGCGGGCCATGTCGGTGTGCAGACGTCCCTTGCGTTCCGCGGTGGTGAACTGCTCCTGGCGGAGTTGCCCACCTGCTCTGATCGCGGCTCCAGCGTCCCCGAGCGCCCAGTGGACACCCACTTGGTACAGCTGCACGGAGGCGGGGGTGATGGCGAAGAGACGACCGGCCGGCACTACGGCGGGCAGGTCGCGGGCAGCCCGCGTGGCCTCACCCATCATCGACAGCGCCTGGTCGCGGTCGCCCGCGCGAGCCGCCGTGTACGACGTGGTGCAGAGCAGTTGCGCGTACGCCGCTGCCTGTGCCTGGGTGTTGAAGCCGGTGGCCTCGATGCTGGAGGCGGCTTTGAGGACGAGCCGCTGCGCCGTGTCCGCCTGATTCTGGTGACGCAGCACGATGCCCAGTTCACGGGCCGCCGCCGCTGAGGCCAGCGGAGAGCCGGACAGATCCGCGTAGAGGTTTGCGCGGTCCGCGGTGAGCCGCGCCTGGTCGTATCGCCCGATCTTCACCAGCACCTGAGCCGTCAGCGAGTAGCAGGCTGACAGGCGCGCGTAGTCGATCTCCGCACGCTCACGGATACGGGCGTGGGCCGTGGCAAGGAGGTCCGACAGTGCTTCCAGCAGAGCGCCATACCGGCCGGTGTCGAAAAGGGCACGCGCACGAGCCAGACGCACGTCGAGGGGCACCGACGATCCCGAAGGAGCGGGCATGTCCGCAAGGGCCGTTTCCACGCCGAGCAGAAGAGACGTGGGGACGGCCAGGCCTGCCGCTGCGAGCAGCGTACGGCGTCGCATCGGGTCCTCCTCGGTGTGGCGTGGACCGTTCGACGCCACACTAGTGGCTCGCAGGCCCGTGAGACCCAGTGCCGCTCCCAGGACGTCCGGTGGTACTCCGACTTCGCACGCGGCTCGCTGCAACAGACGCAGATCGCTGACACGACCGGACTTCTCCAGCCGCGAGACGGTGGACGCCGAACAGCCGAGCCGACGACCGAGGTCTGCCTGGCGCCAGCCGTGCCAGGCCCGGCCAATTCTGATCAACCCTCCAGGATCACACCGTTCCATGAGTAAGCGGACCCTGGACGAGTTCCACAACGGGTCGATGGTGCGCTGCATCGCGCCTCCCCCCATGGCAGGAGCAGGACCGTCTGTCCACGGTAGAGGGCGTGGAGCGGCGCGCCCAGGGGACGTGCACCTTCTGCACACGGCTTGCGTGGACCGCGCGTTGATGACGTCCGAGGCCTGCGAGGTGGTGCCGTGGTGATGCGGCCCGCCGGCAAGGAGCGGGTACGCGGCACACAGGAGGAGAGCCACGATGGCGACAGCCCTTGAGCGCGCCCCGAAGACGGCCCCCGCGATGCGGGACCCCAAGGAGTATGTCGAGCCGGAAGTCTGGGAGAGGGAGATCCAGCTCCTGATGCGCGACCACCCGTTCGACGAGGTCATGGCCGAGCGGCTGTTCGCCGCGGCGGTCACGTACCTGGTCACGGCGATGGAGAAGTGGGATCAGGGACTGGAGATGTGCTGCGGCCGGCTGGTCGACATCGCCGTCCACGTCTTCATCCTGGACACGAAGAACTACCGCGAGTTCTGCGCCCGGCACTTCGACGGCCGGTTCCTGGAGCACGTTCCGGAGATCGAGTTCAAGTACGACGGCTCGGTGGAGCGCACGGCCCGCATCATCACGGAGAATGGTTTCCCGGTGGACTGGAAGCTGTGGGAACGCGACTTCGCGAAATGCGGTCCGTGCAGGCCGGGCGAGAACTGCCACTGATCGGTCGGTTACGGCCGGGTCCGGGTGCCGTCGGTGGACACCCGGATCCGTTCGCGTCTTCATGGCGTGTCGCGGGTGGGCCACGGCTACGGTGCTCCAGCACCGTGCCCGCTCCCTCCCAAGGACGCCAATGCCCCGCACGTCACACGATCCCGTCCTCTTCTGGGACCGCTACAAACCGGACCGGGACGGACCGTCGCCGCCTCCCGACGTGACGGCTTTCGAGTGGACTCAGTACGAAGGTCACGGCCCGGGAGCCGAACTGCTCGGCCGGCCGCGTAGCGCGCTGGAACTGGGGGCGGCCGAGTGTCGGGAGGCGTCATGGCTGGCGCGCCGGGGAGTACGCGTCACGGCATTGGATCTGTCCCCCGTGCAGGTGGAGCGGGCTCGCAGGTGGTGGAAGGACGTCCCCGGCCTGACGATCGAGGAGGGGGAGGCGTGTGCCTTCCTCCGTGTGTGCGACCAGACGTACGACGCGATCTACTCGATCTGGGGAGCGGCGTGGTTCACCGACCCCGGAGAACTCTTCCCGCTGGTGGCGGAACGGCTTTCGCCAGGCGGGGTGTTCGCCTTCTCGCACGGCGAGACCCCCCAACACCTCGACGGTCGCGGACCCATGTACGGGAAGGGTCCGGAGGGCAGGGAGATGGCTGTGGACCGCTGGTGCCATCTACCCGGAACATGGGCCGACCTGGCACACGAGCACGGCTTCCATGACGTCCGGGCACGGTGTCTTCCCGCGCCCACCGACCAGGCGCTGGGCACGATCATTGTCGAAGCGCGGCTTCCTGCCTGACCGGGCAGACGCCCCAAGGCCCCCTTGAGAATCCCTCTTCCCGGTTCCGGTGCCCCGTCACCCGAGGCGTCGTCCTCCGGGCCCTTGTCAGTACCGGCGGTTACGGTGCGCGGGTGAACCGGACGACCGACGACGACCGCGCCCTTCCCCCCGCCCTCGCCGACCTGGCCCGCACGGAGATCGACTACGCCGACGGCGAGGGGATCGACTTCGAGCCCTACGACGCCTTCTGCTCGGCCGAGGAGACCACCGGCCGGCTGCGCCAGTGGACGGGGAACCCCGAACTCGACGGTGACGCCCACCGGGTGTTCGGACAGGACGGCACCGGCGGTCTCGCGGCCCTCTGGTACGGGCGGCCCGGCCGCCCCCTCGCCGAGCAGCCCGTGGTCTTCATGGGTTCGGAGGGCGAGTGCGGGGTGGTGGCCGGTAACCTCTCCGACTTCCTGTGGATGTTGGCCGATGGCTGCGGCCCCTGGGAGGCCGTGCTGTACGAGGACCGCGGGCCGCGGCCCGACGCGGCCCTCACCGCACTCGCCGAACGCCACACCACCACCCCCGGCGGCCGGCCCGCGCCGTCATCGCCGAGGCCCGCGCCGAGTTCCCGACCTTCGCCGAGGACATCGAGGCACTCTGCCGCTGACCTCACCGGAAGCGGCCGGGCTCCGGCTCGGCCCACACGGTCCTGCACGGGGACGGCCCCGGCAGCACACCCCGGTCGTCGGCCGACTCCTCGACCAGCAGCAGGCCGTGGACCGCGACTTCCGCCAGGAGTTCCGTGACCGGGACGCTGGAGGCCGGACGAGGAGAGGCGCCCGGAAGGGCGCCCTGCCCCGCGTCGTCGACCGAAGCCTCCGCGCCCCCGGCCGCCACTCGCCGGGTCTCGTCACCGGGCCGCCGGCCGGCGTCGCGCGCCGAAGTCGGCCAGAGCCTCCGCCATGCGAGTGAACGCCACATGCATACCCCAGAAGGAGCACATAGCGTGATGAGCGACAACTCTCCGCACTCGCACCCCCGGAGCCCTGTGTGCAGAAACTCCCGATACGACGCCCGAAGGCGCCCCGCCGACGCCGCATGGCCGTGACGGCCGTCAGCGGCATCGCAGCCGGCTGCACGGTTCTCTGCCCCGCGCCCACGGCCCTCGCCCGGCCCGCGACGGCCGCCCCGGTGCCCACCGCACTGACCGCCCCACCGCCGCTCCCGGCGAAGGACGCGGCGGACAACGGCGAGAACGTCCGCACCGTCACCGACGGCGACACCCTCTGGTCCATGGCGGAGGAGATCTACGGATCCGGAGCCAGGTGGCCCGACCTCTACCGCGCCAGCCGGGACGGCATCGAGAAGGCCGCGCACGCCCACGGCTTCCCGTCCGGCGACGACGGACACCGCATCTTCGCCGGGACGGCGATCCACGCCCCCGCGCCCGAGCCGTCCGGCGCGGGCAAGAGCAGCCAGGCCCCGGCCGACCCGCACGTCGCGCGGTTCCAGCGCCAGGTGGCACAGTCGGGGTACGTGTCCCAGGCGGGCTCCGAGGCCGTGTTCGACCTGAACCGCAGGTACTGCGAGGGCACCCTGTTCAGCGGCATGTGGCCCAACCCCCAGTCGCCGTACATCGTCACCAACCTGCCCGAGGTGCCGGGGCAGACGGCCAACACCAACCCGCCCGTGACCTGGCGCCTGCGCGAGGACGAGGCCGTGGTCCTGATCGGGACGACACCGCCGCCGGAGGCCTACTTCTCCTTCGACCTCACCATGGTGCGGGGCTCCCTGCACACCGGCCCGGTCCTGTGGCCCGCGGTCGGCGACCCGGTCAACAGGGGAACCGTGAAGACGGCCGGCCCCACCCCCTTCGGGCAGCCGTTCGCCCTCGTGATCACGGGACACGAGCGCACCCGGGCCGAGGTGCACCAGATGCTGGCCGCCTCCGGGCTCGGCGGCGCGATCAACGACGCGACCGTCCCCTCGGCCATGTTCCGCCTGGGCCTCGGCGAGGACGCCGACCAGTTCCTGCTCGGCATCCGCACGGCCGCGCCCGAGCCCGGCTTCGAGAAGGCGCTCGACGCCTACCGCGACGCGCCCCCGCTCCAGATCCTGCGGGTACGGCCGAAGGGCGCCTCGGCCGACCAGACGAAACCGGTGTACGCCCCCGCCCCGCTGCCCGTACCCCGGCTGCGCACCGCCGGGACCGGGGCCACCGAGCTCGACCTCAACCCCTCGCTGCAGGAGCTGCGGCAGCGCATCATCGACGCCCACCCGGGTTTCGAGGCACGCGACGTGGTCACGGAGCGCGGCTTCGAGCAGTCGTACCCGGGGCTGCAGTCCAACAAGGTGATCGATCCCCCCACGCCCGGGATCGGCGCCCTGTCCAACGACGCCGACGACCCGCTGAGCCCGAGCTTCAGCCTCCCGGACGGCTCCTTCGTCGTCGCCTACGGCACCAACCACGTGGCCACCCGGCAGGCGAGCTACTCCAGCATCTCGCTCTACGCCGACGAGGAGGCCGCCGTCTCGGTGACCGCCAAGAACCACCGGGACCTGCGGGGCACCGCCCGCGACTACCTCCCCGACAGCCCGGACGCGGACAAGCTCTACGCGTGGGCCTTCAGCCGGGCCGGCGACGCCGGGCCGACCGGACCGCACGTCACCGAACTGCCTTCCGCCGGAACCGACTTCTGCGCGCAGTACGGCGCCGACCGGCCGGTCGACATGAGCCGCATGCAGGCCGTGGCACGCGCCTACATGCAGCCCGAGACCCTCACCCACCCCGCCCTCTCCTCGCTCCTCCTGGACCGCCTGCTGGTCTTCACGCCCAGGTCGAAGTCCAAGTAGGACGCATTCCCGAGGCACGGAGCCGTCCGCGAGGAACGACGAGGCGGAGCGCCCCCGGAAGGGACGCTCCGCCTCGAGCGATCGCCCCACTGGGACCGGACTCACCGGCCGAGGTCCAGCTCCGCCCACACGGTCTTGCACGGCACCGGACCCATCCGCACGCCCCAGCGGTCGGCCGGCTCCCCGACCAGGAGCAGGCCGTACCCGGATTCGCCGGGCTCCGCCCCGCCGACCGCCCCTTCCCGCGGCGGCAGTTGATCACCACGGGGATCGGTGACCCCGACACGGAGGGGTGACCGACGGCCGTCCGTGAGATGCCCGGTGCGGCAGGCCTCCCCTCAGCGCGTCGGCAGCGGCAGGCAGGGCATCCGCGGGTGCCGAAGGTGCTGCCCGCCGTCATGGACGCGCAGTACGAGGCCAAGGCGGCACGCCGGCGCCGGCAGTGGCCCGAGCTGACCGTGCTGGGATGGCCGGTGGCCTGAGCCAGAACGATGGGAGCGTTTCTCCAGAGCCGCGCGCCGGCCACCTGCGGGTTTCGGGCGTGCCGATGGAGAACCGCTCCAATCGTCGACCCACCACCGCACCACCCAAGCCGCAACGCACAGCGGCGGGGCGTGCCCTCACGGCACACCCCGCCACCACCTCACGCCTACGACCTCACGTCGTCGACCGGCGCCTGCGCGCCCCCGGCCGCCGCTCGCTCGGCCGGGTCACCGGGTCGCCCGCGTCCAGCGCGGCCAGCCGGCGGCGGGTGCCGAAGTCGGCCAGGGCCTCCGCCAGCTTGTGCACCGACGGTTCGGGCGCCATGACGTCGACCCGCAGGCCGTGCTCCTCCGCCGTCTTCGCCGTCGCCGGGCCGATGCAGGCGATCACCGTCACGTTGTGCGGCTTGCCCGCGATGCCCACCAGGTTCCGGACCGTCGACGACGACGTGAACAGCACCGCGTCGAAGCCGCCGCCCTTGATCGCCTCGCGGGTCTCCGCGGGCGGGGGCGAGGCGCGCACGGTCCGGTACGCCGTGACGTCGTCGACCTCCCAGCCCAGCTCGATCAGACCGGCGACCAGGGTCTCCGTGGCGATGTCGGCGCGCGGCAGGAAGACGCGGTCGATCGGGTCGAAGACCGGGTCGTACGGAGGCCAGTCCTCCAGCAGGCCCGCGGCCGACTGCTCGCCGCTCGGCACCAGGTCCGGCTTCACGCCGAAGGCGATCAGCGCGTTCGCCGTCTGCTCGCCCACCGCGGCGACCTTGATCCCCGCGAAGGCGCGCGCGTCGAGACCGTACTCCTCGAACTTCTCGCGGACCGCCTTCACCGCGTTGACCGAGGTGAACGCGATCCACTCGTAGCGGCCCGTCACCAGGCCCTTGACCGCCCGCTCCATCTGCTGGGGCGTGCGCGGCGGCTCGACGGCGATCGTCGGCACCTCGTGCGGCACGGCCCCGTACGACCGCAGCTGGTCGGAGAGCGACGCCGCCTGCTCCTTCGTGCGCGGTACGAGCACCTTCCAGCCGAACAGCGGCTTGGACTCGAACCACGCCAGCCGGTCCCGCTGGGCGGCGGCGCTGCGCTCACCGACCACGGCTATCACCGGCCGGCCGCCCTCCGGGGAGGGCAGCGCCTTCGCCTGCTTCAGCGTCTGCGCGATCGTGCCGAGCGTCGCCGTCCAGGTGCGCTGCCGGGTCGTCGTACCGGCGACCGTCACCGTCAGCGGGGTGTCGGGCTTGCGTCCGGCGGACACCAGTTCGCCCGCCGCCGCGGCCACGGAGTCCAGCGTGGTGGAGACGACCACCGTGCCGTCCGACGCCCCGACCTCGGTCCAGCACCGGTCGGACGCCGTGCGCGCGTCGACGAACCGCACGTCCGCGCCCTCGGCGTCGCGCAGCGGCACACCGGCGTACGCGGGTACGCCGACCGCCGCCGCGACACCGGGGACGACCTCGAACGGCACCCCGGCCGAGGCGCACGCCAGCATCTCCTCGGCGGCGTACGCGTCGAGCCCGGGGTCACCGGACACCGCACGCACGACCCGCCTGCCGCCCCGCGCGGCCTCCATGACAAGATGTGCGGCATCCCGCACCGCGGGGACAGGGGTGGTTGTTGACGCGCCGTCGACGACCGTCAGCTGGGGCGTGCCCGTGCCTGGATCCGGCGTGCCGGAATCCGTGTGCACCTCGGCGACGCCCTGCCTCGCGTGCGTGCGTACGACGTCGAGCACCTCGTGCTCGGCGACGAGGACGTCCGCGTTCGCCAGCGCCTCCACGGCGCGCAGGGTCAGCAGTCCCGGATCCCCGGGTCCGGCACCGAGGAAGGTGACGTGCCCGTGTTCCGGAGGGGCGGGAAGGGTGGTGGGGCTCACTGTGCTCGCTCCCCCATCAGACCGGCCGCGCCCTGCGCGAGCATCTCGGTGGCGAGTTCGCGACCGAGCGCCAGCGCCGCATCGTGCGTCTCGGGCACGGGACCGGTGGTGGACAGCTGCACCAGCGTCGAGCCGTCGGTCGTGCCGACGACGCCGCGCAGGCGCATCTCCTTGACAATTTGCCCGTCGGTCAGCAAGTCGGCCAGCGCACCCACAGGGGCGCTGCACCCGGCCTCCAGGGCGGCGAGCAGGGAACGCTCGGCCGTCACGGCGGCCCGCGTGAACGGGTCGTCGAGCTCGGCTAGCGCGGCGATCAGTTCCGCGTCGTCCGCGGCGCATTCGATCGCCAGTGCCCCCTGGCCGGGGGCGGGCAGCACCGTGTCGACCGACAGGAAGTCGGTCACCTCGTCACTGCGTCCGATCCGGTTCAGCCCGGCGGCGGCCAGCACCACGGCGTCGAGCTCGCCCTTCAGGACGTACCCGATGCGGGTGTCGACGTTGCCCCGGATCGGGACCGTCTCGATGTCCATGCCGCGGCTGCGCGCGTACGCGTTGAGCTGCGCCATGCGGCGCGGCGAACCGGTGCCGACGCGGGCGCCGCGCGGCAGGTCGGTGAGCTTCAGCGCGTCGCGCGTGACCATCACGTCGCGCGGGTCCTCGCGCACCGGGACGGCCGCCACGACCAGTTCGTCGGGCTGCGCGGTCGGCAGGTCCTTCAGCGAGTGCACCGCGAAGTCCACCTCGCCCCGCGCCAGCGCCTCGCGCAGCGCGGCCACGAACACGCCCGTGCCGCCGATCTGCGCGAGGTGCTCGCGCGAGACGTCGCCGTACGTGGTGATCTCGACGAGCTCGACGGGCCGTCCGGTCACCTGGCTCACGGCTTCCGCCACCTGCCCGGACTGGGCCATGGCGAGCTTGCTCCGCCTGGTCCCCAGCCTCAGTGCCTTCTCAGTCATGCCGGCCCTCGGTTCCTTGCGTTCTTCTCGGTGCTTTCCTCGGCTCGGGAGACGGAGGCCACCGTCTCGGGGTCGAGGTCGAACAGGGTGCGCAGCGCGTCCGCGTACCCGGCGCCGCCGGGCTCGGCCGCGAGCTGCTTGACCCGTACCGTCGGCGCGTGCAGCAGCTTGTCGACCACCCGCCGCACGGTCTGGGTGATCTCCGCACGGTGCTTGTCGTCCAGGCCGGGGAGCCGCCCCTCCAGACGGGCGATCTCACCGGCCACCACATCGGCCGCCATGCTCCGCAGGGCGACGACGGTCGGCGTGATGTGCGCCGCCCGCTGTGCCGCCCCGAAAGCGGCGACCTCGTCGGAGACGATACGCCTGACCTGGTCCACATCGGCAGCCATCGGAGCGTCCGCGGAGGCCTCGGCGAGCGACTCGATGTCGACGAGACGCACACCGGCGAGGCGGTGCGCGGCCGCGTCGATGTCCCGCGGCATCGCGAGGTCCAGCAGGAACAGCACGGGCTCGGGGCGCGGCGGCTCGGCCACCGGCTCCGGGCGGCGCCGCTCGGGGATCCGGCCGACGGCGGACGCGGTCGCGGCGAGCGCGCCGATCAGCTCGGCGTCGGCCTCCGGGCCGGGCCGGCCGGGCCGGCCGCGGTCGACGGTCGTCCCCGCGGCCCACGCGGCGTGCTGTTCCAGCGTCGCCGCGTCCATACCGGCGACGGCGGCCTCGCCCAGCACGGAGAACCCGGGCCGTACGGCGGACAGGTCCAGCGGGCAGCCCTCCTCCGTGCCCACGGAGGTCGGCGGGAGCGGGGCCTTCGCGACCGGGGCGGCCTCGGCGGCCGGCTGTTCCCCGGTACGGCTCCCGACCCCCGCGGCGACGGCCCCGGCCGTGAGGACCAGTCCCGTCGCGCCGGTGCAGGAGACGACGACGTCGGCACGTGTCAGCTCGAACGGCACCGAACCCATCGGGACCGCGCGGGCCAGCACGTCCGTGTCGTCGCCCTCGCCCAGGATCCGCGCGAGACGCTCGGCACGCTCGGGCGTGCGGTTGGCGATCACTATCTCGGCGACACCGGCCCGCGCGAGCGTGGCCGCGGCCAGCGAGGACATCGAACCGGCGCCGATGACCAGCGCCTTCTTCTCCCGTGCCCAGGTCTCGACGGGCGCGCCGAGGGCCAGCTGTTCCAGGCCGAAGGTGACCAGGGACTGCCCGGCGCGGTCGATGCCGGTCTCGGAGTGGGCCCGCTTGCCGACCCGCAGCGCCTGCTGGAACAGGTCGTTCAGCAGCCGTCCGGCGGTGTGCAGTTCCTGCGCGCGGGCGAGCGCGTCCTTGATCTGGCCGAGGATCTGCCCCTCGCCCACGACCATCGAGTCCAGCCCGCAGGCCACCGAGAACAGGTGGTGGACGGCCCGGTCCTCGTAGTGCACGTAAAGATAAGGAGTGAGCTCCTCCAGGCCGACCCCGCTGTGCTGGGCGAGCAGCGTGGACAGCTCGGCGACACCGGCGTGGAACTTGTCCACGTCGGCGTACAGCTCGATGCGGTTGCAGGTGGCGAGGACCGCGGCCTCGGCGGCCGGCTCGGCGGCGACCGTGTCCTGCAGCAGCTTGATCCGCGCGTCCGCACCCAGTGAGGCCCGCTCCAGCACGCTGACCGGCGCGCTGCGGTGACTCAGTCCGACGACGAGGAGACTCATGCCGGCATCACGGCGGGTACGTCCCCGTCGGGCCCCTGGTCGGTCGCGGACTCCTTGCGCGTGGCGGCCGGGACGGCGGCGGTGCCGGCCGCGGCCTCCTCACCGGCCTTGCGCTGCTCGTGGAAGGCGAGGATCTGCAGCTCGATGGAGAGGTCCACCTTGCGCACGTCGACGCCGTCCGGCACGGACAGCACGGTCGGCGCGAAGTTCAGGATGGAGGTGACCCCGGCGGCCACGAGCCGGTCGCAGACCTGCTGGGCGGCGCCGGCGGGCGTCGCGATCACGCCGATCGACACGCCGTTGTCCCGGATGATCGGCTCGAGCTCGTCGGTGTGCTGGACCGGGATGCCGGCGACGGGCTTCCCGGCCATCGCGGGGTCGGCGTCGATCAGCGCGGCGACCCGGAAACCGCGGGAGGCGAACCCGCCGTAGTTGGCGAGGGCGGCGCCGAGGTTGCCGATCCCGACGATCACAACCGGCCAGTCCTGGGTCAGGCCCAGTTCACGGGAGATCTGGTACACGAGATACTCGACGTCGTAGCCGACGCCCCTGGTCCCGTAGGAGCCCAGGTAGGAGAAGTCCTTGCGCAGCTTCGCGGAGTTGACCCCCGCGGCGGCCGCCAGCTCCTCCGAGGAGACCGTGGGCACCGAGCGCTCCGAGAGCGCGGTGAGGGCGCGAAGGTACAGCGGAAGGCGGGCGACGGTGGCCTCGGGAATCCCTCGGCTACGGGTCGCCGGTCGGTGAGTTCGGCCAGTTGCCACGGTGCTCCTGCGGGTAGAGCGGGGCTTCAGGCGGTCATACGTCCCCGGACCGCCCCGTCGAATGCAGGCTATGTCTTTGTGAACGCGTGCACAAAGATTGTGTCCGATTTGCCCGGCCAACGTGACCGGGGTCACGCGCCCCCGGCGCACTCGCGGGGAACCGGCGCACGAGCGCCACCGTTCCTTTTCTTCTGGGGGCAAAACCGCACACTCTCCTCTGTGAATCCCGCCCCCGAGACCAAGCCGCCATCGATCCTAAGCGACTTTCGGCCGGTTTGAACCGGTCGGTCAGTCGGTGAGGGCCCGGCGGAGACGGTCCTCGTTCACGCGCCAGAAGGTGTGCTGCTCGCCGTCGACGAGGACGACGGGGATCTGCTCCCAGTACCGGTCGTGCAGCTCCCGGTCCTCGGTGATGTCCTTGTGCTCCCACGGGACGCCGAGCTCCCCGCACACCTTCTCCACCACCACCTGCGCGTCGTCGCACAGATGGCAGCCGGGTTTGCGCACGAGGGTGACGAGCCGGTCCTGCGGGGCGGCCGGGGTACTGCGGCGGAAGAGAGGGCTCATGCGGGCCATTGTCGCGCGCGCCTTAACGCCCGGGACCCGGAGAGTTCACGACGCTCGAACCTCTCGGCTCCGGAACATCCGCACCGACTGGCTATGCTCACGCCATGGCCGCTCTAGGATGGCTCACTCCCCGTAGGCGCTCCGCCACGGCGCGGAGCGTGTTGGCAGGCGAGGCCTCGGCGGAGGCAGCACGCAAGTCCACCCGGGAAGTTTCCGCACGCGAACCGGCGTTCCCGGTCGTCGGGGACGAACGGGCCGCCGCGTTCTTCGACCTCGACAACACCGTGATGCAGGGCGCGGCCCTGTTCCACTTCGGGCGGGGCCTGTACAAGCGGAAGTTCTTCGACACCCGCGACCTCGCCCGGTTCGCCTGGCAGCAGGCGTGGTTCCGGCTGGCCGGGGTCGAGGACCCCGAGCACATGCAGGAGGCCCGCGACTCGGCGCTCTCCATCGTCCAGGGCCACCGCGTCTCCGAGCTGCAGTCCATCGGCGAGGAGATCTACGACGAGTACATGGCCGAGCGGATCTGGCCGGGGACCCGGGCGCTGGCCCAGGCGCACCTGGACGCGGGACAGCGGGTGTGGCTGGTCACGGCGGCGCCGGTGGAGATCGCCACGGTGATCGCCCGCCGGCTGGGGCTGACCGGGGCGCTGGGGACGGTCGCGGAGTCGGTCGACGGCGTGTACACGGGCAAACTGGTGGGCGAACCGCTGCACGGCCCGGCGAAGGCGGAGGCGGTGCGCGCACTGGCGCTCGCGGAGGAGCTGGACCTCGGCCGCTGCGCGGCGTACAGCGACTCGCACAACGACATCCCGATGCTGTCGCTGGTGGGCCACCCGTACGCGATCAACCCGGACTCCAAGCTCCGCAAGCACGCCCGCCGCATGGACTGGCGCCTGCGCGACTACCGCACCGGCCGCAAGGCGGCCAAGGTCGGCATCCCGGCGGCGGCGGGCGTGGGCGCGGTGGCCGGCGGCACGGCAGCCGCCATCGCCCTCCACCGCAAACGCCGCTGACCACACACCGCGCCGCGCGCGGACAGCCGCCCCCGCGGACAGGCGACCGCTTCCGCGGGCAGTCGCGCCGCCGCCTCCGCTCCCGCGGACAAAAGCCCGCCGCCTTCGTTCCCGCGGGCAGTCGTGCCTCCCCCCGTGCCTTAAAGGCCTGGGAGGTACCCCCAGGGCGGCACGGGTGGGCGCCGGGGTACCCCCTCTGAGGGAGGCACCCGCAAGCGCCGGGCTGCGCAACCGCCCCCGATTCACACCGACACCGCGCACCCGGTCAACACCCGTACCCCCACCGAACCGCCCGCCGAGGACCGCTTCCGCCACCTCGCCCCCACCCCCGCCCAATCCAACTGCCTTACCCCACAACCCCCTTGTCCAGTCCTCTTGGCTGCACACGACCACAACTCGCCCCATACCACCCCCGAATGCGAACATTCCCGGTCAACAACCGGTCACCACGTGACACCAGAACGCTCCCCAACCGGCTACAGAAGCGACGTAATCGGTGATTTGAGCAACTCGGTGTAGCAGAGCCTGTACGAAGCGTTATTCTCCTCAGACGCAATCCGGTACCCACCCGTAGCTACGACGGGTGAACGGTTCCGCACTGCACGTGATGGAAGCTCTGCCTCTGGGAGTCCCGTGTACCCACACGTCGGGGTTGACGCCTCGGGCCTGGCTACGCTGCGCGCGACAGTCGCGACAGCCCGAGACCTGCTGCGCGGCATCGTCCCCGCCGCGCACGCGGTCCCCGCATTCGCCACCGCCCTCGCCGCCGGCCCGTGCTACGCCCTCGCCGACGGCGGCGCCGCGGTCGGCGGACGGGGGCGCCACTCCACGGCCCCCGCCACCGCGGCCAGGGGCGCGGCCAGAGGAACCGCCGCCCGGACCACCGGCGGCACCCCCGCCGCCCGCCGTCCCGCCGCCGACAGCGACAGCGCCCGGATGATGGAGCTCGTCGAGCGCGCCCAGGCCGGCGAGGCCGAGGCCTTCGGACGGCTGTACGACCAGTACAGCGACACCGTCTACCGCTACATCTACTACCGGGTCGGCGGCAAGGCGACCGCCGAGGACCTCACCAGCGAGACCTTCCTGCGCGCCCTGCGCCGCATCGGCACCTTCACCTGGCAGGGCCGCGACTTCGGCGCCTGGCTGGTGACCATCGCCCGCAACCTCGTCGCCGACCACTTCAAGTCCAGCCGCTTCCGCCTCGAGGTCACCACCGGGGAGATGCTCGACGCCAACGAGGTCGAGCGCTCCCCCGAGGATTCCGTTCTCGAGTCCCTGTCCAACGCCGCCCTCCTCGATGCCGTACGACGACTCAACCCCCAACAGCAGGAGTGCGTCACGCTCCGATTCCTCCAGGGTCTGTCCGTCGCCGAGACCGCCCGCGTGATGGGCAAGAACGAGGGCGCCATCAAGACCCTCCAGTACCGGGCCGTCCGCACCCTCGCCCGGCTCCTCCCGGACGACGCCCGCTGACCGGGCGCACCCACCGGCCGGAACACGCTCCGCGACTCCCAACTCACCTCAAGTGAAACCCGGTTGGCTTCCCCATTCGGTCATCCCGGGTCCGTAACCCAAGTGCCGCGCCACTCGTTGTGCGGGATACAGGCTCCCTGTGGTCACCCCCTGACCTGCTTCGATCACTCGATCGTGTGGCCCTGGCCAGGGCGGGGAACCCTCAGGACCCCCTGGGGAGCCGACCGTGATGACGAGAGGAGGTGCCGCCAGTGATCGCGAACGTATCGGCGCACCGGCGGGCGAACGCCTTCGCCCAGGCCCTGGAGGAGCAGTCCGACCGGGGCACGGCGGCCGAGCAGTCCGACGGATCGGCACCGGCCCCGGCCGCCGCCGCGGAGACCGGACGGGCACAGTTGCTCGCCCTGGCCTCCGGCCTCGGCGCGCTGCCCAAACCGGAACTGGACCCCGAGGTCAAGGTCGTCCAGCGGGCCCGGCTGGTGGCCGCGTTCGAGGCCATGCTCCAGGAGGGCACCGCTGCGGGCGAGGCGAGGGATCAGGCCGTACCCGGACAGCGCTCACGCCGGGCCGGGGGCGCCCACCGGGCGACCCCGCTGAGCAAACTGCGCCCACGGTCGCGGCTGGCCAAAGGGCTCACCGCGGGCGGACTCACCGTCAGCGTCGCCGCCGGCGCCCTCGGCGGGGTCGCCGTCGCCAGCTCCGACGCCCTGCCCGGTGACTCCCTCTACGGACTCAAGCGCGGCATCGAGGACGTCAAGCTCGGCCTCGCCGACGGCGACGACGAGCGCGGCCGGGTCTACCTCGACCACGCCTCCACCCGCCTCGGCGAAGCCCGCCGGCTGATGGAGCGCGACCGCGGCGGTCCCCTCGACCACGAGTCCCTCGGCGAGATCCGCCGCGCCCTCTCCGGCGTGCGGCACGACGCCGCCGAGGGCCACCGGCTGCTGCGCGAGGCCTACGAGCGCGACCCCGACTCCCTGGGCCCCATGCAGGCGCTCTCCTCCTTCTCCCAGACGAACCGCCGGACCTGGGGCACCCTGCGCGACCGGCTGCCCGTGCAGCTGGGGGACGTGAGTGAGCAGGTCTCGTCGGTGTTCGACGCCATAGACGAGGACGTCGCCCCGCTGCAGTCGCTGCTCCCTGGGCCCTCGACCGACGAGGACGGCGACGGCGCGCGGCGGCGCGGCTCCGGGTCGACGCCCGGCACCCCGTCCGGCACGGGCCCCTCGCAGTCCTCCGGCACCGGCGACGGCACCTCCGGCGAGAGCGGCGCCGGCAGTGCCGGTCCGTCCGGTTCCGCCGACGCCGACCGCGAGAGCGACGGCCTGCTCGGCGGCGACACCGGCGACCTGCTCGACCCGCCCGAGGAGAGCGGCGCCGTCACCACCCCGCCACCGACGACGGACGACATCGCCCCGCCCCCCGCCCCCGACGTCACCATTCCGCCCCTCCTGCCCGGACTCCTCCCGGGCCTGGGCATCGACAGCGAGGACGCGGAGTAGGGCCGGGGGCGTCCTTCTCGACGAAGGACGCCCCCAAGCCGCGTGCGACGACGGTCCGCTAGAAGAACACCGACCGCCGCTGCACCAACAACTTGTACAGCGTGTGCTGGATCTCCTCCCTGACCTGGTCGGTCAGGTTGAACATCAGCATCGGGTCGTCCGCCGCCTCCGGCGGATAGCCGTCCGTCGGGATCGGCTCGCCGAACTGGATCGTCCACTTCGTCGGCAGCGGAATCGCGCCCAGCGGGCCGAGCCACGGAAACGTCGGCGTCAGCGGGAAGTACGGAAAGCCCAGCACCCGGGCCAGCGTCTTCGCGTTGCCGATCATCGGGTAGATCTCCTCCGCCCCGACGATCGAGCACGGAATGATCGGGACCCCCTGCCGCAACGCGGTCGAGACGAACCCGCCGCGCCCGAACCGCTGCAGCTTGTACCGCTCGCCGAACGGCTTCCCGATGCCCTTGAACCCCTCCGGCATCACCCCCATCAGCTCGCCCTGCGCGAGCAGGCGTTCGGCGTCCTCCGTACACGCCAGGGTGTGCCCGAGTTTGCGGGCGAGTTCATTGACCACGGGCAGCATGAACACCAGGTCCGCCGCGAGCAGCCGCAGATGCCGGCCGGCCGGATGGTGGTCGTGGACGGCGACCTGCATCATCAGCCCGTCCACCGGCACCGTCCCGGAGTGATTGGCGACGATCAGCGCGCCGCCCTCCGAGGGGATGTTCTCGATGCCCTTCACCTCGACCCGGAAGTACTTCTCGTACACCGGCCGCAGCAGGGACATCAGGACCTGGTCGGTGAGCTCCTCGTCATAGCCGAAGTCGTCGACCTCGTACTCCCCGGTGAGCCGGCGGCGCAGGAACGCCAGACCGCTCGCGACCCGCCGCTCCAGGCCGCCGGTCCCCTTCCCGGCACCCTCGACGGCCGGTTCCCGAGGCTGCTCGTCCACACCGGTCACCCGCTCATCATCCTGCACGGACACCACGCCCGGCAGTGGCTGGACCTCCCCGACCGCAGCGGGCTGCGCGCCGCCGGGGCGCCGGCTCCCCGCGCCCCGGCGCCGCGACGGGCGCTGTGCGGCGCCCCCACGCGAGCGGTGGTCGTCGTCGAACGGAATGACCTTGGCGTCCGCCATCGTTGCTGCGCTCCTCAGTTGGCGCTCTGCGTCGGGGGGTGACCGCTGCCCGGCAGGGGCAGCGCGGCGATCCGGTCGACGGCCCTCGTGAGGGTCTCCGGCGGAAGCAGCCCGGGGCCACGACTGCGCGCGAAGTCCGCAAACGTTTCAGCAGTCGAGTACCTCGGGGTGAAGCCCAGCGTCTCCCGCATCTGGTCCGTCGACACCACCCGCCCGTGCGTGAGCAGCCGGATCTGCTCGGGCGAGAAGTCCGTCATCCCCAGCGTACGCACCAGTGAGCCCGCCCAGGTGACCGCGGGAAGCAGCAGCGGCACGGTCGGCCGGCCGAGCCGCCGCGCGCACTGCGACAGCAGCAGCACGCCGTCACCGGCGATGTTGAAGGTGCCGCTGTTGAGCGTGGAGCGCCTGGGTTCGTGCGAGCCGATCCGCAGCACCTCGATGACGTCGTCCTCGTGCACGAACTGCAGGCGGGGGTCGTAGCCGAACACGGTCGGCAGCACCGGCAGCGAGAAGTACGAGGCGAGCGGGCTGTCCGCGGCCGGGCCCAGGATGTTGGCGAACCGCAGCACGCACACGGCGACGTCCGGACGGCGGCGCGCGAAGCCGCGCACATACCCCTCGACCTCGACCGTGTCCTTCGCGAAGCCACCGCTGGGCAGGGACTTGGGCGGGGTCGACTCGGTGAAGACCGCCGGATCGCGGGGCGCGGAACCGTAGACGTTCGTACTGGACTTCACGACCAGCCGCTTGATGTTCGGGGACTTCTGGCAGGCACCCAGCAGCTGCATGGTGCCGATGACGTTGGTCTCCTTCAGCGCGGTCCGGCCGCCGCTGCCGAGCGGCGTGCCCGTCACGTCGAGGTGGACGACCGTGTCGGCGCCCGACTCGGCGAGCACCCGCGCGATGGTGGGCTGGCGGATGTCCGCCTGGACGAAGTCGGCGCCGCCCAGATGGTGCTCGGGCGGGACCGCGTCCACGGCGACGACCCGGTCCACCTCGGGATCCCGCTGGATCCGCCGGACGAAACGGCCCCCCAGCTGACGGGCCACCCCGGTCACGAGCACGACCTTTCCCAAGATCAGCGCCTTCCTCTCGCCCTGCTCCCGACGGCCAACCTACCGGGTCGCCGTCGCTCTGTGGTGTCGGCCGGATGCTCGAAGTGACGACGGCCCCGGACGTACGAATGACAGTGGCCCCCCACCGGAGTGCGGTGGGGGGCCACTGGACACGCTCTCGCGCTGTCGCTTACTTCTTGTTGCGACGCTGGACGCGCGTGCGCTTGAGCAGCTTGCGGTGCTTCTTCTTGGCCATCCGCTTGCGCCGCTTCTTGATAACAGAGCCCACGACTACCCTCGCTCACTTCTCATCACTCGGTGTTTGGGCGCCATGGGCCCACACGACCTACGAGGGGCTAGCCTACCCGCCCGAGCGCTGAGACCGTAATCGAGGTGACCGGGGAGGCCCATGAGTGCCCGGTACGGACCTCCCCGGATCGCCGTCAGGCGGTTTCCACCCCCACGTAGCTCTCGCGGAGGTACTCGTGAACCGCTTGCTCCGGGACGCGGAAGGACCGCCCCACCCGGATCGCGGGCAGATGACCGCTGTGCACCAACCGGTACACGGTCATCTTCGACACTCGCATCACCGAGGCGACTTCCGCCACGGTAAGGAACTGAACCTCGTTCAGAGGCCTCTCGCCAGCTGCAGCCATGACACACCTGAACCTTCCGCACTCGACGGCCACCGGCTTCCCCTTCCGGTGACTCTTCGTCGTTGCGTGCTCACTCCCCAATGTAGGGGCGGGTGATGCGAGTGGGGAAGAGGTGCACCCATCGGCGGCCTACTGTGACAGACACGCTCGATTGAGTACGTAGCGGGCCAGCGGCAGGTAGTGATCGGACCGCACGCCGTCATCAAGTGGAACGACGAGGGACACGGCCCCCTCGGCCTCGCCGACGAACGGCGCGGGGTCGTTCACATCGGCCGGTCCGACCGCCTCGAACCCCAGCTGACCTGCCCCGCAGATCCAGCCGTGGTCGCCGATCACCAACTCCGGAAGCGGTCCGCCGGCGTCGGCCGCCGCGGCGAGCGCGGCCCGAACCGGGAGGGGGGAGTGCGTGTGTGCGCCGGGCTCACCACCGGGGCGTTCCGCGGTCGCGCCCCGGACGAGCCCGACTCCTCGTACGTAGTCGAGGTTGCAGGTGCGTAGACCGAACCGGGTCGTTATGTCGACACGGCGACCCTGCGCGGGGGTGAGGACGTCACATCCCGCCGCCGACAAGGCGTCTGCCAGAACGGCGTAGAAGCCGAGCAGCCGGTGCGGGTGCCCGGTACCGAGCAGGACCGGCCCGCCACGCTCCGCGACGGACGCCAGCCGCTCCGCGAAGGCGTCCAGGGCGGCCAGGGTCCGCTCGGGGTCGATCACATCATGGCCGAAGGTGTGGGCGGAATCGGCCGAAACCCCGCACCTGCCCGCCATCAGAACGAGCAGTTCCCGCTCACCCCATACCCGTTCGGGGTCCAACCCGATCAGCAGCCGCGGATCCCGGGCGGCGAACAGCCGGTAACTCCGCAGGCTCTCCTCCCGCGTGGTGGCCACGGTCCCGGCGAGCCGGGCAGCCAGGAGATGCGCACGGAGCTCGGCGGTGGTCAGCACGGAAACGATGCTGCGGGAGACGGGGACGGAACGGGCCGGGAACGCGGGAACACCGCACGGTCGGCGTAACGGAACGCCCCCAGGGCCGTCAGGGCAGCAGCCCCCGCAGCGGGAACACCGCGCGCCGCGCCGCGAGGATCGCCTGGTCCAGGCGGTCCGCCGGGTCGTACCCCGCGTCCCACGCGGCCCAGGACACCGGCCACCGCCCGTCCGTCATCCGCCGCGGCGCCGGCTGCCGGGTCCGGGCGTACACCTCCTGCCGCCAGCCCTCGGGGATCATCGTCGTGGGGTCCACCGGCCGCCCGGCCGCGATGCCCACCAGATGGGTCCAGGACCGCGGCACGACCTCCACCACCGCGTAACCGCCACCGCCCAGCGCCACCCACCGCCCGTCGGCGTACTCGTGCGCCAGCTCGTGGCACGCCACCTGCACCGCCCGCTGCGCGTCCAGCGACACCGCCAGATGCGCCAGCGGATCCTCGAAGTGCGTATCGGCCCCGTGCTGCGTCACCAGCACCTGCGGCCGGAAGTCCGCGATCAGCTCCGGTACGACGGAGTGGAACGCCCGCAGCCACCCCGCGTCCCCGGTCCCGGCCGGCAGCGCCACGTTGACCGCGCCGCCCTCCGCACCGGCCGCCCCCGTCTCCTCCGGCCACCCGGTCTGCGGGAACAGCGTCCGCGGATGCTCGTGCAGCGAGATCGTCAGCACGCGCGGGTCCTCCCAGAACGCCGCCTGCACCCCGTCCCCGTGGTGCACGTCGACGTCCACGTACGCGACCCGCTCCGCGCCCAGCTCCAGCAGCCGCGCGATCGCCAGCGCGGCGTCGTTGTAGACGCAGAAGCCGGAGGCCGCGCCCGGCATGGCGTGGTGCAGCCCGCCCGCGAAGTTCACCGCGTGCGGCGCGGCCCCGCGCCACACCGCCTCCGCCGCGCCCACGGACTGCCCCGCGATCAGCGCCGACACCTCGTGCATCCCGGCGAACGCGGGATCGTCCACCGTCCCCAGCCCGTACGACTGGTCCGCGGCCGCCGGATCCGCCGACGCGGCCCGCACCGCCTCGATGTAGTCCTCCCGGTGGACGAGCCGCAGCGTCGACTCCCCGGCCGCCTTCGCGGCGACCACCTCCACCTCACGGTCGAGCCCCAGGGCACCGACCAGACTCCGGGTCAGCGCCAGCCGGACCGGGTCCATCGGATGGTCCCGGCCGAAGTCATAGCCCGTCACTGCCTCGTCCCACATCAGCTGCACGCGCCCGCTCATGCCCGCCACCGTATCGGTCCGGTTGCACGGCGAACGACCTGGCGTGCACGAGCGTCACCAGGACCAGCACCATCGGCACCAGCATCGCCCCGCGGTAGCTCCAGGCATCACCGAGCGCCCCGACCAACGGCGAACCGATCAGAAAACCCACGTAATTGAAGACATTGAGTCGCGCGACGGCCATGTCCGAACTCCCCGGGCCGCCGCGCTCGGCGGCCAGCCGCCCGGCCGCCGCGAAGGTCTGCGGCACCAGCACGCACAGCCCGAGCCCCAGCAGCACGAACCCCGGCATCCCCGCCCACGCACCGGGCGCCCCGGCCACCACGGCGAACCCCGCCGCCGCCACCAGCGCCCCCGCCCGCACCACCGCCACGGCCCCGAACCGCCGCACCCCGACGTCCCCGATCGCCCGCCCCAGCAGCGTGGTGACCATGTAGACGTTGTACGGAACGGTAGCCAGCTGCTCCGAACTCCCCAGCACGTCCTGGAGGTACTTCGCGCTCCAGTTGGAGACCGTCGAGTCCCCGATGTACGCCACCGTCATCACCAGGCACAGCGGCAGCAGCCACGTGAGGCCGCCGGTCGCGCCCTCGCCCTTCGTGTTCCCCGTGGCCGGCTCCCCGCCCCCGTCGACGTACCAGCGGCTCCCGACCAGCGCGGCCGGCAGCAGCACCAGCACCACCGGCAGATACGACACCCACAGCGCCGGCTCCCCGTGCGCCCCCGCCCACGCGAGCGATGCCCCGACGATCCCGCCCAGGCTGTACGCGGCGTGGAAACTCAGCATGATGCTGCGTCCGTACGCCCGCTGCAGACTCACC
This sequence comes from Streptomyces sp. NPDC000348, assembly GCF_042898795.1. Lineage (NCBI taxonomy): Bacteria > Bacillati > Actinomycetota > Actinomycetes > Kitasatosporales > Streptomycetaceae > Streptomyces > Streptomyces sp. NPDC000348. The sequence goes on from NZ_JBIAZD010000016.1 coordinate 180,044, forward strand.
CCGAGCATGTTCATCGACGCGTCCAGCGCGCCGACGGCCAGCCCGAACGCGGCCAGTGCCGCGCCGAGCCCCGCCATGTGCTCCCCCGCTCCGACGCCCAGCAGCGCCAGCAGCACCACCGGCTGCGACCACCGCAGCACCCGGCTCGGCGGCACCCGCCTCACCAGCCGCTCCGTGGCGACACTTCCGATGCCCGCCAGGAGGGGCACGGCGGCGAGGAAGACCGGCAGCAGCGCGTCGGACACCCCGTACCGGTCCTGGATGGCCGGGATCCGCGTCACGAGCAGGGCGAAGGCGACGCCCTGCACGAGGAAGCCGAACGCCAACGAGGCCCTGCCGCGCCGCAGCACATCAGTCATGGCGGCGAGCGTAGGGCTCGGGGATACCGGTGGGTAGATCCGATCGAAGATGAATTGCGTTCAGCTTCGCGCCCGCGAGAGCAGCGGGACCAACTCCGCCATGTCCTCGAAGAGTCCCGTGGTCCCGGAGAGCTTCCCGGCCGGTGTCATCGCGGTGAACCCGTACACGTCCATCCCGGCCGCGACCGCCGCCCGGACGCCCAGCGGGCTGTCCTCGACGACCACGCACCGCTCGGCCGCCACGCCCATCCGCTCGGCCGCGTACAGGAACAGATCCGGCGCCGGCTTCCCCCGCCCCACGTCCTGCGAGCTGAAGATCCGCTCGTCGTCGAACCACCGGTCGAGCCCGGTCGTGCGGTGCCCCACCCGGATCCGCTCATGACTCCCGGACGAGGCCACGCAGTACGGCACCCCGTCGGCGGCCAGCTTCTCGAGTGCCTCCACGGCGCCGACCACCGGCTTCAGCTCCCGCTCGAACGCGGCGAAGACCCGGGCGTGGAACACGTCGTCGAAGTCCGCCGGCAACCGCTGCCCCGTCCGTTCCTCGACGAGATCGTGCACACGGTGCATGGCGGAGCCCATGTAGTCACGAATGGAGTCCTCGTACGAGGTCGGATGGCCGAGTTCGGTGAGAAAGGCGGCCAGGAGCCGATTGGAGATCGGCTCACTGTCGACGAGAACGCCGTCGTTGTCGAAGATGACGAGGTCATAGCGCATGCCCTTGACCCTAAACGCAGAAAACCCCGCACCGGTAACGGTACGGGGTTTTCCCACAAATTGTTCGGCGGCGTCCTACTCTCCCACAGGGTCCCCCCTGCAGTACC
>NZ_JBIAZD010000017.1:0-54540 GCF_042898795.1 Streptomyces sp. NPDC000348
TCGTCCTGATGGCCCTCGGCCTGGGCATCGGCGCCATGTACGTGCGGTCCCTGACCGTCTACCTGGTCCGCCAGGGCACCCTCGACGAGTACGTCTACCTCGAGCACGGCGCCCACTACGCCATCGGCGCCCTGTCCCTGATCCTGCTCGTCACCATCCAGTACGAGATCCACGAACTCATCACCGGCTCCCTCGGCGTCATCCTCATCGGCGCCTCCTTCTGGTCCTCCGTCCGCCGCAACAAGCGGCTCGCGGCGGCCGAGGGGAACGCCGACGACAAGACTGAGGTCACCTCCGGGGTGTGACAGCCCTCCGGGTGAGGAACGCTCTCGACGGGGCGGCCACCGAGGACCACTCCTCGGGGCCGCCCCGTCGGCCGTCCGGGAGTCCCGGCGGCCCGAGCGGGGTTCGGCGACTGGACTTGGGGCGGGAATGGGTTTCCTGGACGGACTGTGGCGCGGACGTGAGAGCGCCTTCGACTCGGGCAGCGCGGCCAGCAATGCCATCGAGCTGACCAAACGGCACGGTCAGGTGTCCCTGACCAAACAGGGCGCGGCCACCGGCCACCTGCGGGTCAACCTGAGCTGGCGGATGCGGACCTCCGACTTCGGCGGCTCCCAGCGGGAGAGCCTGCTGCGCCACCCCCTGAAGGCGCTCAAGCCCCCGGAGGTGATGGGCCACAGCCAGTCCATGGTCGACGTCGACCTCGACCTCGGCTGTCTGTACGAGCTCCAGGACGGCACCAAGGGCGTGGTCCAGCCCCTGGGCGGCCTCCTCGGCGACGTCAACGCCCCGCCGTACGTCAAGCTCAGCGGTGACGACCGGTTCGGGTCGGGCTCGGGCGAGACCATGTACATCAACCTGGACCACCGCGAGAACATCAGGCGCCTGCTGGTCTTCGCCTACATCTACGACCAGACGCCCGCGTTCGACCGGACGCACGCCATGGTCACGCTCTACCCCAGCAGCGGCCCGCGGATCGAGATCGGCCTCGACGAACGCCACCCCCAGGCCCGCTCCTGCGCGGTGGTGATGATCGAGAACGTCAAGGACGAGATCCTCGTCCGCCGCGAGGTGAAGTTCGTCTACGGATTCCAGGCGGAGCTGGACCGGCTCTACGGCTGGGGGCTGCAGTGGGGGAGGGGCTTCAAGACGAAGGCCGGACGCTGAGGAGCCCCCGATGACGCGGGCGGTGCTCCGTCAGCGTCCGATGAACTGCGGCCCCTGCGGCGGAAGCCGGAAGTCCGGGTCGGGGGAGGCGGTGGCCGGCGGCGGGAAGCCGTACCCGGACGGCGCCCCCGGGGCGGCCGTGGCGGGCGCCGGCGGATAGCCGTAGGCGGGCTGGGCGGTCGGGTGCGGGTAGCCGTAGGCCGGCTGCGTGGCCGCGGGCTGCTGCGGCGGGTAGCCGTAGGCGGGCTGGGCGGGCACCCCCGCCGGCTGCTCGGGCGGCAGCGGCCGGGACACCTCGGGCGCCGGCGGGACGAGCGGGGCCTGCGGCTGCGTCAGGGCCTCGGAGGAGGTCCGGTCGGCGGCCGGCACCTGCGCGGTCGGGGGCGGCTGCTGGGTGACGTCGGAGGCGTCGGGCTCCTGCGCGGCCTCCGACTCGTCCACCGAGATGCCGAAGTCGGTCGCCAGGCCCTTCAGCCCGTTCGAATAGCCCTCGCCGAGCGCCCGGAACTTCCAGCCCTCCCCGCGCCGGTACAGCTCACCGCAGATCAGCGCGGTCTCCTGGCCGGTCTCCGGCTTGACGTCGAAATACGCCAGCGCGTCCCCGTCGGCGGCCTGCGCGTCGTACAGCAGGATGCGCAGGTCCCGTACGCGGTCGAAGGTGACGCCGTCCGCCGAAGCGACGAGCAGAATCCGGCCGACGGCGGACTCGACACCGGCGAGATCCGTCTGGATCGTGTCGGTCAGGCCCTCGGCGACGCGCTTCTTGCCGAGCCGCCACACCTGCCCGGCGGGGTGCCGCGGCTGGTTGTAGAACACGAAGTCCTCGTCGGAGCGCACACGACCGTCGGGACCGAGGAGCAGCGCGGAGGCGTCGACGTCCGGCACCCCCTGCCCGGGCGACCAGCGCAGCACGGCACGTACCGTGGTGGCCTCGAGAGGGACGTTCGACCCCTTGGGCATCGCGTGCGTCATGCGGTCATCCTGCCTTCTCCGTCCTGGTCACGACAACGCGGGGTTGGGGTCGACACGGCGGGGTTACCTGAAGTTCATGCCCCACGGGAACCGCCGACACGGATCCCTACGTACTATTACCGGCCACCTTCCGACATTCCCGAGATTCCAGAGAGGCCACGGGGGAGTTCTATGCGTCATTTCGGTCACCTCGCCCCTGCGGTGCGGAAACGTCTCTTCTACCGGGAGCCCGGCGAGTTCACGCCCGATTCCCCGGCCCGGCTGCTCTCCGCGGCCCTCGGCGCCACGCTCTACAGCCCCGCGACCCGGCCCCGGCTCGCCGACGACGTCGTCAAGCAGGGCGGACGCGGCGTGGTCTCCATGGTGCTGTGCCTGGAGGACTCCATCGACGACGCCGAGGTGACCGCCGGCGAGGAGAACCTCGTCCGGCAGTTCACGGACCTGGCCGGGCGGCCCGGGGCGGACCTGCCGCTGCTGTTCATCCGGGTCCGCACCCCCGGACAGATCCCCGACCTCGTCCGCCGCCTCGGCCCCGCCGTCCCGCTGCTGTCCGGTTTCGTACTGCCGAAGTTCACCGCGGAACGCGGCCTGCCGTTCCTGGAGGCGCTGGCCACCGCCGAGGCCGGGAGCGGCCACCGGCTGTTCGCCATGCCGGTGCTGGAGTCGCCCGAGCTGCTCTACCGCGAGTCCCGCGTCGAGACCCTCGAAGGCATCTTCCGCGCCGTCGACAAGTACCGCGACCGCGTGCTCGCCCTGCGCCTCGGCGTGACCGACTTCTGCTCCTCCTACGGGCTGCGCAGGGGCCCCGACATGACGGCGTACGACGTCCAGGTCGTCGCCTCCGTCATCTCCGACGTGGTGAACATGCTGGCCCGGGCCGACGGCACCGGATTCACCGTGACCGGACCCGTCTGGGAGTACTTCCGGGTCCAGGAACGCATGTTCAAGCCACTCCTGCGGCAGAGCCCCTTCCACGAGGTGCAGGCCGTGGCGCTGCGCGAGAAGCTGATCGAACACGCCATGGACGGCCTGCTGCGCGAGATCTCCCTCGACCGGGCCAACGGCCTGCTGGGCAAGACCTGCATCCACCCCTCGCACGTGCTCCCCGTGCACGCGCTGTCCGTCGTCAGCCACGAGGAGTTCAGCGACGCCCAGGACATCCTCCGGCCGGAACGCGGCGGCGGGGGTGTACTCAGGTCGGCCTACACGAACAAGATGAACGAGGTGAAACCCCACCGCGCCTGGGCCGAACGGACGCTGCTGCGCGCCGAGGCCTTCGGCGTCGCCAACGAGGACATCGGCTTCGTGGAACTGCTCGCGGCGGGCCTGGGCGAGTGACCGGGACGGAGAAGACCGTGAACGACGGGATGCGCCGCCCGGTGCGTCACGGAACGCGGACCGGCGAGGACGTGTGGTCCGGCAGCTGGGTCACGGAGCGGCTCGGCGTCGAGCTGGCCGGGGACGAGAGCCTGCCCGGCCTGCTGGGACTGGCCCTGCGCCGCAACCCCAAGCGGGCCCACCTGCTGGTGTCCAACGTCCTCGGCAAGCACGTCCCCCAGTCCCCGTCCGTCGTGTACGGCCACGGCGTGGCGCTCGGCCGCCGGGTGCGCGAGCTGCTGGGCGGCGAGGCGGACGGCGCGGTCGTCCTCGGCTACGCCGAGACCGCGACCGGTCTCGGCCATTGCGTCGCCGACGGCCTGGGCGCCGCCCCCTACCTGCACTCCACCCGCCGCCCGGTCGCGGGGACCGCCACGGCCGGCGGCTTCGAGGAGTCCCACTCCCACGCCACGTCCCACCTGCTGCTCCCGGAGGACCCGTCCCTGCTGGCCGGGGACGGCCCGCTGGTCCTGGTCGACGACGAGTTCTCCACGGGGAACACGGTGCTGAACACCGTCCGGGACCTTCACGCGCGGTATCCGCGGGAGCGGTACGTCGTGGTCGCCCTCGTCGACATGAGGTCGCCCGCCGACGCCGGCCGCCTGGACGGGTTCGCCCGCGAGATCGGGGCGCGCATCGACCTGGTGACCACCGCGTCGGGCACGGTGCGGCTGCCGGACGGTGTCCTGGAGAAGGGACAGGAGCTGGTGGCGCGGTACGAGGGTGCCACGAAGGGTGACCGGTCGTCCGCGGCCGCGTCGGGGCCGGCCGCGCAGTTCCCCGCGCCCCTTGAGGGAGATGCCCTTACCCCGAGCCTTGAAGCCGGTGCCCGGACTCACCCTCCGGGGGCGCGGGACGCAGTCGAATCCGCGGCCACCGCCGCGTGGGCGCGACCAGCCGCATCCGGCCCGCACCCGGCCGACGAGCCCGGCCGCGCCACGCGGGTGGACCTGCGCTGGCCGGACGGCCTCCCCGACGGCGGACGCCACGGCTTCACCCCCGCGCACCGGGCCCGCCTCGAACGCGCGCTCCCCGACATGACGGCCCGCCTCGCGGCGGCACTCCCCGACGGCGCGCGCCGCGTCCTGGTCCTCGGCTTCGAGGAACTGATGTACACCCCGCTCCGGCTCGCCGCCGAGCTGGAGCGGACCTGCGCCGACGTGCGCTTCTCCACCACCACCCGCTCGCCCGTCCTCGCCGTCGACGACCCCGGCTACGCGATACGCACCCGCCTGGTCTTCCCCGCCCACGACGACCCCGCCGACGGCCCCGGCGAGCGCTACGCCTACAACGTCGCCGGCGGCGGCTTCGACGCCGTCGTCGCCGTCGTCGACTCGGCCGCCGACACCCCCGCACTGCACGCGCCCGGCGGCCTGCTCGCCCGGCTCGCCGCGCACACCCCGCGGGTCCTCCTCGCGGTCGTACCGTCGTACGTGCCCGCCCCGCAGGACACCGCTCCCCAGGACGCCCGACCGGACGCCCCCGAAAGGCCCGCCACCATGCTGCCCGACCCCCTCAGAGGCCCCGCCTTCTCCTCGTACGCGCCCGAGGAGGTCGGCTGGCTGCTCCAGGACCTCTCGGACGTGACGCTGGAGGCGCCGACCGAGGAGCGCGAGGAGGCCATCCAGAGCGGCGGCGCCCACTACGCGGAGTCGCTGCCCGTGGAGTACCAGCCGAGCGAGCAGTACCAGGAGCTGTTCCACGCGGCCCTGGACGAGTCGGCGGCCCGCCTGGCCCACGCGGTGGGCGTGGTCACCGAGACCGTGCTCGCCGAGCGGTCCCCTCATCCGGTGCTCGTCTCGCTGGCCCGCGCCGGCACCCCCGTGGGCATCCTGATGCGCCGCTGGGCGCAGCACCGCCACCGTCTCGACCTCCCGCACTACGCCGTCTCGATCGTCCGCGGCCGGGGCATCGACGCCAACGCGCTGCGCTGGCTGGCCGCCCACCACGACCCCCGGGACGTGGTCTTCGTCGACGGGTGGACCGGCAAGGGCGCCATCACCCGCGAACTCGCCCAGGCCATCGAGGAGTTCGAGAAGACCGAGGGTGTCACCGGCTTCGACCCGGAGATCGCGGTCCTGGCCGACCCCGGCTCCTGCGTCCGCACCTACGGCACCCGCGAGGACTACCTGATCCCCTCCGCCTGCCTCAACTCCACGGTGTCCGGCCTGATCTCACGCACCGTGCTCCGCGCCGACCTGGTCGGCCCGCACGACTTCCACGGCGCCAAGTTCTACCGCGAACTCGCCGGCGCGGACCTCTCGGTGGCCTTCCTGGACGCCGTGTCCGCCCGCTTCCCGGAGGTCACCGACGCGGCCTGCGCCCAGGCCAAGGAACTGCTCTCCACCGACCGCACCCCCACCTGGGAGGGCTGGGCGGCGGTCGAACGCATCAGCGAGGAGTACGGCATCCACGACGTGAACCTCGTCAAGCCCGGCGTCGGCGAGACCACCCGGGTGCTGCTGCGCCGGGTGCCCTGGAAGGTGCTCGCCCGGGCCGGAGCCGGCCGCGACCTCGACCACGTACGCCTCCTCGCGCGGCAGCGGGGCGTCCCCGTCGAAGAGGTCCACGGACTCCCCTACACCTGCGTCGGGCTGATCCACCCCCGCTACACCCGCGGCGCCACCGGCGCCGACGGCAAGGCGGTGACCGGCTGATGCCCGTCATCGTCGCCAGCGACCTCGACCGCACGCTCATCTACTCCGCCGCCGCCCTCGCCCTGACCATGCCGGACGCGCGGGCGCCCCGTCTGCTGTGCGTGGAGGTCCACGAGAGCAAGCCCCTGTCCTACATGACGGAGACGGCGGCCCGGCTCCTCACCGACCTCGGCGACGCCGCCGTCTTCGTGCCGACGACGACCCGCACGCGCAAGCAGTACCAGCGCATCAACCTCCCCGGCCCGCCGCCGACCTACGCGATCTGCGCCAACGGCGGGCACCTCCTCGTCGACGGCGTGTCCGACCAGGACTGGCACGCCCGGGTGCTCGCCCGCCTGGCCGACGAGTGCGCCCCGCTGTCCGAGGTGCAGGACCACCTGCTGCGGACCGCCGACCCGGTCTGGGTGCGCAAGCACCGGGTCGCCGAGGACCTCTTCGCCTACCTCGTCGTCGAGCGGGAACTGCTGCGCGAGGAGTGGGTGAAGGAACTCGGGGAGTGGGCGGAGAACCGCGGCTGGACCGTGTCCCTCCAGGGCCGCAAGATCTACGCCGTCCCCAAGCCCCTCACCAAGAGCGCGGCCATGCGCGAGGTCGCCCGCCGCACCGGCGCCGAGCTCACCCTCGCCGCCGGCGACTCCCTCCTCGACGCCGACCTGCTCCTCGCCGTGGACCGGGGCTGGCGCCCCGGTCACGGCGAACTCGCCGACGCCGACTGGACGGCCCCCGCGATCAGTGCCCTCCCCGAGCGGGGCGTCCTGGCCGGTGAGCGCATCCTGCGCGAGTTCCTGCGGGCGGTGCGCTCACCCCGGTGAGGCCGTACGGCTCCGCGATCGTGCGGCCGGGCGTCAGCGGTGGCGGCGCAGGACCACGGTGTCGGCGGAGTCGTACCCGTCGCCGTGACCGTCCCCGGAGCGCGGCGGGTGCGGATGTCCCGTGTCCGCCCGCCCGTCCCGCCGCCGCCGGCCGGCGCCCGAGCGCAGCAGCCGCAGGACCACGAACGCCAGCAGCGCCAGCGCGGCCACGCCGAGGACCACCTTCGAGTACGCCGAGACGACGGTCGACACCTGCTCCCAGTTGTCCCCCAGCACATACCCCGCGAGCACGAACGCGGTGTTCCAGACCGCGCTGCCCAGCGTGGTCAGACCGAGGAACAGCGGCAGCCGCATGCGCTCCACACCGGCCGGCACCGAGATGAAACTCCGGAAGAGCGGAATCATCCGGCCGAAGAACACCGCCTTCGGCCCGTGCCGCAGGAACCACGCCTCCGTCTTCTCGATGTCCGCGACCTTCACCAGCGGCAGCCGCTCCGCTATCGCCACCGTCCGGTCCCGGCCGAGCAGCGCGCCCACCCCGTACAGCGCGAGCGCGCCGATCACCGAGCCGGCGGTGGTCCACAGCAGCGCGGCGAGCAGGCTCATCCGCCCACTGCTCGCGGCGAACCCCGCCAGGGGGAGGATCACCTCGCTGGGTATGGGAGGGAAGAGGTTCTCCAGCGCGATGGCGAGACCGGCCCCGGGGGCGCCCAGGGCGTCCATGAGGTCGTTGACCCACTGCGGTCCGGCACTGCCGTCCGCTGCCGCCGTGATCGTGTGCGCTGCGATGGCTGTCATGCCCGCCACGCTAGGAAACCGGAGCTGAAGGAAGGCTGAGGAAAGCCGCGCGCGCCGCGGCACTCAGCGTCCGCGCGTGCGGTTCTCCGCAGGGTGTCCGCATGGCCGCGTCCGGCCGGCCCCGCGATCGTGCGAGACATGGCGCGGTGCGCGGTGGGGCTGAGGGAGGGGGCGCCACCGCGGCCGTCGCCGAGCTGCTCCGCACCGTCCCGGCCGGCGCCTGCTCCTCCTGCTCGTCATGGCCCGCTCGCCCGTCCCACCGCGCGGGAGCGGGCGGTGCCGGCCGGGACGGCGCGGGGGCGCACCGAGGCCGCCGCCGTCGCGCGGGGCGCGGTGGGAAGACACACCGGCGCGATCTTGGGCGAGTTCGGGCCGGCCGGGGGCGGGGGCTGTCCGCGCGGGGCGCTCGCGGTGCCGCGCCGCCCCGGCGGCCGGTCTCCGGCGCCGTGGCCTCCGGCGGGGGTCAGCCGCAGCAGCCGCCACCGCAGCAGCCGCCGCCACCGCCACCGCCGCCCGCACGGGGGGCCGGGGCCGCGGCGCCACCGGCCACCGCGACCGTGGAGAGGAGCTTGACCGTGTCGTCGTGACCCGCCGGGCAGGCGGCGGGCGCGGAGGACTCCGCCATGGGGCGGCTCAGTTCGAAGGTGTCGCCGCAGGTCCGGCAGCGGTACTCGTAGCGAGGCATGGGCCCAGGTTAACCGGCGCGGCCGGTGCCGGGACGGTCAGTGGGCGCCGCCGCCGCGTTCCTCCCGGATCCCGGCCACCACACGGCTCACCGTCGCCCGCACCTCCTCCGTCTCCGTCAGGAAGTGCCAGTAGTCGGGATGGCGGCCCTCCAGTCCGGCGACGGCCCGCTCCAGACGGGCCACGGCGTCGTCCAGGGGGCGGGCGTGGCGCGGGTCGGGGGTGTGGCGGCCGGCCATGGCCAGTCGTTGGGCGTCCCGGATGGCGAAGCGGGTGCGTTCGATCTCCTGTCCGGGGTCCTTCTGTACCGCGTTCAGCCGCCGCAGCCGGTCGCCGGCGGCCGAGACCGCCTCGTCGGTCGTGTTCAGCAGCGCCCGCGCGGTCGACAGCAGGGCGGTGGCGTCCGCCCAGCGCTGCTCCTCGCGGGCCGCCCGGGCCTCGGCGAGTCTCGCCTCCGCCCGGCCCACGTTCTCCGAGGCGACGTCGGGGACGTGCTGCAGGTCCTGCCAGCAGGCGGCGGTGAAGCGCCGGCGCAGTTCGCTGAGGACGGGTTCGACCTGTTCGGAGCGGGTGGTGAGGGCCTGGGCGCGGGTGCGCAGGGAGACCAGCCGGTGGTCGATCTCGGCGGCCCGCTCCGGCAGCCGTCCGGCTTCGACGCGGACCGCCTCGGCCTCGCGCGTGACCCGTTCGGCCCGCTCCAGGGTCCCCGGCACGCCGTGCTGTCCCGCGCCCTGGTTCAGCTTGGTCAGTTCCGGGGAGAGGGCGGCGAGCCGGGCGGCGAGGTCGTCGGCCCTCAGGCCCGATCCGCGTGCGGTGTCGAGGGCGTTCGAGGCGGCGAGCAGTGTCTGCCGGGCGCGTTCGACGGCGGGCGCGAGCCGGGCGAGCTGGGTCTCGGCCTTGCCGAGGAGGGGGCCGAGCCCGTCGGCGAACCGGTCCAGCTCCTGCCTGACCCGGCCGAGTTCGTCCTTGGCGGCGGTCAGCCGGTCGCGGGCCTGGGCGGCGGCCGAGGCCTCCAGGTCGTCGCGGTCCAGGTCGTGGGCGTCGACGGCGCTGATGTACCGGTGGCTGGCCTCGTCGATGCGCCGGCCGAGCGCCTCGAAGTCGGCGACGGCACGGCGGGCGGCGGGGGAGGCGTCGACAGCGGTGATCGTCTCGATGGAGATCCGCAGGTCGCGCTGGGCGGTGTCGAGTTCGTAGAAGGCGGCCGCCGCCGCGTCCTTGGCGGCCTGCGCCTCGGCCCGCTGGCTCTCGGCCCGCCCGCCGAACCAGCGCCGCGTCCCGCCCCCGGCGAACGCGGCGGGCAGCACCAGCGCCGCGGCCAGCGGCAGCCCCACGAGGGCGAGCACGTCCCGCAGCCCGCCGGGGGCCCGGCGGGCACCCGGCCGAGGGGGAAGAGGAGGAAGAGGGGGCACGGCACGACGCGTGCGGGGCACGCGCGGCTCCGACGGCGAGTACGGCTGCGCTGGTGTCGCCGTCACATCCCTCTCCCGTACTGTCGTTCGCCCGGCCCGATGTCATTCTCCCACCGGTGAAGGACGAAGACACGGGCCGGTCAGTTCGCCGTGCGGACGGTGAGTCTGCCGTCGCCGGTGCGCGCGGTCACCGCGTGGGAGCTGGAGTCGTCGCGGGGCACGGACACGTCCTCGGCGCCGTCACCGGTCCCGGTGTCCACGCGGTAGGAGGCCCGCGGCAGGTCGATCGTCAGGGAACCGTCGCCGCTGCGGGAGTCCACCAGGTCGGGTACGGCGGCCAGTTCGAGGCGGACCGAGCCGTCACCGCTGCGGGTGCGCACCGTACGGGAGGAGACCTGCGCGCGTATGGACCCGTCACCGGTGCGCAGTTCCAGCGGCCCGGTGGAGTCCGTGACCCGGACCGAACCGTCCGTCGTGCGGATGCTCAGCGCGTCGCGGAAGCCCCGTGCCCGCACGCTGCCGTCCTCCCCCTCGACCTTGACGGAGACCCCGCGGGGCACCTCGATGCGGTGCTTGGTCGAGCAGTCGGCGACGACCCCCGAGCACTTCTCCCGCAGGACCAGCCGGTCGCCGTCCATGGACCAGGTGACCTTCGGGTCCGAGCCGATGGCGACGGTGCCCTGGAACCACCGGGTGACCTCGATCCGGCCCGGGGCGTTCGCGTCCGAGGCGACGATCTCCAGGGCGGATTCGTCGGAGTCGACGGTGAGGGTGGTGCCGGGCAGGTCGAAGGAGCGGCGGTCGGGATCGTCGTCGTCGGAGGCCGACGCCCCGCAGGCGCCCACGCCCGCGACGATCACCGCGGTGGCCCCGGCGAGGGCGAGGGCGCGGCTCCACACGGCACGGGCGCCGGAAGCGGAACCGGTGGTGCGGGTGGTGCGGGTGGTGCGGGTCATGGCGGTCTCCCCCTGGGACGGACGGTGGCGCTCTCCGGCGGTGTCCGAGCGCTCCTCGACCGTACGGACGGGGAGCCCGCAGGGGGATCCGGGTGGCTGGTGGATCCGGGGTGGGGATATCCGTTGCTCTGAGTCTCAGTGACTCTCAGCATTCAGGGTGTTTCCGCCCGGAAGGTTCGTGACGGTTTCGCCAGAGCGCGAGTTGCTCGTGTCCGGTGTCCTGTCGACGATCTCTCGTTTCCGTCCCCTGGCGGGGTGTTGCGCCGGCCGCCCGCGTGCCCGTCCCCTTGCGGGTTCGGGCGGTGCGGGTCTTCTGCTCGGCTCCACGAGGCTTCGGCACCACCGCCAGGGTGGGGCCCGGGTCTCCGGCCACTCCGGTACCCGTTTCACGGTTGGTCGCCGCGAGGGCGGCCAGGTTGTGGCCTGCGTTTGCGTCCCGGTCCAGGACGAATCCGCAGGCGTCGCACTCGAAGACACGCACGCCGAGGGGCAGCTTGGCTTTCACCACACCGCAGCGGGAGCAGGTCTTCGAGGAGGGCATCCAGCGGTCGGCGACGATCAGACGTCCACCGTGGCGCTGGGTCTCGTAGGTGAGCTGGCGCCGCAGTTCCCCGAACGCCGCGTCGGAGATACGGCGGGACAGACGCCGGTTGCGGACCATGCCTTTGACGTTGAGGTCCTCGACCACGACGGTGCCGTACTCGGCAGGGATACGCGCGGTGGCCTGGTGGAGATGGTTCTCCCGCAGGTTCGCCACCCGGTGGTGCACCCGGTTGCGGACCGCGTCGGCTTTCTCCCAGCGGCGGGACGGTGCCTGTCCGTTGCGCCGGTTTGGGCCGCGGCGGCGGGAAACGGTCCGAGATGCCTTCCGAAGCTGCGTGAGGGCTTGGTCGTAGTGCTTGGGGTTGGCGACTTCGCGGACTTCGCCGGTCGAGTCCGCCATGACGAGGAGCGTCTTCACGCCGAGGTCGATCCCGACCGCCGTGCCGGACCGGGTGGCAGGGGTGATGGTGCGGCGTTCCTCGGTCTGCAGGACCGCGAACCAGCGGCCCCGCTCGAACCGCACCGTCACCGACAGAATCCGCATCCCGCCCTCGCTGATCGCGTCCACGAGAGGCTGGGCGTCCTCGTGGAGGCGGATCCGGCCGAGGCGGGGCAGGACAATATGCCGCCGGTCATCGAGACGGATGGTGCCGGTGGTGAACCTGCACGCCAAACGGGCCTTCCGCTTCGACTTCAAGCGGGGCCTACCCATTCGGGCGCCCTTGCGCTTGCCGCGCCGGGACCTGGCGTAGTTGTCGAACGCTGCGGCAGCGTTCGCGAGGCCGGTGTTGTAGGCCTCCTTGGAGTTCTGCGCCCACCACTGGCGCAGGAACGGGTCGGTGTGCTTGGCCTCGTTGAACGCCTTCCGCAACGAAGGCAGCGACCACGACCGCCACGGAACACGCTCTACTTCGTAGATGCCGTAGGTCTCCTCCGCCGCACGCTGTGACCAACTTGCCAGTACATGCCGCACCGCCCACTGATAAGGAATGAGACTATTGTTCACCCTCGGTGACCGGTAGGGGTGTGCCGGTCCATGCCCCGGCCATGTAGGCTGTCGACTCGACCTGGGCGCACCGCCCGGGTCCCGGGTGCGTAGCTCAGGGGTAGAGCGCCTGCCTTACAAGCAGGATGTCGGCGGTTCGAAACCGTCCGCGCCCACCGGGACACAGGGCCTCCGGAGTCGCTCCGGGGGCCCTTCTCGTGTGCCTCCCCGGTCCTTCCCTCCTACGAGGGCTCCTCGGTGTCCTCGTGGGCGTGCTTCAGCCGGGAGCGGGCGTGCACGCGGTCGGCGCCGGCGAGTCCGGCCCAGTGGCGGTGGGTGCTGACGAACACCGCGAGCTCGTGCTCCCGTTGTCTCAGCTTCTCCACCTCGGCCTGTTCGTCGGCGGTCCAGCCGGGCGAGGCGGGGCGCTCGATCTTGCGCCAGCCGTTGTCGTCGCTGAACCCGTCGAGGGGTTCGACCGACCAGGGGAGCCGCTTCAGCAGGGCCGACAACTCGGCCCGGACCTGATGCAGTTCCTCCTGACCGGCGAGGAGGTCACTCGGAAAGTCATAGGTCGCAGCCACGACCCAATGATACGCCTGTTCGATTTTGAGTGGCGAGTCGCTCAGCGGTCTCCACCCGTGATTCACCCGTTCGTGGCCCTCCCCGGGCTCCGCGCGCCAGACTGGGGGCATGTGCCGGAGCATCAAGACCCTGCGCCCGCCCGTACTGCCCGAGGAGGCCACGGAGGAGGAGATCCGGGCCGCCGCCCTGCAGTACGTGAGGAAGGTGTCCGGCTTCCGCGCGCCGGCCGCCCACAACCGCGAGGCGTTCGACCGGGCGGTGGACGCGGTCGCCGAGGCGACGGCCGAGCTGCTGGACGGGCTGGAGGTGCGCGGGAACGCGGCGCGGCGGACGGCGGGATAGCGTCCTCCGGGCGCCGTGACCGCGGGCGGTCGTCGCCTTCCGCCCGTGCCTCGAAGGCCGGGGAGTCACCCTCCAGGGCGATGGGGTCCCCGCTCATGGGGTCCCTCCCGCCCGAGCGAAGCCGAGCGCGGGGGAGAAGCCGAGCGCGGGGGAGAAGCCGGGAGCGGAGGGGGAAGGGCGGGAGCGGAGGGGGAGGGCGGGCGACGGGGGAGGCGCCCGGCAGGCGCCGGGCCGCGCAACATCCCCGGTCGGCCCGGTCGTTCCCGGCTTCGGGACTCCGCGCGGAGTCCCGGGGTCCCGCGGGACCTAGGAGGCCTCCGAAGGCTGTGGCCGGCGGCGCATCAGGTACCCCGCGCCCGCCCCCGCCGCGAACAGCGCGCCCACCGACACCGCCGTGGCCAGCCAGGTCGCCCCCAGCCAGTGGGCGCCGAAGTAGCCGAGGGCCACGCTGTACGCGGCCCAGGACAGCCCCGCCAGGGCGGACCAGGGGAGGAAGTCGCGGGCGCGGTGGCGCGCGGCGCCGGCGCCGAGGGAGACCACCGAGCGCCCGGCCGGCGCGAAGCGGGCGAGGACGACCAGGGCGCCGCCCCGGGCGAGTGCCGCGCCGAGACGTTCCTGCGCGCTCCTGAGCCGCCGCGAACGGGCCATCGCCCGGTCCAGACGGGCGCCGCCGCGCCAGGCGAGGCGGTAGGCCGCCAGGTCGCCCAGGACGGAGGCGGTGGCGGCGCACAGCGTCAGCACCAGGATGTCGGGCACGTCGGTCGCCGTGCCCGCGGCCGCCGCCGTGGCCGCGGTGATCACCAGTAACCCGCTCGGCAGGACCGGCACGAACACGTCGAGCAGGACCGAGAGGGCCACCACCCCGTAGATCCACGGGCTGCCGACCAGCGACCCCAGACTCTCCACCCGAACTCCCCGTGGCTCCCCCGCGGGCCGCGCCGTACCGCGCTGTCGCGGGGGGAGCGGCAGGAGTGGCAGGAGTGGCCGATGACAGCCATACAGCGTACGCCCGGTGAGTGGCGGAAAGGTCACGGGGGGTTCGTGTGTTCAGCACCCGGTGTTCCCCTTCCCTTCCCCCGCGCACGGGGGAAGGGTGTCCTCCCCGTCGTGCGGGGAGGACACCCGTGCGCCGTCCGGGGGAGGGCGCCCGTGGGGCCCGGAAGGGCCCGGCGGGAGACGGTCAGGCCGTCACCGGGGTCCGTTCCGCCTGCCGTTCGCCGTTCGCCGACGAGCGCCTGGTGAACAGGCGGTCCAGGCCGAAGGCTCCGGAGCCGGTGAACACCAGCAGGAACATGGCCCAGCAGTACAGGGCCGCGCCCTCGCCGTTGTTCTCTATCGGCCACAGGGCCTCGGGCTGGTGGACCTTGAAGTACGCGTAGGCCATCGCGCCGGACGAGACGAACGCGGCGGCGCGGGTGCCGAGGCCGAGCAGGACCAGGGTGCCGCCGACGAGTTCGATCACGGCCGCGTACCAGCCGGGCCAGGCGCCGGTCTCGACGGTGCCGCCGTTGCCGTCCGCGCCGCCGAGCAGGCCGAACAGGGAAACGGCGCCGTGGCAGGCGAAGAGCAGTCCGACGACGATGCGGAACAGGCCGAGGACATACGGCTGGGCGCTGTTGAGGCGTCCGGTCATGTGGGGGGTCTCCTTCGGTCAGGCCGGCCCCCGGGCGGGGCCGGTCCGGGGGGACGGAACCGAGTCGACCACCCACGTTAGGTGTCCCTAATCGATACTTGCAAGTTCAACATTTGGCCACGGGTTCACCTCCGCTTGGCCGTTCGGGCGCCCGCTCCCGCCGGTCAAGGGGGCGCCCGCCCCCGCCTCCGTGGCCCGCGAGGTGACCGGATTCGCACCACGGTGCACAGCGGGCTCACAGGTTCACCGGCTCAGCCGGGTCTCCGTCACGCTCCTGAGGCGCGTTCCGGCCTGCTCCTCCTGCGCGTGCTCCAGCCGCAGCACCGCCGAACGCCCCTGGGTGGTCAGCGTCATGAGCTGGTTGCCGAACCAGGGGCCGCCCGTCTTGCGCCAGGTGACCGGCGGCGGACCGAGGCGGCCGTGCCGCGCGAACAGGCGGCCGAGGAGCCGGGCGGCGCCGCCCCAGCCCACGCGGAAGCCGAGCCGCATCGACAGCGGGATGGAGTTGTGGACGGGCGAGCAGGTCAGCTGCACCACCCGGGAGTCCGGCCCGGTGCCGTCCGGCCAGCTCGGCTCGGCGACATAGGCGTGATGGACGTCCCCGGAGAGCACGCACACCGTCGCCGGGGCCTCCGGTCCCGTACCGGCCTCGGCGATCAGCTCCGCCAGCTCGTCGAACGACTCCGGGAAGGCCGCCCAGTGCTCCAGGTCCGCCCCGCGCCGCAGCCTCTCCCCGAGCCGCGCCCAGCGGGTGCCCCGGTCGCCCCGGCACAGCGCGGAACTCCACGCCTCGACGTCGTGCACCAGGTGGGGCAGCAGCCAGGGCAGGGACGTGCCGATGAGCAGGTGGTCGTAGGAACCGCGCCCGTCCAGGGCCTGTTCGCGCAGCCAGTCGGCCTCGGCCCGGTCGAGCATGGAGCGCCGGCCCTCCTCCAGGACGCGGGCCGCGCGGCTGTCCACCATCACCAGGCGCACCCGGCCGAAGTCGCGCCGGTAGCTCCAGCGCACGGTGGCCGCGTCCGCCTCGGCCCGGGAGGCGAAGGCGCGCAGCGCTTCGGTGCCGTCGTCGGCCGCCCGGACGGACGCGTACAGCGGGTCGGCCTCGACCTCGGCGGGGGAGAGGTTGCCCAGGTGCTGGTACACCCAGTACGACATCAGGCCGCTGAGCACCCGCTCCCGCCACCACGGCGTGGCGCGCATGTCCTCGATCCAGGAGGCGGAGGTGTTCCAGTCGTCGATCACGTCGTGGTCGTCGAAGATCATGCAGGTGGGCACGGTGGACAGCAGCCAGCGCACCTGCGGGTCGAGCCAGGACTCGTAGTAGAGGTGGGTGTACTCCTCGTAGTCCGCCACCTGGCTGCCCGGGGGGTCGTCCAGGTCGCGGCGGGCGGCGAGCCACTCGCGCGTGGCGTCGGAGGTCTCGTCGGCGTACACCTGGTCGCCGAGGAGCAGCAGGACGTCGGGCCGTTCGCCGTCCGGTTCGGCGGCGATGCGCTCCGCCAGGGCGGACAGGGCGTCGGGGCCCACCGGGTCGGGCTCCCCGGTGGGCGGCGAGGCCCAGCGGCAGGAGCCGAACGCGACGCGCACCCGGCCGTCCGGGTCCGGGGTGGGGATGACGGACGGCGGGAGCGACGGGAAGGGGTCCTCGGCCGGCGGCCACACCCGGGTGTCGTCCAGGAAGACCTCGTACGGGGTGGCCGTCCCCGGGGTGAGACCGGTGACGTGGACGAGCGCGTAATGGTGGCCCGCGATCCGGAAGGTGCCGGCCGTCCCGCCGGTCCCGTCCGCGCAGCGCACCTCCACGGTGCCCGGGCGGCCGGTCTCCACCCAGAGGGTGGCGGACGAGCCGTCGACGTACCTCAGCAGCGGTCCGAGCCGCAGTCCGGCCATGGTGCCCCCTTCCTCCGTCGCTCCGTACGGTACGCAGCGACGGAGGTCACCGGGGAGACGTACGCGCCCGGCGGTCGGTTCAGCAGCTCGCGAGGCGGCTCTGCAGGGCGGACTTCTCGGCCGAGTCGACCGACAGGCCGTAGTAGTACTTCACCTGGACCCAGGCGCGGACGTAGGTGCAGTGGTAGGCCGTGCGCGACGGCATCCAGGTGGCCGGGTCCTGGTCGCCCTTGGACTGGTTGACGTCGTCCGTGACGGCGAGGAGCTGCGGGCGGGTCAGGTCGTTGGCGAAGGACTGGCGCCGCGAGGTGGACCAGGAGTCGGCGCCGGAGTCCCAGGCCTCGGCGAGCGGTACGAGGTGGTCGATGTCGACGTCGGAGGCGGCCGACCAGGTGGCGCCGTCGTACGGGGAGTACCAGCTGCCGCTGGTGGCGGCGCAGGAGGAGTCGGTGACGACGCCCGAGCCGTCGCGCTTGAGGACGGTCTCGCGGGTGTTGCAGGTGCCGGACTGCGTGATCCAGTGCGGGAAGAGGTCGCGGCTGTAGCCGGTGCGGTCCTCGGTGGCGACGGTGAGGGCGGCGAGGTAGCCGCGGGCCGTGGCGGCGCTGACCGGGGTGGGGAGGGCGGCGGAGGCGGCCGGTCCGTTGAACAGGCCGACGGAGGCTATGAGTCCGGTGAACGCCGCGACTATGCTGAGCCGTCGACGCGCGTAGAACTTCGACATGCGAACTCCCTTGTCGGGTGGGGCCGTTGGCGTGCGGGCAGGGGAATGCTCGCCACGCCGTGTTGCCGGGAAGGGTGGATCCGGTAAGAAGTTAGTGACGTGTTCATGACACGTCTACGGTTCGGGCGTGACGTTTCCGCGCGTGACGGCCGGCGCGGGCCTCGCGTACCATGGGCGGCGCAGAAGGGGAGTAGCTCTTCGCCGGACCGTCGACACACTGCTCAGCACGCCTGAGCCGGCGCCCGGAGGCGGACCTCGTGACACGGGGTCGGCCAGCGAGACCTTCGGCAAGCAGTGCACGCCCGTGCCGTACGGCACGGGCGCCGTGTGTGCTGCCGTGCCGAGGTGTCCCGTGGAAGCGCGCAGCACTCTCGGCGGGGCAGTCCCGACCGATTGAGGAACCGTTGATCAGCCTGACCGTGACGGCCGTCGTCTTCGGCGTCGTCTTCCTCGCCGAACTCCCGGACAAGACCGCGCTCGCCGGCCTCGTCCTCGGCACCCGCTACCGGGCCTCCTACGTCTTCGCCGGTGTCGCCGCCGCCTTCGCGCTCCACGTCGCGCTCGCGGTGGCGGCCGGAAGCGTGCTCACGCTGCTGCCGCAGCAGATCGTGCACGCGATCACGGGTGTGCTCTTCCTGGGCGGCGCGGCGATGCTGCTGATGAAGAAGGACGAGGACGAGGAGGAGATCCGCAAGCCGGAGAACCAGTCCTTCTGGAAGGTCTCGGGGGCCGGATTCATGCTGATCCTGGTCGCCGAGTTCGGCGATCTGACGCAGATCATGACGGCCAACCTCGCCGCCCGCTACGACGACCCGCTCTCCGTCGGCCTGGGTGCGGTGCTCGCCCTGTGGTCGGTGGCCGGGCTCGGCATCGTCGGCGGAAAGGCGCTGATGAAGCGGGTCCCGCTCAAGCTGATCACGCAGATCGCGGCGCTGCTGATGCTGGGCCTGGGCGTGTGGAGCCTGTGGGAGGCGGTCACCGGCTGACGCCCCGCCGCGCGGGCCCCGCGCGGCGACGGCGGGCCGAAGTGTCGGTGAACGGTCGGCGAAGACGGTGGCGGGACACCGGGTTTGTTTTGTACCGTGGATGAACAAAGTGGCTCCCGCCCGTTTTCCCTGACCGGCGGGCGGGGTCACTCTGTTCCCCCGGGCCGCCACCCCGGAGCCCTCTCCTCCGCGCCTTGGAGCTGCCGATGACGGCCACCGCCGTACTCACCGCCCGCGCCCTCCTGCTGGACATGGACGGCACCCTCGTCAACTCGGACGCCTCCGTCGAGCGCGTCTGGCGGCGCTGGGCCGACCGCAACGGGCTCGACGGCGACGAGGTCATGAAGGTCGTGCACGGGCGCCAGGGATACGCCTCGATGGCCCTGCTGCTGCCCCACCGGCCGATGGAGCAGAACCACGCCGACAACGCCCGCATGCTCGCCGAGGAGACCGCGGACACCGAGGGCGTCGTCGAGGTGCCGGGCGCCCGCGCGTTCCTCGCCTCCCTGAAGGGGCTGCCGCACGCGCTCGTGACCTCCGCCGACGTCGCCCTGTCGACGGCGCGGATGGCCGCCGCCGGGCTGGAGCAGCCCGACGTGCGGGTGACGGCGGAGTCCGTCGGCGCGAGCAAGCCCGACCCCGAGGGCTTCCTGAAGGGGGCGGCGGAACTCGGCGTCGACCCGGCCGACTGCGTGGTCTTCGAGGACTCCGGCGCGGGCATCGCCGCGGGCCGCGCGGCCGGGATGCGGGTCGTGGGCATCGGCCCCCGGGCCGGCTTCCACCGCCCGGACGCGCTCGTACGGGACCTGACCCGGGTACGGGTGGAGGCGGCCGCCGACGGCACCCTCCGCCTGCACATCACGCAGTAGCCCGCGGGGGCCTCGGACCCTCAGGGTTCCCGGGTCTCCGTCTCCAGGCGGGCCCGCGTCTGCGCGCCGTACACGCCCAGTTCGGACTGGAGGCCCCGGGACCACTGGTAGTTGCGCAGGGACTCCTCCACGCGGTGGTTGAACTGGCCGTTGACGTCGTCGTTGTAGAGGTACAGCTGGCGCAGGCGCAGCTGGAGCTCGGTGACCTCCGGGCCGCGGTCGCCGCGGCGCAGCACCGCGCCGGTGTCCTCGCCGCCGTCCTCCTCCGTGTCCTCGGCGGAGCCGGTCGACGCCGTGGCCGTCGGGGTCGAGGACGGCTCGGCGGACTCCGACGGGCTCGCCGGGGCGGTGGACGCCGACGGTGACGGCGGGGCCGACGTGCTCGCGCTCGCCGACGGCGAGTCCGAAGCGGAGGCGGACGGCGACGGCGCGGCGGAGGACGCACCGGCCGTCGGCTCCTCCGTGGAGGGCGGGGCGGACGACACGTCCGGGACGCTCGCCCTGACGTCCTCGGGCGCCGCGCCGTCCCGGGACGGCGTCTCGTAGGAGAACATCCCGCTCGCCCACCCCGCCGCCCCCACCACGGCGACCACGGCCCCGGCGACCGCGAACAGCGCCCCGCGGCGGCGCCGGCGCGGCGGGGCCCCGTCGGCGCCGGCCGGACCGGGCGCGGCGGGGACGGCCGCGAGGGGCCGCGTGGTGTCGAACAGGTGCAGATCGGTGGCGTTCGGCCGGGCCGTCCCGGGGGCCAGCGGCGTCGGGAGGGCGGACGTCGGGTCCGCCGCGCCGGGCGCAGCCTCCGGCGGGACGGCGCGCAGCGGCATCGTCGCGTCCGGCGTCCCCGGGGCCGCGGGCGTCTCCGGTGCGCCGGCCGCCTCCGCCGCTCCGTCCGGCGTACTCCGCCCGGTCCCGCCGTCCAGCTCGACGTAGGGCCGTATGCGCAGCGGATCGAAGTCCTCCGCGGCGGCGGCCTCCGCCGTACGGGCGTCGCGAAGGGCGTCGGAGGCGCGCAGGGTGCAGGCGCACGACGGCGTGTTGTCGTCGTTCCTGGGCGCACCGCACTCCGGGCACGGGTGTCCGTTCGGCCGTTCCACGTGTTCGTCCCTCCCCTCGTGAACTCCAGAGATTATGCAGATCTTCTTCACAGTCCGGTCCGGGCGCCCCCGGAATGTGGACTTCCGGAAGGAGTCGACAGGCCATAACGGGTCACACCGATCACGATGGAGGGTGGAACCAGGATTCTGTGGAGGTCTTCATGGCCGGGGACGCGCACCGTACGACGCCGAGGGCGAGCAACGCGGGGCCGGTACCCGGCGCCGGACCACCGGACCGTGACGCCGGCGGCCGGGAGCACGTGTCCGGGAACGTCGTGGTCTCGATCGGCGCCCTGCTGCTCGGCCTGCTGCTCGCCGCCCTCGACCAGACCATCGTCGCCACCGCGCTGCCCACCATCGTCAGCGAACTGGGCGGCCTGGAGCACCTGTCCTGGGTGGTCACCGCGTATCTGCTGGCCTCGACCGCCGCGACCCCGCTGTGGGGCAAGCTCGGCGACCAGTACGGGCGCAAGAAGCTCTTCCAGACCGCCGTCGTGATCTTCCTGGTGGGCTCCGCGCTGTGCGGCGCGGCCCAGGACATGTCCCAGCTGATCGCGTTCCGCGCGCTCCAGGGGCTGGGCGGCGGCGGCCTGATCGTGCTGTCGACGGCGATCGTCGGCGACCTCGTCCCGCCCCGTGAACGCGGCCGCTACCAGGGCATGTTCGGTGCGGTGTTCGGCGCGACGAGCGTCCTCGGGCCCCTGCTCGGCGGACTGTTCACCCAGCACCTGAGCTGGCGCTGGGTGTTCTACATCAACCTGCCCGTCGGGATCGTCGCCCTCGCGGTGATCGCGGCGGTGCTGCACATCCCGCGCCGGCGGACCGAGCACGTCATCGACTACCTCGGCACCTTCCTCATCGCCTCGGTCGCCACCTGCCTGGTCCTGGTCGCCTCCCTCGGCGGCACCACCTGGGAGTGGGCCTCGCCGCAGATCGTCGGGCTCGCGGTGCTCGGCGTGCTCCTCGCCGTGGCCTTCGTGGCGGTGGAGCGGCGGGCCGCCGAGCCGGTGCTGCCGCTGAAGCTGTTCCGGGTGCGCACGTTCACGCTCTCCGCCGTGATCAGCTTCATCATCGGCTTCGCCATGTTCGGCGCGATGACCTACCTGCCGACCTTCCTCCAGGTGGTCCACGGCGTCACCCCCACCATGTCCGGCGTGCACATGCTGCCGATGGTGGCCGGCATGCTGCTGTCCTCCACCGGCTCCGGGCAGATCGTCAGCCGCACCGGCCGCTGGAAGGTGTTCCCGATCGCGGGCACCGCCGTCACCGCCCTCGGACTGCTGCTGCTCCACCAGCTCGACGCGCACAGCTCCACCGCGGTGATGAGCGCCTTCTTCTTCGTCCTCGGCTTCGGCCTCGGCCTGGTGATGCAGGTCCTGGTGCTGATCGTGCAGAACGCCGTCCCCTACGAGGACCTCGGCGTCGCCACCTCCGGCGCGACCTTCTTCCGCTCCATCGGCGCCTCGTTCGGCGTCGCCGTCTTCGGCACGATCTTCGCGAGCCGCCTCGGCCACGAACTCACCGACGCCTTCCGGGGAACGGGGCTCCCGCCCGGCGTCTCCGCCGACTCGCTGGAGGCCGACCCGCGCGGCATCGCCGCCCTGCCGCCCGCCCTGCGTCCGCCGGCGCTCGACGCGTACGCCACCGCCATCACCGACGTCTTCCTGTACGCCGTACCCGTCGCCCTCGTCGGTTTCGCGCTGTCCTGGTTCCTCCGGGAGGACCCGCTGCGCGCCTCGGTCACCGTGCCCGACGGCACCGAGACGCTCGCCAGCAACCCCGTGGAGCGGTCCTCGTACGACGAGGCGTGCCGCGCGCTGTCGGTGCTCGGCACCCGCGAGGGACGCCGCGAGATCTACCGGAAGATCACCGACCGGGCGGGCTACGACCTGCTGCCCGCGACGAGCTGGCTGCTGCTGCGCATCAGGAAGTACGGCTCGGTGGAACCGGCCCGGCTCGCCGAACGCAGCCCCGTCCCGCTGGGCGTCGTCCTGGAGGCCGCCCGCCAGGCCGAGATCCGGCACCTCGCCGTGCGCCGGGGCCTGGACATGACGCTCACCGACGAGGGGCGCGAGGTGACGGAGCGGCTGGCACGCGCCCGCGAGGAGTCGCTGGCCGCGCTGCTCGGCGACTGGTGGGGACCGGACCGCCCGACCGACCTGGTGCGGCTGGTGCACGAACTGAACGACGAACTGTGCGGCTCCCGGAGCGAACGCCCGCACGACCGGCGGCCGGTGGCCCGGACCGGCTGACGCGCCTCCCCCGGCCCGGCTCCCCGGCGAACCGGTGCGCGGCGTACGGGGCGGCGTCGTGCGGCTCGGTCTCCGCGTGGCCGGGCCGGACGTACGGCGCCCGGGCGGGCGGGCGGACGAGCCGTGGCGGACCGTGACGGCCCCGAACCGTTTGTGCGCGAACCTTCGGGCAACCCGATGGACGAACCGGCTCGCGAGGAGTGCCGGTTGGGCCGAGAACCCGGAAGGCATCCATGTCCACTGGCCTGATCATTGTGTTGATCGTGATTGTCGCGGTCGCTGTCGTCGCGGCCGTGCTGACCCTGCGCGCCCGCGGCCCGCGGCACGGCGCCGGCCTCAAGCGGCGCTTCGGACCCGAGTACGACCGTGCCGTCGCCCGGCACGACGGGGACACCAAGGCCGCCGAGCGAGAGCTCGCCGAGCGCGTGGAGCGCCACGGCGACCTGCGCGTACGGTCGTTGGAGCCCGTCGAGCGGGAGAGGTACGAGGCGCGCTGGACGGCCGTCCAGGAGCGGTTCGTCGACGCGCCGCGGGAGGCGGTCGCCGAGGCGGACCGGCTGATCGCCGAACTCGCCGCCGCGCGGGGCTTCCCCGCCGACGGGCACTACGAGGACCAGCTCGCCGCGCTGTCCGTGCACCACGCCCACCACGTCGAGGGCTACCGGCGCGTGCACCGGGTGGTGCAGGCCCGCGCGGACGGCGGTGGCGCGGGCACCGAGGAGATGCGCGAGGCCCTCGTCGAGGCCCGCGCGCTGTTCGAGGAACTGGTGCGGCCGTCCCGGCACGAGGCCGGACGCCACCGCGCCGGTGCGGACGGCGACCGTACGTCCCCGGCCGCCGGACGCGGCCACCACACACCGTCGTTGTTCCACCGGCACCAGGCGAAGGAGAGCTGAGCGATGACCGACGCGACCCGCCGTCCCGGCGACGTCCCGCCCGTCGAGGGGCACCACACCACCCCCGGCCTCCGGAGCGACGCCCCGGTCCCCGGCCTCCGGAAGGACGCCCCCGATCCCGCCGCCCGGAGCGGCGCCCCGGACCCGGGCACCCGCGGCTCCGGCACCCGTGGGGAAGCCGGCCGCACGGCCCCGGCCGCCGACGGCGAGAGCCCGCTGGTCGCCGCGCACCCGCAGCCCGGCGACACCGCCTCCGCCGACACCGGCGCGCGCCGTGACGGTGACCGGACGTCCGTGGGTACCGGTACGCACCGTGACGGCGATGGGACGCCTATGGGTACCGGTACGCACCGTGACGATGACCGGACGCCCGTAGGTGCCGGTACGCACCGTGACGGCGACCGGACGTCCATGGGCGCCGGTACGCGCCGTGACGGCGACCGTTCCCCCGCCGCCCGTCTCCTCCGGCTCGACGACACCGACAAGCTCACGGCGCAGTTGCAGCACGCCGTGGCCGGCTTCGTCGACGCGCCGCGGGACGCCGTGCAGGAGGCCGACCGTGCACTGCAGGAGCTCACCGAACGCTTCACGGAGGCGGTGACCGAGCGGCGCCGCACCCTGCGGCGGTCCTGGCAGACCGACGGCGCCGGCGAGGGCAGGACCGAGGCGGCGACCGATACCGAGCAACTGCGGCTCGCCCTGCGGGACTACCGCGAGCTGGCGGAACGGCTGCTACACGCCTGACCCGTCCGGCCCGCCCGCCGTCCGGCGCTCCCGCCACTGCCGTACGACGTCCTCGACGTCGTACGGCTTCTTGCCCAGCGGGGGGCCGGGCGGCGGCTTGAACATCATGTCGCCGATCCTCGCGTTGATCTCCGTGAGGATCTTCCGCACGATCCGCTCCGAAGGCGCCGCGAGGGCCGCCTCCAGCGCGTCCTCGGCCTCCTTGCGCAGGGCCAGCGTCGGCGGCAGCACCGAGAAGCCCTCACGGGCCATCTTCCGCTTGACCCACCACAGTTCGTCGTAGGTGGTCTCGACCTCGCGGGGGAGAGGCTTGCCCGCCCCCGCCAGCCGCTCGAACTCGCCGCGGGCCGCGGCGTCACGGATCTGCTTGTCGACCCAGCTCTCGAAATCGACCCCAGGTGGCTTTCGCTCGGTCATGGGGCCATTGTGCCGGACACCGCGCAGTCGGGCGTTTTATCATTCGGCGGCAGCCGGTCCGGGCCTCTCCGGTCCGCAGGGACGTCTCAGGAGGAGCCCACGTGCTCGAACTCACCATGGCCGCGGTGTCCGCGGCGGAAGCGGGCGCCACGGCCGGCATGCTCATGGCCGACGCGCCCAGCGAGCCGGGCACCGTGCTGCGGGTGGGCCGGGACAAGTCCCTGTGCCGGCTCTCGACGCCGGACGACTGGCTGTTCGTCTCGCGGGTCCACCTGGAGTTCCGGTGCGCGCCGGACGGGACCTGGCAGCTGACCTGGCTGCGCGGCTCCCTGCCCGATCCGTCCTCCGAGGTGCGGCTGACCGTCGGCGAGTACACCCACGCCGTCGCCTACGGCGGCACCGTGGCGCTGCCCCGGGGCGGCAGCGGCGAAGTTGTCGTCCAGGACCGCACCGCCCCGCGCAGCGTCAACGTGGGCTTCTACCACGAGGTGTAGGGCACGGGGCTCAGGCCAGCACCCGGGCCAGCGCGAAGCCGTCGTAGTCCTTGGCGCCGACCGTCTGGAGCGCCGTGCCGCTCAGCCGGGGGTGGCCGCCGATCAGGTCGAGGGCGGCGCGGGTGCCCAGCACGTCCGGGTCGGTGCTGTCCGGGTCGGCCACCCGGCCGTCGCGCACCACGTTGTCGAGGACGATCAGGCTGCCCGTGCTGGTCAGCTTGAGCGCCCACTCCATGTAGTGCGGGTTGTTCACCTTGTCGGCGTCGATGAAGACCACGTCGAACGGCGGCGGGTTCTCGTCGGCCAGCCGGGGCAGCGACTCCAGCGCCGCGCCCACGCGCACCTCGACCTGCTTGTCGAGTCCCGCGCGGGCGATGTTGCGGACGGCGACCTCGGCGTGCCAGGGGTCGTACTCCAGGGAGATCAGCCGCCCGTCGGCGGGGAGGGCGCGGCCCAGCCAGATGGTGCTGTAGCCGCCGAGCGTGCCGATCTCCAGGATGTTCCTGGCGCCCTGCAGCTGGGCGAGGAGCTGGAGCAGCTTGCCCTGCAGGGGCGAGACGGCGATCGGCGGGAGACCGGCGGCGTCGCTGTCGCGCAGGGCGGCCGCCAGGGCGTCGTCGGGGGCGTCGGGCAGGAGACGGCCGGTGAAGTAGTCGTCCACCTTGTGCCAGAGCTGCGACTCGCTCATGCACCTGTACCTTCCGTACGGCTGGTCGGTCCGTCCGACCAGTGCCGCCAGCGAAGATACGCCGGGCCCCCGCTCCCCGTCAGGCGCTCTCCCGGTGTGTCCCGGCCTCCAGCGACGGCGCCGAACCCGGCAGCGGGCGGCCCGCCGACTCGGCCATGCGCCACACCGCGAAGCCGCCGATCACGGCCGCCGCCATCATGTAGTAGGCGGGCATCATCATGTCGCCGGTCGCGCCGATCAGGGCCGTGACCACCAGCGGGGTGGTGCCGCCGAACAGGGACACCGAGACGTTGAAGCCGATCGACAGCGAGCCGTAGCGCACCCGGGTCGGGAACAGCGCGGGCAGCGCGGACGGCATGGCCGCGGTGAAGCAGACGAGGAGCAGGCCGAGCGCGCCCATGCCGGCGGCGACCGCGAGCAGACCGCCGTCGCGGATCAGCAGCAGCGCCGGCACCGACAGCACCAGGAACCCGGCGCAGCCGGCCGCGATCACCGGACGGCGGCCGACCCGGTCGGTCAGCGCGCCGGCGAACGGCTGGACGATCATCATCAGCACCATCACGCCGAGCACGACGACCAGGCCGTGCGTGGCGTCGTAGCCCAGCTCACTGGTGAGGTAGCTCGGCATGTACGACAGCAGCATGTAGTCGGTGACGTTGAAGACCAGCACCAGGCCCACGCAGAGCAGCAGCGCGCGCCACTGGCCGGCCACCATCTCCCGCAGCGGCACCTTCGGGCGCTCGCTCTCGGCCTTCGCGACCTCGGCCGCGAACGCCGGGGTCTCCTCCAGGCGCATCCGCAGGTAGAGGCCGATGACGCCCATCGGGCCCGCGATCAGGAACGGCACGCGCCAGCCCCAGGAGAGCAGGTCGTCCGGGGAGAGCAGCGCGGTCATCAGGGTGACCAGGCCCGCGCCGCCGATGTATCCGGCGAGGGTGCCGAACTCCAGCCAGCTGCCGAGGAAGCCGCGCCGCTTGTCGGGGGCGTACTCGGCGATGAAGGTGGACGCGCCGGCGTACTCGCCGCCGGTGGAGAAGCCCTGCACCAGACGGGCCGCCAGCAGCAGGACCGGGGCGCCGACGCCGATCGCGGCGTAGGAGGGGATGAGGCCGATGGCGAAGGTGCCCGCCGCCATCATGATCATCGTGAGCGCGAGGACCTTCTGCCGCCCCACGCGGTCGCCGAGCGGGCCGAAGACCATGCCGCCGAGCGGGCGGACCAGGAAGGCCGCGGCGAAGGCGCCGAACGTGGACAGCAGCTGGGCGGTGGGGTTGCCCGAGGGGAAGAAGACCTTGCCCAGCGTGACCGCGATGTAGCTGTAGACACCGAAGTCGAACCATTCCATCGCGTTGCCGAGCGCCGCGGCCTTCACGGCGCGCCGGACGAGCGCGGGGTCGGTGACGGTGGGGGCGGAGGAGTGGGCGGCACCGGACTCCGGCGGGGCCTTCCGCAGGGACGGGGGAGCGGCGACCGTGACAGTGGTCAAGACTTCGCTCGCCTACCTTTCGACGGGAACAGGGGCGGGTCCGCGCGGCGGCGCTGTCGGGCGGGCCGAAGAAAGCGACGATAGGCGGACTTGGCCCCTCTACGGGCGGTATGCGAATAGCTGCACACTGCACATAAATGCGCCGTACGCAGGGGCGCAGCGCCGCGCCGAGGCGTTCCGCCCGGTGGCTCATTGTGATCCTTCTCGCGTCGCCCGCGGGCAACGCGATCTCCCGCGGACTATCGTCATCCGGACAAAAGTGAGAGGGCCGTCAGGTGAAGCCGCGGTTTCCCGCGTCCCTGTCCAGGGGTGGCGCGGGCCCCACGGGGCCCGCGGAGCGGATCCCCACGCACGGGACGCGCGGGGCGAAACGGGGCGGGAGGCCGACGAGGCGTGGCGAACGCGGAGCACAGTGGGCGACCGGCAGAGACCCTCGGGGCGACAGCGGTCGGCGGCACCCGGGCACGGCTGCGCGTCGCGCGCCTGGCCCTGTGGCTGCTGGCCGCCGTCCTCGCCGTACGCCAGGTCGCCGTCGTCCTCACCACGCCGAGCGGGGAACGGCTGACCGCCCTGGAGACCTGGGTGGGCCCCGAGGGCGTCCTGCACGTCAGCGGC
Organism: Streptomyces sp. NPDC000348; assembly: GCF_042898795.1. Taxonomy (NCBI): domain Bacteria; kingdom Bacillati; phylum Actinomycetota; class Actinomycetes; order Kitasatosporales; family Streptomycetaceae; genus Streptomyces; species Streptomyces sp. NPDC000348. The sequence goes on from NZ_JBIAZD010000017.1 coordinate 28,082, forward strand.
TCCCTCTACGACTCCACCCGGTTCACCGGCACCCCCTTCGGCGGACTCGTCCTCAAACCCCTCACCCGCCCCGCCGAACAGGCCCTCGGCTGGGGCTGGACCTTCGGCACCCTGCTGCTGGTCGTCGCCCTCGGACTGGTCGCCGCCCGCGCCCTGCCCCGGCCGGTCGGCCGCCGCACCGCGCTCCTGGCCGGGCCCGTCGCCGTCAGTCTGCTCATGCTCTCCCTGCCGGTGCGCAACACCCTCTGGCTCGGCCAGACCAGCATCATCCCGGTCCTGCTCGTCCTGCTGGGCTGCTTCGTCGTCCGCGGCCGGCGCGCCGGCGGCGTACTGATCGGCACCGCCGCCGCCCTCCAGCCCACCCTCCTCCTCTTCGCCCCGCTGCTGTGGTCCACCGGCCGCCGCCGGACCGCCGCCGCCACGGGCGTCACCTTCGCCGCGGCCACCGCGCTCGCCTGGGCCGCGATGCCGCACGACTCCCGCACCTACTGGGTGCACCACCTGGCGGGCGCCGGCCTCGGCGGCCCCGCCGACGCCCTCGCCAACCAGTCCCTGCACGGCGCCCTGCTCCGCCTCGGCCTCGAGGGCCCGCTGGAGACCGGCCTCTTCCTGCTGCTCGGCGCGGCCGTCGTGGCCCTCGCGCTGAGACGCGCCGTCCACTACGCCCACGACGGCCAGCTCCTGCTCGCGGTCGCCGTCACCGGCTGCGCCGCCCTCGCCGTCTCCCCCACCGCGTGGCAGCACCAGCTGCTGTGGGTGCTGCTCACCGCGGTCGGCCGGGTGGGAAGACGCGCCCGCGACCGCCTGGTGTGGCCCGTCGCCGTCGTCCTGGTGATGACGCTGCCGGCGAAGATGATGCTGCCGGACATGGCGTTCCTGCACCCGCTGCGCGACAACGTCGTCCTGCTGGCCGCCCTGGCCGCCGCCACCGCGGTCCCCTTCCTCTCCCGCAGCTCGCCGTACTTCCGCACCCCGGTCCCGACCCGGTACGCCCCGCCCGCCCCGGCCCGCCACGCGTTCGTCCCCCTGCTGCCGTTCCTGCGCCGGGCGCTCATCCGACCGAACCTCCTGCTCGAGCTCCTGCTGATCCGCGTCACCTACGCCGCGTACGCCAAGGTCCGCCTCGCCGCGACCGGCGGCAGCAACTCGGCGGGCCGCCTCCGCGCCGAGGAGCACGGACAGCAGATCCTCGACCTCGAACGCCTGCTCCACCTGGACATCGAGCACGCCGTCAACCACGCCGTGGTGAAGGTCGGCTGGTTACGGGAGTTCTTCGACTTCTACTACACGTCGTTCCACTTCGCCGTCCCGCTGACCGTGCTCGGACTGCTGTACTGGCGCCGTCCCGTCGACTACCGCTGGGCCCGCGCGAGCCTGGGCTTCGCCACCCTCCTCGCCCTGGTCGGCTTCTGGCTCTACCCGCTCGCCCCGCCCCGCCTCATGCCGGACCTCGGCATCATTGACACGGTCCACGGCGTGCAGGACTTCTCCCAGCCCGACTACGGCACCCTCACCCACCTCACCAACCAGTACGCGGCGATGCCGTCGCTGCACTTCGGCTGGTCCCTGTGGTGCGGACTGGTGATCGCGGTCATCGCGCCGAAGGCGTGGATGAAGGCGCTGGGCCTGTTGCACCCCCTGTTCACGGCCTCCGCGATCGTCGCCACCGGCAACCACTGGGTGCTGGACGCGGCCGGCGGCGCGGTCGTCGTCGGAGCCGGCTTCGGACTGACGTACCTGCTCCAGGGCCCGCGCGCCCGTACGGCCGTGGCCGCGGCCGGGCTCGCGAGCGAGCCGCCGGCGCCGGTGAGGGACCGCGCTCCGGGCTGATCCGGTACGCGCCGGGTGCGGACACCGTGAGCCGGGTGAACGCGCCGTGGCGGCTCGGGCGGTCGCCGTCGCCGCGCAGCCGGGGCGAGTGGACGACCCGCACGGTCACCGCACCCGGCCGGGACGCGCGGAGCACCAGGTCGGCACCGGTGGTCCGGACGACGGTCCCGGGGGCGGAGACGAGCGGCACGGCGTCGCGGACGCGGAACACCTGCCAGTGGGCGTCGTGCCGGACGGGCAGCAGCCAGTCGGGGCGGGTACGGCTGTCGCGCATCGGCCGCGCCCGCTCCATGGTGAGCCGCCGGTTCCAGCCGCGGACGAGACGGGAGTGGGGCACGCTCGCGTGGACGTGGAACGGGCCGGCGGTCGTCTTCCCGCTGTCGGGCGACTCAGTCGAGCGTGCCGACGAGGTCCACGTGGAAGGGGTTGAGATCCTCGGTTCGGCCGCTGAGTACCTTGGTCAGCCAGTCGGGATCACCCAGGAGAGCCCGGCCGACCGCCACGAGGTCGAACTCGTCCCGTTCCAGACGGGCGAGCAGGCCGTCGATGTCGGTGACACCTGCCTGTTCGCCCTGGAACACCTGGAGGAACTCGTTGCTGAGGCCCACCGCTCCCACGGTGATGGACGGTTTGCCGGAGAGCTTCTTCGCCCAGCCCGCGAGGTTGAGGTCGGAGCCGTCGAACTCGGGCAGATGGAAACGGCGGGTGGAGCAGTGGAAGGCGTCGGTGCCCGCCTCGGCGAGCAGGCTGAGAATGGTCTCCAGTTCCTGCGGCGTCTCGGCGATCCTCGCCTGGAAGCCGTTCATCTTCCACTGGGAGAGGCGGAAGAGGACCGGGAAGTCCTCGGACACGGACTCCCGGCAGGCCGCCACGATCTCTGCGGCGAAGCGGGCGCGGGAGGCGACATCGCCGCCGTACGCGTCGCTGCGCTTGTTGGTGTGGGCCCAGAGGAACTGGTCGATGAGGTAGCCGTGCCCGCCGTGGATCTCGACGCCGTCGAAGCCGAGCGCCTCGGCCGCCGCTGCGGCGGTCGCGTAGGCCGCGATCACGTGATCGATGTCCGCCTGCGTCATTGCCTCCCCTGTCACCGAACCGTCCAGCGCGATGCCGGACGGACCGATCCGCGGGGCGTCGGGCACCGGCGGGGCTCCGTCGGCGCGTTGCATGCCGACGTGCCACAACTGGGGCACGATCCGGCCACCCGCCTCATGCACCGCGTCCGCCACCGCGGACCAGCCGATGAGCGCGTCGTCACTGTAAAAGCGTGGCACCCGGCCGCTGCTCCCCGCCGAGTCGTGGCCGACGTACGTGCCCTCGGTGATGATCAGGCCGACGCCGCCGGCCGCCCGCCGGGCGTAATACCGCGCCACATCTCCGCCCGGGACGCCGTCGGGGGAGAACTCGCGCGTCATCGGCGCCATGACGACGCGGTTGGGAAGAGTGAGGCTTCCCAGGGAGAAGGGGCGGACCAGTAAGTCCTTGGCACGTGCGGCCGAGTTGCTGGACATCGTTCATTCGCCTTCGGTAGAGGGCCGATCGCACGGAGAGGGGCGTGTGAACCGTGCGATCTGTACCTGGTCGGGGTGATGTGGCTCGGGCGGTCGAGGGCTGACCTCGGCCGCGGCAGGTGATCGGACGAGAGGACGGGGCTCAGTCCGCGGTGGGTGTCTTGAGAGCAGCCTGTGCCGCGTCGGCGTCCGGCGGGTCCACGGCCCCGGGGACTGTCGCGTCGGCAGCCGGCGCCGCCCGTATGAACCACGCCGTGGCGAACGCGATCGCCGACAGGACTGCGGCGCCGACCACGACACCGTGCAGACCGCTGCTGACGGCTTCCGCGACGGCGTCGCGTGCCCCGGCGGACATGTCCTTCAACAGGGCCGGGGTGAGTTCGCCCCCGGCCGGCAGTCCGTCCTCGGCTTCGGAACCGAGCCGCTCGGCCAGCACGTCGCCCATGCGGTTGCTCTGCACGGCCCCCAGGACGGCGACCCCCAGGGAGCCGCCGAGGGTGCGCACGAGGGTGACTGTTCCCGTGGCGGCTCCCATGTCACGCGGAGCGGCGTTGTTCATGGTGGTGATCAGGGTGCTCTGCATCAGGATGCCGACACCGACCCCGATGGTCAGAGTGAGCGCGGAGGCCACGGCGACAGGGGTGTCCGTACCGAGCAGGAGCAGCAGCAGCGCGCCGCCGGTCATGACGGCACCGCCGGTGAGCGGCAGGACGCGCTCCAGGCCGCCGCGGTCCACCATCCGCCCGGTGGTCAGCTGGGCCGTCAGTGAGCCGAGCATCAGGGGAAGGAGGAGCATGCCACTGAGCGTGGACGAGGCGCCCTGCACGAACTGCAGGTACTGCGGAAGATAGTTGATCACGGAGACCAGAACGGCACCGACCAGGAAGCTGAGAACCTGGGCGAGGGCGAACTCGCGGCTGCGGAACAGGCTCGGCGGTGTGATCGGTTGCGCCGCGCGCAGCTCGACACGGGCGTACCACGCCAGGCTCACCGCGGCCGCCGCGCCGAGTCCGGCGATCTGGGGCGACGCCCAGGCATAGCTGGTGCCGGCCCGACTGGCCAGCAGGGTGAGGGCCAGGACGCCGGTGGTCAGGAGAGCCGCACCGAGGTAGTCGACCCGGACCTTGACGCGTTCGCTGTGCAGCAGTACGCCTCGGGAGACCGCCAGCAGCGCGACGGCACCGACCGGTACGTTCACGTAGAACGTCCAGCGCCAGTCCATGTAGTCGGTGATGAACCCGCCGAGCAGTGGCCCGCCGACAAAGGCGACGGGCAGCATCACGCCGACCATCGACTGGATGCGGCCCCGCTCCTGCTGCGGCACCAGCACCCCGATGACCGAGAGCGCCCCGACCATCAGCCCGCCGGCACCGATCCCCTGAACGGCCCGGAAGGCGATGAGCTGGCCCATGCCCTGAGCCAGGCCGCACAGCATCGACCCGGCCAGGAAGACCACCACCGCGGACATGTAGGCGCCCTTGCGGCCGTACAGGTCACCGAGTTTGCCCCAGAGCGGGGTGGCAGCGGCCATGGTGAGCAGATACGCCGTCACCGACCACGAGAAGTTGTCGAGGCCTCCGAGGTCGCCCACGATCGTCGGGAGCGCGGTACTGACGATCTGCCCGTCGAGGGTGGCCAGGAAGATGCCGAGCATCAGTCCGAAGACGCCCAGGCGGGGCAGGTCCGGCCGGACGGGTGCGGGATTGCCCGCTGTGCGGTCGTTCATTGGTTCTCCCCCCATGCGCGCGTGGCGAGACGTCAGACGGCGTACGGGCGGACGCGTTTGGCCTCCCGCAGGGCGTGCCCCCACCAGCTGAGCTGGTCGAGCATGGCCTTGGCCGCGACGTCGCATCCCGGGTCGGACGGCTTGCCGTCCGCGTCGAAGACCTCGCCGTAGTTGTGGAAGCTGACGGTGTTGCGGATCGTCACCGCGTGGAGCTCCGCAAGCACGACGCGGAGCTGCTCGACGGCGCGCAGGCCGCCGGCGAGGCCGCCGTAGGACACGAAGCCGACCGGCTTGGCGTGCCACTGGTCGTTGTGCCAGTCGATGGCGTTCTTCAGCGACGCCGGGAAGCTGTGGTTGTACTCCGGCGTGACGACGACGAAGGCGTCTGCTGCCGCCAGCCTTGGCGACACCGCGCCGAGCAGCCGCATGACTTCTGGGGAGGGCGCCTGGCCGAAAGCCGGGAAAACCGTCGGCATGGGCGTCTCGACGAGGTCGACGAGATTCGCGGTCATGCTCTCGTGCTGCTGGATGTGGTCCTTCAGCCAGTCGGCCACGACGGGGCCGAATCGTCCGTCCCTGGTGCTGCCGATGATCACCGCGGTCCGCAGAGGACTGTCGTTCCGGTCGCCCATGAGAAACACCTCGATGTGTACGTCGTATCGGTTGCGTACAACGTACACATCGGAGTGTGCGACGTCTACTCTTGATACGGTGTACACGAATGCTCGGCGGAAGGAGCCCGGTCGATGCCCGCCCAGGAGAGACATGCACAAAGCGGGAATGGGGACCGTGTCTCCCTGTGGGAACGCCTCGAACGCCCTGCTCCCGCTCCTCGGACGACCCTCACCGCGCGGCGGATCGCCGACGCCGCGGTCGGGATCGCCGACGCCGAGGGCATCGACGCCGTCACGATGCGGCGCCTGGCCACCGAACTGGGCGTAGCCCCCATGGCGGCGTATCGCTACGTCTCCAGTAAGGACGAACTCCTGGAGTTGATGGTCGACTTCGTCTACGGGGAGCTGGAACTCCCCGAGGAGGCGATGGACTGGCGCGAGGTCATGCGGACGCTCGCCCTGCGCATCCGTGACGTCCTGCTCAGGCACTCGTGGGTGACCCGCGTGACCTGGTGTGCACCGACCCCGAACCAGTTGGCGGTGCCGGAGAGGGCATTGGCCGCGCTCTCCGGTCTCGACACCGACACGGCGATGGCGGTCTACAGCACCGTCACCGCGTACGTGCACGGAGCCGTCGACTCGGAAATCGGCCTGACGCGAATGCTGAGGGCCCGCGGCTGGTCAAGCCGCGAGGACGCGCGCTCAGGACTGGCCTCGCACATGACCTGGCTCATGAACACCGGCCGCTACCCGAGGTACGAGCACTACATCGGCGACGCCGCGCGCAAGGACGACCCGCAGTGGCAGTTCGAGACCGGCCTCGACTGCGTCCTCGACGGCATCGCGGCACGCCTGGCCGCCTGAAGCGTCCCGCGTCCGCCGTGCACCCCCTCGCCCTCCGAACGGCGCACGCCCGGAATGGCGCCTCTCCACCGGTCGGGGCGTTTACCACCGGGGCGTACGGGCCGCAGTGCCGTACGGGAACGGCGAAGGCGGCGGCCCCGGGGATCGGGGGGCCGCCGCCTTCGGTACGGGGGGTACGGAGCCGTCAGTACCAGTTGTTGGCCTGCCAGAAGGACCAGGCGCCGCAGGCGCTGCCGTAGCGGTCCTTCATGTAGTCCAGGCCCCACTCGATCTGGGTGGCGGGGTTGGTCCTCCAGTCGGAGCCGGCCGAGGCCATCTTGGAGGCGGGCAGGGCCTGGACCAGTCCGTAGGCGCCGCTGGAGGCGTTGGTGGCGGTGGGGTTCCAGCCGCTCTCGTGCTGGACGATCTTCGAGAAGCACTGGAATTCGGCCGAGTCGCCGATCATCCTCTGCGCGGTCGCCTGGGCGGAGGAGGCGCTCGTCGGGGTCGCGGCCTGGGCGGGCGCGGCGGCGATCAGGGTGCCGCAGGCGGCGGCGGCCAGGGCGGCGCCGGCGAGGGTCTTCTTCGGGGTGGCGATGGTGCGGAGGAGCGAAGCGGCGGACACGGGCGGCCTTTCGGTCGGAAGCGTGGAGGTCGCGTCACGCGGTGCCGGACGCCTTGGGCGGCGGAGGCGTGCGTCGGCGCCGCGACCCGTGGGGTACGTCGGCGCCCGGCGACCGCTCCACGGAAACAAATTCCGGAATTGCCCGCAAAGGTCCCCTTTACTACCGGAGTTCGGAGAGGCCGGCCCGGGAGGCGGGGGTGCCCCGCGCGGCCCCGGCGCCCCGCTACGGTGCCGGATCGTATGTGACGCCGGTCATGTGGGGTGCTTCACCGTCCTGGTCGCGGGGTGTGAGCGGGGGTTCACCGAGGGGCGTCCCCGAAGGTGACCGGCGCCTCGAAGGCCGCCCTGCGGGTGGCGCGGCGGAGGGCCTTGAGGAGGGGGGCGCCCACGGTGAGGGTCAGGGCGACCGTGACCAGGGCGCGGCCCAGGTCCCAGCCGAGGGACGTCGCCAGGCAGTAGGCCAGGAAGCGGGCCAGGTTGGTGGGGAGCGGCGCGTCGGGGGAGAAGGAGATGCCCGAGGCCGACGCGGACATGAAGGGCCAGCCCGCCATGTTCATCACCGTGCCGTAGGCGAAGGCCGCCAGGAATCCGTACCCGGCGAGCATCCAGAGCTCCGCGCGGCCCCGCAGGCGGTCGGCGCCCGGGAGGAAGCCGGCGCCCATCGTGAACCAGCCCATCGCCAGCATCTGGAACGGGAGCCAGGGGCCGACACCGCCCGTGAGCAGCGCGGACGCGAACATGGTCACCGAGCCGAGGACGAAGCCGAAGCCGGGACCGAGGACCCGGCCGCTGAGGACCATGAGGAAGAACATGGGTTCCAGGCCGGCCGTACCGGCGCCGATGGGGCGCAGGGCGGCGCCCGTCGCGGCCAGGACGCCGAGCATCGCCACCGCCTTCGGGCCCAGGCCCGACTCCGAGATCGTCGCCGCCACCACCGCCACCAGCAGGACCAGCAGGCCCGCGAAGAGCCAGGGGGCGTCCTGGGCGTGGGCGTTCAGGGAGGAGGTGGGCGGGGCCAGGAAGGGCCAGCCGAAGCCGGCGACGCCCACCGCGCTGACCAGGGCGAGGGCCAGCCACGAGCGTGGGCCCAGGCGGATCGCCCGGGTCCGGCGGTCCGTCCGCCGGCCTGTGGTGGTGGTCATCGCTCCAGCGCCTCCCGGACCTGGGAGACCGTGAGCCACTGCTGCGGGGCCAGGATCTTCGCCACCTGCGGCGCGAAGGACGGGGACGCCACGACCACCTCCGCCGACGGGCCGTCCGCGATCACCTCGCCCTCGGCGAGCAGCACCACCCGGTGGGCGAGTTCCGCCGCCAGTTCCACGTCGTGCGTGGCCATGACGATGGCGTGGCCCCCGGCGGCCAGTTCCCGCAGGATCGTCACCAGACGGGCCTTCGCCGCGTAGTCCAGGCCGCGGGTCGGCTCGTCGAGGAGGAGCAGGGGCGGGCGGGCGGTGAGGACGACCGCCAGGGCGAGGGTCAGGCGCTGGCCCTCGGACAGGTCGCGGGGGTGGGTGTCGTCGGCCACCGAGGGGAGCAGCCGGGTCAGCAGGGCGCGGCAGGTGCCGGGCTCGGCGCCCGCGTCCCCGTCGGCGGCCGCGCACTCCGCCGCGACCGTGTCGGCGTAGAGGAGGTCGCGGGGTTCCTGGGGGACCAGGCCGACGCGGCGGACCAGGTCGCGGGGGCGGGTGCGGTGGGGGACCGCGTCGCCGGTGCGGACCGAGCCCGCGGACGGGGCGACCAGGCCCACCAGCGCGCCGAGCAGCGTCGACTTCCCCGCGCCGTTGCGGCCCATGAGGGCGATCGTCTCGCCGGCGGCGACCGTCAGGTCGACGTGCCGCAGCGCCTGCACGCGGCCGCGGCGGACGGCGAGGGAGCGGACCTCGGCCACCGGGGCGGGGGCGCCGGTGTCCGGCTTCGTGCGCTTGAACGGGCGCCGGGCGGGGGCGGTGGGGAGCGAGGGCGCGTCCTCGTCCTGCGGGGGCCGGTGGCCGGCCAGACGGTCGCGCAGCGCACCCGCCCCGCGGCGGGCGTCACGGACCGTCAGGGGGAGGGGGGACCAGCCGGCGAGGCGGCCCAGCTCGACCACGGGGGGACAGACGGGGGAGACCGCCATCACCTCCGGCGGGGTGCCGAGCCACGGCCGCTCGCCGGGGCCCGGCAGCAGGGCCACCCGGTCGGCGTACTGGATGACGCGTTCCAGGCGGTGTTCCGCCAGGAGGACGGTGGTGCCCAGGTCGTGGACCAGGCGCTGGAGGACGGCCAGGACCTCCTCGGCGGCCGCCGGGTCCAGTGCGGACGTCGGCTCGTCCAGGACCAGCACCCGGGGGTGCGGGGTGAGGACCGAGCCGATGGCCACGCGCTGCCGCTGGCCGCCGGAGAGGGTGGCGATGGGGCGGTCGCGGAGGCCGGCGAGGCCGAGGAGGTCCAGGGTCTCCTCCACCCTGCGGCGCATCACGGCCGGAGGGAGGCCCAGCGACTCCATCCCGTAGGCGAGTTCGTCCTCCACCGTGTCCGTCACGAAGTGGGAGAGCGGATCCTGGCCCACCGTCCCCACGACGTCGGCGAGTTCGCGCGGCTTGTGGGTGCGGGTGTCGCGGCCGGCGACCGTGACCCTGCCGTGCAGGGTGCCGCCGGTGAAGTGCGGGACCAGGCCGCTCACCGCGCCCAGCACCGTCGACTTGCCGACGCCGGACGGGCCGACGAGCAGTACCAGTTCACCCTCGGGGACCTCGAAGTCGACGCCGTGGACGGCGGGTTCGGACGACCCGTCGTAGGTCACCGACACGTTCTCGAAGCGGATCACGTCGTCGGCTCCTTGCGGGTGTGCGACGCCTCGGGGGCGGGGGCGAGGAAAGCGGGCAGCAGGCCGGTCAGCACGGCCGCCGCCGGCCACAGGGGGAGCGTGGGCGCGACGAGCGGGACCACGCCGGGGTGCAGGGCCGCCGGGTCGCGGGAGGCGGCGAGGGTCAGGAGGGCGGCCACGGCGGCTCCGGACGCCGTGACCAGCCAGGCGCGGGCGTCCCAGGGGTCGGGGCGGTAGCGGGTGCGCAGGGTGCGCCGGCCGCCCAGCCACAGGCCCGCGAGGGCGGCGGCGACACCGGCGAGGAGGACGGGGAGGCCGTAGGCGCCGCCCTCGGCGGTGAGCAGTCCGTACGTTCCCGCGCAGACGCCGAGCAGGCCGCCGAGGGTGAGGGCGGCGGTGGTACGGCGGACGGCGGGGGGCACCTGGGCGGTACGGCCGTATCCGCGGGCGTCCATCGCGGCGGCGAGGGCGACCGAGCGCTCCAGCGCGCCCTCCAGGACCGGGAGCCCGACCTGGAGCAGACCGCGGACGCCCCTGTCGGGCCGGCCGCGCAGCCGGCGGGCGGCGCGCAGGCGCTGGACGTCTGCGATGAGGTGGGGCGCGAAGGTGAGGGCCACGACGACGGCCACGCCGAGTTCGTACAGGGCGCCGGGGAGGGACTTGAGCAGGCGGGAGGGGTTGGCGAGGGCGTTGGCGGCGCCCACGCAGACGAGGAGGGTGGCGAGGCGGAGGGCGTCGTACAGGGCGAAGGCGAGGGCCTCGGCGGTGACCTCGCCGCCGAGGCGGATGCCCTGGGCCCAGTCGGGGAGGGGGACCTCGGGGAGGCGCACGAGGACGTGCGTGCCGGGGATGGGGGAGCCGAGGAGGACGGCGAAGGCGAGGCGGACGAGGAGGACGGCGAGGGCGAGTCTGACGAAGGCGCCGTAGGAGCGGGACCAGGGGGCGTGGGGGCGGCGGGTCGCCACGACGTAGGCGGAGACGGAGAGGAGGAGGGCGAGGAGGAGGGGGTTGGTGGTGCGGGTGGCCGCGGTGCCGAGGGCCAGCGCCCAGAGCCACCAGGCGCCGGGGTGGAGTTGGGTGCGGTGTGTGTGCCGGGCGGGGCCGGGTGCGCTCGCCGGCGCTTGCCGGGTGCCTCCCCCACTCTCGACTTCTCCCCCACTCTCGACTTCGCTCGAGCGGGGGGACCCCCATGAGCGGGGGGACCCCCATGAGCGGGGGGACGACCCCCATCGCCCACCCGTGCCGCCCCTGGGGGCACCTCCCAGGCCCTTGAGGCGCTGGGGGAGGCCCGACTGCCCGCAGTCACGCGGATGCGACTGCCCGTGGTTACGACGCACGGCGGCGGGTCTGCCAGACGGCTGCTGCTCCTAGGAGGGCCACCACGGCGATTCCGGCTGCCAGGCCCACCGACGGGCCGCCCGAGTCGTCCGGCTCGGTCCTCTCCTCTGCGGGAGCGGGGGGCTGTTCCGCCGAGACCTGTTCTCCGCAGCCCTTCTCCGGGTAGCCCGCTATCGCGCAGAGGAGGGCGTTCGTGTCGTAACGGAGGGGCTTCGCGACCGAGGCGAGGGCCTCGGCGGTCGTGGCGTCCTCGGCGACCCGGGCGCAGGCCGTGCGGCCGGACGGCGGGGTTTCGCCGGACGGGGCGTCGGCGGGGGTGCCGAAGTCGATGACCAGCGCCACGCGTTTCCTGCCGTCGGCCGCCGGGGTCTTCGCGCAGATGGTGCCGAAGTCGGCGGTGCCACGCGGCTTCGCCGCGTCGGCGGAGTCCTCGCTGACGGAGAAGCGGAAGCCGTGGACGTCGCCGTCGGCGGGGCGGGCGAGGGACGGGCCCTGGTCGGCGTACGTCCACGCCGTGCCGTCCTGCTCCCAGAACGACCAGTAGCGGTAGCCGGCGGCCTGCGCCCGGCCCGCGCCCGCCGACAGGGGCAGGAGCGCGGCCAGGAACAGCACGGTGGCCCGGCGGATCACGGCTGCTGCCGCTTCGTACGGCCGCTGACCAGGAAGCCGATGCCGATGCCGGCGACCAGGCAGACGCCGACGAACCACCAGACGCCGAAGCCGGATCCGGACTCGTCCTTCTTCTCGTCCTCGTCGTCGCTCTTCGTCCCGGCGGTCTTCTCGGCGGCGGCGGGGCCGGTCGCGCCCAGCTGCTTCACCAGGTCCGTGCCGCCGAAGTCGCGCGGGTCGGCGCCGGTCGCGTGCGCGGCGAAGATCAGCTGGGCGTAGGCGGCGGGGCCGCTCTGTGCCGCCCAGTCGGCGGCGTTCTCCTCCAGCCAGGCCAGGGACGCGCCGGCCTGCTCCGTGGAGCCCTGCGCGGCGAGCGCGACCACCGCGTCGGCGGTGTTGCCGTAGTCGGGCCGGTCCTCGGCGCCGGCGAGGGCGGAGGTGAGGTGGCCGTTCTCGGCGAGGGCGGAGGTGAGGTGGGCGGCACCGTTGGCGGCGGCCTGCTCGGGGGTGCCGGCCTTCTCGCAGGAGGCCGCCGCCTTCGCGTCCTTGCCGGGCTCGACGACCAGGCCCGCGCCGAGCGAGCCGAGCACGCCCGCCGCGGTCGCGTCCGCGTTGGCGACCAGCTCGCCCTTCTTGTCCGGCTGGAAGGCGAAGGCGCCCGCGCCGTCGCCCTCGCAGGGGAGCGCCAGCTTCAGCAGGGCGTCGTAGGGGGACTTGCCGTCCTTCTTCACCTCGGCCGGCTTCTCACCGGCGGCCGCGAGCGCGCCGATGACGACGGAGGTGGAGTTGGTGTCGCTGGCGCCACCCGCCAGGTAGCCCCAGCCGCCGTCCTCGTTCTGCGCGGACTTCAGCCAGTCGACGGCCTTCTTCGTCACGTCGTCGTGGCCGCCGAGCGCGGCGAGGGCCTGGACGGCGGCGGCGGTCTGGTTGGTGTCGACCGTCGTCTTCGCGTCGCACGCCCCGGTGGGGTCGGCGCGGTACGGGGCGAAGGAGCCGTCGGCGCACTGCTGCCCGGTGAGCCAGTCGACGGCCGACCCGGCCGGCTCGACGCCGACCGTGTGCTGGGCGAGCAGGGCGAGCGACTGGCGCCAGACGCCGTCGTACTGCGGGTCGCCGTCGCCGTACAGGCCGGAGGGGAGCGCCCGGGACGGCGACGGGGACGGGGTGGTGTCGGCGACGGCCGGAGTGGCGGCGCCGATCACGGCGACGGCGGCCAGGACCGCTGCGCTGCGGCGGACATTCATGATCGGCGGGTGCCTTCCCTGCGGGGGCCGGGCAGCGCGGGACACCCCGGCGGCTCGGCTCCGTATGCCTCGACGGTGCCGTGCGCCGGCGGAGCGCCGGGCACGTGAGCCGGTCACGAACCGTGCGGGGCGGTCCGGCTCACCGCCTCGGGGGCGGCTTACGGTAGGGGTCTCCCCGGGTCGAGCGAAGTCGAGACCTGGGGAAGGGTCAGCGCCGGAATTGCACCGGCTTCCCCCCGTACGGTGTGATGACGACGCCGACACTCTACCCGCCCGTAGGGAAGGGGTAAGAGGTGGCTTCGGTGAGTGGGGTCACGCGGGCCGTGAGGCGCGCACCGCACCCGCAGTCCCGGAAAAGGGATGCGGGTGCGGGTGGGCCGGGTCAGGACGCCGTGCAGGCGCCGACCTGCGGCGGGGGTGTCGTACCGCCGTTCACGGTGAAGCCGAAGCTGGTCGAGGCCCCGGCCGCGAGCGTGCCGTTCCAACTGGACCGCACCGTCATGACGGTGCCGCCGCTGTCCCAGGTGGGTGAGCCGTTCCAGACGGAGACGACCTTCTGCGGGGCCGTCATGGTGACGTTCACGCTCCAGGCGGTGATCGGCGAACTGCCCGCCGTGATCGTCACCTTGCCGTTGTAACCGTCGCCCCACTGTTCCGCTGTGGTGGAGGTGGCGGTGCAGGCCGCTCCGGGCGTGCCCGGACCGCCGGGGCCGCCACCGGGGGCGCCGCCCAGGGCGCTCAGTACGGCGTCGTAGGCGGGCTTCTTGTTGTAGTTGTTGTCGAACAGCAGGGGGGTGCCGCTCGCCCGCCACGAGTACTTGTCCGGGATGCCCCACACGGTGATGCCGGTGCAGCGCGTCACCGCGAGGCAGGCCCGTACGACGTTGCCGTAGTTGGTGGCCTGGGCCTGGCCCGAGCCCTCGATGTCCAGCTCCGTGATCTGCACGTCGACCCCGAGGTCGGCGAAGCGCTGGAGGTTGGCCCGGAAGTCGGAGGGGACCGGCGAGTTGCTGTTGAAGTGGCCCTGGAAGCCGACGCAGTCGATGGGGACGCCACGGGACTTGAAGTCCTTGACCATGTTGTAGACGGCGGTGCTCTTCGCGTTGACGCCGTCGGTGTTGTAGTCGTTGTAGCAGAGCTTGGCGGCCGGGTCGGCCGCGCGGGCCGTGCGGAAGGCCTCCTCGATGAAGCCGTCGCCGAGCTTGCTCTGGAAGGGCGAGTTGCGCCGGGCGCCGCTGCTCCCGTCCTGGAACGCCTCGTTGACCACGTCCCAGGAGTGGATCTCACCCTTGTAGTGGGTCATGACCTGGGTGATGTGGTTGTTCATCGCGGACCGGAGGCCGGTGGCGCCGAGTCCGGAGACCCAGCTCGGCAGCTGGGAGTGCCAGACCAGGGTGTGGCCGCGGACGTCCATGCCCTGGCTCCGGGCGTGGTTCACGATCTGGTCGGCGCGGCTGAAGAGGAAGGAGCCGCGGCTCGGCTCGACGGCGTCCCACTTCATCTCGTTCTCGGGCGTCACCGAGTTGAACTCGCGGTCGAGCGTGGCCGCGTACTGCGCCTCGTCGAGGTGGTTCGCGGCGACGGCGGCACCGAAGTAGCGGCCCTTCTCGGCCGTCGCCGCGCCCAGGGTGTCGGCGGCGTGGGCGGTGGTCTGGGGAAGCGCGGCGAGCGCGGTGACGGTGAGCAGGGCGGTGGTGGTGGCGCCGAGGGCGGCGCGCGGTCGGCCGCGTGCGGGGCCGCCGCCTCCGGCTCCCGCTCTCGCTCGCTTTCTGATCATGAGCATGTCATCCCTTCTCCGGTGGAGCCCCGTGCTGCGGGTGAGTGGGATTGCTGCCGTGCGGTCGAACGAAAGTTTCGGACTCGGTTCCGAATTTCCGCGGAGACGATACGGGTCACCGGGAGGGCGGTCAATCATTCACACAGGGCGGAAGTCCTCGGCATGTGAGGGCCTGTAAAGCAAAAGCCCGCCGTCAGTATTGACGGAACGCTTTCGAAAGTTTCGCCTACGGTTGTCGGTGGCCGTCGGCGCTCTCCGGGGCCGTCAGGTCCACCAGACGGCACGCCGTCTCTATGTCGATCCTGACCTGGGCGATGGAGGCGCGGCCCGAGAGCCAGGTGATCAGGGTCGAGTGCCAGGTGTGCCCGATGACCCGGACGGCCGAGAGCTGCTCGGGCGTGGGGTCGGTGAGCTCCATGGCGTCCAGGATGATCCTCGTGGTCTGCCGGGAGACCTGGTCGACCTCCGGGCTGACGCTGCGGTCCGCGAACGTCAGGGCGCGCACCATCGCGTCGGCCAGGTGCGGCTCCCGCTGGAGCGCGCGGAAGGCCCGCATCAGGGCCTCCGCGACCCGCTCGGCCGGGGTCGCACCGGCCGGCGGCTTCTTCCGCAGCGTGCCGTGCAGGGTCTCCAGCTGGTCCTGCATGGTCGCGACCAGCAGATGGATCTTGGACGGGAAGTAGCGGTACAGCGTGCCGAGTGCCACCTGGGAGGACTCCGCGACCTCGCGCATCTGCACCGCGTCGAAGCCGCCCCGGCCGGCCAGCTGCGCGCAGGCCCGCAGGATGCGGCGCCGACGCGCCTCCTGGCGCTCGGTGAGCGGTGAGGCCGGGACGGGCCGCGCGGTGCCGGCTCCCGTCGCCGCCGCCTTGCCCGCCCTGTCCGCCGCGGCCGCCCTGGCCGCCTCGGCCCTGTTGGCTTCCGTAGGCATCGGTCCCGTCCGTGACAGTCGGTGAGGGTGGATGACCGGACAGCATGGCATGCCGTCCGTCGTGGCGTGAATCACCTGATCCACTGCTGCCAGCACCCCTACCTGCCGGTAGATTCGGATCCTCCGAACGATCAACTCTGAAACTTGTTCTAGATTAGCGTCCCGGCGTAATCTCGCGGGACAGTGCAGGGAGAAGGGGGCCCAGAGTGACCGCTGAGGCCAGTCAGGCCGGGCCCTCGCAGGGTCCCGCATCCGACGGCTTGCGACCGCTCCGCATCGCACTCCTCACCTACAAGGGAAACCCGTTCTGCGGCGGGCAGGGCGTCTACGTGCGCCACCTCTCCCGCGAGCTCGCCCGCCTCGGACATCGCGTCGAGGTCATCGGCGCCCAGCCCTACCCCGTCCTCGACGTCCTCGACGGGGGCCACGACGGGCCGGTCCTCACCGAACTGCCCAGCCTCGACCTCTACCGGCAGCCGGACCCCTTCCGCACCCCGAAGCGCGACGAGTACCGCGACTGGGTCGACGCGCTGGAGGTCGGCACGATGTGGACCGGCGGCTTCCCCGAGCCGCTGACGTTCTCCCTGCGCGCCCGCCGCCATCTGCGGGCCCGGCGCGGCGACTTCGACGTCGTCCACGACAACCAGACCCTCGGCTACGGCCTGCTCGGCGACCTCGGCGCCCCCCTGGTGACCACCATCCACCACCCCATCACCGTCGACCGCCGACTGGAACTGGCCGCCGCCGAGAACTGGCAGCGGCGCTACTCGGTGCGCCGCTGGTACGCCTTCACGCGGATGCAGAAGCGGGTGGCGCGCCGCCTCCCGTCCGTGCTCACCGTCTCCGGCAGCTCCCGCCAGGAGATCGTCGACGACCTCGGCGTACGGCGGGACCGCGTCCACGTCGTCCACATCGGCGCCGACACCGACCTGTTCGCGCCCGATCCGTCGGTGCCGGTCGTGCCGGGCCGGATCGTGACCACGTCCAGCGCGGACGTGCCGCTGAAGGGGCTGGTCTTCCTCGTCGAGGCACTGGCGAAGGTACGGGCGGAGCAGCCCGGCGCCCATCTCGTCGTGGTCGGCAAGCGGCCCGCCGAGGGGCCCGTCGCGCAGGCCGTGGAGCGGTACGGCCTCGAGGGCGCCGTCGAGTTCGTCAAGGGCATCTCGGACGCCGAACTCGTCGACCTGGTGCGGTCGGCGCAGGTCGCGTGCGTGCCGTCGCTGTACGAGGGGTTCTCCCTGCCGGCCGCCGAGGCCATGGCGACGGGCACCCCGCTGGTCGCCACGACCGGCGGGGCGATTCCCGAGGTGGCCGGCCCCGACGGGGAGACGTGTCTCGCCGTACCGCCCGGCGACGCGGGGGCACTGGCCGCCGCGCTGACCCGGCTGCTCGGGGACCCGGAGCTGCGCGCCCGGCTCGGGGCGGCCGGACGGGAGCGGGTGCTGCGGCACTTCACCTGGGCGCGTGCGGCCCAGGGCACGGTGGCCCGCTACCGCGAGGCGATGGCCCGCGCGGGCCGGGGCACGGGCGCCGCCCGCGGGGACCGTGACACCGGGGACGGCCGCCCGGCGGCCGCGCCTTCGCACCGCTCCGGCTCCGGGGCCGCCGCCCGCGCGGGCGCCCCGGCCGCCGGGGACGCCGGCCCCGACACCCTCGCGGACACGGCCGCCGCCGTGTCCGCGCACGCAGCCGACACCTCCGACCGCGAAAGCAGGGCCACGTGCTGACCGTCGACTTCTCCCGGTTCCCGCTCGCCCCGGGCGACCGCGTCCTGGACCTCGGCTGCGGGGCCGGCCGGCACGCCTTCGAGTGCTACCGGCGCGGCGCCCGGGTCGTGGCGCTGGACCGGAACGGCGAGGAGATCCGCGAGGTCGCCAAGTGGTTCGCGGCGATGAAGGAGGCCGGGGAGGCGCCCGCCGGGGCCACCGCCACCGCCATGGAGGGCGACGCCCTCGCCCTGCCCTTCCCCGACGAGTCCTTCGACGTCGTCATCATCTCCGAGGTGATGGAGCACATCCCGGACGACAAGGGCGTCCTCGCGGAGATGGTGCGGGTGCTCAGGCCCGGCGGCCGGATCGCGATCACCGTGCCGCGCTACGGCCCGGAGAAGGTGTGCTGGACGCTCTCCGACGCCTACCACGAGGTCGAGGGCGGCCACATCCGCATCTACCGGGCGGACGAGCTCCTGGCGAAGATCCGCGGGGCCGGACTGCGCCCGTACGGCACCCACCACGCGCACGCGCTGCACTCGCCGTACTGGTGGCTGAAGTGCGCGTTCGGCGTGGACAACGACAAGGCGCTGCCGGTGCGGGCGTACCACAAGCTGCTGGTCTGGGACATCATGAAGAAGCCGCTGGCCACCCGGGTCGCGGAGCAGGCGCTGAACCCGCTGATCGGCAAGAGCTTCGTGGCGTACGCGACCAAGCCGCACCTGCCGCGCGCCGAGGCCGAGGCGGACGCCACGTGACGACCCCCCGGACCCCTCGGACGGAACACCTCGTCCTGCCCGGGGTGCTCACGGCCGGCCAGGCCGCCGCGACCGTCGCCGGCATCCTCGCCGCGCAGCGGGAGGACGGGGCGATCCCCTGGTTCCGGGGGCACCACCTCGACCCGTGGGACCACGTCGAGGCCGCGATGGCCCTGGACGCGGCGGGCGAGCACGCCGCCGCCGAGCGGGCCTACCTCTGGCTGGCCCGGCACCAGTTGGCGGACGGCTCCTGGTACGCGGCCTACGCCGACGGCGACCCGCTCGACGTCACCGACCGCGGCCGGGAGACCAACTTCGTCGCCTACGTCGCGGTCGGCGTGTGGCACCACTACCTCTCCACCGGCGACGACACGTTCCTGGACCGCATGTGGCCGGTGGTGTACGCGGCGGTCGAGTTCGTGCTGCGGCTGCAGCAGGCCGGCGGGCAGATCGGCTGGCGGCGCGACGACGACGGCACGCCCACCGCGGACGCGCTGCTCACCGGCTCCTCCTCGGTCCACCACGCGCTGCGCTGCGCGCTCGCCGTCGCCGAGCAGCGCGAGGAGCCGCAGCCGGACTGGGAGTTGGCGGCGGGCGCGCTGCGGCACGCGATCCGGCACCACCCGGAGCGGTTCCTCGACAAGGACCGCTACTCCATGGACTGGTACTACCCGGTGCTCGGCGGCGCGCTCACCGGCGCGGAGGCCAAGGCCCGCATCGAGGAGGGCTGGGACCGCTTCGTCGTGCCCGGACTCGGGGTGCGCTGCGTGGTGCCCAACCCGTGGGTGACCGGCGGCGAGTCGGCCGAACTCGCCCTGGCCCTCTGGGCGATGGGCGAGTCCGACCGCGCGCTGGAGGTGCTCCAGTCGATCCAGCACCTGCGCGATCCGGAGAGCGGCCTGTACTGGACGGGCTACGTCTTCGACGACGACGCGGTCTGGCCGCGCGAGCTGACCACCTGGACCGCCGGCTCACTGCTGCTGGCGGTCGCCGCCCTCGGCGGCCACGAGGCCACCTGCGCGACCTTCGGCGGCGACCGCCTGCCCAGGGGCCTGGACCCGGACTGCTGCGCGCTCACCTGAACCGGCCGGGCGCCGGCCTCAGTACCGGCGCAGGCGGCCGGCGACGGCATGGCCGATGAACAGGTAGACGACGGCGGCGAGTCCGTAGCCGGCGACCACGCGGGCCCAGGCCTCGTCGAAGGTGAAGAGGTCACGTGACCAGGCGGCCAGCCAGTTGGCCGCGTCGTGGACGAACCGCACCAGGTCGTTGCCCCGGTTGGCGTCCAGCAAATACATCAGGATCCACAGTCCGAGGATGACGGCCATGATGTCCGCGATCACCGCGACGACCGTCCCTGCGGAGTTGGAACCAGTGCGATATCGAGGGGACATGCTTTCCGACTGGCCCCGAAAGCCGGGTTGAAACCCGGAACTCCCGGGGCCGGTGCGGAAGTTCGGCGTGGGTTCAGCGGTGGGTGAGCAGCAGGCGCCACGCCTTTGGGCCGCGCTGCCGGTACTCCACCGAGAAGACACCGGGGTGCCGGTCCTCGATCTGCCGCGGCAGCGGGTCGTGCGGCGCCACGAGCAGCAGGGCCCGCCCGGCGGGCACGGCCCCGAGCGCGCCGAGGACCGTGGCGTGACGCAGCGCGTGCGGGACATCCCGGACGTCGGGTTCGGGCACGTCCGCGTCGGCCGGCCGTGACGGGTCCCGCCGTACGGCGACGGCCCCCGCCCGGTGGGGCGGGGGCCGTGACGAGGGAAGGGCCGGGACCGGTCAGCCGCGCTGGATGCCCGAGGTGTCCTGGAGGACGCCGCGGCGGCCGTCCTGGGTCTGGGCGACGAGGGCCGGACCGCGCTGCTCGACCGCCAGGTACCAGGTGCCGGGGGCCAGTTCGGCGATCGGCGTGGGCGAGCCGTCCTCCGGGAACAGCGGACGGGGCACCGGCACGGCGAACCAGAACGGCGAGAAGTCCGCGGCGGGCGCCGGAGCGGGCTGGCCCGGCTGCGGCTGGCCCGCGAAGGGCTGCTGCGGCTGCCCCGGCTGCGGCTGACCGCCGAACGAGGCCGGCTGCTGCGCACCCGGGTAGCCGTAACCACCGGGCGGCTGCGCCCCGTACGGCTGCGGGGCGGCGGGACGGGCGGCCGGGAGGAGCGCACCCTTGAGGGCGGGCACCAGGGGGGTGGCGACGGCGGCGGCGGCCATGACGAGCGTGGCGACGAGGGCCAGGATCAGACCGGTGCCGGCGTCGGGTCCGTCCGAGGAACCGCCGCCGATGTTGTCGACGCCGCCGCCCACGTCGAAGATGTTGCCGAGGGCGCTCCAGGCGGCGAACACCGTGAAGGCGACGCCGAACTGGCCGAGGTCGAGCCCCGCGACCTTCGGCGGCTGCGGCAGGCCGCGGGCGACGACGACGAGCGCGGCGCCGATGAGGCCGGCCAGCACCACTCCGAGCACGACCGGACCGCTGCCCCACAGGCTGGGGAGGTCGTAGCCGTCGGGGGCGCCATCGACGGAGTAGAGGTCGAGGAACGACGCGATGAACAGCAATACCGCTGCTCCGAGCACCACGCCGTCGCCTCGAGTGAGGGAGCGGATATTCACTTCAGGTCCTTCGTAGGTCGTCTCGTCGGAAGAGGCGTCGCTGTCACCATGTCGCCCGAAGGCCCCGGTGTGAAGCGCGGGGGTGGCCCCTCATCGTACGGACGACACTATCGTCCGAAGGATCGGGCTGTCCGCCCGGATCGGCGCGCCGGTCCCTACCCGCGCAGGAAACTCACGATTCCGTCGGAGATCCCCCGCGCCGCCTTCTGCCGCCAGGCACCGCTGGTCAGCAGCGCCGCGTCCGAGCTGTCGCGCATGTTGCCGCACTCGATGAACACCTTGGGAACCGTTGACAGATTGAGACCGCCCAGGTCCTCGCGCGTGACGAGACCGGTGCCACCGCCGACGTAGTTGGAGGGCGCGCTGCCGGTGGCGCGGACGAAGGTGCCCGCGATGCGCGTACCGAGGTCGCCCGACGGTCCGACGATGGCGCGGGTGTCGGCGGCACCGGCGTGCACGGCGCCGGGGAGGATCACGTGGAAGCCGCGGTTGCCGGGGCCCGAGCCGTCCGCGTGGATCGACACGGCGGCGTCGGCCTTCGCCTCGTTGCCGATCCGGGCCCGCTCGTCCACGCACGGGCCGAACGGCCGGTCCCCGTCCTGGGTCAACTTCACGGTGGCGCCCTGCTGCTCGAGGAGCGCGCGCACCCGGTGGGCGACGTCGAGGGTGAACTCGGCCTCGGCGTAACCGTCGTTGGTGGAGGTGCCGGTGGTGTCGCACTCCTTGCGGTGGGTCCCGATGTCCACCTGGCGGCCGATCTCGGCGGTGTGCTCGACGTTGTCCGGGTTGTGCCCGGGGTCGATGACGACGACCTTGCCCTCGAGGGGGCCGCCCGCGGCGGCGGAGGCGCCGGACTTCTCGTCCCCGGGACGCGCGGACGGCGTCGGCGACGACGTACCGGACGGGGCGGAAGCGGAGGGGGAGGCGGCGGCGCTCCCCGGCCCCCCGTCGCCCCCGGACCCGCCCACCGCGGCGTACGCCGCCCACCCGAGCAGCGCGCCCGGCACCAGCGCGGCGAGTGCCACGGTCAGGGGCCCGCGCCGGGACCTCCGTGGCTGGGGCGGATCGAAACCGGGACCTGTGTACGACACGCGGCCACCCTAGCGGTGTCAGGTGCCCGCGCCGGTACGGCGCAGTACGCGCAGGGACCCGGTGGCCGAGACCTCGGTGAACGCGCCGGACGCGAGGGCCCGGAGGTAGACGCGGTACGGCGCCTGGCCGGTGAACTCGTCCACCGGGTCGGGGAAGACGTCGTGGATGACGAGCAGACCGCCCTCGGCGACGTGCGGGGCCCAGCCCTCGTAGTCGGCGGTGGCGTGTTCGTCGGTGTGGCCGCCGTCGATGAAGACGAGGGCGAGGGGGGAGGACCAGAGGGCGGCGATCCGGGGGGAGCGGCCGACCAGGGCCACCACGTGGTCCTCCAGGCCCGCCCGGTGCAGGGTGCGGCGGAAGGTGGGGAGGGTGTCCATCAGGCCCAGTTCGGGGTCGACCGTCTCCGGGTCGTGGTACTCCCAGCCGGGCTGCTGCTCCTCGCTGCCGCGGTGGTGGTCCACGGTGAGCGCGGTGACACCGGCCGCGCGGGCCGCGTCGGCGAGCAGGACCGTGGAGCGGCCGCAGTAGGTGCCGATCTCCAGGAGCGGCAGCCCGAGACGGCCGGCCCCGGCCGCCGCCGCGTACAGGGCGAGGCCCTCGTCCAGGGGCATGAAGCCCTTCGCCGCCTCGAACGCGGCCAGGATCCCGGGCCCGGGTGCCGTCGACATGGGGCTTGCCTCTCCTGAGGGCGTACGTGTGTGCACGGGCCCATGCTGCCGTACCCCCCGCCGGACCGGCCGGCAGGGGTACCGCCGGGTGACGGGGGTCAGGCGGAGACCGCCTCGCCCGGCAGGGACAGGTCCAGGTCGACCGGACGCGCGTCGCCCTCGTGGCGGGCCGGGGAGGTGAGCGGGGCGTGGCCGGTGGCGCGGGCGGCCAGCACGTACGCGCCCCCGGCGGGGACGGCGAGGGAGTAGCTGCCGTCGTCGCCGGAGACCGTGGCGCCGGCCGGACGGCCGTGGCGGTCGGTCAGGGTGACCTCGGCGCGGGCGACGGGGACGCCGGCCGCGTCCAGGACCCGGCCGCGGAAACCGCGCAGGGCCGCCTGGGCGCGCTCCAGGTTCGCGTCCTCCTCGCTGCTCGCCCGCAGCCGCGGGTGCGCCGACGGACGCCCGGAGGGCAGGAACAGGGCCAGGACCAGGCCCACGGCCACCGCCGCCGTCGCGATCAGGAAGGAGAGCCGGAAGCCGTGCCGGGTCGGGATCTCCATCCCGCCCACGATGTCCGCCGTGTTCGCCAGCACCATGCCGATGACGGCGCTCGACACCGACGTGCCGATGGACCGCATCAGGGTGTTGAGGCCGTTCGCCGCGCCCGTCTCCGAGGCCGGCACCGCGCCGATGATCAGCGCGGGCAGGGAGGAGTAGGCGAGGCCGATGCCCGCGCCGATGACCACCGAGGTGACGACGGTCTGCCAGGCGGCGTCCATCAGGCCGAGGCCGCCGCCGTAGCCGGCCGCGATGACCAGCAGACCGAGGATGAGGGTGGTCTTCGGGCCGTACCGGGCGGACAGCCGGGCGTAGACGGGGGCCGTGAACATCATCGTCACGCCCAGCGGGGCCACGCACAGGCCCGCGACCACCATCGACTGGCCGAGCCCGTGGCCGGCGGGGAGCTGGAGCAGCTGGGGCAGGACCAGGGAGACGACGAAGAAGGAGACGCCGACCATGATCGACGCGAGGTTGGTGAGCAGGACCTCGCGGCGGGCGGTGGTGCGCAGGTCCACCAGGGGCGCGGAGACGCGCAGTTCCATCAGGCCCCAGAGCAGGAGCACCACGACCGCCGCGGCGAACAGGGCCAGCGTGGTGCCGGAGGCCCAGCCCCAGTCGCTGCCCTTGGAGACGGGCAGCAGGAACAGCACCAGCCCGGCGGACAGGCCCAGCGCGCCCGGCAGGTCGAAGGAGCCCTTCGCGCGCACCGGGGATTCCGGTACGACGGCCAGGGTGAGCGCGATCGCGAGGACGCCGAGGCCGGCGGCGCCGAAGTAGAGGACGTGCCAGTCGGAGTGCTGGGCGACCAGCGCGGCGGCGGGCAGCGCGAGACCGCCGCCGACGCCTATGGAAGAGCTCATCAGGGCCATCGCCGAGCCCAGCCGCTCGCGCGGCAGCATGTCGCGCATCAGGCCGATCCCGAGCGGGATGGCGCCCATCGCGACGCCCTGCAGCGTACGGCCGGCGATCATCAGCAGCAGGTCACTGGTGAACGCGCTGACCAGCGCGCCGGCCACCATCACCGCGAGGCTGGCGACCAGCATGCGCCGCTTGCCGTGGAGGTCGCCGAGGCGGCCCATGATCGGGGTGGCCACGGCGCCGGACAGCAGGGTCGAGGTCAGCACCCAGGTCGCGTCGGAGGGGGTGGTGTCCAGCAGCCGCGGCAGATCCTTGACGACCGGGACCAGCAGGGTCTGCATCACCGCGACAACGATGCCCGCGAAGGCGAGCACCGGGACCACGGCCCCGCCCGCTCTGCCGGAGGGACGGTCGGTCGTCGTCTGCGTCATGAAGGGTGCCTCCGGGGCGGCCGTGTGCGGGGGTACGTGCAGACCGAACCCCGTACACCGAGGCAACTATTCCGATGCTTCGGGTCACTAACGAATTCTTGACCGTTCCTTGGCAAGCGGGGAACCCGCCCCGGCCGGCCCGATCCGGCCGGCCGGGGCGGCGAGCGGTCCAGGACCGGGGACCGAGTCCGGTGTGGGACGAAAAGCCGATGCCGGAGCGGGGGCCGGTTGAGAGCATGGCGGACATGCTCGAAACCACCGACACCGCCCGCAGGTCCGCCCGCTCCTCACCACCCGCGTGGCTGGTGGTGGCGCTCGCCTGTGCCGGGCAGTTCCTCGTCGTCCTCGACATCTCGGTGGTGAACGTCGCCCTGCCGTCCATGCGCGGCGGGCTGGCGCTCGACGAGCAGGGCCTGCAGTGGGTGGTGAACGCGTACGCCATCGCCTTCGCCGGTTTCATGCTGCTCGGCGGGCGCGCCGGCGACCTCTACGGGCGCAAGCGGATGTTCCTCGTCGGCCTCGGCCTGTTCACGCTGGCCTCGCTGGCCGGCGGACTGGCCCAGGAGGGCCGGCAGCTGCTGCTGGCGCGGGCCGTGCAGGGACTCGGGGCGGCCGTCCTGGCGCCCTCCACGCTCACCATCGTCACCTCGGCGGTGCCGGAGGGCGCGGCCCGCGCCCGGGCCATAGCGACCTGGACGGCCGTCGGGGCCGGCGGCGGCGCGGCCGGCGGGTTCGTCGGCGGGGTGCTCGTGGACGCGCTGTCGTGGCGGTGGGTGCTGCTGATCAACGTACCCGTCGGCGTGCTGGTGCTGGCCGGGGCCGCCCGGTGGCTCGCGGAGAGCCGGGCAGGGGACGGACGCCGGCTCGACCTGCCGGGCGCGCTGCTGGTGACGTCCGGCCTCGCCACCCTCGCGTACGGCATCTCGCAGACCGAGGCCGAGGGCTGGACGGCGGCGGCCACGCTGGTGCCGCTGTGCGCCGGACTCGTCCTCCTCGCCCTGTTCCTCCTCGCCGAGGCACGGGCCAAGGCCCCGCTGATGCCGCTCCGACTGCTGCGGCTGCGGTCGGTGGCGTCGGCGAACGTGGCGATGCTCATCAGTGGCTCCGCCATGTTCTGCATGTGGTTCTTCATGACCCTGTACGCCCAGAACGTGCTCGGCTACACCCCGCTGGAGGCCGGACTGGCCCTGGTGCCGAGCTCGCTCGCCGTGATCATCGGCTCCAAGCTCGCGCCCCGGCTGATGCGCGCGGCCGGAGCGCGCGCCGTGGCCGTGCTCGGCACGCTGATCGCGACGGCCGGCTTCGGCTGGCAGTCGACGATGACCGCGGACGGGGCGTACCTCACCGCGATCATGTTCCCCGGCGTCCTGATGATGCTGGGCGCGGGCGTCGCCGCCACCCCGCTGGCCTCGCTGGCCACGTCCGGTGCGGCGCCGGAGGAGGCCGGCCTGGTCTCCGGGCTGGTCAACACCTCCCGCACGATGGGCGGCTCCCTGGGCCTCGCGATCATGTCCACGATCGCAGCGGCCCACACGGGCACCGCCCGCACCCCCCAGTCCCTGACGGAGGGCTACGCCCTGGCCTTCCGCACCAGTACGGCACTGCTGGCGGCCGGCGCGCTGGTGATGTGGCTGTGGCTGCCCCGGAGGACGCCGGTGCGCTGACGAGGAGGAGGCGGCCGTCCTCGTCGCGCGCACCGAGGCCGCCGACGCCGACGGTCCGCTGTGGACCGACGAGGCGCGGGGACGGTGCGGTGCGGGTGAACGTCGGCGCCCTCGCGCGGGGCGAAGCGCCGGTGCTCGCCGATACGACGGTCGAACACGACCGAGCCGGGGGGGGGGGGGGCGGGGGGGTGGGGCCGCCCCCCCCGCCCCCGGCGGGGGGCCCGGCGGGGCGTATATGGGGGGCGCGCGCAGTAGAGGAATACACGCCACCGCCACAGATCCCG